>JASKBU010000089.1:0-2116 GCA_033272285.1 Nitrososphaeraceae archaeon
ACGTGCAAGTCGTAGCTGATTTTGTTACATTGACATTTTATAGAAAGGAAAGCGAAAATTCTATAATACGTAGAGAATTGATACCTTCGCATGCCATAGAACGTATTTGGGTGAAGGGTTAGCAGGAATAAAATCCTAATAAATTTGCGATTTGAAAGCTCTTAATTCTTAGTTTCAAATCCTTTAAATCCATTCATCACCATAGAATGGTCTTCTTTTTTGCAACTTCCTTTATTCGAATAAATCATTCTTCACTGTCGTCATTCTCGAATTATTCCGTCTTTTTTATTATCTGAAATTGTTACGGTAGAACCTAGAAGTGGATTAATTAATAAACGCATCTGTTTTTTGTACGCCTTTTGTTACTACTAGCATTTACTAGGGGATTGTTTTTCTTCATTTTTTAGCAAAACTTCAAATTGACATTCAAATATAGCACTATAGGACTGCCAAGGCAGTAGACAGGGCTTTGTCTAAAACAGCAAATTAATGTACCTTTGTAAATCTACGCAGATTAGCTACACAATCTAAGAGCAAAATTTTATGGAAAATATTCTAGTTTTTGATGAATTAATACTTAGTATTCACAGGTCATTATTGTTTGAAAGAAGAATTTTGAGGATTTATTAATTCTAGTCACTTTTTCTATGTTTGATTTTAATCCCTCCGATTCTCAGACAATGCAACACCGACAACTCTACTTGTTAGAAGTTTAAATAGTCTCTACTTGAAGGCATAACGTGATATCTATTGGTAAAGGAGAAAAGACTAGCTGAAAGACGTGAAAAAAAATCAAACAGCAAGAATCCTGTCAATTCTGATCGTATATTAAGAAAGGATTTTCCCGAAATAACTGATATGGAATTGAAAAAATTAAAAATCGATGAATCGTATAAAGAAGGATTTCTATTAGCTATAAGGCTTGTTGCCTCAGAGCTGAAGACCATAATAGATAAGAAATGAATGATGCAGCCAATTACTCGAATTCATTAGTGCGAAGGTAGTCGAGAGCAAGTAGCTAGAAGCTATCTCAAATTTATTGGCCAATAAGCTTGCACAAGTATGACAAGAAGAACGAACGGTGACAAAGCATCTCGTCTTCTGAACATACTAGATAAACATCTCAATGAAAAAAACTGTCAGCATAGTCCCGAAGAACTTTTTGATCAATATAGTCTTTCCATAAATTAGAACGCAGACGTTATCATCCCAAAACATGCATACAGAATTCCTCATTTATTTTAGTTTTTAGGGAGCATATACAGGTTCCCGATTTTGATATATCTTAGCGTTTATTTGATATCAATGCTAGTAACTTTTTAAAAAACGATTCATAACCGTGTTCTCGCATTATCCAAACCAAAGTAGATACGGTATAAACAGGGAGAAAGTCTCCTACAAACGGTATAAATTCAGCAAGGTTCATAATGACTGCTACTTTACTTTTAGTTATTGAATACAACAACCCAGTTGTTATAACATCAAACACGTCACCGATTATTGGGATACTAAATAGCGGAGCAGCCAGATAATCCAGAGCGTCTGCAATAATTGATATTCCTAGGGCTAAGGCAGCAGTTCTGAAACTACGTTTAGTTTTCTTGTTTGTTTCCTTTTTTGTTATTTCGCCCATACAGTGAATGTTAAGCAGCAAGTAATTTATGACTTAGCGCTCCTGACGCTCTCCCAGCAATGCCAATGCTAACAATTCGTCAACTTTATCTTCATATGACAATTTCTATCTCAATCTCATCGCTGTCAATATTTTCAATCTCATTATTTACTGTCTTTTCATAGAGTTTCCGAACGAATTTCTCTCCGATTCTTTCCTCAGACATAATAGAATATTGACCACGCTGCTTATGTCTTTCAATCTTTTTTCGACAAGCTGAAAGAATTTACCGATGATTTGTGTTTAATTACAGTTGCAGAGGATAAAATACATGCTCTATAAATTAGATAATATTTTAATCGAACTAAATCTTATCAGAAAACAATGTCTGAAGAACAGAAAGAAAAGAAACCTTCCTGGTTGGCAAAAGAATTTCCCACTGAATGGTATTTTACTGAAAAATTCGTAGACAAATTATTTCATATTCTTGATAAAATGCCCCAT
>JASKBU010000090.1:0-16010 GCA_033272285.1 Nitrososphaeraceae archaeon
TTCCAGCGTCATAATTCACATAGGGATCTATTTTCGTGCAGGTAACCTTTAATCCCGTCAGCTGTAATAACTTTGCAACAGAAGAAGCAACTATTCCTTTTCCAAGACCTGACATTACTCCTCCAGTAATGAATATGAACTTTGGAAATTTGTTACTAGCTCTACTGGTCCTATACCGCACATTAGACTTTGTATACTCACCTTTTTAATCGTTTTCAGACGACTCCAATTTACATTCATGGTAGTGGCCGGGCAAACACAATCCAGTTTACAAGTCAGTTGTATTTCAAAACTATTTTCAAGGCTGCCCTATGTAACCGACATTAGCAAAAAAACCAAGAATGGCATTTACATATTCATTATCTCTGTTAAGTCGGTACATGGTATTTGCCATTCGTTTTTCCTTGACCCACTCAATACTTAATAAATCTTTGAGATTTCGTTTGATGTCCTCTCTTTTTAATCCCGTTCTTTTATGGAGAACATAAATAGTTACCAATTTATTTTCCTCGGCTAATGCCTTTATTATTTTTATTTTGCCAATTGTTCCTATTCCATTCTCTATGATAGTCTTGCTATCAAAATCCATTTATTTTTTATTTATCTGTTGTTCTAATAAAGGTTCTAATTCAACTAATGATGTTATGTTCATTCCTATTTCCTTTAATGACTTCATTTCGACTATTTTTCTTTCGAATAAATCGTTCATAGAGTCCTCAAATTCGAATTTTTTTATCTTGTATTCATCTGCCAATTCTAGGGCATAAACCCTAATTTCCTTAAGTTCGATGTATTGTTTTTTTCTCTTATTTTGTACTTTTAAAATGGCCATTAGTGTAAGTAGATGACTCTTGGGAAGTTCTTTTAAATCCTCGATTGTAAGTGGCGGTTTATTGTAACCATGAGCCTTACGAATTTGGTCTAAAGTGATTCGATCGCTCCCATTTGCTTCTGCAAGATTACCCGCGTATAGCAGCAAGTCCAAAGCGTATCGTACATCACCTCCTACTTGTGAAGATGTTGTTATGAGTGAAACTTCATCGATAATATCAGTACCGACTACATTAGGATTGAATGATTCTGAAGTCCTTGTAAGTAAAATATCGCTTATTTCGTCTATGGAATATGGCTTAAATTCTATTGGTAGTCTTCCTAAAGTACTTAATTCTGAACTGTCGATTTTATCATGAAAATCTGTGCTCCTTGCGATGAAGACGACACCTATAACATTACAGTGTTTTGACAGATCAAACTCATTGAGCCTCGTAAAGTCATATATTATGCCACTATCTTTGTTTGATCGGAGCAAAAATTCAATTTCATCCAAAATAATCAGGGTGTATAATTTGTTCTCAGTCAAATATGATAAGAGATATCTTAACATCTCCTCTGCACTGAGGCCTTGTGACGGAAGTTCTGGAGCTATTTTTTCCAATAGGAACCTATAAACTGCATATTTATTGCCACCCTGTAACTTTAGATTAATATAGGCAACTTTGAGGGTTAATCCCGATATCATAAATTCATTTTCTAACATTTTTGAAAATTTCATAATCGTAGATGTCTTTCCAATTCCTGACCTTCCCACTATTTGTGGAGTCGAAAACAAGAATTCGTCTGGCTTGATATAAGAATCTTTAAAGATTGTTAGAAGCAACGACATTTCTTTTTCTCTATGGTGAAGTTCATCGGGTATGTACCGCGAAGATAGCTTGGACCTATCATGGAAGATTCTACTTTCTGACAATTCTCAGATAGAATGTTATCATGAACAATAATATATTTATTAATTGATAGCTAATATGTGGCCAATTCAAATCATCGAGTAAGTTTACTTCAAGACCCTTATTTGAGAGATATTTATTTCTGGCCTCACAGCCCCTTGATGCCTTTCTAACCCTTTACTTCTATGATTAAGTAATACAGATATATTGTAAAATCCATGATAGGGGGTTCGTCTACAGTCATGTGAAAGTGATTAAAAAGAAATGAAATGCTGCAAGCGCCTCCTCGGGCGAACAAAAGCTAAATAGAATCAATAGAATCAACGGGATCCGACTACATGCAGTGTCCGAAACCCACAGGACATGACTTAAATTATAAATAAAATTTTCTATACTTTTCAGGATATTACAACGAAAATATTAGATTGTTGGTCGTTCTGATTTATATGATCTTTCTTCCAACCTAATCCATAGGCACTCGGTAGCGATGAAGAAAGTATTGTTTCTGTTGACAGTTACTACTCTTTTGATGTTGGTTGTCTTGGCTGAATTAATCTATTCCGAGATGTCAATCAATGCAGTGCAAGTAGATCGATATTGGAGCGTGCTTGATGGGAATCAGCAAAAACCTCCTACGATTACACATGCTCATGGCTACATTGGTCTAAAGTTTACTGAAGATTTCAAGAAACTTGTATACAATGTTAATCTGAACAATATTGATGATATAACTGGAATTTACGTCTACAGTAGAGGTGACAATAATCACGGTGGAAATATGATATTAGATTTATTGCAAGAAGCAAAAGAAGTTAAAGTCAAAGAAAAATACGAGGAGACAAACCTCAACTTAACAGATGATTATGAAGTAGTAGGATCGGTTGCTGTTGGTGGAGTAACATCTGATGATCTCAAAGGTGAATTAAATGGCAAATCCTTGGTGGATCTTCAGAAATTAATGCTGAATGGCGCAGTCTATGTGACGGTTCAAACAAAGGAT
This sequence comes from Nitrososphaeraceae archaeon, assembly GCA_033272285.1. GTDB lineage: Archaea > Thermoproteota > Nitrososphaeria > Nitrososphaerales > Nitrososphaeraceae > TA-21. The sequence goes on from JASKBU010000090.1 coordinate 2,725, forward strand.
TTTCCGCTCGGTGAAATAACGGGAGACGAATTCGTGCCGATTGACAGGTTTTTTCCCGATATTTCAGATTTTGACTGGAACTGAATAGAATAGAAAATTATTAAAACACAGAATGTTAGTTTTCTATAATTTGTCCGAAGAAGAAAAAGAACAGGTAGAAGAAGTAGGGGAAGAAGAAAAAGCTGGGATCGTGTCAGATTTTTTGTTGGGGATAATATCTTTTTTTCAATTCAATTGACTAATTCAACATGGTATAATAAAACAACTGCCTCTTCTAGTCGTATTAATTCAATTTTCTACCAAATGTGTTGCATTGCAACTCTTAGTCATTAAATAATATATTGGGCAATAGGTGTCAATGAGTAAAGCCGACGACAATGACAACCTATCCGGGGGAGGTTATCTAGCTTGGCTGTTTATCTCTGTGGTTACTATTCTTATGGTAACTTTGATCATACCATTTCCAATATCATTAGCAGTTTCGCTAATTATCATTATTGCACTTTATGTCATTAGAGCTGACATGGGATTGAAAAAGACTGGTATGGGCGGGATAAGGGGTTGGTATAAATCAGTCTCTTCCTCAGGATCCCGTCGAGGTTTGGGCACAGATGTCAGCAGCTCCGTATATAAGGCCCTAAGATTTTCTTGCATGAAATGCGGGAATGAGCATAGAAAGACTGCATGTCCTAAGTGTGGTTCAAGGGCAGTAAAAGCTAGCTGACTAAATGCATACAGTCGTCTCGAGCTTGTTCTAGGAAGAGATACAGATTAACTAACTGTTATTGTCAGGTTCTTAACTTGTATTTCTTTTTCAATTGTAAATTGATCTCTCACCTCGTCACCTTTGTTGTTATAGAAAGTTCCTGTTAATTTGGTGTGAGGAATCCCGTTACTAATATCTATATTCAGAAATCCGAACCTTGTAAGTTGGGCAGCGGTGTATGATGCCTGACCCCTAAAGGATAGAAGCCTTCTCCACCTGTGCCTACTATTAAGAATTAATTAAGTAATCGATGTGGCCTACTTATGACTTAATGCTATAACAAACAATCCTTTATTGGTAACTTGCTTGTAAGCTGTAATGTTCTATTTGAGAAAAAGGAATACTTGCAGACGTAAGTATTAATACAAACGGAGCCTTTTCTCCTGAGCCTATGTCAGAAGGATTTGCATATGTAAATTGTGTTCCGACAACTTGATTGTTGATGTCATAAAAAATTCCTACGATTCTTACAAATGTGGCAGTAGATGGGTAATTATTTTTTATTTCCCCCTCTACATGCAAATAACCTATAGAATCTGTAAATGAGTTATGGCTCAATATTTGAAGTCCGTTGAGATTATTCTCTATGGATTCTTCTGGCAGATTTGTGTTTACCTGTCCATATGTGATGTTTATCAGACCTGAGAAAATAAGGGTTAAAGAAATGATAATTATTGGGAATATTACATAATAAACGCTCATAATCTGTCATATGGAGTAATTCATTTAAGGTTTCTCAAGTTAGTTTATTTTATTCAGAAATTACCAAACGTGGACTTTTATCCATCAACCACAGTAACACATCATATCATTACTATCACTATTATGTGCAGGATTACAAATATGGAGATTGGACCAGATGGCTCCGTGTATGTTCTCTCGTCCGAGGAGGATGGTGCGGTATTATACAAAGTATCAAAGGGCAGCAAAGGCAGCAAATGAAAATTAATTAGAACAAACGTATGTAATCATGTTACTAAATTCAAATTAAAGTAAAATGTATAGATTGAGTATTGTTAGTTAATCTTAACTAGAAAGTAAGTGTTAACGAAGTTGGTAAAATAATGAGGGAAGAATATCCGATCAAAGAGAAGGACTATGAACGAATAATGAAGGATTTTAGGTCAATTAGATTTCCTTGTATTAGGTGTGGTTCGAAGGACATCGAAATAGTTGTAGCTGACCCGCATGCTGACAAAATTAATGTTCGTGGCATTCATCCGCCTAGACCAATTAAGGATATCGAATCGACATTCTATGTTGCTGGCATTCTATTTTGTAGGAAGTGTAGCCATAGATTTCACGTGAAAATATTAGATCAAGGAATCAGGAATACAAATGTCTATTTCGATAATGGATTAGATTAGAAGCACGCCCAAGCATGCGGACGATTTAATTATTGTTTAGTTCAAAAGTCAATTATAGTTCTTGTCTTTTCTAAATTCGATTAGCTGTAATTTACTTAATTCGCGTTCACAAATTTGCTTGACATAATATCTATGACAAAATATTTCTTCTTTTTCATAACATAGTAACGTTATATTTTTGTCCTTAGATTCTACTGTTAATTTTTTACATATTTCCCTAGCTTTAGTGTTTTTTCGTAATTCACTGCAAAAAAACTGGAAAAAAATACTTCTAGTTAATTTTCAATCCTTAAGATCTTTTAATAAACCGACTGACATGATTGAAGCTTTACATAGGCTGCTTTTATAGCAACTAAAACTTTACCGGGAGCGACGGACGGTTCATGGTGTTATTGTTAATCTCAATAGCTTGGCTGCTTCGATGTTTTATTGATTTGAGCAAATTTCATACTGATTATAATCTTGAGTGCGTGTTAAAGGGTGGGCTGCCTAGCTCTGTTTATCTAGCATGAAATAGAGATACAATTAGTGATAAAATCATGAAATTTTGCCTTCCCCAAACCATAGCATTGGAACTTCCGGGCTGCGTTAAAGATGCTAAGACCATTTATACCGCCATAACTAACCAAACTCTTGTTAAAAAAAATAGTTATTATGTTACATATGTTCCGTTCATGCGGTGGCTCTGCCCTTGGCACCAATGACTGTGAATTCATGGCCAGAACTGCCGCTGTCAGAATGGAAAGACACCTATGATACATTGCATATGTGGACTCAAATAGTCGGAAAAATTCGACTTGCACTGACACCGAAGGTAAATCATTGGTGGAATACCACTCTATATGTATCACCGCGCGGACTCACAACGTCAACGATGCACTACAGTGGTCGACTTCTCCAAATAGATTTTAATTTTATAGATCATCAACTCATAATTGAAACGACTGATGGTCCTGCTAAGACGATTGATCTGCGACCGCGCTCAGTAGCTGACTTTTATCAACAAACAATGGACGCCTTAAACTCTCTTGAGATGCCTGTAAAAATTTGGACCACACCTGTAGAAGTTGCAGATAGAATTCCATTTGAAAATGATGAGAAACATGCATCCTATGATCCAGAATATGTGCAGAAATTCTGGCGCATTTTGACACAGGCCAATAGGGTATTTACTGAATTTCGTTGCAGATTTAATGGGAAAGTGAGTCCAGTTCATTTTTTCTGGGGAGCTTTTGATTTGGCCGTTACTCGGTTTTCAGGACGTACGGCACCACCCCACCCAGGAGCAACAAACGTTGCTCGTTTTGTGGCAGTTGAAGCCTATTCACATGAAGTGAGCAGTTGCGGTTTCTGGCCCGGCGGCGGACCTATTGACAAACCAGTATTCTACGCTTACTCGTATCCAGAACCGCCTGGATTCAATGAATACCACACTCAGCCCGCTCAAGCTTTCTACCATAGGGGGATGGGAGAATATCTGTTACCCTATGATGTGGTCCGCAGGGCTACATCACCTGATGATGTCTTGTTGTCTTTCTTACAGAGCACCTACGAAGCAGCTGCAACTTGCGGAAATTGGGACCGAAGTGCGTTGGAGCGTCAATAATATTATATTTGAATTACACAGACATGCAACTAAATTATCAAGCATATGCAACTGAATACAGTCATATTGGTTGTTGAAAAATAAGTGAACCATAAATAATAGATTAACTAGGTCTTATCAACCAGATTCTTTATTGCCTTTTCAATTGTAAATTCATCTCTCACCTCGTCACCTTTGTTGTCATAGAAAGTTCCTAATAATTTGGTGTGAGGATTCCCGTTACTAATCTCTATATTCAGAAATCCGAATCTGTCAAATTGAGTGGCGGTGTAGGATGCTTGACCATCTAAAGGATAGAAACCTTCTCCACCTGTGCCTACTATTGCAAAAACTATGCCATCTGTTTGACTCTTATAATCTGTAGAAAATTGATTTGTTACTGTTGGCTTGGAACTATCATTAGGATTAAATGATATCGGGTATGTCCTCTGATAATTATGATTGTGTGCCTGTAATACTAGATCGACACCATATTGTTCAAACATTGGATGATAGATATCCCTAATATCTTTTTCAGCTGTATGTTTAGACGGTGATGTGTAAAATGGGTTATAGGTTGTTACTATTATCCAGTCAATTTCCTTGTCTTCGGATGCTTTTTTCAAGTCCTCATTGATGAATTTGTATTGTTCGGAACCTTGATCAAATTTAGATAATGAAGACATTATTACAAAATGGACGTGTCTGTAATCAAAAGAATCATAATGTTTCTTCAGTGAAAAAGTCTGTTCATATTGATTTAATTTCGATTCTCCGTCATTTATGTCATGAAATCCCAGAGTCACTTTCAACCTTTCATTGAATGGTGAAACTAAATCAAACCAACAGTTAGCTGATTTATCATATGAAAGATCTCCCAACGGGATTACAAGTTCAGGTTTTTTATCATTCATATTTTTGATTGTGTTTTTTGCATTTTTTGAGCATCCAAAGTCGCCCGCCACAGCAAAATTAAAGTTCTTACGTTTCTCTTCGCCTTCGTCTGCAAATTTGTAGTCTTTGGTAACAAAACTTTCCTCCTTCTTGGGTTCTTGCATATCGTCTTTGTCTTTGTCTCTGTCCTTGAACGCTTTTTGAAGTTTCTTCAATAAATCTCCCCTATCACCTCTGTCGCCATCTTCGCGTCTATCGCCTCTGTCATCTCTATCTCCCCTATCTCCCCTATTTCCCCTATTACCGTCATCGCCATTTTGACCTTGATCATCGCCATCATCACCGTGTTCTCCTTGATCATCGCCATCATCGCCGAAAATGCGGTCTAGAAAATTGCCTAGACCTTGAGAGCTGCCTTTATTGACAAATAAACTTGATGAAAAAATTGCAAATAGTGATAAAAATACAATTATCAAGAATAAAGTCTTGTTTCCTGTACTTACCAAACGTGTCCTCAGCTTTTCGTTCCGTTTAAACCATAAATGTCTTTTGTATTATCATCTATTTGACATTTTATATTTCGTAATCAAGATCATAAATAGAAAGTGTAAGGAAAAAAATGAATGTGAAATTTGAATTCAACAATTCTGTGTGTCAAAACTCTAGCGACAGAGTTCAATTATTTGGGGCCGTATAAGCGTTATAAATAATACAATTTAGTAAATGGGGAAATATTTCAATCAGTCAGCATTTACAAGACGGATTGATAGACTTGGATAATAGAAACTTCCTTCAGATTGATGCCACCTAACTTATATGGCTTATAGCCAAATACAGTTATATGATTAGGACTGAAATTACTCTCTGGTGTAACTTTGAGTAAATTTTTTTCCAGAGAAACGGGACTAAAAACTCTAACTGACAATTCTTACAAGGCCGTCAACGAAGGATTGTATGATGCAGACAAATATGATTATGACAGTCATTCTATAATTTCGCTAAAGAAAACAATTCTCACGTGCAGTCGTGTTCCCATTATCTCAGAGATCAAATTTGCTTCACCTTCAAAAGGCAAAATTTTGGATCAATCCAAAATAAATCCAGAGGAACTAGCTATACAAATGACAGAATCAGGAGCTGCTGGGATTTCAGTACTCACTCAGCCTTACTTGTTTGAAGGCTCTATCAATAATCTGGCATCTGTCAGGAAAAGTGTCAGTGTGCCTTTGTTAATGAAGGATATCATTGTTAGTGAGGTTCAAATTGATGCAGCAAAAAAGATAGGCGCAGATTGTATTTTGTTAATTAAAACCGTATTTGACAAGGGATTTGCAGAAGGAAGCATGGAAAAATTTTCTGATTACGCAAGAAGAAAAGGCCTTGAAGTTATTAGCGAAGTTCATTCAGAAGATGAGTTTAAGGAAATACTAAAAAATAAACGGCAACTTATCGGTATTAATAATAGAAATTTGAGTACTCTTGAGGTTGACATCAACGTTACTATTAAACTACTACAAACCATTGATAAACAAAACAATATTATCATAAGTGAAAGCGGAATATCCAAATCTGATGAAATCAAGAAATTAAGATCAATTGGCGTTGATGCATTTCTAGTTGGCACAAGCATCATGGAATCAGAGAATTTTTTTGAAAAGATAAAGGAGTTATGCTATGTTTAAATCCTCAGACTTACAGCAATTTCTGGAACCCGTATCAAAATGACCAATTTACAAAGGTTTCCTATAGATGGTAAATATGGAAAATATGGAGGCAAGTATATTCCAGAAACTTTGGTTCCGGCGATTACTGAACTTGAGGAAGCATACGAAAAAATTAAAAACGATTCTAGTTTTAAGAAGGAACTTGACTATTATCTTGAAAATTATGCAGGTAGACCTACACCGCTCTTTTTTGCAAAGAATCTGACAGATCATGTAGCCGGTGCAAAGATTTTTCTCAAGAGAGAGGATCTTTTACATGGCGGAGCACATAAAACCAACAACTGTTTGGGCCAATGTCTCTTGGCCAAGAAAATGGGAAAAAAAAGAATAATTGCAGAAACTGGAGCAGGTCAGCATGGAGTAGGAACGGCAATGGCAGCAGCTGTTCTTGGGTTGAAGGCAGAAATTTACATGGGATCTATAGACGTTGAACGACAAAAATTGAATTTATTCAGAATGGAACTATTAGGAGCAAAGGTACACCGTGTAGATTCTGGAACAAGAACACTAAAGGATGCTATAAATGAAGCGTTACGCGATTGGATAACAAATGTAAAAGATACTTACTACTTGATAGGATCGGTTGTGGGACCACATCCATATCCTATGATTGTAAGAGATTTTCAAAGCGTAATTGGTGAGGAAATTAAATCACAACTTAAAAACTTAACTACCACGGCTGGTACTAGTTTTCCTCATGCACTTGTGTGTTGTGTAGGTGGAGGTAGTAACGCAATGGGCACTTTCTTTCCATTTCTAGATGATAACAAGGTGTCATTATACGGAGTTGAAGCAGGTGGCAAGGGTATAAAAACAGGAAAACATTCTGCCACACTAAAAGTTGGTTCAGAGGGCATACTTCACGGAATGAGAACATATCTTTTACAAGACGAATTTGGACAGATAAATGATACACATAGTATTTCGGCAGGCTTGGATTATCCAGGCGTGGGTCCTCAGCATGTTCAACTAAAGGACATTGAACGTGCAGAATATGTTACATGTAGTGATAAAGAGGCGTTGGATGCGTTTTTCAAACTTTCAAGATTGGAAGGTATTATAGCGGCTTTAGAATCATGCCATGCAGTTTCATACGCAATGAAGTTGGCAAAAAAAATGAGAAGAGATCAAAATATTATTGTTACATTGTCTGGTAGAGGTGACAAAGACATAGATCAAGTAATGAAGTTTAGAAAAAAATTCCTCGGCAGGTCATAGTCAGTGTTATCATTACAAAATAATAGAATAGAGAAAAAATTTGCTGAATTAAAATCAAGGAATCAAAAAGGGCTGATATGCTATGTTTTGGGAGGTTATCCTAACGCCGGCACAAGTGAGAAAATAATTTGCTCAATTGTGGACGGAGGTGCTGACATTATTGAAATCGGTATCCCTTTTTCAGATCCAATTGCAGACGGTCCAACAATTCAGGAGGCCTCATTTAGAGCGTTAAAGAAGGGAATTAATCCGGATATTTGTCTGGATATTGTTAGGTACACCAGGAAAAGATATCCTGAACTTCCAATTGTCATAATGACATATTCTAATATTCTACAAAAAAAAGGATTCAAAGAGTTCATGGAGATAGCAAAGGAAGCAGGAGTGGATGGCTTTGTTCTCCCTGATATGACTATAGAAGAATCCAGGGAGTACCTGGAATATTCTAAGAATCTTGAACTTGCATCGGTATTCCTTGTTGCTCCGAATACATCAAATTTTAGAATCAAAAGAACACTTGATGTTTCTACGGGTTTTGTTTATGTTGTGTCTGTATACGGTACTACGGGTACGAGAAATTCGTTTAATGAATACACTCTTACTGCTATTAGGAACATAAAAAAATTAAGTTCAAACAAGAACAATATCTCTGTAGGTTTTGGAATAAGCCAGCCAAATCACATAAAACTTATGTCCAAATATGGAGCCGATGCTGTGATTGTTGGTAGTGCCATCATCAAATTGATTGATGATAATAAAGATGACAGTATTGATTACTTACAAAATAAATTAAAAAAATATATTAAATCATTGAAGGCTGCATGCAAAAATAACAACTGAATAACAAGATCATTTTTACTTTGTGATAATTCCACTGCTATCTGTTGAAAAGAACATATTATTTAGGCTAACCTGGAATTTCTTACCAAATCTCTCCACAACAATTTCAAGATCGTCTAACGAATCAGAAATCTGACCATCAACTAATTTTGCTATTACTACATGTACAGACTCGTGTGATATCAGCGCACCCATGAAACCTTCAATCTGTTCAAAATCATTTTTCTGGTTTTTAGCGCCCTCCTTTGATTGCACGATTAGCATATTTTCAGCCTCATAGGTAAAGTAAGCAGGCACTTTATCTGTTGCGCAGGAAAAAATAAAATCACTAATTGTCATTTATCTATCTATCTATCTCAAATCTAATCGTATCTACAGTATAAAATATTCTGCATCAGGATGATGAACTACTATGGCAGCTGTAGAATACTCTGGATTTATCTGGCCTGCAGAAGTAAGACCGATTCCACTAGTGGTTGGATCAATCAGTTTCCACACTAAATAATGTTGCATAGTGTCCGGACAACTTGGATATCCCCAACTGTATCTGAGTCCTCTGTTTTTATCAATATTTAGTTCTCTTCTAATTCGATGGTGGACCCATTCTGCCAAAGCTTCTGCTGTTTCTACTGCCAAACCATGAAGATAATAGGCATCGGTATAATTATTGTTTAAATTGAGTTCTTCAATTTTTGATACAGTTTTTTGACCCACAGAGACTACTTGGAATGGAACAACATCGTCTTTCCCAAAATAGTCTGTAATACACAGCCGTTTAGGCTTTGCTGATCTTGGAAAGTCAAAAACAACTTGTCCTTGTTTATCTGAATCCACCACAAGTTTGTTACCCTGATTATGACATTTAAAGTAAGAGTATATTACACGCGGAGAGAAAAGTCCCTCGTCTATTACTTTTTTCTTCCACTCTGATAGCAGTACCTCAGGATCACCAATTTTGGATGCCGATTTTCCTCTTATACCCCATGAGAGAACAAAAAGGGATTTTTTATTTAAATACTGCCATGCGTCGTCAAGGTTAATTTCTGAAGGGCCTAATTTTATGGGTGAATCAAAATTTGGTGCGGTTGGTGGGTTTACAGTTTTTACTTTACTAACTAGTATATCGATATTAGTTTTTACTTGTGTTTTTTTCTTTTCATCAAATTTACTGATTTTATCATTCCAATCCTGAATGAATTTATCTTTTTCAGGAGATCTCAATTTATTCATTATGTTCAATCCTTCAAATGCAGTTTTGCAATAAAAGACTCCTGGCTTATACACGCCATCTGACTTTGCAATTCTGTTTATGTAATCACTGTTTATGGCCGCACCACCACATAATGTTGGGATATTGAAATTTAGTTGCCTTGCATTTTCTATAAAAAACTGCATTTGTTTTGAAGTTGAAACTAATAATGCAGATAAACCTACGGCATCCGCATGTACTTCCTTTATTTTGTCTACAATTTGTTGTATTGGAACCTGTTTACCAAGATCATATACAGTATAACCATTGTTAGAGAAAATTGTTTTTACGAGGTTCTTGCCTATATCATGAACGTCACCGTACACCGTACATAAAACAAGTTTACCCTTGCTTACTCCCTGTTTTTTGACAAGATATTTTTCAAGTTCGGATACCGCTGATTTCATACACTCCGCAGATTTTAGTACGAAAGGTAAAATTAGCTCGCCCGCTCCAAACTTGTCACCCACTTCTTTCATTGCCGGAAGCAATACTTCATTTAGGGTTTGGACCGCTGCTTCATGAGATAGCTCGGGATATTGCCTTAGCAATTCTTCTTTTTGAATATCTACTGGTTTTGACTTTAGTTTTTTCTCGAGCTTGTCAGTAATAGATCCAACCACGTCTTCTTCAATTCCATCCTTCACTCGATTTACTATACGATAGTAGCAACGTTTGTCAAAATCCCAATTTCTGTTTATTTCTTCTAATCTTTGAGAATTATTAGTAACAGTTACATTTTTGTTCTCAAAATAGTATATCAGGTCAGAAAGAGCACTGGCATGCCTATTAAATATAAGATCCTCTGCAAGTTTGATTTGGTCCTGACTAATTTCTCCTATGGGAATTATATCTTTTGCGTTAATAATTACCGTGTCCAGTCCTGCCTTCAATGCGTGATGCAAAAATACTGAATTGATTATTTTTCTTGCACTTACAGGAAGACCAAAACTAATATTACTTAATCCAAGAGTAGTGAAACAACCTTCAATTTCCTTCTTGACTGACGAAATGCCTTTAAGTGTTTCAACTGCAGAATTTGCATATTCTTGTTCACCAGTTGCTAGCGTGAAGGTTAGTACGTCAAAAATGTATTGCCATGGTTGTAATCCGTATTTTTTTCCTGTTTCAAAGAGTAACCTTGCTACCTTAATTTTTTCTTCGGCTGTTTTGGCCATTCCGTTTGGTCCAATGCACATTGAAATCGATGGAATTCCAAATTTTGCCATAATTGGTGCAAGCAAATGGAATCGAGAACCGTCTCCTTCCAAGTTGATAGAATTAATGATAGGCCTTCCTGGAATTTGGCATATTGCCTCTGTTATCACTTTGGGGTCGGTTGAATCAATGACTAAAGGCGCGTCGACTTCGAGACTTAATCTTTTCACCAGCTTTTTCATAAATTCGAGCTCGTCGGATCTTTCAGTTGTTGCTACACAAACATCAATACAATGAGCCCCATCATCTACTTGTTCTCTTCCAAGGTCTATCAGCCCGTCAAAGTCATCTGATAATACCAATCTTTTTGCCCTTTTTGAGCCCTGAGTGTTCAGACGCTCTCCAATAATCAAGGGCGGAGGAATCTGACTTAAATCTACAGCCTTTAATGCTGAGCTAACTCGGGGTACATGTTTCAGGTACATAGAATTAATATATTCTCAATTGTTCGCGTGCGAATTATAAGTCATACGTTTTTAATATTTTTCTGAGTTCTCTAACGTGCTCGGGGGTTGTTCCACAACAACCGCCTATCATTCTCACTCTCTTATACTTGTGTAAGAATTCTCCAAGCTGCCTTGACATGTCTTTTGAGGTCATCTTGTAAACCGCTGTGCCACCTTCATTAATTGGCATTCCCGCATTTGGCATCACAAGGATTGGTAATTCGTCTTGTTCATCAAGCCATCTGATACTTGATTCCATTTCAACTGGTCCCGTAGAACAATTTAATCCAAAAACTGAAATTCCCATGTCGCTAACTGTTGTATATGCTGACTGGACATTTGTACCAAGTAACATCTTACCGTATTTGTCCAGGGTTATGTTGGAAATTATGGGCACCTTTTTACCAACTTTTTGCATCGCATTAAATGATCCGGTTATGGCAAGTTTAACTTCTAATATATCTTGACTTGTTTCGATAAGAAGAACATCAACACCTCCTAACATTAGACCTTGAGCTTGCAAATCAAATGCTTCTGTAATTGTATCTAGGCTAATATTTCCCAAATCAGGGTCGTTTGAGCTTGGAAGATAACCTGTCGGCCCCATTGATCCTATAACAAACTTGTTTTCATTTGAAAATTCCTTGGCTACCCCGTTTGCAAGTTGTGCAGCAGATTTATTTATTGATACTGTTTGTTCTCCAAATCCATACTCCTGGAGCTTAATTTGGTTACTACCAAAGGTATTTGTCTCAATGCAGTCAGAACCTGCTTCCAAATAACTCCTATGTATGTTTTCAATCCAATCTGGTCTAGAAAGAATAAGCCCATCATTGAATCCTTCTTTGTTATTTGGAAAATCTTCTGGTTTTGGCTTAAGTTTCTGTATTTCAGTTCCCATAGCACCATCAAAAAGGAGTATGCGTTTGTCGATTTCTTCTAGGAAGGATCTTACCATGTTGATCGATTTACTAAGATAATCAAGTTTATCTACATATATTGTTTAAGGAATGAAATTGATTTCCATGTGTTGGTTTCATATATTTCCATGAATATTGATGTAGATAGAGATAGGTTGCACGGCTAGTTCATATAAGGAACTCTATTAGAAAAGTTTGGGCCCATAGTTCAGTTTGGATAGAATGGCTGCCTGCGGAGCAGTTGGTCGAGGGTTCAAATCCCTCTGGACCCGAACGATAATGTGTGTTTATTAGGACCTCTTCCTCATAATATAGCGTTGCAGATCCAAACTCAGCACAATAAACACCGCCAACACGATGCATTTTCTCGATTTCTATATGGTATCAAATCGGATGAAACAAGAAGATCATATGTAAGTAAACTAGAATTCTTCTTTGATTTTTACAAGATAGAAGGTAACGACATTAGAGAAAAATCAAAAAATTTCTTAGAGTATACCAAAAAGGGTAAAAACATCACGCAGAAAGTGACAGATTTAGTATTAAACTATATGTACTTTCACATACAAAGAGCACAAAAAAAAGAGATATCCAGGGGAACAATACGTAATTTCTATAAACCAATAAAATTGTTTTGTGAAATGAATAACGTTGTACTGAACTGGAAAATAATATCAAAAGGACTTCCGAGAGGAACGCAGAATGCCAATGATAGGATTCCCACAATCGATGAAATTTTAGGGGTTTTGAAATATCCAGACAGAAGAATAAAGCCTGTTTTGTACACGATGATAAGTTCAGGGATAAGAATAGGCGCATGGGAATGGCTAAAATGGAAAAATGTTATTCCTATCTATGACGATAAAAAGACCGTTATTGTTGCCAAAATAATTGTTTATGATGGTGAACCAGACCAGTACTTTTCATTCATAACACCAGAAGCGTATTGGTCTCTAAAAGAGTGGATGGAGTTCCGTGAAAAACAAGGTGAAAAAATAACAAAAGAGTCTTACCTTATGCGTGATCTTTGGAACACTGGAAAAATATTCATAAATTCGA
>JASKBU010000091.1:0-11422 GCA_033272285.1 Nitrososphaeraceae archaeon
AATTCAGCAGGCGGCTTCATAAAGGCAATAGAATCTGGATCAAAGCATCTTCTTATCAAGAGATTTACACTCAGATATCCAGAAAAGAAACTAAAGTTTGTAGGCGATGGATATCAATTTGATCCAAAGAGAGGAGTTGGAATTGCAGGTTCTAGAGGTCGACATATCCTATTTCACGATAAATGTACTGGATGCCAGCTTTGTGCTATTGCCTGTGAGGGAATTGCTGAAGCAATTGGAATGGTAAAGGTCGATGAACAATGGAAACATAACAAGAAATCAATAATGCCACAAATTGATTATGGAAAATGTGTGTTTTGCGGTCTGTGTGTCGATGCTTGTCCTTTTTATGCACTATATATGACAAACGACTATGAATTATCATCATTTACAAAAGAGCATCTGATATATACTCCTGGACAACTTGCCGTCAAGCCAAAATATGATGGTGATGCGGAATTGAAAATAGGATATAGAGGTGCTGATCATGGTTAATCAATTATCACTTTCATTGTTTTAGTTTCAAATAATAACCACTTTTCGAGTATCCATTCGTGAAAAACTAATATAAGCTAAAAGTAAATTTAAGGTAGGTGTTATGAATTGAATTATTCTCATCCAGAAGTTCTAGTTGATACAAAATGGGTTGAAGATCATCTAAACGATCCCAAAGTCCGCATCGCTGAGGTAGATTATGATCCTACTGCAAACTATGTCTTGGGACACATACCAGGATCAGTGCTCATAGATTGGAAAGTTGACATTAACGATCCTCTTGCAAGAAATATTCTAAGCAAGCAAGCAAGCCAGGATTTGTTGCAAAGAATAGGAGTTAGTGATAATACTACATTAATCCTTTATGGAGATTTTAATAATTGGTTTGCTGCGTTCGCATTTTGGGCACTAACGTATTATGGGGTCAAAAATATGAAATTGATGAATGGAGGAAGGAAAAAATGGCTGGAAGAAGACAAAGCGCTTACAAAGGATGTGCCAACTTATCCACAAGGAAATTTCAAAAGTTCTGATCCTGACAACAACATACGCGTGTTTCTAAAGTATGTGGGTGATACTCTTGGCAGTAAGGCGCTAGTGGATGTTAGAAGTCCAAAAGAATTCACCGGAGAAATATTGGCGCCTCCAGAATATCCGACAGAACATGCTCAAAGGGGTGGACACATTCCGGGTGCAGCAAATATTCCGTGGGCTCAGGCAGTGAATGAGGATGGAACATTCAAGTCGGCTGATGAGCTAGCAAAGATTTACCAAGCAAAAGGAATTACGCCGGATAAGGAAGTAATTTCGTATTGTAGAATTGGTGAAAGATCATCGCATACATGGTTTGTACTAAAATATCTCCTAGGATATCCTAACGTCAAAAATTACGACGGTTCATGGACAGAATGGGGAAACATGATAAACAATCCAATTGAAAGGTAGTCAAATGGAACTTTATTTGACTCTAATCTAGTCATGTAATTCCATGTCATTTTCATTTCAATTTTTTTGCTTTACTTTGTTTTCTTTACTATAAAATGATAAAGTGTCCCTTCCTTTCTATATTCTAAAAGACTTTGTTCCCTTTCTTCAGACCATCTTATCATTTCAAGATCTGCAGAGGTATCATCAGAAACAACGTGAACTACATTTCCCAAATCAATTTTGCCAATTAATTCGTCCAACTTTGTAAGTGTTGCTGCACATTCTACTCCAATCTCAAACATCACATAATCAGGAAACGCTGAAAAACACCTGATGTGAAGCTTGTCTATAAGTTTTTTTATTTCATCATGACAGTCATTAATCAATTTTAGATTTTCAGTATTGAAATTAGAATCATTGGTTCCATCTGAATATTGGGTTTTTATCTTTACAAACCATCCATCATCATATGGAAAATCGTTTACAGTTTTAGGATTGCTAGATAAGGCGTTATTAACCTCAATGATTTTTCCCTTGACAGGTGATCTCACCATACCGAAATATCGAAGGCTTTCAATTGATGCTACACTTTTATTTTTCTCTACTATAGTGCCAATTTCTTTAAATTTAATTTTCGTTAGTTTTCCTGCCAAGGCGGCAAGAATTGGCGTTGCACCCAGGGTAAACACAGATCCATGCTGGTCATCTTTTTTTATCCAAATGAAATTATCCAAATCATAAAGAATACCTTCAGGAAAATTACAATGGCTTATTTGCATAACCTGTGTTAATGTCCGACGGGGGATTTATTTTTCTATTGAATTTTTAAAAGACCATTGTTTGTCGGTTTTTAATATATAAATAAATGCGAATTACCTGAATCTTTTCTATTCCTATTATAGTATATATATGGTAGTCAATACCGTTAATACCCTTTGACTACCAAAGATTTATATACCTTTTAATCCCATTAAATGGTGAAGAAAATGACAGAAAAAACTAGAGAAAATGTAGCAGAAAACGTCGAATTATTAGACACGTACAAGCAAAATATGTTAAGAACTATCGATGAAATTTCAAAATATCAGCCACAATACGCACAATCAATTTCAAATCTACAGCAAGATTACCTTCAAGTGACAAAAGAATCGATAAACAGGGCTTTTGCAATTCAAAAATCGTGGTATAGAAATAGTGCAAGAAATTCCTTTACACCAATGGCAAGCCCATATACAGAACAATATAGAAAACAATCCGATGAAGCCACCACTCAAGCATTCCATGTGTTTGATACCAGCAATCAATTAGCAATAGATAGTCTAAACGCCAGTAGGGAGAATATTAAATTGTATAGTAAAACAGTTGAGACAGTGACCGAATATAATGCAAACATGGCCAATACATGGTCAAACTACTTTACAACCGCACAAAAGCAATACGTGAAATAATAAACATTAGAAAAATATTTTTTATTTTTTTCTTTTGAATTACTAAATTAGTTTATTCTAAATAAAATCTTAACAATCTATACCTGAGGTTATCATTAACAAACAAAAAAGTATCAGATTCAAAGCTTAGTTTTCATGATTTAGTTAAAATTTTAATATGCCAAGCTTAATCCGGTTTATCTGTATTTGAGCAGAACATAAAGTGTGATTGACTTGTTTAAATTTAAAACGGAGGATAACTCAATTGACTGGTAGTAAATTAGTTCATAAACCAGTTGTTCCATCCGACATAAAGAACCTGGTTCACGACCTTGTAAATAAAAAATACAGATTTAGTTTCCTGCCAGAAAAAGTAATTTACATGAACAATGGGATAGAATATTACTACATTGAAGCTGAAGGTATGGACGGGAGTAAATTTATTATCAATGCTTATGCTTCTGAAGCCTTAGATCTGTTTGATGAAGTCCACAGGTGTGTAATTTGTGGAAGATCGATATGCGCAAAGAAGCAAGAAAGTTTAGTTGCATATCATACAGATGAAAAAAGAAATGTGTTCGTCGAACCTGGTTGTATCAATCTATTAAAGAAATTCGAAATAGCTTACGGAAAGGAATTTTTTGTTAGATAGTCCCATAATCATATCAAAGCCAACTAATCCACAATACTTAACATTAACCGGCGCCAAAGTAATTCATTGAGCAATCAAGATGTGTCCAAATATTCAAAATCCTTGCTTACCCTACCGAATATACAGTACCTCGTAGAAGGTTTAGATGTACTGTTACATACTGATTTAGACGGCGATAAGCGCACAAAGGTAATTCGATTACGCGATGAATTACTATCATACATCAATAGCATTTTTACAGATTACGAGTAGTCAAATAATTAGGACCAGAATTCCGATAGACTGAATAATCCATCTTCAGAATATTTCCAATGTTGGTTCAAGCAGCGCTAACAATAGCGGGTAGTGATTCAAGTGGTGGGGCTGGGATTCAAGCAGATATAAAGACTATGTCTGCATTAGGAGTGTACTCGTGCACTGTCATCACAGCTATAACCGCACAAAATACATCGAATGTAGACCATATCCATCCGCTTGATGCTGGCACAGTTAAAAAGCAAATCAGGTCGATATTATCTGACATTCCAATACATGCAATAAAGATTGGAATGGTTTACAATAATGAAATTATTACCGCAGTAAGCGACGCCCTAAATAAATTGAAAATCCCAATTGTACTAGATCCAATTATTTCTGCAGGTACTGGAGCGCAACTACTTCAAAAGGAATTTCTATACGATTTTAAGGATAAACTACTACCTATTTGCGACCTAGTCACTCCTAATATACACGAAGCAGAAAAACTGTCCGAGATTATGATAAAGAACGAAGACGATATTAAAAAAGTGGCTTTAAAAATACAAAAACTGGGAGCAAAAAATGTAGTTGTAAAAGGCGGTCATTTTAGAAAGGACGATGAAATAATTACAGACACAATCTTAGATTATCAGGGAGAGTTCAGAATACTAAAAAATAATAGAATGAAAATAGTTGAAACTCATGGAAGTGGTTGCAATTTTTCTGCTGCAGTGACCGCTTTTATTGCATTGCAATTTCCTATAGTTCAAGCCTGCTTTATGGCAAGTCAATATGTGCACAATTCAATTGTCAATATTGTCAAAATTGGAAGAGGGATTCCTGTTAATAATCCGATTTCAACTATGTATGAACAATCTTGCAGATATAATGTGATAAAAGAATTGACTGATGCAGTTGATGAATTAACAAGTATGAACAATTTTGCAAGATTAATCCCAGAAACTCAATCAAATATTGTCTACGCAATACCCAATGCCAAAAGCGTCGACGATGTTGCCGGAGTCAGCGGGCGTATTGTAAAGGCTGGAGAAAGAAGTGTTCCAGCCGCTGGTATTAAATTTGGTGCGTCAAGACATGTAGCCTCCTCAGTACTGGAATATATGAAAACGAATCAGTTGGTCAGATCAGCAATTAACATTAAAAATGATAAAAGAGTGTTAGAAAGATGTACCAGATTTTATCGAGTAGCACACTACAATAGAAAACAGGAACCAAAGACCATCAAAGGTAGAGAAGGTAGCTCTGTTCCATGGGGAATCAGTAGAGCGTTAAGTGCCAACCCTGACGCAGACGTCATATATCATTCAGGGGATATTGGAAAGGAGCCGATGATAATAATTTTTGGGCAGACTCCTCAGGAAGTTGTTGACAAGGTGAAAAAAGTACTTGAAGATGAAAATATTTGAATAGTTTTTACCTTATATTATAGTTCAATTTAACTATAATTTTAGATGAAGGCAATAATTCTAGCTGGAGGTCTTGGAACCCGTCTTCAACCATATACGTTTTTCATCCCTAAACCCATGTTGCCACTGGGAAATAAGCCCTTATTAGAACACATTATTGAGTGGTTAAAGAATGATGACAACGGCATAGACCATATAGTAATATGTGTAAGTTATTTACATAGATCGATAGAGGACTATTTTGAAGATGGAAGCAGGCTGGGTATAAAGATAGAATATGCAAGATCCGATAGACCGCTTGCAACTGCAGGACAGCTATTAACCGCCAAAAAATTTATCGATGATAGATTTGTTTGTGTGTACGGGGATGCCATTTATGAGTTCTCACTTAAGGAAATGATAAATGAGCACGACAGGCTTGGAGCATTTATTTCCATGGCCTTATTGTCCTACAAAGCAAGACTAAAGTACGGTTTTATTGACATAAATGGAAAGAACAGAGTTACCGCATGGAATGAAAAACCCGAGATAAAGGGATTAATAAATATAGGTTGCTATGTTATGGAACCGGAGTTTATTGATTTGATTCCCCCTTCAAACGCATATGGAATGGATGATGCTGTTCGAGAGGCGTTGGATATGAAAAAACTCGTAAATGGGTTTAAAATAGAATCAGGATTCATTGATATAGGGGATAAAAAGTCATACCTACAAACATACAAAAAATATGTGGAGCGCTTGGGAAAAATCTAAATCATGAGTATCGTTCTCTTTGAAGATACTAGCTGGAAAAAATTTGCTCCACTTAGCTATACAAGATCATTGTTCGACCTTAAAATTGGGAGCATAACAACTTTTGACTACTTCAATACTAAATCAGCAAAACTTCTAACTCGAAAATATTTAGAAAATATGACCAGGCAGAGACATCCAAACTGCAATGTAAACAAATTCGAATACGACTCTAATGACATATTCGTCAATTCACTTTTCTTTCCTCATACGTCGTTCTTTAAGAAACTGACTAAGAGAAAGAATTTTTTGGTCTCTTATAGAGACAAGATTCTAATAGCAAGATTAGACAAATCAGACTATCAATATCTCTATGAATCAGTAGTTCATGATAAAGACATTCGAAATAGTAAATTAAGAGCAGAAATAATTCATATTAATAGCGCGAATGAATGTGGTAGTCTCTGCAGCTGGCCATGGGATCTCATTTCTGGACTTAAAAATGTATTACAACATCAACTTAAACTAAAAAATAAAGTCCCTAAGGAAGTAAAAGTTATTGGTAAAAATCCCATTTTTGTGGACGAGTCAAGTAATATTTGCCAAGGTACTGTCCTTGATGCAAGTGGTGGGTCTATCTACATTGGACCTGAATCCGTTATGGGTCAATCTTCAATCATTGGTCCTGCTTATGTTGGGGAACTCACACAACTAAAACCATATTCGACTATCAACAATTCATATATTGGCAATAATTGTCGCATAGGTGGAGAAATAGACTCTTCAATAATTTTGGATTATACTAACAAATCTCACTTTGGGTATTTGGGTCACTCTTATGTCGGGGAATGGGTGAATATTGGCGCCAATACAACTACATCCGATCTTAAAATGACATATGGAACAGTATCAATGAAAATTGGAGATGAAAAAAAAGATACGGGCATAACCAAGTTAGGTTCTTTTTTTGGTGACATGTCCAAAACATCAATAGGCACAAATATTTATTGTGGAATGAGAATTGGAATATCTACGCATCTTTATGGCAATATTGCCAATGATGTTCCTTCCTATGTGATCTATGGCCAAGGAATCGGATCCGAAAATGCGGAAATGGATGTATCCTCAGCAATTAAGTTTCAAAAAAGGATGATGTCAAGAAGAAATATCAATATGTCGGCGCATTATGAAAACATGATGAAAACAATTTTTGATATTACAAGCAAAGAAAGAAAGGATTATGGCGTGCGACCAAAAAGGTTTACTATAAGATAGTTATAGATAGTCTATTATCTGCTTTTCTTTCCAAAGACCGATTCTTTGGTGAAGCCAGGGATAGAAATTTGCGTCGCCATTCTCAAATTCTTTTTTGACTATCTTTACGATATTCTTTGATACCGTACCTGGTTGACCGTAAATCTTTCTTTTTTTCTTGAGTTCAAGACCAAGGCCTTCTTTTCTGTTGAATGCCTCATCAATCAGAGTAGTTATCCAAGAGGAATTTACGGGTGGAATTAGAATATTACCTCGTGCATCAAAAATGGTCTCTGGTCTATCAGTATTTAGTCTAACTGTAAGTGACAGTACATTTGGAAAGTATAATAATTCTTCTTGCATGGAACCTGAATCTGTCATTTCTGCCCAGCAATGTCCGCTATCCAGAAATTCAATTACGTGAGAGTATTCCTTCCATAACGGCGTAATCATAAATTTATGCGGATATTCTTTTGCTAGATTTAGTAAACTCTGTTCAAGGTGATACGACCGCAAAGCCGACTTCATAGCATTTAACATAATAAGGACTAACTTGTAATCGGTATTCTTTATCAAATAAGATATACTCTTTATTATCGATGAGAATCTGTGCTCTGTTAAATTCTCTCTCCTATGTATATCTATTCTAAGCCATTCACCTGTTTCTAGTTTTGGGTATTGATCAAATAAACTAGTTTTTGGTTTGTTCTTTCTCTTAATTTCAATTGCATCTACGACTGAATTTCCGACTACATGAATAAATTCTTCAGGATATCCTTCACGTACTAAATTATCCTTATTGAGCTGCGTTGGTGCAAAGAAAAATTGTGTTCCTGCAGAACATATCCATGTGTCTATTTGCTCTGGAAATGGCTCCTCTCTAGCCAAAAACCATCGACCTTCAAACTGCGAATCTACAAACTTCTCGACACTGGATTTTGTTGGATCCTCATTAACCTTTAGATATTTTATTGATTCAGGGCTCATGGATCTTAATCCTGCTTCATTTTGGGCGACTTTTTGACCCATTCCGAAGACCCATGCTAGTGGGGCAATTCCGGCAACTAGCGTGTCGCCATGAACAATTGGAAGTAATTGAGAGAAATTACCGAAATTCTTTTTCAAATATCTTCCAAAAGATCCAAATTTTAGAATTAATTCGCTTGCTTTCTCCATCAGGTCACCTCTAATTTGAAGATTGCATGCGATATGATCTTGCAATTCAAATTCCTGAATGCCAAATCCAAGGAGATCATCAAAATGCTGGCCGGTATCGATTACAAACGCCGGTAATTTCTGGTGCAATGCTTCTATCATCACGGGAGCTTGTTTGTAAAAGTCAGGTTTTGTTCCAATCACAACTGAAAGGACAGGGCTATTCAAATCATGAGAGAGCTTATAGCTGTCATTAAGAACATTATGAAAAATTTCAATTGGAAGTATCTTTCGCTTAAAGTATATATTTCGTATTGGTATCTTTTCGCTCAAATATATTCTTCTCCAATGGGTAGCTGCCTTTTCCCTTCTCTCATAAACGCAATAATTCCAACTATGATGATTCCAACTCCAGCTGCTAAAAATGCAAAGGACAATGGAATTATTGCCGGAACAAAAACAATCTCCGGTATTTTTGAAATCATACCCCGTATTAGAACAATACCAATCAGTAGAATAGTTCCCGATATGCAAAGTATGATTCCAATTATCTTTGAGCCATAATCTTTAACGAGACCATAAGCGATTCCTGCCATTATTACTCCTGGAGCAGCTGAAATTGAAATTATTTGTATTATTACGCCTTCTGGCTGAACTACGATATCAGGCCCTTGGGACATAGGTCCAATTAGGAAGGACATGAATGAATACAAAAGAAGTATGAACATTACTATAAGCCCTAAACTTGCTAAGCTTACAGCACTTTCAAGCTTTACCATTATATATCGTCCTTGAATAAGATGGTTTTAAACCTACTTGATTCCAATTACATCTCCAAATTCTTTCCTGGCAGCAGATCCCAAAACTTGAGCGGATCTTTCTGGCGAAACATGATTAACGTAAACTCCGAATCCCCTTTCCAAACCTGACCAGTTATGAAGCTGTGGATAAACTTCTATATGCCAGTGAATTTGTCTACTATTTTTCTTTTCTGGCGAAAGATGAAATATTAGATTAAAAGATGGCTTTTCAAGTACTTTGTCCATACCTCCCAAAGTGGACCTCAAAATAAGTGCGAGGTCCGTAAATTCCTTTTGAGATATTTTTGAGAAGGATGTTGTATGACGCTTCGGATATATCCAAAATTCATATGGATACGTCGAAGCCCAAGGCGATATAGCGATGTAATTTTCAGTGTCTAAGATTTGTCTTGGTCCTCCAGTCTCTGTTGAAATTATATTACATGCGGGACAATTCCCATTTTCATTGAGATATCTGTTTGAAGCTTCTGCTTCAGATTCTATTATTGGGGGTATGGTAGAAAATGTCATTAGATGAAAATGAGCATGATCAATATCGCTTCCAGACAACACTCCATTATTTACGAAAATAGAAACATAAGTTACACTTTTCTTTGTGTAAAGATGACTAAGGTAATTTTGCAACACAAGAAGAACGTTGGACCACTTTTCAATAGATAGTCCTGGTAAACTTTCATCATGCTTCGGTGTCGCTACGACAATATAATGATACCCGTAGGCCGGTTCGCTGTAGAGAGGCTTGTCTCTGTAATTATTTTCGTTTACAGATGTTACGACTGGGTTTGAATTTGGAAAAACTCGTACGTCCCAATTTTCAATAATGTTTTCTTCGTTATCTGATAATCGTTGAAGCATTCCCTCCTTAACTACTAGAGAGAGTACGGATGGTGGAGTCATACTTTCATTTCCAGGACAATATGGACATTGTTTAGTATCGTTTTTTACTTTATATGTCTCAGGAGGAAGAACTACAAATTTTTCAAGTATGTAGTCTTTTCTAAGTTCTGCCAACTCAATATTCCTAAAAAATCCTACAACTACCTTTAATTAAAGGTTCTCTGATGATTATAGTTTTTCTCGTTGAATTTGACCTTGTATCAAGCCTATTTTCCCTGTTAGAATATTCCAATTTTGGGTCATGGAAAAGTAGGTGGAGTAGGTCGAGCATTAGGTCTGTGAGGAGATTGGTGGGAACTACACAAAATAACCGTACTTTGACATACCAACAATTTTGTGCGATTTTGGCTCCCTTAATATGCTTGAGCTCTCAGGAACGAATGAATAGATGGGAACTTTATACGTTGTGCCATAAATGATAACGAGTATGAACTCATACCTCCATAGTAGGTATTTCTCTTTATCGTTCAGCAGATGTGGCAAATCAATAAGGGCTTCGGTCTTAGCAGACGCTAGCTGGCGATTTTCCTCCCACTTTGGATAGTTTGCCCAAAGGTGTTCAGCAGATTGGGGTCTATTGCGTGTGTACAGAACGCCGGGCTTGTATGCCACTATCATTCCTAGAACTACCATGGCCAGACCAAGTAGAAAAAAACCATGAGCCGCTCGAACTAATGTTTCATAATGCAAATTTCCAATAGCCGCTTTGTAGTAAAAAGGCCCCAATGAATTAGAGGCGGCAGAGGGAATCAAAATACTGCCATAAAGCAGTACTAACCCTAAACATGAAATAGCTACTGGCACTATACCTTTCTGCAAAATTGCAAGAAACATCACCATTAGTATTAAAATTATGACTATGTGTAATACCCCAAACATTTTTGAACTTGAATCAAATAAGGTTATAGAAAGATAAATGTGTATTCCAATTAGTAACGCTATGCATGCTATTGTACATTTGAGAAAAAATTTATCTTTGTCTTTTGGTAAGAAAAGGTCAGACATCAACTATAACATTGTTGCCAGAAATAGATAAATCTTGATCTTGCAGTTTATTTTTGATACTAGTTTGGCCAAAAGCATGATTTCACTAAACAATCAATTGTTTGTTAGATCTTTGGTAGCAATGCCCAACAACTTGAGTATCACTAAGTTTCAACAACTATGCGAGATTACAAGTAGGACAACAGCAAAGGAGTTACTAAGTTATCTGATAAATTCAGGAATAGGCAAACTATCGGGAGATTCTGTTACTTTTTCGCAAAGTGACAAATTGGATACGATTATTTTGGCCATGAGAAAAGGCAGCAATCCGCACGAATTGTCAAAGAAATTACAGTGGCAAGATTTCGAAATTTTTGCCTCGATACTCATAGAATCTTTTGGATATACATTTGA
>JASKBU010000092.1:0-6494 GCA_033272285.1 Nitrososphaeraceae archaeon
TATTTACCTTGCATCAGTACTTTTGGGAGTAAACCTGCTTCAGATTGACGTATCCAATTTTGCTGGTGTTACTGAAGTTACTATCAGAAATAGATGCAAAGATATTCTAAATAATTTCAAATTAGTTGTTAATGCAAAACCAGCTAATTAGTAAATGATGAGAATTCTACAGTAAAAGATTATTGCTTAATCACAATTTTATGTTTCTCTGTTTTCTGTACATTTCAATTAGTTCAGATTCATCTGTTATGTCTTGTGCATTTTTATCAATTCGTATTTTATTGGTAAATTTTGGAAATCTTAATGACAATCCAAAACCTTTCCTAATGCAATCCATGCCCGCATCGTATTCGGGACTTAACGTTATTTCCGAGGCAATTATTTCTATTACTACCGTCGGTGTGAACCAAGTATCCATCTCAAGTTTCGAGTAAACGTGCGGATGTCTCTTAGGTATTATGTGTTTTTCCAATTCCCTAAATAATTCTTCTAAGACTTCATCTGTAAAACCACTCCCTACCTTACATACGCTTTTGAAAACGTTCTCTTTCTTATCGTATATTGCGAGCAAGAGAGCACCATATTTCCCTACCCTTCTACCCTTACCATATGCTCCGCCAACTACAACCAGATCCAAACTATCGACTAATTCACTTCTATATTCTCTTTTGATTTTAATCCAGGCGAAGCCTCTTGCCCCAGCTCTATAAGGACTGGTAGTCTGTTTTACCACCAAACCCTCACAGCCGTGTTCTATAGATTTAGCCATAAATTTCTCAAGCTCCTCTGTATTAGTTACAATCTTCTGTGGTATGAGAGTTATTTTCCGATCTACTGATTTAGTAATGACATCTTTCAGTAGGTTCCTCCGGTCTTCATAGGGAAGATTGGTTTTATCCTTGGCTGTAGCCCAAAGAATATCAAACACATTAACAGAAACGGGGTATTGTTCTACATTCTTGGCTATATCATATTTGCGCCGCCTGTGCATAAGCTCTTGAAATGGAAGATACTCTTCAGTATACTTATTGATTGCAACCACTTCGGCCTCAATAATAAAGTTTCTCAAGCCAATAGTTTTAGATGCCTCTGCTACATCGGGATAATAGTGGCTTATGTTTTCTAGGCTCCTTGAAAATATTTGAACCTTCTTATCCTTTCTATGAATTTGTACTCTTTCTCCATCGAGTTTGAATTCAACAGCTCCTCTTCCAGAGACCTTTTCCAGGGCCTCTTTAGTAGTTTGAACTCTTTCTGCAAGCATTGGTCTTATCGGTATAAATAATTCTATCTTAATTGCAGTAACAGCCTTTATTCCATCATTTGCCAATATCTTTGAAACTCTTCCCAAATCACTTGAGACATTATAGGCATTTTCTAAAATTTTCCTATTTTTTTTATCAGATGTATAAGCTAGTGCCAGGGCATCCATAATGGTAATATCGGCTATTCCAAGTCTTAATGTTCCAAGCGCGAATCTAATAATATACTTGCATTCTTTAGGAAAAGCATCATTAAAAAGACTTGTAAACAATCTCAATTTTATTTCCTGTGAGCCTTTGCCAGTTATCTTAGATATTTTATCGAAAATTAGATAAATCCTTTCTATAGTAACCTTCTCATTAAAAAGTGTCGTCTGGACTTTATTCTTCATTATTTCTTCTGCAACGCTTCCCAGATCTCCTATTTTATTATATTTTTGATATACCTTGTCTACTGAAATATTTGATATTTGTGAAATCATGCGAATAATCATTTTCTCCGCTATTCCCATTTCAATCCCTTCGTAATCTGGTCTGATTTTCCCCTGGATAAGATAGATTATTTTATCGATGAGATCGGATGAATTATTTTTGAAAAGTGTAACTAAATAGTCAGTAAGTTCTAGTCTACTTGTTGTCTGTTCCATTTCTTCCAAAATTTCAACGATACTGGAAAAATCCAACATTATTTGTTATTGGAGGATGTTTTAAAATATTTTATTTAGCCTTAATTTCAAAATTCCTAATGATTTGATGGAAGATGCCTCTATGGCACGAAAACTGATTGTACTTATTCCATAGAATTATAAATTAGGCCGATATTGGTGTTACTATGGGAGGAGCCAAGAAAAAATCAATAGGAAGTCAGGAAAAGACATCCAAGGACTCTCCGGCTGCTGATGAGAAAGGAAAGAAGGGTCCAATTAAAAAGCAAAAATCGTCAATAGTCATAGAAGAACCTCAAGGATTAAAGACTATAAAAAGTATGAAACCAATTACATCTCATGCTTTAGCAAGGTCAATGGGCGTTAAGATTTCTATAGCAAATTCATTTCTACGTTCTCTTGAATCTAAGGGAATTGTAAGGCCAATAGGTGGATATAGTGGACATAGAATTTATGAACTTGGTTCTACGGAAGCCATATCACAATAAACATCAGTATCTGGAAGTGACGCAAGACCAAAATATTAGAACTTTAGTTTTCAGGTAGAAATAGACATTCCTTAATTCCTATTTGAATACTGAATAGAAATTATTGTAGAAGTATACATATTTAACCTGTATTGCTGATGAGATTTTCAGACAAATTTCATTACCTGGTAGAAGGCAGTGTTTCTTGTTCATAAACGAAAGATCTTCAGCCTTCTACCAGTTTCCGATTATAATCAATCGTTAATATGGGACATGTCAAAAAAAAAGACTGCGCTCCTGTGATACAAACTGATGTATTTGAAATGGTATCAAATACTTTCTATCCCAAATTTCACTCCTGCATTCAAATATGCCACATTGCTTGATATAATCAATCTACAATTATCCGGTTGGTGAACTCATTTGCTATATTGGTTGTCATAGTCTTAATGATATTTTTTTCTTCTTTAAAGTTAGCAAGACACCACATAGCTTTGACCAGTGCAGTTTCTGAAGTTGTATTAAATAAAGGAATTACCCCGAGATTCAAAAGATCCCTTCCGGTATCATAGACCGTAAGTGCAGTTCTACCCCAAATACATTGAGACGTCATAAATACAAAGATCCCTCTCTTTACGGCATTTTTAATTTGAGAAAAACATTCTTTGCTTACATGACCTAAACCAGTTCCTTCAATAATTATTGCTTTATGCCCACTTTCAAGGCAATAATCAATCATCCTACAGTCAAAACCAGGATGGAATTTTAATAATGAGACCTTGTTTTCAAATTTAGGTTTAACAATCATATTTTCAACATTTTTGTGCCTTTCTTGAAATTTTAAATCCGCATATTGCTTTGAAATTTCAACTTCACCATTATGGACTAATGAGAAGGGCAATACGTCAATCGAACGAAAAGCGTCTCGCCTACTTGTGTGATTTTTTCTAACTCTGGTGCCTATATGACAGGCAATTATATCATCTGATACTGTATAATGCATAGCAACAAAAACACCCGAAAATTTAGATTTAGTTGCAAAAGTGCAAGCACCAATTAAATTTAAAGATGCATCAGATGAAGGCCTGTCTGACGATCTTTGGGCTCCCACCAATACTACTGGAACCGGTAAGTTTTGAAGTGCAAAGCTCAGTGCAGCAGACGTGTAGTGCATGGTGTCCGTTCCATGTGATACAATAACTCCGTCATATTTTCCTGATAATATTTTGTCAGCCACCTTTGTTGTAATAACGGACCAATGTTCAGGTTTGATATTCTCGCTATATTCGCTCAAAACAACCTCTGGATCTATATTTGCTATCCTCTGCAGCTCTGGAATTGAATCGTTTAATTCTTTTGCGGTGAGAGCCGCCATTACTCCGCCTGTCCTGTAATCAATTTTACTAGAAATAGTTCCGCCTGTACTTAACAACGATAGATGGGATGATAGTGTATTTGAAAAATCTTGAACGGAATCATGGCCAGGGATAAATCCACCAAATTTATAGTCAGTACGATGATTAATGGTTGTCTCCAGTTTTTCAGTTATTTTTTTAATATTCCTAATTTTCCCTACATTGATACCAATATTATACCCATTTTTTAATTTCAGAACCAAATGATTCTTATCTGCATATTCATACCTTGGAATCAAAATACCAAGATGCGTTGCATCGTGAGTCTCTATAATTACCGAGTCACCAAATTTTACACCTGATGTCTCGAATAGTTCATCCAATTTACTATAATTATCATCACCGGTCAATATTCGTACTATTTTCTATTAAATTCATATTATTAATAAATTGTCTTGTTCTTGAATGCACAAGAATTTACGCGGTAATTGTGCTGTTTAATAAATGACACCTTGGTAACATTATGATGATAGATGGACTTGATGATTGCCAATACTCTTGTGATAAAAACTATCGCTGTGATGTATTTATTTCAGGTAACATATTTCATTTGAATGGGTTGAACTTAACTCAGAATTGTATCAGTTGAAAGTCGCTAAATATATCTATGATACTAATCCATTACAATCATAGTTAATGTAGACTTTACACCATTCAATTTTCGAAGTTTCCATGTAATCGTCTCTTTCACTTTTTCCATCGTTTCTGACTCAACTTGAGCTACTATATCGTAGACTCCATAAACCTGATAAATTTCTTTGACACCATCAATACTCTTCAACTCGCTTACTATCGAATCTTCGCTACCTAATTCAGCATTCATTAGAACAAATGCCTTTGGCATAAGAAGATGGATGTAAATGCGGTATAAAAAGATGATGTAGTCGCATCGCTATACTGATAACTTCCAAAATAAAGATATACAAAAATTTGCGCCTTATTCTGAAAAAGTGACTTGGCGCGCCCAAAAGGTCAAGGTTCAAGTCTAGCCATTGTTCTTGGGAAGAGTACACATTCTTTAATATCCTCTAGATTGGCCAGCCATCTGACTAATCGTTCAATACCAATACCAAAACCTCCATGAGGCACGGAACCATATTTTCTAAGGTCTAGGTACCATGAATATGAATTCATGTCGAGTCCCTCCTTCATAATCCTGGATTTCAATAGGTCAATATTGTCCTCTCTCATACCACCACTACTCACCTCGCCAAATCCGTCAGGCAACAGTAAATCGGTAGTTAGAGCAATTCCTTGTTCTTCTGGATCCTCCTTCACATAAAACGGTTTGACTTTGAGTGGATATCCATACACAAACACAGGATTGATTCGATCCTCGGTCAGTATTTTTTCGGAATCTATATTCAAATCATCACCCCATTCTATTTTTCTAGACAGCTCTCCCTCTTGAATCTTGATGTCTTTTGAACGGAGATCTTCAATCGCCTGATTATAACTCAATTTATCAAACGGCTCTCTGATTTTATTTAAAGCTTGTATATCTCGATTCAAAAATTCCAGCTCTTCTCTTTTTTTTCTTGTTAAATTCCGAACCAAATCTACAAGTAATTTTTCCTGTATGCTAAATAGATCAGTTATAGAGATCCAAGGAGCTTCTGCCTCTAAATGCAAATATTCTGCAAGATGTCTAAGTGTCCTTGATTTTTCAGCCCTGAATGAGGGACCTATTGTCCAGACCGGACCCAATGAGAAAATTAAGGCCTCTAGATATAATTGCGCACTTTGAGACAAAAATGCTTCGTCTTTAAAGTACTTCACGGGAAATAGAGTTGAACCACCTTCTACTGCACTCTTGACTAAAGTAGGTGCTGTGACTTCCATCCAATCATTTTCTACAAACCAATTACGTACTACTTCAAGAATAGTTGCTCTTACTTTTGCTATGGTAATCATCTTTCTTGTACGCAGAGTCAAGTGTCTATAATCCAATAACAGTTCTGTGCTTTGATATTCTCTAATTGGAAAGTCATTATTGGCTATACTATAAATCTTGACGTCATTTCCTCTTATCTCGTAGCCACCTTCTTTTGCTCTTTCGTCTTTGAATAGGATCCCTTGAACTTCTAACGAAGACTCTATCGTGAGATCTGGTACCCTTGCACTTGGAAGGACACATTGAATTATTCCTCCTCGTTCGTCCCTGATTATTATGAATGACTTGTCTTTTTGTTTACGTAATCTGTATACCCATCCCCTAACTCTGATTTCTTTACCAAGGAATTCATCATTCTTGATTTCACTAATCCTATGATACTTCAATTGTGTATTTACGACGCGAACGATCTTTATAATGATATTGTACCGTCTTTTTAGGGGTCAATAAAATATTTAATTAGCATTAAATAATGCATAAAGGAGATTTAATTAATAAAATTAGCTCTAATCATGTAGTTCCAAGCGTAAAGAGTATGCAAGTATTGGATGAACAAAGCAAAGCATACTTTAATTTCATAAACTCACTCAATTCGGAATGTACAAGAAATTCATACAAATTCTGTTTAGAGAAATTTCTGAATCATTACAGAATCGACTTATTATCATTCTTAAAGTTACCACCACATAACAAACCTTATTATAAAATATTTGGTTGATAAAAAAGATTCAAGGCAATACAAGAACCTAATAACTTCCACGCTAAAACATGCTTGTGAAATTAACGATATA
>JASKBU010000093.1:0-12012 GCA_033272285.1 Nitrososphaeraceae archaeon
TATTAGACAGAGTATCTTGATCAGAGGGTGGAGAAGAAGTAGTATTAGACAGAGTATCTTGATCAGAGGGTGGAGAAGAAGTAGTATTAGACAGAGTATCTTGATCAGAGGGTGGAGAAGAAGTAGTATTAGACAGAGTACTTTGGCTTTCATTTTCATTTTCGTTTTCAGGAGCCGACGTGGCATTAATGTTTGTTACAGGATTGACAGTAATGGAGACCTTGGCAGTATTGCTAGTTGAACTTTCATCGCTAACAGTAAATGTAAAGCTATCTGATCCTGTATACCCATTGTTTGGGTTGTAAACAACTGATCCAGTATCTTCATCAAAGGGGCTCAGTGATCCATGATTGGGAGTAGTTCCTAGCGAATAGATTAAGCTATCACCATCCTTATCAGTAGCATCAAGGGTTATGGGTGCCGATGTATCGGTGTTTGTAGTAACTTCCTGTGATTTTGCAACCGGCGGGCTATTAATATGTGTTACAGGATTGACAGTTATGGAGACCTTGGCAGTATTGCTAGTTGAACTTCCATCGCTAACAGTAAATGTAAAGCTATCTGTTCCTGAATACCCACTGTTTGGGTTGTAAACAACTGATCCAGTATCTCCATCAAAGGAGCTCAGTGACCCATGATTGGGCGTAGTTCCTAGCGAGTATGTTAAGCTATCACCATCCTTGTCAGTAGCATCAAGGGTTATGGGTGCAGATGTATCGCCGTCTGTGGTAACTCTCTGTGATTTTGCAACCGGCGGAGTGTTTACTATAGATTTTGCAACCGGCGGAGTGGTTACTGCATTTACTGTTACTGTCGTAATAGCAGTTGACTCTAACTCTCCGGCGCCAGCCACGGTCAATTGGAAGCTAAGCGTAGTGCTATTTCCAACATCTTTGAATTGAGCGGAAGTAGGAGCATCAAAAGTGGCCTTTGCCTTTCCAGAGTTTTTGATCTCTACTTTAGGACTTCCATCAATTTGCTTCCATTTGACACTAGGAGGATTATCAGCATAGAAAGAGTCGCTTCCATCTAACATAACACCTTTTTCTCCCGCTTCAACACTCTGAGGTGAACCTGCATTTGCAATTGGTGGGGGACAACCGATATTGTCCATGATTGCGAGTGTTGTTATACCAAAGTCATTAAGATCCGCTAGACTCAGACTTCCGATCATATTCTGAACTTCGATTTCATTCATAAATGAATTGAACGAATAACATGAGTTGGCATCATTAGATGTCGAAGTGTCGGATAAATCTTCTACTACTTGGTGAAGTGCAGGATCCAACTTGAGGGTCGGGTAAATACTGTTCACTTGGGTGATCAATCCTTGGGTGGCCTCAACAGGTGATTGTATGTTCCACATAAAACTAGGTGGACTAGGATCCTTATTTTCAGAAGTATCAACGGCTCTCACTTGAAAGTTATGACTATCTGGATCGCGCACTCCCGTATAAGTACAAACGTTAATTTTTTCGCCGGATATGTCTGGCAATGTATGAGCTGACTTCCACCCTCCATTGTCTAATCGGCATTCATAGTGGCTTATCCCTACCAAGTCGGTACCGCTAAAGTCAAAATTAATATCAACAGACGGAGTCGTATCACCAGAGGTTATTGAACCCAACCAACCAACCGTTACGTTCCCTAGCATGGTTTCAGGAGGAGTGGTATCTCTAACAGTAATGACAAATTCATTCTTCCCAATGTTACCAGCCACGTCGTTTGCCGTACATTCCACTCTTGTCTGACCGAGAGCAAAAGTGGAGCCTGATTTCGGATTACAAACTGTAGCAAGATTGCCATCGACAATGTCTGTCGCATTGGCCTTATAATTTACTATTCTGCCCTCAGGGCCGGTTGCTTCGGCAATGATGTCCTCCGGCACGGATACAACAGGTGGCGTGGTATCAATTGGTGAAGTCGTAGCCTCGACGGTTTCCAAAAATGATTTGGTATCTAAGGGCGATTTTGTAGTTGGTATGGCCACTATTACGGAGTCCACATGAACAGCAGGAAATAATACAGACGGGGCTAGAAACACGACAATGATATAAACAATAGACAACACTGCCATTGTAGAAAATAGCTCTAAATTCATTGACAAAGCACCTCGGCCTCAGCGACTCTAAAGTTGAAATTTAGCATGCAATCATGAGGTACTCATAGGTTCTATTTAGGTAATTTGGGAGAATTATCTATTAGCGACTTTAAAAGAAATCCTAAGTTTGATGAAGTTTTATTCATCACCTTTTGATATTGTTTCCTATTGTATTATTGATCGATAATCTAGCTACAATATTTTTAACCAGATGTATTTCAGCAGTAGTGAAATTAGGCATTATACTAACTGAACATTTTACTCAAATCAAGATTATCGTGACTAATGATTCTATTCTCCTCTAAAAAAAGGAAAGGAGACTTGAACTTTATTTCGCTTCCTTCAGAGGCTTTAAGTTCATCAGCTGTTGCAACGTATATAATGCGTCAAGGTTCTTAACAGCTATTTACTAATGGTCATGTATATCTGTTCATAGACTTCTTTGATTATTACATTGTCTGGAATTCTCTTAATTGATAAATTACAGACCATGTTTTGAATCAGCTTGCTTTCTGAAGCAGTAAATTGGAGGCACATTCCTATTTTTAGTAAAATATTAAATTAAAGATTTCTATTTCAATAAAGTAATTAATTCTCATTAGACTAAATCATTCAATTCCTAGATTTTCCCAGTTTTGAAGAAGTGTATTTTAGACAGGCGCAAAGACTTGACCGAAGACTTAAACTTAATCACATAGCAGAAGATAAATTACAGTTTGTGTAGCAATAGCGATCTGAATTTAAGAAATGAATCCTAGTAAAAAAGAAACATACAAAATATTGGAAAGATTCACAAGCCAAAAAGGTGGAATATTATTTATTCTCCACAAGTCCTTCAGCAGCGATAGTAAACCACCAGAAGAACAAACCTCAATAGTTAGAGATGACGAAAGGAAATCGGCGATATTTGAAATTAACCTTGGCACTGCGGCTGGGCTGTCTATGTTATGTGAATGTGAGAAGGCTTTGGCAGATCAAGTGATGTCATTAGATTTTCTTGACAGTGGCATTGAAGGTGATGTGATATGGTTCGGTGGTATGCTGGATAAGAGCGGATCTGAATATATTGGTTCTACGTACGACGATGGACTTAAAAGTGCACCTGTGGAACAAAGTGAGTTAGTTCATAGGGTTAATCAAGTAATCGATAAATCTCTTGAACATATGCTAAACTCGGTAGAACTAGACAAGAAGGTCTATGTTGACGCTTCCGATAGAATGAGCGGATATGTTAAATTAACCAGGATTGGTGAGCATATTCGAGAAAAACATCCTGATTTATTCCCAGATGATACTAAATCTGAGTAAGGAATGTTGGCTCTCTGGTTATTCACTCGTATGATGAATTTTTACTTCAAGGAGTGATGAATTATCGAGTTCAGCAATTTCTTTTGGCAAAACACGCTGTACAGATAAAGCTTAGCTTAAAAGCATGACCTTAGTAAAAAATAACGTAATGAACGATTAGACTATCAGATTTTTTCCATGATAAAATTTTTTTACATCAAAACACATAATATTCAATCGAACCCATCCGGGCCCGAGTATTTAAGATTTACTTTATATTATGGATTGTTCTTTATTTTAGTAAAAAAGGAATTTCTGTATTTAGTAAATGCATTAGAGACTGATTGCATACTTTTGCGCATTTTTCTCTAGATTGGGAAGATTTGTCAAAGGGCAATTGACAGTTTTCTTTATATACTGACAGAGGCGATAGATATTGATATATGCAATGTCCAAAATGTTCGACTGAAATGCTGCTAAAGCAAAGGCACGAGACCTCTATTGACTACTGTCCTTCTTGCGGGGGAGTATGGTTGGATAGGGGTGAGATAGACAAGTTAATCCAAGTCCAAAGTAGCTATGAAGACGAGCATTATAAAAAATACCATTATAGAAAT
The DNA here is from genome assembly GCA_033272285.1 of Nitrososphaeraceae archaeon. GTDB lineage: Archaea > Thermoproteota > Nitrososphaeria > Nitrososphaerales > Nitrososphaeraceae > TA-21. The sequence continues at coordinate 4,006 of JASKBU010000093.1, forward strand.
GGAGATTATGATGACTATTATTATAATAATAAATATGGAAGGAGAGGATTTTTTGGTGACTTCTTTAACTTTTAAGACACCAGCGAGAATCGATTAATATCCCTGAATTCTTATTTACGAAAACTTTGATTAAGCTCTAAGAGTACCAGAGTCAAAGACACAGCATCCAATAAGGTGCCGTTAAGAACTATATATTTTTTTCATAAATGTTTAGAAATTTATTTACCAATTATTTATTGTTTTAATATTAGTCTTTAATTGCTCAAGTGTTTAAAGCTTAACGGCTTTCTACTAAAATTCACGTGTTAGCACCAATATCGTCACACATCCCTCCGGGGCCCAAATTGAAATCATATATTAAATCAAAACACACGAAGATTTCTATTTCATCACAACTTGATTTCTCTGTCAAGAGTATTTTTTTCTTTCATACATCCAGTTTACAAAACTCAACCCACCTACCTATTGTTTTAAATTAATCTTAATGGTTACGGTGCTCTCTGTCACATCGAATCTGGCTCCGGTTATCCCCAAATCCTTAACCATGTACCAAAACACCTTTTCTAAGAAAAGAGACCATTTTTTCCCAACCCCATGATTTATTATGTATGTCAAAGAATCTTCGCTAGATTCACGATTAAACTGCATGTTTGAGACATTTAGCCATGAATCAAACAGGTCGAGGACTACCGGTAAAGAATATTCATTACTCATCATCAATAGTGTTTCTTCATACCCACTTTTCCTAAACTTATCCGCAACTGATTCCATCTGATAGTCAGCAAGATTGTCAATAATTGCAATTAACACGCTTTTTGGAACAGACATAATTTCAGCCCTTTGTGCCGGTGAGTACCATTTAATGTATGATTTAATAATTAGATTGGTTAGTGTATTTATTGATACCATTTTCTGTTCGGACTCTTTGCGTAACTTATCTAATAGATCTTTGTCTATCCTTAGAGTAAGAGATTCTGTTTGACGTTTTCGTTTACTCACCATAGCACCCTTATTGAGCGGTAAATGCGAATAAAATTCATGCAATTAATTGCATATGACTCATATAAAAAAATTTGTCTCAAATATTGCTTTTTAATTCATGCTACGTTAAATACAATAACTTTGCATTACTAATGATTAACGTTATGGCAGAGAATTCTGAAGATTGTAACATAAAAAATCATATTTCGTCTTTAGACTGCCAATTTTTGGCAGAAGACCAAAGCGATATTAGAATATCAGGCAAGGTTAGATGGGGAACATCACCGTTAGTCGAAATAAACCAACAAATGGAAACAGACAATTATTCGAAGTTTATGAAAGAGAGATATTTTCTGATATGTGAGTCTTGTTTCTGGTGTGCATCTTATTTCAAGAACCAAACGACATTTCTTAAATGCCCTCTTTGTCACAAGGGTAAAATCGAATGTATGCCCATTGGTGAAGCTGAATACTGTCGTTTCGATTATAGTCATACTAAAGGTGTTGAACTGACATTCTCCAATAATATTAGGTGTTGACTGGACATTGAATATCGCATATATGGAATCATCATCGCATATTGAGGCCAAAACTTGTGGATGTCGAGAAAAGTCTGTAAAGATAACGTATTCATTCGTTGATACTTATCACAGCTTGTGTCTTGACAAGAAAGACATCATGTTATCTGAGATAGATGCTTGTGAGAGACTACTAAAGTATACTACTGATGAAACGGACAAAAATGCGGTAATAAAAGAAATAGCAGAACTAAAGATGACATTGGATCTATTACCGTAAATGCGATAGATTGTCAACGTTCAGTATTAGCGATTTATGTATAACTGAGCAAAGAAGCCCCACTTGTCTAAGCAACTATACCTAGGGTCCCAGTAGACACCAATATTATGTATGTCCTTAGTCAAGCAAATTAATAGTCTAAAGCAAGTCAAGGCGGTAGTCTTTTTAATTCTGAAAGATTAGGCTGTTTAATATGACGAATTTCAAATTGGAAAGAATTAGACAAAATTAGATCAAACGAAATAAGGAAATACAAGCAGTCTAAATTCCTGATCTGTAACTCCTGTTTTTGGTGCGCTTCATATTTATCAGTTCTTAGTGCTAACTGTGCTAATTGCCAAAGCAATAGGATGGAAATGATTCGAATATCAAAAGCAGAAGAGTATTTGATTAATATCTTTGGAATGACGTATCCATAGAGTTTTGGGATTCGTACTTTGATTCACTACAAAAACGTACTTTGATCTTCTCCTGTTCCAATTTTTTACATTTTCGTCTGGACAAACTGCTTGTGGTGCCGTAGCCGTTTAATTCGGTCTCTATAACAGAAACTATATCTGAGACGAAGTTAGCACGCATGATTATTGAGGCGCTTCAGAAATTCGAGATTCATTCTTATTCGCGGAGGACATATATTTTTTCAGATACCAGTTTAATAAAATGGGATTTACCACCAAATTAATTGCAATTAAAGGTATCACTAGGCTAGTAAATAGATCCTTGAATTCATAAGCGGCTGGAATTGAGAGAGCTAATGCTACTGAAATTCCTCCTCTTAAACCTCCGAGGGTAAGCACATTTTGCCATTGAAGAGGAATTTTAACTCTAAATATTCTTAAAAATGTGCTTCCACCATATACTGTAACAGCCCTAGATAACATCATGATAACAAAGGGAATCACTAAGATTAGTATCAATGGAACTGAAGCGCCTTCATACGATTCCACAGAAAGCAAAGGAATTCCAATAAGAAAGAACAGCATACTGTTTGTAATAAATCCTATGTAATCCCAGTATTTGTGAAAAAGTTTTCTGACGCCGGACGAAATCTCTTTGTGTTTTGTAACGAGCAAGATTGCAGTAAATAAAGTAGTTACTACTCCAGAGACATGTAGATAATGATCAGCTACTATATAGCCAGCAATGGCCAATCCTAAGGAAAAAGTGAAATCCACGTACTCATCTGCCTTCCACTTGTTAAGAATTTTTCCACCTATCCACCCTAGTACAATTCCAAATGCGATTGCACCAACCATTGTCCAAAGAAAGGAGAAAGAGGTATCTAGCAGTGAAAAGGCGATCCCCGAGAAGATTATCCCTTTAACAACATTAAAGGAAATAACACCAGTTGCATCATTAAACAAGGACTCACCCTCAATGATTAGATTCAATCTATGAGGAATTGGAAACTTCTTGAATATTATACCTACAGCTACAGGATCAGTGGCAGCCAGAATAGTTCCAAAAAGTAAGCCGTCGATAAATGGAATCTGAAATATAGCAGTAACTGCAATTCCTATGATTAGGATCGTTATTATTACTCCTACAATCGCAAAGAAGCCAATGGGTATTGCTTCTTTTTTTATCTGCCCAATCGATAATTTGCGTCCAGATTCAAAGATCAAGATAGGAATAATAACATATAATATTATTTCCGGTATTCTTTCGGTAATGCCATAAAAATCTTCTACATTGTGAGTGAGATTAGGAACTACTGGTAGGATTGCACCAAGAAACATCAAAATTGCAACTCCTGGTATGATGATGTTTCTCATGTACCGGTTTACCGCAGAGATAACAACCAGTAACACACTGAAACTAAGCATGAAGGTTACTAGTACTAATCCGCCTTCGGCCATAAACTACAAAATTCGGACCTAGATTTAAGTATGATCTTCAGGACATCAGTACATTTGTAACTCTTAGAAACAACTTGTACAACAAAAGATGTATCTCTAATAACTTTCAAGGAGTACTAGTTTCTTTTATTTAGGTCGAAAAACCCCTTCTGTTCATAACTGAATATTTGTGATGTGGTTGTACTAGAGTATTTTTATTAGTATAACACTAAGCCTACTGAACTAATCAAAACAATCGTTATAAAAAGATGATCGTTCTACAACCGTTTTTGGCTAATCTTTTGTTCAATAAAGGAATCACTTCCACTGTAATAACAAAATTCATTAACAAGATCTTGATATCAACATTTTTAGAATGCTTGCCAAATCCATCTCTCTTGTCTTGGTTACTGTAATGTTTTTAATGACTGTACCTTATCAAACAATGCAAGGGTCATTACAAATAAACCAGGTTTTAGCGTCCAAAAATGATACCTTACTTACAAATGGAACCGACGATAAAACACAAATTATGATCGATGAGCTAAGAAAATCTAGGACTCTACTGGAGGTATCTGCTCCACGTCAAGTCGTTCTATCAATTGTATCTTTTTTTGTTGCTATGGCCTTTACTATATTCGGTATACAATTAGCGTTTAGACCCCAAAAAACAGAAATTAAATATTTCACCGTAGCCATTTTATCATTAATAATTCCTGTAACTGTTTTGCTTATTACGTTCGTAGCCAGCAATGTTCTTGGTATTCAATCATTTGGTTTAATCTCAAGGAATGTGTGGTTATTTGCCTCAGTGATGCTTCTGATTCCTATATTTACGCTAATTATTCTTGTGATTTTGCATCGAATAAGAAGGGAACGATTATAACCCCTTTCTTGTTCAAAAATCGTATTCTTGTGAACTTTACCAAAATGTTTTACTAATCATTAGAGCTCTAAAAACTAGGTTTATCATATTGGTAACGGTAGAAATTGTTTGTATCCTGATAGCTTAAACGGTAGAATTAATATTCTATACAAACTCCAGTTTTTTGTCAACTCTTTTGGCCCTACATGCAGACTCATTTACTGTAGTAATACCAGAAGAGTACATGAGAACTAGGATGTCCAGGTTTTCGAGGGCATATCATTCTCTGATGAGTTATAGCGAAAAAGAAGAATAAATTGAAAATTCCCTTAGATGTATTTAGCGCTGGCTTATTTACTAATTGCGCGATGCTGTTCTAAGTCCCACTGCTGCAGTATTTTAGTTCCTTGGCCCAGTGCTTCTTCATATCCATCTTTTATTAGCTGTTGTATTGTGGCGTTTGAGAAATCAAATGTCTTATTTGATATTGTATGTATATCGTTTTTGCGTTCTACTCTAATTACAAGGTCGACAGATATCATATTTTCAATAAGATCCCCATATGTAGAATGCTTGCCGGTCATAAAATTCCTCGTTAGGGCTTGTTGCTCAAAGATGTTGTCTATTAATGTCTTTCTAATCTTGTTATCTTCGGCCAGTTTAATGAGGCTTCTAATGATCCTAACGAAATCCGTAATCATTATTACCATTTTTTCATCAAACAAAGTCCTATCATGGTACGTCAAGTCATTTTTTCTATCGACGACCCCGTCATAATTAGTAGGCAAATAATCCTGCCTAATAGGATGGACGTTAACTATACAAGCACGTAGAAGCGGAGGGTCGGATTTTCTAACATAATGCCAATACCTGCGGTGTTCAACAAGGGCTTCTCTAAGTGGAGTATTGGCAATAATTCCACCATCCCAAAAGTAGCGAACTTCCTTATTAATGGTATATCGACTCGGGGATTTCTTTCCTTCTTCATTCTTGTTTTTAACTTCGTGCTCGTTACTGTAATTTTCTACGACTAACTTTGTATAATCGTAGTTAACAGGTACAGAACCACTTGCAAGAACAAAATCAACTTCTATCCCATCTTCATATCTAATTACATGTTCGTATCCTTCATGATGATTAGGATCCCGTGCAAACTCAGGACCGTACCGCCCATATTCAGTTTTGCGGGTACCATCCTCCTTTTCATAACTGTCAAATACTACTGTGATTCCCTCCTGCACATCTACAGTCACTAAAAGTAGCCTTGGCTCTTTATTCTGATAACTGGTCGCTATTGGGAACTTTACAAACTTCTCAAGAGATTTTTTTAAAGGTTCGTTACTATAAACATACCAAGTATTGGAAGGATCTAAAAATCTCCCATCTGGATAGTATTTAGATGGAGTGAATACATTTTGTACACCTTTAGTTATAAACTGCTTTGTGTCATAATATCTTCTAGCTGATTCACTACTTGCCACGTCACTATTAATGTAGTGCCAATAATTCCACCATTCAGTAAAACCTGGAATTTTATCGATACCTGATTCGGTAGCCAAATGTTCCCAGAATTCAATTAACCTTTCTGCAGATCCTTTCCAAGTTTTGCTTTCTTTCACATAACTTACCAGCACAGTGGCATTCATTGCACCTATGGAAGTGCCAGCAACAATATCAAATATGTTATCTTCTCTTCCAGTATTTTTGTCTCTCTCAGATAGCAACTCATAAAAAGCCTTGTAAGCGCCAGCTTCATACGCTCCTAGCGAACCACCTCCTTGGAATACTAAAGCTCTTTGAAAATCATTAGTAGATATCAACGGTATGTAAGAGAAAAAAGCGAGATTATAAGTACGTTCTTATATTTTTACAGGCTTTGGCCGGACTGGATTAATAACTTAGAAGCAAGCCATTTTAAGGTTATTTAAAACTGTCCATGCTTCCAAATATTGTCCATGCCTCCTTGATTTTGCCATCTTGAAAATGAAATATCTCGACGCCTTGAGTCTCAAACTTCTCATGGCTTACATCCTTCCAATTCTGTTCCTCATGGCTTGGTTGAGTACCACGAAGTTCCTTTACAAATGTGCCTTTCAAGTTCCATCTCATGGCAAGTTTATCTTGTTCCCCAAATGAATCTACTATTGTGATATTCATATCAGGAAATGCCTTGAGATCTTCGCCAATCCACTGTTTGAAATTCTCCAGACCTTTAACTTCTTCCATTGCATGATAGGTTATATCAGGAGTAACAAAGTTTTTTGCCTCATCTACTTTTCTCTCATTAAATATAGTCTGAACAAATCCTCGAGCAACCGTTTTGTTATCTGGTTGTGCCATGACCTCATTCCTTCAAAGCTACCATTAAAGTTTTCTATTAATCTATCAAAATAATGAATATGCTCAAAACCGATTCAAAAATTCCGGTGGTTCTATTAACAAAATCTATTCAAAAATTAAATAACCGATCGTAAATAGTCTGGTTAATTAGAATGGCTTAGAAATATAAATCGTCTAGCTATCACTTTCATCAAGTCTAATATTTACGGTATCGTAGTTGATATCGGGTCATAACTTTGCTAATAATTCCATTTTAAGTTTCTGAAATTCTTCGTCCGATAAGATTCCTTGCTTTTTAAGATCCGCTAGCTTTTGCAGTTTCTGAGTTACGTCTTCCTGACCCGATTGTTGAGGCTTTGATTGATCTTGTTTTAAACGTTCCATCTCTCTTTGTTGCTCTGCTCTTAACTGATCCATTTCACGCTGGTGTGCTGCTTCTTGTTGATCCATTTGCGCGCCAGCTTGACGCCTAGCTACCCCTGCGCCTATCGCTGCTGAAGCCCATCTACCTCTCATAATCTCGATTAGGTTATCCATTATAAATAAACTTATCTAAACGAGCCTGAAATTATCTACGGCAATAAAAAACCATGAAAACTTTGACTTATTATCCACTAGTATTTTTCTCCCATTCTATAATTATTGATGTTACCTTATCTATTCTAACCCGGTTTCAATTTATGGATAGCCTTTCTTATTTTCTTTAACGGTTTTTACTCTTGAACATTTGAAAATCTGCTTATAATGATATGGCCTTTCTCAATGTATCAGCATGATGATCGGAGACCAATTTTATGAAGACCAGATTGCTAGGAATAGAAATATTTCTGATTGATGTGTGATACTCATCTACCAATCTAATAATAGGTGATTTTAATGATTCTAATGAATTTAATATAGCATTCCTTTGCTTAGTGACGTTATATTTTTTTATTACCTTGTAAGGAACGTTGTCAATGGCGGCCATAACAAAGGCATTGGGCATATCTTCTTGAATATCTTCTTCTATATCCTCCCAGTCGTCTATTAGATCAAGCAAGGCTTGATTATAATGAAGAACTAATGAAACATTTTCACTAAAGCTTGGCAACTTGGCATCTAAAACTCTTGCGTATATTAATGATGCATCCGAGGACTTGAATAGATTAAAATTTCTAATTTCATTATATGAAAAAGTGTTACCTT
>JASKBU010000094.1:0-3619 GCA_033272285.1 Nitrososphaeraceae archaeon
TTCACACCGAGGAAAATCCTAACGGAGAAATACGAGGACAGATTAGTGCTGTAAAATAGGGCAATTATACCCACATTTTTTGTGTTATTTGTCTTTTCAACGTTAATTAGGAAGAAACTAATACCAGAATTTAGTCACAAGATTTCGCAAAATTACCTAAACTTTTGAATAGCTTCTGATCTGTCACTATAGTCAAAAGGGAGATTCTCATAACTATGCCCTTATCTCTTTACGAGCTACGTTGTACTCAGAAGAATTCTCTGCAACTGCTTATGAATGGACTCCGACCTGAAAACTTTCAACGAGTCCTTCATTATACAACAAATACAATTATAGTTTATTTATTATTAGACCCACAAGCTATGCATGGTGAAAAGAACACTTTAGATTTAGTAAGATGTCTTGTTTACTAATAACAAACAATTGGTATATTTAATATTAGAATTTTATTTCGCTGTTTAATGTTAACTCGACTTATTTTATGTTTAGCAGAATTAATATTAAGTGTGCAACAGAATGTAATACTCATTCTCAAATGGATTTCATATGCATGCTACAATGAACGACCTTTAGTAAAAAGTGTGAAGGCAGATAGCACAGATAATTAAAAATGAGAATATAATATTACAGTAATTTAACAAAAAATTGATAATGAACACTTTAAATTATGAATTATGACAATCATATCAATTGCTCATAGGCTTAATTGGTAAAGCAAACGTTGGTAAGTCCACCTTTTTTTCTGCATCAACAGATAACGTTGTGAACATTGCTAATTATCCGTTTACGACAGTCAAGCCTAATCTAGGAATTTGTCACGCTAGAGTAAAATGTGTATGTACGGAATTTGGAGTCAAAGATAATCCAGTTCATTCCATTTGTATAGCTGGAGTGAGATTTATTCCAATTGAAATAGTAGATGTAGCCGGTTTAGTCCCTGGTGCTCATGAGGGCAAGGGACTGGGAAACAAATTCTTAGACGATGCAAGACAAGCAGACGCCCTTATTCATATTATAGACCTCTCTGGCTCTACTGATTCAGAAGGAAGGCCAATAGCAACAGGTACAGGTGACCCAGTGGAGGATATTAAATTTGTTGAAGAAGAATTTGATCTTTGGCTTGTATCGATTATTAAAAGGGATTGGGACAAAATAAGGGAGCTTGAATCATCGGGCCTAAATACAAATCAGATTTTAAAAAAGAGATTGTCAGGACTCGGAGTAACTGAATCAGCTATAAATAAAGTCCTAAACAACTTGAATTTACATAATAAGAAAATTAAAGATTGGACAGAACAAGAAACGTTAGATTTTTGTCATAATACAAGAAGAATCGTAAAGCCTATAGTCATTGCAGCAAATAAAGCTGACATTTCAACTTCCCATAATTTCCTGCAACAAATTGTAGAAAAGTACCCTCACGTAATAGCCTGTACGTCAGAATTAGAAATGTTGTTACGAAAAGCAGCAAAGAATGGATTTGTTCATTACCTTCCAGGAGATAATTCATTTGAAATTAAAGAAAGTATGCAATTAAGCGAAAAACAGAAGGATGCTCTCCAAATTGTTTCAGAATTCATTAAAAAACACGGTACAACAGGTGTTCAAGAGATAATAAATATCGCTTGTTTTAATCTATTGAAAAAAATAGTAGTATATCCAGTTGAAGATGAATCAAAATTAACGGATAAAAAGGGGAACATTCTTCCAGAAGCTTATTTACTAAATGAAGGATCAACTGCAAAGGACCTGGCAATTGCAATACATCAGGAACTGGGAAAAGGTTTTCTTTTTGCTATTGATGTTAGAACAAAGAGAAGATTGGGTGCAGACCACAAATTAGAAAATAATGACGTGATTAAGATTGTATCTGCAACGAGTAGAAAGTGATAACTATGTTATGTCTAGGAATTGAAAGTACAGCACATACTTTTGCTTGTTCTGTAGTCAAGTATTCAGATTCTGATAGTAATAAATCGCCTAATATTCTTTCAGACGTTAGAAATATCTTCAAAGCCCCCGATGGATCGGGAATCCATCCAAGGGAAGCAGCTCGCCATCATGCATCAGTAGCAATAGAGGTTCTTAAACAATCTTTAGAATCTTCTAAAATAAAGTACAAGGATTTAGATGTTGTGGCTTACTCTGCTGGTCCTGGACTTGGTCCCTGCCTGAGGATTGGAGCTGTCATTGCTCGTTCCATATCTTCATTTTATGATATTAAATTGGTCCCCGTCAATCACGCACTAGGGCATATTGAACTTGGAATGAGTCTTACTGGGGGTAAAGATTCTCTGGTACTATTGGTTTCTGGTGGTCATACTATGATACTGGTATTTAATAACAAAAGATGGCGGGTAATAGGAGAAACATTAGATATTACTTTAGGGCAACTTCTAGATCAATTTGGACGTCACATCGGGTTGGCCTCGCCATGTGGATCAGAGATAGAAAGATTTGCAAATAAGTCATCCAAAAATTATGTCTCGTTACCATATTCAATCAAAGGGAATGACATTACTTTTTCGCGAATACTATCTGCTGCAAAGAGATTAGTTTCGACTGGTAAATACACAAATGAAGACATATGTTATTCGATTCAAGAGACTGCATTTGCAATTATTACAGAGGCAATTGAGAGAGCTCTCTCCGCAACTGAAAAAAGAGAACTACTGGTTGTTGGAGGTGTATCTGCGAACAAAGATCTTTCCCGTATGCTTAACCTTGCATGTCGTAGACACAAGGCAAAATTCAATCTCTGTCCGATTTCATTTGCAGGAGATAACGGAGTACAAATTGCCTGGACCGGGATATTATCTTATTTGAAAACAAAAAATTTTATAGATATATCTGATTCCTTTGTTAACCAATCATGGCGAATTGATACTGTGGACGTATTGTGGAGAGAATAAATTCCAAACTATCGGATACAAGAAGCATTAACATGGGTTCAAATTGTCACAAATTTCATTACTAGAAGGGTTTTTTCCGGTAGCTTTTAATAATTTATTGGTCTATTTACTGTTTGGTGAATGAATAATTGGTTCAAAAATCTGTATTATTATTTGCAGCATTGGGACTTGTAATGGCAGCATTAATTGCAGCAGTAGCCACGTCTACAAATACTAGCGAAGCATTTCCGAAAGGGAAAGATCACAAGGAAATGGTGTTTGGTGCTATTTCAAGCATTCAAAATAATGAAGAAGGGAAGCCTGCATGGGTTCTTTCTGGCCACTGGTTAACAAATATTGTAAATAAAACAAAGGATAGTTTCAACCAGACAAACGCAGCAAAATTTGATTCATGGTTGTATATGGCCATGTTGGACGGATCAGCGATGCATAAACATGTTATCTCAAATTTTTCACTCAATGATATTAGCAATCAAGGCAACGTTACTTCTTATAAAGGAACAGTCACTGTGACAATGAAAGATGGACCCGTTGAACAAGTACCTGTTGAAATAAAAGTAATGAACAATCATGTAATCGACATATCACTGGACGCAACTAAAACTAATAACCACTTTGGTGATACACCAATATATGGTATCATCCCTCCCAAAGCGGATATTATGAAAATGAAATCTCATATGGGTAACAAGACAAATATGAGTATG
>JASKBU010000095.1:0-10536 GCA_033272285.1 Nitrososphaeraceae archaeon
AAACTCCTCATTTTTATTAGCTCTTGAAACAGATGAGTGTCTGCAAAATCCGAAAAGTACGAATCGGTTCTGGAAACTGCCTCTAATTTAGGTAAGAAAAGTTCGTCATACAAGTTGGTAACCCTGTTCCAAGCCCTGATGGGATCTGATCCCATATAAGTAACAGATAGGTCGGAGAGCCACACAACTTCTGCCAAGAGATTTATCTTTGCAATATCATACCCTTTTGCCCTTAATTCAGATAATAATTGTTCGAACTTTTTCTGTGCTGTTTCCTGCTTAAAATAAGGAAAATCGGTTCTCCAAATGAGGGCCTCAATTATCAAACTTTTGTCAGATTTTTCTATTCCTGCAGTACGTGTTTGCAGATCTGGTTGAGTGCTAAACTTAAATGAAAAGTTTTCAAAAACCCTTTCCAATTCTGGTTGACCTAACTTGAAGTAAGCATCATGAATTTGATATCTTTGAATGGTTTCAATTGTTCTTTGCACCTTGGGACCTACAGACGAGCCAATAGATGGTCCGGATGTACGATATCCATTAGTGTCAGGCCTAGATCTATTACCATTATAAGTAAATTGCAATGGATCGTAATCATGTAATAGCGCGGCTACAAGAATAAATTCAATATCCTCAGCAGAGAATTTGTAATCGGATATTGAATTTGGTAACATTTTGAGCGCCATATACGATACCTCTAAACTATGATGAAAGTTATGATATTCAGTGGATCCCTCACCCAATCCAATATCAGAATAAACACCGTCCAAAAATCTAATCAATGTAGAGATTTTTTCGATTTTAGTATCGCTTATTCCCCTATTCTTGGCAACATGCAAGATAGCCGTAACTAATCTGTCCTCCCTGATGTCAGCAAGCGTTTCGTTAGCTTCTTTTACTATCGATTTACGAAATCCGGGTAATTTTTCCAAAATTTCATTGTAAATTATCTTGATGGGAAGGCTTTTGTAGAGATACAACCATAAACCTGTAACCTTCCACGGATACTTTATTCTAAATCTCTCTCTTTCTATGATTTCATCTACAAGTAGGACAATATCTCTGTTTAATTTTCCAATTTCACGATTTGTTACAATACTCTCCTGATTATTTGATTTTGTATCTTGAAAATCGGCACGCATTACAGCCCACTGAGGTATTTTTACCCTATATCGAAATTTTTTGACTGACCTATTCTGGTCCCATGGAAAGCGTATAGTTTCTCTTTGTGTCGTGGCAACATTCCGATTTTTTGTGTTAATCAAGTCGTCATCTTTTACTACCTGAAGAATCAATTCTTTATTTGGAACTTGCAAACCCAATAAAACATGCCAATATTTGCCCTTGTCTACCCAATCCGGAGCATATGTGGCAGGATCCCAAAAATCTATCGGACCAAATGGGATATAGCCGTCTTCAAATTCATGTGTTTCGGGATTATATGATTTGTACTCGTATTTGCCTATCTGGGAATTAATCCGATATGCAAGGGCTCGGGTATTGGAGACCTTATCAGATGATTTAGTAAACTCTCTGTGGGCCATTATTCCCCAGACAGTGCCTAAGCCACTGAATAAAGTCAAAAGAAAGTAGACAAAATCAAACTTATCATGAATTGCGTAGTTGAGTGCTAATTGAATTCCAAAAACATAAGATGAGAACATTGCACCGAAAAACAAAAAGAGAAAAAACCATCTTGCTATGTCATTATAAACTAAACTAAATGATTTTCTGTCGCTATAGTTAATCAATCTATGCTTCATCAATTTTCACTATCATTAACAGACGTTGCATCATAATTGACCGTATGATTGTCCTCAATTACTCATACCTTATCAATTACAGTCGGTTAAAAATAATTCCATATATAAACGCGACCACGGTCGCTTGCTTCTTCGCCCATCTTAGGTAAAATGTCAATTACATATCCATCAATATCAAGTCATGTATAAAGTAAGGATTCGGCTATCTAATCCATATTCGAATTATCAAACAACAATTAGTTTTACAAAATGCATCTTTTTGTTTATTTGAAGCTGTCTTGAAATTTCCTTAACATCTTTCGCGTCTCCCTTTAAGGAAAATATTTCAAGGCATCTGTCCTTGTCTATTTTATTATGTAGATGTACTATTATTATCTTGTCAAAATCATGTCTTATGGAAGAAACTTGATCATCCGAGTCCTCATCATGTACTGCTAAAAGTAACGAATTAATTTCTCCATCCAAATCTTCTTTCATTCGTTCGTCGGACAAGAGATTTCTAATACCTGCCCTTATGATTTCGGATCTGCCGGAAAATCCCAGAGACTTGAGCTTATCCAAACTTTCGATAATATCTTCGTTTAGTGAAACGCTGACAATGGTCAATTAGATTTTCATATTCGGTTATTACATATAATAATTATTCCATGATTATAATCCACAGGTCAAGCATTCGATATGGGCGCGATATTGAAGTCTGTACAGCAGACACCTGATTTAATCTTGGTGTCAGAGTCTTTCAATCAGTAACTTGAGCCTTTATCGTATCCCAATATGTTTTCGGGCCTAATCGCAGGTGCCAAAACAAATTATTTTTTTGCTTCGGCAGTTACTCAATATGTTATCTTCAAACCCGTTGGTTCTAAATATTTCAATTAGTATCTCATCAAATTCGAGGAATTGGGTTAAATAGTAGGCTTTGACTGAACTTATTGTAGTGAAGCTATATTATTAAAAAAGTCGTCCAATTTAATTAATATTAATAAAAAAAGTATATATTCTTAATAACCTGTTATATGATTATAATGCGGATAGTAATAGTAGCCCCGGTTCTATCGTTATTGTTCCTTTTTTACTTGGTTTATCATAATTTGAATGCTCAAAGCATATCAAATTCCACTTTAATAAATCCTAATGGCGCGGACACATTAACGGGAAACTCAAAGATAGAACAACAGTCCGGAACAAATTCATCTGACAAATTGGTAGTAGTATCCTCATTTTTTCCTATTGACGAATTTGTAAGGAATATAGGCAGTGGGGCAGTGCAGTCGTCTGTTCTGGTTCCTGTGGGAGTTGAACCTCATGAATTTGAGCCTACAATAAATCAAATTCAGGCTCTTAATTCAGCTGATGTGCTGGTTTACAACGACTTGGGACTTGAGAATTGGATTCAGAAAATAAATGTGATAAATAAAATTAATGCCAGCAAGGGATTGAACGCATCCTATACCGACAAGCGTAAGATGATACCCGACCCGCATGTGTGGTTGGATCCTTTACTCGCAAAGAAACAGGTAGAAAATATACGAGATGGATTGATGATGATTGATCCTAATCACAAGGATACATATTTTCAAAATGCAGAATCTTTTTTAACCGAGCTTGACAGACTTGATAAGACAATTAGATCAGATTTGGAGCCATGCAAGAAAAGAGACTTTATTTCATTTCATAATTCTTTTTCGTATTTTGCTAAAAGATACGGCGTTACCCAGCACAGTATTTTTAGCTCAGCACCAGAAGCAGAGATAACACCAACCCGGCTGACCGAAATTATTGATCTTGCAAAAAAGTTGGGTCTTAGTGTTATCTATTCCGAAGAACTTATTGATCCTCGATACGCTTTAGTTATTGCCCAAGAAATTCCAAATGGTAAAGTCCTTCCATTGAGTCCAATAGAAGGAATAGCCAGGAACGAACAGAATTCAGGAGTTGGATATGTTGACAAAATGAACGAAAACATTAGAAACTTATCTGTAGGGTTAGAATGCAACCAATAATTAAGGTAACACGTCTAACATATTATTATGATTCATTTCCCACATTGGACAATATCTCATTTACTGTAGGCAAGGGAGATTTTCTCGGAATCATTGGTCCAAATGGGGCAGGTAAGACAACTTTATTCCAGTGTATGCTCGGAATAGTCGGCGATTATAAAGGTGAAATCAATCTTTTTGGCTCCAACATTAAAC
The DNA here is from genome assembly GCA_033272285.1 of Nitrososphaeraceae archaeon. Lineage (GTDB taxonomy): Archaea > Thermoproteota > Nitrososphaeria > Nitrososphaerales > Nitrososphaeraceae > TA-21. Next base: position 3,962 of record JASKBU010000095.1, read on the forward strand.
AAAACAAGAAAATACTTCAAAAGATAGGTTATGTTCCACAAAAAAAGAGCGTAGAACAAACATTTCCAGCAACTGTTCAGGAGATTGTATCATTGGGTGTCATTGGAATGAAAAACAGAAGGGATGATATCGACATGGCAATTGATTTTGTTGAATTAGGCTCCTATCGGAACAAGAGAATAGGGGAACTTTCTGAAGGCCAGCAGCAAAGAGCTATAATCGCTAAAGCGCTCGCGAAACAACCCGAGTTACTGATATTAGACGAACCGACCACAGGTATAGATTCTGCAACTCAAGAAAGGTTCTATGACCTCTTAACAAAATTGAACAAAGACAAGGGTATAACTATTGTCTGGTCGTCACATGACATGAACGCTGTTGAAAGATTGGCAAATAAGGTTGCCTGCATTGACAGGAAATTATTCTTTCATGGCCAATCAGAAGACTTTTTTGGAAATGAAGAACGAATGAAATCCTACGTAGAATTTGCTATGCAATCACATATGAACCTGCATTTTGGTAACAAAATTAATGGTAAAGATAAGTTGGAAACAAAGTGACCACAAATGCTATTTGACATTCTTCAATATGGCTTTATGCAAAGGGCACTTTTGTCAGCGGTAGCAATATCGATAATATGTTCTATCGTTGGCCTTTTCCTTGTGCTTAAACGACATTCCTTATTTGGTGATGCACTGGCGCATGTGGCATTTGGTGGGATATCTCTGGGTCTTTTCACTGGCGTATATCCAATATTGACTGCTTACGTCGTAGCTATCTTGGCTGCGGTTGGTGTGAATAAATTAAGAGAATCAACCAAGATACCTCCAGATTCGTCTATAGCTGTACTTTTGACATCCGGTCTTGCAATTGGTGTTATTCTAATTAGCATATCTGGTGGTTTTACGCTAGATTTGTTTAGTTTTCTATTTGGAAATATTCTCCTCGTGAGTAATGAGGACTTAATTATGATCTTGATTACGGATGCCATAGTTGTTCCTATCATATATGTTCTCTACAAGAGATTAATACTCATAGTATTTGATGAGAACCAGGCAAAAGTTAGTGGATTGAACGTTACCTGGATAAATACTTTATTTATTGTACTTGCGAGTATCACCATAATAGCCTCAATAAGACTTGTCGGTGTCTTGTTAATTTCTTCATTAATTGTTATTCCAAACATAACCGCACTCTTACTGGGTAAGGGATTTAAGAAAACAATATTTATTTCATGTGCAATTTCTGTTTTTTCTGTCGTATTTGGCATAGTAGCATCATATTACGTAAACTTGGTGCCCAGTGGAACCATAGTATTAACAATGGTATCTATGTTCATAGTAACAATAATAGTAAAGAATATGAGATTTAGACTCAAAAAGATTGTAGTTACCAAATGAATTTGCTTATTAACTGCTATTATAATCACAAGTTTTATCTTCGCACTAAATCTTGAATTACTTTTAAAATTGAACCAGCGTTGCTTCAAAGACATACTGTTCTGAGACTAGAATAGCATCTAAAATAGATAATTAAGATATCGCGAATAAACATTACTATTGTATTTTTTTGGAAAATAATACAATCTCGTGTCTGTCGATACTATATTGTGTCCAGACTATCCATAGTTTATTTTTTGCTTTAAAAATAAGGGGATTTATATAATCTTCTTCTTGTTGGCTATTCAACTTCTCTTCGATACCAAATGACCTCAAAGTATCACCAGACCACAAGAGAATTGAGGGATTTTTTGTATAATCACTCCAGGTAACAAAGAGCTTGCCGTCTGTGGCCAGTAGATTTGGCGAAATAGAATTTCCAGAGTTATTGCTTAAATTTCTCACGTAATTGGTGATACCGTGGGCATCAATTTTTCTTAACATGATATCAAAAGTTCCACTATGATTTATTGTGTCAGACCATGCTACATAGACATCTTCTCCTAGGAGTTGACCATGAGCAAGCCGAGAGATTCCTGGAGTGTTACTGACATTAAATATTTGATTGAAGGAGCTGCCGTAGTCTTTACTACTAGTAAGAAATATCTCTGAATTACCTTTTGCAGACATTATTTGCTCCCATATTACATATATTTGTCTTCCATCAAGTGTGGCAAAGATGCTTGGGTTTATTGAATTGATTCCTTCCTTTATAGTTGAATTCGAGGATGTATTGGAAGACGGCTCATTCAGATTACTATTGGCTACAGTTTGGTTGAGAACATAACTAACTGATGATCCATCATCGGAATACATCATCCCATTACTTACTTTTACGGGACCAGAAAACGATTCACCTTGGTTCAAACTTTTTGTAAATACTATACTACATATAGGATCATCGTGTTTGATATCACATTCGGTCCAAACAATATAAATGAATGTCCCATTTTCATTTGTTATCATATGGGGATCGAGTGAATCATCAGTGTTATTACTTAGATTGATTGTTTCATCAAAAGAATTACCAAAGTTAACACTCCTCCTAAAGAATATGTCCTTATTTGTAGAGGAAATATTTTCATTTGCTGCCCACACGACAAATACATTTCCTCTTGATGTTGATAAATCATGAAGATGTACGTTACCAGTAGTATCGCTCAAATTTCTCAAATTTGAAAATGTTTCACCTCCATCTTGACTCTTCCGAAATAATAATTGCCACTGACCTGACTGTTTGTCTTCCCATGTGATATAAACATTATTTTTGCTGGCTTTTAATTTAATAATGTTTGAAATTCCTGGAGTATTACTGATGTTACTGATACTAGCAGGTAATCCTGAGACGTTACTGATCTTCGTAAACATAATATCGCTATTATTCGAATCCACATTGCTGATCCAAGAGGAATGGATATCATCCCCCGATACAGATATCTCGGGATTTATGGAATCATAAGTTATGTTGCTTAGTATGAATGTAGAATTTTCAATTGCAAAAGTATTAGAATCAAATACCGTTCCGACCCAGAAAAAGAAAATCATAATTCCAGAAGAAATTACTGCCTTCTCTATTGGACGGCCAATGAATGGTTGATTTACTCTTTGAATTTTCAATTTTACTCCTTTGAAGTGGAATCATCGATTACTTTGTGCGTTGCCATTTTTATGCAAACAAATAGTTAATATTCTCCTATTATACTTTAAAACTTTTTCAGGCTTTCAGATAGCCTGCCGCAGAAATTCATTTGTAATCAATTGTAATTTGCTATTGAAATTTGAAATTAACTTGAGACTATCCTGTGGCTTCATTAGAAAATGCAAATACTAAATAACTCTGATGTAGAATGGGTCGGATCGTCGCGAGATCTTCATAGTTTTTTCCTCAGATTTGTGCAGCAACAAGATTCACCTCATCCCCTTTTTATATTCAGTCTCGATTGTTTTTAAAGTTTCTAAATTCAATGTAGAAACATTCTTTCTCAATTTCTTAAGGGTACCTGATAAACTGATTACGGTAACAGGCGGTTGAGTCATACTCAATGAAAATAAAAAATTATCAAGGTATTTTAGTTTGCATCCAATGAATAATGTGTTTCCAAATTCGGAATCATAAAGTCTTAACATGGCAAGTTCGCAATAAAGAACTCCAAAAAGTTCCTTGAATCGTCGTACGATTATTTCATGCAATTGAACTGGTTTGTATAAATGAGGTTCACTATATAATATCGCGACATATCTTCTCTTTTCTCTATGTTTTAGCATTGACGAATCCACTTTGCCTTATTTTTTGTTTCAAGCCATTCCGATAATTCTACCCAGTAATTTGTAGCGGATATCCCTATGAACTTCAATATTGATTCTATAGTCCTGGCTGATACCATTTCGTTTATCGAATATGCTCCACTGGACAATATGAACTGGCACTTGTTTGAATTACAGACTTCATGAATAAATTTTGCTTGTCTCATCCATCTGCCAATCATATGAGCTTCAAGTTTTCTTGCAGAGGAAATTGAAATTTCTATCCCAAGTCCTCTTTTTGCTTTACGCTTAATTCCATCCTTACTCTGAAGGGGATCGATCATAAATAAATCGGTTTTGGCATCTAGCGTTTTCATGTTGTCTGAGACAATCAGGTAAGGACAATAGTCAGCAATTGAATGTTTTCTATCCATCCTTAAAATAACATCCTCTCGGTGTATCGAATCTGTTGCGTAGTTTGAATCAATACCTACCATATCTAGACCCAATATTTTGGACATGGTCAAAGCCCTGTCAAAGTCAGAAACATGTATCCCGAGATCTATTTTCTTGTAAATAGATTTATCACATGATCCCTGAATTTATTATTTTGGTTGAATTCTTTTATTGGTTTGAACTTGATTCTGATTGAATCACGTTCTGAGAGAGATATTATTCCCTTGCATAAGGATTGCTTATTCAATCTGATGTAGAAATTGTTTTTTTCATCGAAGGAATTCGATATCGAGCCCAGAAGAAAGTTTTTTTCGCCATTTTTTAGCCTTGAAATAATTCTTTCCAACAATTCACGTGATTCGTTGTGATCACATTCTGCCCCAATAACAGAAATTTCATTCCCCCAATGACCTTCAGCTTTAGAGATCAAAAATTTTTCCGTTGGTATCAAAAACACATCATGCATCTTGGAAATAATTTTTTGGACATCCTCCGTCGCGTGAGCTATTACATGTATGCTTGTTGAAAGAGTCAAACTTGAAAGATTATATCAAAATTAGGGAAAGATGACATAAATTTAGGTTGAATCGGTATTCTGTTCCGTATCCACAGGAGGAGTTTCAGTGCCTTCATCTTCAGTTTGAGTATTAACCCTTTCATCTTCAGTTTGAGTATCTTCAGTTTGAGTATTAACCATTTGAATACTGGATTTATTTGAAGAAACGAGTTTAGTTTTCTTAATACCTATATGTCGCAACGATGCAATCTTTCTTCCTTTTTCCAGTAACTCTCTGTGAAATTCGCTATTGTCATCAGTAACTTGCTTTATGAAATTATTTAGATCCCATTGAGGTACTTTTTCGGATAATAATTCATGGATTACTCTTCTTAATTCATGTTTCTTTGAGGAGTTGATTCTGCGTTGACTAAATGTTACAACTTCAACTCTAAATTCGTGACCATCATTTGTATTATAATTATGAATATGAGTAATCATAGAACTACCCCTCCTTACAAGGCTTCTTAGGAATTCCTTCCCATACTCATGCCCCTTGAAAATTGTAGTGGCAACACCTTCGCTCACCTTTTCTATTTCTACAAATACCTTGGTCTTGTGATCTGCTTGATCTTGTTTCTTGATGTCATATAGTGTATTCTCTACTACACGACCCACGGCCGTATTTGCATCTGTTATAGGTAGATAATTGATATGATGTCCTCCGAAATCTCCAAAAGAACTCGGCGAGTCCAGAATAAGCCATTGCTTGTCTCTCCATTTGTCCCTGACTCTCCCGCCTCTTCTTGCACCTTTAGCCATGAAAAAAACCGTCTACGACCAAAATATAAGTCATGCCATTTTAAGTAGAAATAAAATATGGAAGAAAAAAAAATTTAGTCTGACATTGGTTTCCCGTCAGATGTGTACCTTACTTTTTTATTTTTATTTTCAGATGATGCAACAGGTACGGCACGAAGTCGGTATCTTTTTCCCCTGGAAGCACTCAAGATAATTACGAATCCTATGAAAGCCGCAGTGGTTATTGCATACATCAACATTCCATCAGCCATAAAATGGCTTCTCAGAGCTAGTTTAAAAATATTTGTGTAGGGTACAAATTTAATTGTTGAAATTTATTCAATAAAAATCTTTAAAGCAATAAATATTTTCAATATGCGACAATATTTGTTCAGCTAAAGTCTCGAATTGCAGTTAGTATCTCGAGTTGCATACCATAATTGGGATGCAATTGTAGGATTCTACCCGCCATGGGTCCGACCGCGCATCGTCTCGTTCTAAAGCAATCCTATTTAATCAATTCTCCATGTGCAGCATTACTTCATATCAATGGTAATCATAATTTCTAATCTTCTATTGCTACGGATGTTGCACCGTTCTTTTCTGAATTGTCCAAAATAGTTATGACCCCATTAGATTTAGGGTTGTTTAAATCTGAATACAAATACGTCCCTGGTGATTGAAATTCATGATCGACCATACCATTAGGTAGAATAAGAGAATTCAGCAGTGCATATTTTGAATTGGATTCTGCTCCCATTGTTATCCTATGCTCTGAATTGTCTTGATTGAGCCAGACAATCGTAGAGCCGGTTGTTAGTGTTACCTTATCTGGAACAAAACTCGTTTCGTTGTTTGTACTCTTGATGAGAATGTAGAATACTTTATGTCCGTACTTGTCATCTACTGTTTGGTCGGCTACTTGGGAAACATTCTTTTGCTCGTTATTATTATTTGATTCATCATTTTCAGTTTCGGAATTAATATTACTTTGAGAACCGCCATCATTACCATCATCGGACCCGCCATCATCAGACCCGCCATCATCGCCATCATCAGACCCGCCATCATCACCATCATCAGACCGACCATCATCACCATCATCAGACCTACCATCATCAGACCCACCATCATTCGAC
>JASKBU010000096.1:0-121660 GCA_033272285.1 Nitrososphaeraceae archaeon
TTGATGTTTGATTATTGTCTTCAGAATCGGCTTCACCACTCAAGGCTTGACCACCGGTTGCCTCAGTTGATGTTTGATTATTGTCTTCAGAATCGGCTTCACCACTCAAGGCTTGACCACCGGTTGCCTCAGTCGAGGTTTGATTATTGTCTCCGGAGCTTTCTTCACCACTCAAGCCTTGACCAGTCAAGTCACCCCCTGTCTGGTTATCACCTTCAGAATCTTGACTAAAATCAGGAGAAATTCCTATACCATTGTCAGTTTTATGTTGGATTTTTATGTAATAGTTCTTTAATATATCGTCTAAAGGTAGAGACGTGTCAGCCCATGATTTATTCATGTAATTGTTTACCGTTCCTGCCGATGCCACTAATACGATAGAAAAGCTTAATATCAAAAAACATGCTGATCTGATTCTATACTCTTTCATTAATTTTATCAATTTGCATTAAGCCAACAAACATTATAAAGAAGATCTAGTTCTCGATAATTGAAATACATTTAAAACGCGCAAAATTTTTAAGCTAAGACCTCCAGGGCATTAAACCTTTACGGACATGATTTCTGTGCAGCGCTCTGTTAACTGATAAAACTTAATTAGTTTATGGTCTTATTTCAATTATGAGGACGACGTTACAATGTGTTTTGATTATTGGTATCGTCTTAGTTATTATTTTTGTATTTCCTCCGAATCATTTATCATTTAGTCAGAATTCCACAGTGCCATCCTCTCCAATACCAACGGAGACGATAAAGATAGTTAAGCCGGTCACAACGCAAAACGTAAGCAGTCAAGACGAGTTAATAATATCAGGTCAATCATCAGATAATAACTTGAAAAATTGCTCAGTCACTGTCATTGTCAATGATGTAAAGCCCTACCAAAATGCTGTTGCAAAAGGATCGGGCGGTGCAACCGATTTTTCTGAGTGGGAGTTTGTATTACATAACAATTATACTCATATTAATGCAGGTGACAACAAGATAACTTCAAAGCTACTATGTGCATCGGCACCTCCCCGCTGGTATAGTGTATTCGTAAATGGAGTTCCTAATTCTAGTAATGAAGATGTGTTCTCTCCTGTGCAGTCTGAAGAACAACAAAATACACCTTCTACCAATGTGTCTGGGACAAACGAAATAGATGGTATACAGTCTGAAGAACAACAAAATACACCTTCTACCAATGTGTCTGGGACAAACGAAATAGATGGTAACAATAATGAATTGCTTGTTTCAATATCTTCTCTGAAAAATCCCGTGGAAAGAGGGGACACTCAGAATGCTACAATAACTGTTACCGATTCAGGTTCCAAAGCGGTTGCAAATGCTGAAATAGTTGGAAAATTGATATATCCGGGTAATAACTACGAGAAAGATTTTAGCGGTATAACAGATTCTCAGGGAAAATTAGTTTATTCATGGATTATCGGAAAGAAAGGGGACGTTGGAGCGCTTTCCATAGAAGTGGAAGTATCAAGTCAGGGATATCCTCCCTCTTCTGCTACCGGTTCTTTTGATATTGTAGATAACTCGTAACGATTGCCCAACAGGATATTGCATTTTTCCTTCCAATTTTGACAAGCTTTTGCACTAGGTCACTTGGATTAGCTTAACGCAAATAGTTCTGTATCTTTCTAAGAATGGGAAAGCTAAATACCAAGTTAATAGAACCCTACCACATGCAAGGTTAGAATCCCGACGCGTCCGAACCTATTCTTCATTACGCGGCGTCCTGCGCTAGTCCTTTCTATATCTAATATTTTCAGTTAGGTCTTCTCTGGGCTTTAATTTGATCACTATTGTATTACTTATTTTGTTAAATATTCTCTGTCTCTTGTTATTAGTAAAAAGCCATCCTAGGATTACATCTAGAGGAAGCAAGAATGATTTTCCAAAGCTTTCTAATGCAGCTCTTTTGATATCAACACCCTTGCCAGACACGTCAGTAGACTTTATTTTCAAGAGCCTCTTACCGATTGATTGTCCGCTTGTATGCTCAAAATAAGTCCAATATGCAAAGAAAGCACTGCTTGACAGAAGATAGTGAAACGATCCAAAGTTTCTGTGAACAATGGCCATATCGTTACTATCATCAGAGAACCAAAATGGAAGTGCTAACAGTGCAAACAAAATTCCTAAACCTATTGATACTATAATAAAATCAACTAACCATGCCACAAATCTATCCGACCAACTAGCTAATACCACTTCTACAGGGCGGTTATCTGCTCCTCCATTATTAGGGGCTGGTGGTGAACCGTTATTTGATGAAACCACTTATGAATAAGGTAATGCCACTAGACATATATGATTTATCTTTTACGTTTAAAAGATGATTGTGATTCATAAGCATTAAGTATAAGATAATAAAAATATTTTCTTATTGAAAGACATTTAGCTAATTTACTGGGTATAGATGGTGCCGCTTATTACTACGGTAAGATCTTCACATTTGATGAAGCAAATGAATACTTTCACTCACTACTACAAAATATCCCCTGGAAGAACGATGATGTAGTAGTATTTGGAAAACATATAGTTACCAAAAGGAAAACTGCCTGGTATGGTGATTCTGATTATGTCTATATTTATTCAAATACGGAAAAGAAAGCATTACCATGGACTAGAGAACTTGCAAAACTTAAACAAGTTGTAGAGAATCTATCGAATACAAAATTTAATTCCTGTTTATTGAATTTGTATCATGATGGCGATGTAGGTATGGGATGGCATAGTGATGATGAAAAATCAATTGAAGGTAATAGTGCCATAGCTTCAGTAAGTTTTGGGGCGGAGCGAAGATTCTCCTTTAAGCACAAACAAAGTAAGGAAACAATTTCAGTATTACTCGAGAATGGTAGTCTACTGTTAATGAAAGATGCAACGCAAAAAAATTGGCTACATGGTTTACCCAAATCTACGAAAATTTCACTGCCGAGGATAAATTTGACTTTCAGAACAATCATCAGATAAGTTTAGTTTCTTAATGTGAGATATAGCTTTACCCATCCATCTGAAGACTATACTAGCCTAGGTGGATGTCTTTAAACTTATACCGCCAGGCATAACCAGTGGTATAAACTACCCCAATCAAAATACAATCTGGATAAGGAATCTTTATTTTTAGCAATGCCCAAAAACAAAACAGGAAAATGAGTTATCCTCACGACCTATCTAAGTGGACCGTGCTTTCATTAATCTTGATGACTGCGACTTTGATAGTCGGAATTCTTATTCTGGTGACAAAGTAAAAGAATGATTAAAACTAAGTATATTTACACGACAAAAGAAACCTCCGACGGCACTAGAATTTTAATTGCTAGAAAATGGCCCAGAGGTATAAGGAAAGGGCATTTCCATGAACGGTATATGATTATCTTCCCGGAGAACAGATGAAATTATTTCCTGAAAAAATGTGACGATATCAGATATTAGATTGAAAAAAGTGAACGAAGGATTAACAAATTAATAGTAAGTCTCCAGTATGGCGGGGCTTTTTTCAGCCGCTCCGTTTTTTGGCCTTTTTGAGGGCGTTGGATGAAAGTCGGTATAACAATTAAAGCCGGTATAACAATTAAAGCAATTCATTACAACGCCCAATTGAAAACTAGTTTGCTAGTTTATGATTTATGCGAACTTTTCAAAGATACGCAAGTATCATGTGCTTGTTTAATCAATCGCTTTGTATTGTTTGCCTGCTCTTTAGTTTCTATTATGCATGAAACCCATCCTGCCTGTGGAGCATACTGGTGTGGAATAGCCATATTTGTTCGCAAGGCTTCTTCCTGTTGAGGTTTTGAAAGTCTGATATCAATATGTTGAGGTCCATGAAAATGAGCAAAATTTCTCAAACGATAGAAATAAGCCTCTTCACTCATAGGATCATATTTTCGCTCGACGTTTGGTAACGATCTTATGTAACTACTAATTTGTTCTTTAAAGCTGAGATCCATTGTCAATAAAAGTATACTCTTTATCGTTTATCTACCTATTTGCTCAATTAAGGATGTAAATAGAGGAGGCGGTGAGATCCGAAGGAATAAAAATGTGATTGGATCTCCAGAATTTAAATGCTGCTCACATCTTCGGATTATATCCAGATAATTGTTGCAATAATATATGCTGTAGCACTGTATTATACAGTCAGAACATTCAAGCGTTCGAAGGAGCTAGACCAAATAACAATTACAGAAACCATTTTTAACGATCTCCGCCAACTGGATCGAGAATTGTCCAAGTTACCTTCAAGCTCTCAAGATCATCAAGGGAGGAAAGAACTTTATTCACGGATATTGAATACTGCAGACTGGTTATCTTTTCTTATCAACACAAAAGTGATCACAGATAGAAGAATGATAGCATATATGAAACCCACATTGATCCAATATTATCAAGATACCTTCGTTCAGAATATGCTTGGGGATGAAAGATATTCTAATTCCTATCCTCAGTTTAAGAAACTATACGAAAGAATGAAACTGGACTAATTTCTTATAGGAAATATTAAAGAGGATCAACCTTTAAAGCTACGAGTAGAATTCGTTTATTTGACATTCTAAATCCTCATTTGTTTATGGAATAAAGAGCTAAATTCCAGGTAATAGAACCCAAATTCCAGGTAATAGAACCCTACTCCATGCACGATTCGAATCCCGACGGAATTTTATTTACCATCAGTGTATTTTTCCATGATCTTCTATACTGACAAAAGATCTATGTTTACAATTGGTACATGTAATGAAGGCGTTAGCATATAGAATACCTTGCACATCAGTTAAACTAATTCCTGTCTTTTGATCGTTTTTAGTCACATTGGAAGAACCGCATTTTATACAGTAAAAATTTATTTGATCAAAATTTTCTAACATCATTTTCAATTCTTTATCCTGGCATTCCTTACAATAAAGCCTCTCGACATCTTCTACCAATTTGGCTACTATATCCGTATGTTTACCACAGGAACTACAGATATCTTTCCCGTATGCCATTAACTAGGACCCGTCTTTGGGGGAGTGCCGCCTTGTTGACCAGGGATTGCAGAAGATAAGGATTGATTTCCAGTTTGGTTACCAGTTTGGTTACCAGTTTGGTTCAATACCTGAGACAAGTTGCCTTGAGCGAATGCCCACATGCTTTGCATTGTTACTAAACCACTCATTTGCACACAGACCACCAAGGTCAAAACTAAAGACACTTTCATGGTAAGTTGGTTTTTCATATACAATATAGAGTTTTATAATTTATAAAGTTGAATACAAACCAACTCAAACTAACCAAGCCTAAAAACAATATCGAAAAAGCGAAAATGACCGCAATAAATAATAACATTCGTTTGACACCCTTACTCAGTAAATGAGCGAGATAACGAAAAAAAAAGATGGGCCTCTAACAGAAGAGCGTGTTCATGCGTTAAGAAAACAAATGAAAGCAAGACGATATTGTATGGATGAAAAAACAGAGATAATTTTTCTAGCACCATTAGAAGATGTCAGCAAATACCATTATCGTCTAATTCAGGATTATTCCTTGGATGAGTGGATAAAAGATGCAGAAAATGATTATGAAAAGTGGGCTTTCACAAAACTTTATGAAGATCTTACTTCACTAAACCTTCTTGCAGAAAGTGATATAGACGATACCAAGGCTCAGAAATAACATATGTGATAGGATATGGTATTTAGTGCTTATATTAGCAGAGAAATAGACTTATCTTTTTAAATATCGATTTTATTACGTAATTAATGGTTGAGACTAAAGGAGTATTATTAAAAATGGAATTAAAGATCGATATTCCGCAAGACATAATGTTGGATAAGAAAAGACTAAAATCAGTTCAGCGGGGTATTCTGAAAGCTATATCCAAAGGGCCATATGAAGAAGGTCTGGCATTCAAAATTGTAAAGGCAACCTTTGTTGATTTCTACAGCCCTTATGATCCGACGGGAACTAAATGAAATTCAGCCTAGTCCTGAAGAACCTGGACTTTAGAAACTTTAATCGTTCGTTTCAATAGGAATTTTATTGGACTAAACCTAAAATGATATTAATTTCAAATGCTATATTCATGTAAAGTTCTCTTTATAAAGAATATAAAAATTCTAAATCAGATCAATCTGAAAAATAAGATTGGCCCCGACGGGCGAAGACCTTAACATTGATTGTTTATTATCTATTATCCACTTGTTACTCCCCGAATTACCAGATTTGTAACTGCATTTGGATTAATTAAATTACTGTCAAGTTCCACTTAATTGACATTTTTTGCCTAATGTATAATGTTTATCTCGAATCTAGCTCATAATATGATTACATGGCTGACTCGCTGTTATCGTATGCCATCGCGATTGGCGTCTTTATTGGCCTTGTTGTAATCTTGTCTGCATCAAGGGCAAAAAGAACTGGTAAGAAGCAAACTCTTGTAGGGAATTCAGAGGAAATCAAACATTCACCTGCTTGAAAAATAAAATTGATTTACTCGCCTTAAAGGAAGAGTTCACTATCGTAGGATATGCGAGCAGAAAACCACGTAACGAATACTGAACGAACAGAATACTAGTGAGTCGGCTTGTCTTTTTACTCATATTTGATGGATGCTATATCAATAGAAAACCGATACTTTACATCGGACTTGAGCAATCTATCGTAAGCCTCGTTAACCTTCTGGATAGGAATAACTTCAACATCTGCAGTAATGTTATGCTTGCCACAAAAGTCTAGCATTTCCTGTGTTTCGGTGACACCTCCTATGAGTGAACCAGAGATGCTGCGACGCTGGAACAAAAGTCCAAATGCAGATATGGCGTAAGGCTTGTCTGGGGCGCCAACAAGGGTGATGTTTCCGTCGCGGCCGAGTAGCTGTATGTAGGCGTTGATGTCATGCTCAGCGGAAACGGTATCGAGTATAAAGTCAAAACTGCCAGCATGTTTGTTCATCTGGTCAGTATTGTGGGATACGATAACTTCGTCAGCGCCAAGGTGAAGTGCATCATCCTTCTTATTCTGTGAAGTGGTTAAGACAACGACATAAGCGCCAAGGGCATGTGCAAACTTTACCGCCATGTGTCCAAGTCCACCAAGACCAACTACCCCGACTTTCTTACCATTAGTAACGCCCCAGTGTCGCAATGGCGAGTAGGTTGTGATTCCAGCGCAGAGGAGAGGTGCTACTCCGGCAAGATTGAGGTTGGGAGGAACGTGAAGAACAAAATGGTCTTTAACTACTATACTGTCGGAGTATCCCCCATAGGTAACGCCCCCTAAGTAGGGATCGGGCGAATTATAGGTAAGAGTCAAGTTGGGGCAGAATTGTTCAAGACCAGTTTGACAATCGGGACATGAGCCGTCGGAGTCAACTAGGCAGCCGACTGCCGCAAGGTCGCCCGGCTTGAACTTGGTGACTGCAGTGCCGACCTTTGTGACTCTACCAACTATCTCATGTCCCGGAATGCAGGGATAGACAGTAGGCATCACGCTCCACTCATTACGGACTTGGTGGAGGTCAGAGTGGCAGATACCACAAAAGAGAATTTCAATCTGAACATCGTGGTCGCCCGGCTCGCGCCTCGAGATCGCTGTCGGAGTAAGCTCCGAGGTCGCACTCGTAGCTGAATAGCCCTTAGCGCTGTATTGACCACGTGATTCTGAGGTAAATTGTGTAGTCGACATGATAGCTTCCTTGCAGTATAATAAAATTATCGTATTTAAGGATTAGAAAATTAAACTTATAATGAGCGACAGAATGTGTTTGATTCTACCACTATTTACCAACAGTTATTCCTTTGGCGCATATTTTCCCAATTAGTACATATAATGAAGTAGCAATTATTGCGACTTGGAGACCGGCCACAACATCATCCAAAAATCCTATTGGTTCTGTTCTTAAACTAGATATCCCTATCGTCCTAGAAGTAAAATAAATTCCTAACAATATCAATGAACCAACTATGGCTACGTTAGGAATTTTACTGTTTCTCTTATTTAGTATCATCCATAATCCTATTGCAGCATACCCAATCCCTGCACTAACTGAAAGTGGGAATCCTAAAGCTCTCCTTTGGTTTTCGGACGCTTCTTGATGAATGGTTTCTTCTGTTTCTTCGCTTCCTTCAATCTGTTCAGCTTGGTTCGTATTCTGTTCTAGTGCCTCTTATTCTTCTAGACGTTCAGTTCCGAAAATTCTTCGGATTCCCTAGCGTCTAGTTATTACGGTTGAGAACTTGGCCACTTCTTCGACTTTACAAATATTATGAGGTATGAGGTTATCCAATGAAGGAGTATATAAGAAATAATAAATCGAGAAATGGTCCTGTCTTAGAAAAAAATTATTTTTTTATTATATTATTTGCTCATCATATCTGTTTTCTCTAATTAATTTTGACATCTTTACCGCACCTCTTACAGTTCGTTTGATATCTGTCCTCATTGCTGCACCCTGGTCTGACATCATTCTATTATAATTGTTCTCAGTATCTTCAGCATACCATCCTCTAGTCCAGCCTGCGAACGGGAATTTACCAAACACAAATCCTAGCTGTGACCAAAAAGTTAGCATCTCTCCAGCAACGTGCTGAACATTGTCCTGACCTCCTGTTATTATAAAAGCCGCTGTCTTATCCCTGATTAAGTATTGTTGATTAGTAACTGATTGATTTTGAACACAATTCATCCTTTGAATCATTTGATAATACAGAGAACTTGCGTTTCCCCATCTTATAGGAGTAGAAACAAGGACAACGTCTGACCAAATTATAACCCTTTCATAGACTTCTAGCATTTCATCTTCTTTATCCATTTCTGAAATCGAACAAGGGAAAATGCAAGCCTTTGCGTTTTTAGAATAATATCCTTCGCAGTGCCTAAATTTCATATTTCTCAGTTTAATCATATAACAATCTGCACCTAGTTTATTTTTGGCATAGTCTAAAGCAAATTTCAATGATTCTTCAGATGTGCTTTTTCTTGGAGCGATCTTGTCATTAGTATTGGTTGTAGAAATGCCCAAGACGTGCATTTTGTTATCACTTTGAATTATCGAGTCATTGTCCTTATGTGATAAATAATTTCTAACAGAGTCTCGTAGTTCACCATAGGCTTTGTGAGGCCTATAGGAAGTTGTTCCTAGCTGTGAAGGAATCAGATCTAGATACAATTTGTTACCAATCACGTATATTTTGTAACTATTCACACTATCTCCTCCTCGATGCGGTGATTTTCCATTAAAAACATTATATTTCCATCCATGCCAAGGACACGTCACTATACTATTTTCCAAGGTCCCCTGACTGAGTGGGCCTCCTTTGTGTGCACAGACGTTAGAAATTGCATAGAAATTATCGTCTATATTAAACACTGCAATATCTTGCTTGATGCCTTTGTCTCGAGAAATAGAAAAGGCCTTTGATTCACCTTTTTTTATCTCAGTTTTCAAACAAAGGTAATGCAGGCTTGAAGGTTGTTTGCGCTTAGTTACAAATCTTTTCATAATATCATATCTACATCATACATCATAAGGAACTCTCCTTAACTCAGGGCTCCCAAATTGGTTAATATCCAGTGAATTCTTCAATTTTTATCCGTTCAGATGGAATTTGCAGGTTATGGTCAGGCCTAGCATATTAAAGGATTGAAAAAATATGTTTTTAGTAACGGTAAGAGTTTACTTCAACTACGGCTTGTGGTATTCCCTTCTTTAGGTCATCAAAGCTCATTACCGGGTGCAACTCTACGTGAGCACCCATTCCACTAAACAGAGGTTCAACCAAAACTGGTATCTGTTCTGTATTCTCTATATCAACAATAAAGGAAGCCACTCTATTGCCATCCGCTTCAAAGAAATATGTTGCTTCAGCCTTGACTTTGTTTATATATTTTTCAAGTTTTCTCAATAAGTTTGGGTCCTGTACCATTTTGTTTCCGTCTTCTGTAGCAATCTTTGCAAGTATTAAGAATCTCATTCTTCAAGGGAGTTGTTCATTATATTTATGGATATTGCTATATTGGCTACTGTTGAGTAGATACAAAGAATAATGGAAGCGTAGCGTGCTAAGGATCCTAGATTGGATATTATATCAAATATGTATTAATGAACAAGACTCATAATCCTTTGGCTGGATTCGAACTGTTAGTTAACAATACGATTCCCGACGGCTTCAGACCTAGTGTATGATATAGGGACTACGTTTTGTTCTTTGAAGAGAATTCAATTTAGTAATAAAAGAATAGAACGAATAATAACTAGAATGCATGAACAATTCTAGTGTCCGGAGGATTCATAGATAATTTTTCTACTCAATCAAAAGAATATTCTTTCTCGAGACCAACTTATCCTGAATCACTTTTTGAATTCTTATCTACAGTAACACCTCAAAAAAATCTCGCTTGGGATTGTGCAACGGGGAACGGACAGGCAGCTATAGGACTCAGCAAATATTTTAAAAAAGTAATCGGAAGTGACGCAAGCAAGAATCAGATTCGACATGGCTTTCAGAGAGGAAACATAGATTACAAGGTATTTCCAGCTGAAAATGCAGAGTTAGACAACGATTCTGTCGATATTGTGACTGTAGCTCAAGCATTACATTGGTTTGATTTCGATAAATTTTACTATAATGTAAAAAGAGTTGGAAAAAAAGATGGAATCATAGCAGTTTGGAGTTATGATATGCATAAGATAAATCCTCAAATAGATAAGGTTACTGACAGGCTTGATGTAGACGGTGAAATTCTTGGTAGTTACTGGGACAAAGAAACAAAATATGTTAAGGAAAAATATAAAACAATCGTTTTTCCATTTAAGGAAATTTCTGTTCCTGCATTTAAAACAACGTTATATTGGAATTTGCATCAACTATGGAATTATATGAAAACTTGGTCATCAGTAAAGAGGTATTATTCCGAAAATAAACGGGATCCATTAGATCTAGTCAAACCCGAAGTAAATACTTTGTGGGGAGATGAGCATGATAAAAAAGAAGTCACTTGGAATATAAACATACGTGCAGGTATTATAAAATAATATGAAAACTATTTTATTTCCCCATTAGCTGATAGTCGTCATTAGAAACTTCAAATAAACTCTCTATTTTCTTCCAACAATTACTATAGCTTCATTCTCGAACCTAACTTTTCCGGTACTGTCGGCATACTTTTCTGATCCTTTACTAATTGCCGTTTCTATTTGTTGTCTTCTTACGTTTGTCTTTCCTGCCAGGACATTTTGAAGAGCAGGGCCACCGTGGTCAATTGTAAAGGCTGTAAAGTCATCGGATGAATCAAAATCAGAAACCACTTTTATTCTTTCGATAACAGTATGAATGAATCCTGATTCTTCATAGAATTTCTTAAGGTTGTTTTGGTCCGACATGCTAAACGGTCCAGGCGTTCTCGGAGGAGGACTGTTCGTTTCTTTCAGTACGATGTTCATAGGTACCGAAATGAAAGGAACTTTCTCTGGCGAAGCCCAAACAGCGGCTGCGAAATGGCCACCCTTTACTAATGACCCGTAAATATTAGATAAACCTGCCTTAGGATTTGTTAAAAACATTAATCCCCATCTGCATAGTGCTGCGTCAAATGTTGAGGACGGTAAATCAATTGTTTCCGCATCGCCCTCTTTAAATTCAACCACCTCTTGTAGACCTAAAGAGATAGCTCTTTCTTTTGCGAAGAATAACATCTGTGGTGAAATATCTATCGCTAGTATGTGGCCAGTGTTACCTACTTGTTTTGCAGCGGTGAGAGCTGGTTCTCCTATACCTGTAGCAATATCCAGAACCTTAGAACCTGGTTTTATCTCTGCAAGTTCCACTAGACGTTTACTAACTTCTTGAGTGGCCGTTTCTAGTGTCTTCCACCACTTTTGCCAACCAGGAGCTGCGTTATCATAACCATGACTTAATTCCTCCTTGTATTGTTTTGGATCAATAGTCAAATAGTTCCTTGTTTGATTCAATATTTACGGTATAAAAACATTCAACACCTGAATAACTCGATGAAATTATACAATGGCATCATCAGGAATTCGACTAGGAGCCTGGAATTATCTCAAATGGGGACATGTGTCACCAATTATGAGAGAAGGAGAACCGGCGGCTTCAGACCCAGTAAACTAGATATGACTATTAGTATCAATTTTATTAAGAACAAGGCGTAAATCATAACAGTAACTGATGTCGCTATAATGGTAGATTGTTTGAAATCCTTTCCTTTTGGGGGTGCATGTATGAGCTACAGGCAATATTCGGTGGCGATTGTGATAGGAATGCGGATATATCGAATGCAGGAAGTACCTGGGTCGGATTAGCCGCGGGCATAATAATAGGTGTAATAATTACATGGTGGGTCTACAATCGACAGAAAAAAACTTCGGATATTCAGGATAAACTTCTAAAGCAAGTTGTAGCCTTGGAGAATAAGATCTTGAGTTTAGAAGAAAAAATTGAATCTATATTACAAAAAGGAAAATAAATCTGGCGAGTTTGTAATAGCTAATTTTGATATTCCGAGCTCTTTTACAAATTACTAATACCTAACAAGTCCACCCATCTGAAATTCCAGATCAGTCCCTTCCGCCCCACCATATTTTGGGCATAATTTTCGATATTAGTAGAATTAAACGAATTGTTCTTGTTACAATCAGCCATAACAATGTTACAATTAGAGTTATTGCGCATAAGACTTGTAATATCGTGGTTTATACTTGGTAAAGCCATCATACTTTCTTCACAATCCATTAACTTACCATGTTTGATGCATCAAAAGTGAATACAAAATATTGCTATGCTCGTTAGGAATCGTATTAATTCAAAAATTTAACATTATCTGACTTCGATTAGATCTTCCTTAATTCCTTTTGTAATGAGAAAGTCCTTGGCTGCACTTCTATGATCACCCTGCAAAATGACAAATCCATTCTTATAAGTACCTCCAGCTCCAAGTTTGATTTTCAATTCTTTTGTGATTGAAGCAACGTCAGTCATACCCTCAAGGCCCTTTATGACTGTTGTTGGTTTCTTAAATTTCCTAAATTCTTTCGCGATGACCACCTTGGCTTTCTCTCTATCCAATTCTTGTAGAAAACCGTCAATGGAGCCTGTATCGTAATAACCTTCTGACAATAAGAATGGTATGATATTTACGTTAAAGAAGGTTTTGATCATAACCGGAATAACGACAGTTCTCATTGTAAGATGAAGAGATTTATTTATAACATTAATTGAAATTATTTTCAGACGGATATTTCAGTTGGAACCTCTACAGTGACTAGTGAAATAAAATTAGAATTCGTTGAAAAGTGAATAGAAGTAAAAATGTTATTCATCTGCGTGAAAAGTAAATAATAATTGATAATTACAATTTCTAATAACGACTCACATTGTTAATAAATTAAATCCCTCCCGGCTCGCCATATTTTGAGCAAATTTTCACATTTAATATTCTGACTATGTAAATAAAAAATTAACTGTCATGTTTTTATCCTTATAATATCTCCTTCAATGGTAACTTCATATGTATTCTGGTCATACGTTTTAATATATGACATCTCCTTGCCGACATTTTCCATATATTTTTGCCACTTTGGAGGTAGAGGTTCCATATCAGGAGGTATTTCTAAAACCGGTTCTCCTACTTTCTTTCCAGTGGTAATATCAAACTTTGCCGCATGGAAAGGGCACGTTACTATATTTTGATTAATATTCCCATTTGAAAGTCTGGCATTCATATGCCCACATCTTTCGTCAAAAGCATAAAACTTTCCATCAACATTGGCTATTACAATTTCTTTTCCATTTAAGTCTAGATGTTTCATTTGCCCTTTAGTAATTTCACTTACTTTTCCTACCTCAACGTAACCTTGCTTTTGAATCATTGTTCTTGTTTACATAAGCATTTTATTTATACGTTGTAGTAACTGAAAACTAACACAGTGCGAAACCTGCTACTAGGTCCTAACAATGTAAATAAAGACCCACACTGTAAACAATGTCAATCTCTTCCGGCCCAGCTGAAAATTCAATACTTTATACGTTAGACAACGCCTCACTACTAGTATAAATTGAGTTTAATTGATGCAATAGTTCGGTATGAATATTCAGTCGAATCCCGACAGATGAAAACGAAAGAATTGATAATTTGTTTATTAACAGTATTGACATTTCATCCTATATTACCGGGATCTTAAGAAATCAAAATTGAGTGTGAGTTCTCAGCTTGAATGATGACAATGATAGTAATAGTTCCTATGCGAAATAGTCATATGAAACCATTAAAATACCTAAAGTCGAACATCTGTACAATAGGAATGATTGTAGGAATTCTAGTTATCAGTAGTTTGTTTTTAATACCATTAGAAGAACACTGGTGAAGTTTTCAAGAGAATCCAGCCGGAGGATGAAAACTACAACCTTCCCGATTAATATTAGTCATATCGCTCTGTGACTGGATCCGAACTGTTAACAATTCGATTCCACCTCTGTGAATTAAATTTACTCCTAACCTATATGGATTCGAACTGTTAACAATATGATTCCCGACAGGCTCATAAAATATTCCAGATTCATAATTGTGTTCAAGATTTTGGTTTAATTTACTGTACTATCAAAACAGGTATGTCTATGTTACTAATTATATTTCGTGCATCGCTAAAAAAGGATCTAATCCAAGAATCTTTTTGTGAACTCCTTGAGCTCCTTAACACTATTAAATCGTAATTTCCCTCTTTAACTTCATTGATTATTTCTTTTTTAGCATCACCCACTCTGAATTTATACGAAATTTTATTTTGACATCCTGCTTCTATGCATCTGTTTATCTTTTTTTCCATTTCATCTATTATTTCTCCTTTAATTTCTCGTTTCATATCCTTGTGATCCTTCTCATCTTCATTAGAACCTTGTACTGAGACATTTCCCATTTTCTTCATATCTCCTAAAATTCGTAAAATTAGTAATTCTGCTCCTGAGTATTTGGATAGAGATACAGCATAGTTAAGCAACCTATTTGATTCTTCTTTTCCATCGTCAGCAATTAGGATTTTACTAAATGAAGGAAGTTTTTCCTTTGGAATTGAAGAGTTTTGAGAAGTAACGTTGGATTCTTTTGTTGGTTTTAAGTTTGCTTTTTCATTGTTGGAAGAGTGTTCATATTGCTTATCGACAGTCACAACATTATGTATACGCCATAGAATTTAAGGTTTATAGATATTTTTCTTCAAGAAAGCGTGATCCCGATACTTTTTTACTGTATTTTGCATCCCTTTTAGTAAAAATCTTTTGCAAAAGCTTAGCAGTTAATTCCTATATTAGAATCCTAATTTTGAATCGATAGCGTCGTGGGTACCGAACTCGATTTGCTGTCAAGAAGGAGAAAACTTTAATGGACTGTGTGGGTCTTTCGTGGCCTACCAAACACCAAATTCTTTTAATTGAATCATTTTATCGTTTGTTGAACATAAAATAATACGTCAATCCATAAGAATAGTCCGCCTGGTGGCTTCAATACCAGCGCTTAAGGCCTAATGAAACGTCACCTATTTCAGCAACCAGTAAACTCTTCTATTTTTATTCTTTCATCAGGTACTTTAAATTCGTCTTTAAGAATTTGTTTCATAGCATTAAGCATAGCAGGTGGTCCACAAACATAGAACAAGGCGGATTCCAGTTCATTACCACTCAGGTATTTTTCTATCATTGCTTTATTTATTCTACCTTGTTCATATCGCCATTCATCAAGATTACTGGATTGTTCTTCTTCTGAAATGGTGTATATTATTTTTAGGTTATTATTATGTTTCAAGCAGTCATCAAATTCTGCTTTAAAATAATGTATTCTCAATATTTTGATTTCAATCAAACATTGTTATCTTTGAGGGAACTTGATTATCTGTAACGTACTTTACCATGCTCCTAAATGGTGTAACGCCTATTTCACCTGAATGAAATACTATGGATTTTGAATTATCATCTGGTAGGACAAATTCTCCCATCGGCGAGGTGATATTCACCGTGGATTCAATGTATAAACTTGCTAACTTCTTTTTGAAAGGAGTATCTCGTATTCTTGTAGTAATTAAAATACATCTTCTGTTGGAGATGAGGCCATGGTAAACGAGCGTATAGGTCCTTTTGGATCCTCGTTTGTTCCCAGGTCTACTATTGCGTAATGTCCCGCCTTGTAGTCGAGATGATTATATTCATCGTTTCTTGAAAATTTGAAAGACATAACATCTGTCTCTTTTTTTGCTGTCTTCTCAAGCAACTTTAATTTTAATTTCAGTGGTTTTGTTGGCAATATTTCTTCGTTGACTATCTCCCGTTGACCAGATACGGATGTATTATTGTTCTTTAGACTAGTATCACTAGGATGTTCTTTAGACTAGTATCACTAGGAAAAGTTTCTATCGCAATTTCTCCGCTTTTTTTCATCAACAATTACAGAATAAGAGTTCAGATCACTAACCCAGCTTGTTTCGGGAGATGCCTTAACATTGCGTATGTCAAAAATTCCTTGATGCCATGGACAGATTAGATTATAACCTTCTAATAAGCCATCTTCTAAAGGACCTCCTTCATGTGAGCACACAGAATCCATGGCGAATAGTTTACCATTTAACATTATTAGTACAACTGATTTGCCTTCGATGTCTTCTTTTACTAGCTTTCCTTCCTGAAAATCGGTCTTCTTTAGCCCAGTTTGAGTGGAGGCGTCATTATATAATAATAAGTTACGAGACTTATAAGGCGTTTTCTGTTGTTTGATTCGCCATATTGAGTACCAATCATTCGTTGATTACCATTAGTAGCAAAAGCTACATATCATATCAGACTCTATGGTATATGTCATGAGCGAATATGAAAACATGCGTACTGCTGATATTGTAGCTGAAGCTTTACTGGACTGGAAAGTTGAAGTCATTTTCGGATTACCTGGTGATGGAATAAATGGATTTATGGAAGCGTTAAGACGTAGACAGGATAGAATCAAATTCATCCTTGTGAGACATGAAGAATCGGCAGCTTTTATGGCTTGTGCATACGCAAAATATACTGGAAAACTTGGAGCGTGTCTTGCAACTTCAGGACCTGGTGCAATACACCTTTTGAATGGACTTTATGATGCAAAAGCAGATAACACTCCTGTTATTGCCATTACTGGAAGCACATACTCCGATTTGATGAATTCAAGTTACCAACAGGACATTAACCTGTTAAATCTTTTCTCCGACGTGTCAGTCTATAATAGCATGATAAGTGTTCCAGAACAAGCCGAGATGGCAGTGGACATTTCGTGCAGAACCGCTCTTGCACAAAGAGGAGTCAGCCACATAACAATTCCGATAGATATTCAAGAAAAGAAATTGAATGGTAACTATACTAGACATAATGTTGCCTACCATACCTCTAGTGTGTATGCTGCCGAAACAATTCCAAGTCAATCTTTACTAGTAAAAGCAGCCAAAATTCTTAATGAAGGTAGTAGGATCGTTCTACTTGTAGGACAAGGAGCACTTGATTCTGGAGAAGAGATAATTGCACTTGCAGAAAAATTGGGTGCTCCAGTTGTTAAAGCACTCTTGGGTAAAGCCGTAATTCCTGACGATGATCCATATAGTATCGGCGGTCTCGGTTTACTTGGAACAGAACCATCCAGTGATGCTATGAGTGAAGCAGATACGTTACTTATGGTTGGAACATCGTTTCCTTATATTGATTATCTTCCGAAGCCTGGTCAAGCAAGAGGAATTCAAATTGATATAAAAGCTGAAAAGATTGGTCTTCGTTATCCTGTTGAAATTGGTCTAGTAGGTGATTCAAAGCTCGTACTGTCTGCACTGCTACCACTGCTAAATCAAAATGATAATCTAGAATTTTTAAATTCAAAACAACAAGCAATGAAAAGCTGGAATAGTTTATTGAAAGAGCAAAGTACTAGAACTGATAAGCCAATCAAGCCACAAGTTATTGCAAAAGCAGTCTCTGATGAACTGGAAGATAATGCAATTATTTCTACAGATTCCGGTACGAATACATCTTGGGCAGCTCGACACATAATTATTAGAAAAGGAATGAAATTTTCTGTATCAGGTACATTAGCTAGTATGGCATGTGGTTTGCCCTATGCAATAGCAGCGCAGATCGCATTTCCAGAAAGACAGTGCGTGGCATTTGTTGGTGATGGTGGATTGACAATGCTGATGGGCGAATTTGCCACTGCTGTACAATATAACCTTCCAATAAAAATAATTGTTATCAAGAATAATACCTTAGGTATGATTAGATGGGAACAAATGGGATTCCTGGGAAACCCGGAATTTGGAGTTGAGTTTTCTCCAATCGATTTTGCAAGGTTTGCTGAAGATTGTGGTGGCAAAGGATACGCTATCAATGAGCCATCCGAAATAAAATCTAAAATACATGAAGCTATGAAAGAACGAAAGCCAACCATAGTGGAAGCATATGTCGATCCATTTGAGCCGCCCATGCCGCCAAAAGTAGAAATGGAGTTTGTCAGGAATTTGGCTGAATCATTTGCAAGAGGTCAGCCATACGCTAAAAGGATCGGCTTAACCCTATTCAGAAATAAGGTGCATGAAATATTAAAAAATATACATACCCATTCTGAAGCAGATAACTAAAGTTAATTCATACTAATATATAGTAACAGATTTCATATCCCACAATTCAAAGTAGTTGTACCATTAACTTGTGCTCGCGAATCAGGCGGTTAAGTTTTTCATAAGGTTCATTAATCGTAATTCTAAATCTCTTTCTAAAATATTCTTCCCACCTGATCTTCATTTCATCGTTTCCAGTAACAGCATTAGATCACCTTAGGACTATTGAGAAGTTCTAATCGAATCAGTTAAAAATAAACATTCGATAATAAGAATTTTGAAGTTGAAAAATCTGGGATATACTATTTTCAATCAGGTTTTTATTTTGCGAATACCTTGTAATATCTTAATCATACCTCAAACGAATTATCACGAGTACCTTGTTTGGAATTAATGATTCCGATTATCCCTGAGGCGGAATATTTTAAATAATATGGCAATTACTACTCAGAGACTAGAATTTCTAAACTAGATCAATATGAAAAATCGGGTTGACCCCGACGGCTTCAGTCTTCAATCAGATTCTTTTATTCTAACATTTCTCATTAGACCAAGTTCCTTAAGATTTTAGTAGATCACTTTACATAGTTTAATAATGGAACCTGTCATTCGTTCCTTAAGAGAAGCTGATCTAAAAGAAGCAGATACCATTTTTAGACTATCTTTTGGCACATTTCTTGGATTACCTGACCCTATGAGTTTCTTCCGTGATACAGACTATATCGGTACACGATTTAGGGCGGATCCTTCATTGTCACTGGCTGTTGAGGTAGATGGAAATTTCGTAGGATCAAACTTTATCGCAAATTGGGGCAGTGTAGGTATATTTGGGCCACTCACAATCCATCCCGATCTTTGGGACAAAGGCATTGCAAAACGTTTGTTAGATAAGACAATGGAGATCTTTAAAGAACTAAAAACTAAACACGTTGGACTCTTCACCTTCTCCCATAGTCCTAAACATATCCACCTTTACCAAAAGTACGACTTTTGGCCTAGGTTTCTTACCGCAGTTATGTCAAAACCTGTCAAGTCAGAGTACGCAGAGAAAGAGAGCCAAGAGAAGATAAGTTGGACCAAATATTCTGACATCCAAAAAGCGCAAACATCAGAGGTTCTTCACAACTGTTCTTCTCTAACAGATTCGATATATGATGGGCTAGATCTCAAGATTGAAATACTGTCTGTGGCAAATCAGAAACTTGGAGATACAATTCTCTTGACTGATAACAAAAGTAACAAGTTGGTAGGTCTAGCCGTCTGTCACTGTGGACCAAAAACCGAGGCTGGAAGCAATTCATGCTATGTTAAGTTTGGTTCGGTGACAGCAAGTGAGGACAGGTCCGAATCTGCTAATTTTGATGACCTTATTGAGTACTGTGAACATTTTGCGGCATCCCAAGGACTATCTAAACTTGCTGCTGGAGTTAATCTAGGTAACTTGGCGGCCTACAGGAGAATGATTTCCATGGGGTTCAGGACTGAATTCCAGGGCGTTATGATGACTAAAAATAATGATCCAGGGTACCATATTGAGGATGTCTATGCAATCGATGATTGGAGATAGATTAAACGTAAATTTATCATAGGTACATAGGGTTTTAAATGAAATTATTCAGTCTTGTTCCGCACGTCTGGATCCGAATTGTTAACAATATGAATCCCGACGTCTGTGAATTAAATTTATTCCTAATCCTTCCGGATTCGCTTTCATCGCCGTTAACCATTCTTGGCGTCAGCATCAAATTTAGCCTTACCTTCTTTGTATATGCATTTCAAACACCACCACCTGCCAATTCTAGTTGGGTCATTTAGAGGAACTAACCGATCGACCGAATCTCCACAGTTATCACATTTTTTACTTTCATGATTAATCATTAAATCGACCATGTGGTATGTTAATATTTAAAGATACTTTCTTGGGCGAGTCTAATGGATATGTTAGCGTTATAAGTTACAATAATTTATTCGTCATTACATGATTTGTCCCTACATGACTAAGTGAACTTTTGAATTGTCCTGATTGTTACTAATATCGATTGAGTAAAATGTTATATAGGATCACTGGATTTAAGCAGTTAATGGCAGACGATGATGTCATAAATACGGGGTGTTCCCGCTGTTGGGGTGCTGTAGATTCGGAAACTAAAAATTGTAAAAGTTGTAACGGTCCCCAGGAAACCTGCGAGTGTAAAATCGTGCCACACTAAGACAAACATAAGTATAGTTAAGAAAGAATAGCAATATTAAAGACTACCAAATTTAGTAACTTTAACCTAATTAATAGGATAAATGCATTATTAAAAAAGATATTTGTAATTATTTTTATTATAGTTTGTATCTTATTCCTTAGACCATGAGCGACGAATCTGAAGGAGAAGTGAAAGAGGAAGAAAGAGAAGAAATCAAGGATGAAACCCATGAGCTAGAAGACGTTGAACAGGACGAGGAAGAAGAGAAGGAAAAGGATGAGGAAGTGCAAGAGGAGCCATGATAAGTGAACACAAACTTATTTTTCATGTTAAATTTGTCCATAAACCGGGAAATCAGAGACAACCTCAAAATACAGGGAATAAACAAGACGGCTTTTTGAAAATAGTGGTGCAAACAAGACGGCTTTTTGTAAAACAAGTAAATGGGAAGACATTTTTGATAAAAGGCAATGCAAGATAGGTTGAATCAATCATCTAAAAACGATGATTCAGATGCAGTTGTTGAGTCTTTAGAACATTAGAGTAGCGTCCGCAGATTTACGTAAGAAAAATTCCAACTGAATCTAAACCTGCAACTGAAGGCAAACTTACAATGTGTAGACTTTGCGCATACAGTAGACTTAGCGGGGATGTAGACTTTGCGCATGTAGTAGACGCATACACTGTACAGTAGCCTTTGCGACTCGAAATTAAGCGGATTTAGTAATTAAAACATCACTTTTCCCATAACGGCTTTGTAAAAAGAAGTCCGCATTCAAAACGCGTGGTGTTGACAATGTACGGAATGGTGTGATGAATATCAGTCGGCCTATTCAAAATCTATTTTTATAACTTCATGGGTATCGTCGGGTCATTGCGCATGATCTTCTAGATATTCCACATTCTTATCCATTCGAATTGAGTATTTGTCTCAATATTATTTAATGCATAGAGACATTCGTCCTTAACTTCACCCTCTTCCACACTGACTTGATATGATGAAAAATGTCTGTTGAATTCATTTATGTGTACTTTGAGCAAGTTCAAATTATCTATCGATACTATCCCGGGGTTGATATTCGGTCCTCCATAAAATACTAGATTCTTAAAGAACCCAGGGGCTGAAACATTAAACATATTCTTAAGATGGATACCGGCGCTTTCACCTTGCTCGCCAAAAATGTCCCGAATAATCTGAATGCCCTTCCCAAACACTTCGGCAGAATCCTCAAAATCCAAAATTCCATCCTTGCCAGTTTTGAGATTTAGGCCTAACAACAGTAACATGAATCGTTCAAGAGCCGATTGATTCTGCACCAGAATTGAATCGTAATTAGGCAAGCGAGTCTTAAAAAAATCGGCAGTCCACGATTCTTCTTTTAGTAGTTGATTAAATGCGATAGCCCACAATGAAATATTATTCTGTACGTAATCAGGGATTGAATCATACGTATCGTGTTTTACGATTTCTACTTTTGGATTACTCTTTTGCAAATCAATCGTTTCATAATACTGCTGAATTATTTCTTTCACTACTGATTCCGTGTCACTACGTATCCGATCATTTCTGACTCGCATAACATAGTATCCCAAGTTCTTTAAAGCTCTTTGACGAATTCTGTCAGGCGTCATTCTGAACTTCATGGAATGAATTTTACCATCTACTTCCACAATCAGATTCTGCCCAATAACAAAATCTGGGGTGTAATAGTTGGCCCTTGTATACCAGATGACCGGTTGGGATTTGTGTGGAATTTTTTCTGCTGCTAATCTAAAAGCTAATTTCCTCTCATAGATTGTGTGCTTGGGAGCTTTCATCCGATATTTCTAAAGTTTTATCAATTTCTTTATTAATTGTTGTATTTTATTCGCTATATGCACGGTTCAAATCCCACTGGTCCCTTGATAGCGTTGATAAGTATAAAGAATTATAGTATCTAGATGTTTTGATCTTTTGGATCCTTATTAGTAACAATTTTGGATCCGAATTGTTAACAAAGCGAATCCTGACTGGACATGTAAAATACAAGTCTGTTCCATTCCTCTTCCATCTTGCTTATTCAATAAATGTTAAGAAACTAGAGATAAATTAAATATCAAATTTATATGTCAAATAGGATAGATCTACGATCTTGACATTACATTATCTTCTTTTTTGTATTGGCTTATCTTTACTGCCTATGATTCCTCAGTATACGTATTCAAGTTTATTTAACGTAGCAGCTGTCGGTGACTGGGGATGCAATGATAATTCCAAGAATACTTTAAAAAATATTTCAAGTAGGAAACCGGAACTAATTATTGCACTCGGAGACCTTTCGTACCAGAGAACTGCAGAATGCTGGCTTGAAATAATTTCTTCAGTAGATAACATAACTAGCATAGTCCGAGGAGACCATGACAATGATTTTCGTACTAGTCAATATATGAAGCATTTCAACATGTCAAGCGAATTTTATTCATTTAATCATTTTAATATTCATTTTGTGATAATGTCCACCGAATTACCATATGAGTTAGGCTCTAAACAATATGAATTTGTCAAGTCAGATTTAGAAAATACATTAACAAATTCGTCCATCAAGTGGATAATAATCGCATACCATCAACCTGCTTATATATCACCAAATGATTGTCAAGGGTGTAGTCCAAGGGTAACTCTAAGAGAAGTGTACCATTCCTTGTTTGATGGATATAATGTGGATCTGGTATTACAAGCGCATAGTCATAATTATGAAAGAAGTTATCCCATACTATACAACAACAAGGATTCAGAGAACCCAATTATAGTCAATCCAAACAACAACTATTACAATTACGATATTAATAAATTTCATGGAACCGTCTTTGCTACCGTTGGAACCGGAGGAGCAGAACTTCATAATTTTGAACAAAAGGTCCCTTACATTGTAACACAGCATCGCGGTTTTGGTTTCTTGAATTTAGAGTTGACAAACAACGGTACTAGACTAAATAGTACCTTCTATGATAACAATGGAACTGTATCGGACCATTTTATTATTGACAAATTAGTCAGCACACAGGCTAATTAGGCTTACAAAGATAATTCTTCAGATTAGTAAATATATACGCGCGTTACACAAGAGGTCAAGGAAGTATACCGTGCTAAAATTGGCATGAAAAAATTCACCGATGTACCCTGATTTGGATCCGCACTGTTAACAATACCAGTCCGACGGGCTCATAAAATAACGTTTCCTCTTATATACATCTCACAAATATCTAGTTTCAGATGGAGATGGACTTATGATAAAACTATCGTTACTTACTTGGAACTCTAATGGCCTCTTCTAATAATAAAAATGATATCTATAGTACCGACAATTATTGCTAAAAAATACTACACAATATTTAGTGAATTGTGATTACTTTATTTAAGTCTTATATTCAATGAAATAAATGAATTATTATATGTCGGAAATGTCCAAAACACAAATTAGAAGATTTCTCAATAAAGGCACTTTCACAGGAAAGCTCGCTACAGTTAAGGAGGATGGAAGCTCTCATGTTGTTCCCATCTGGTTTGTATTAGAGTATCGAAATAATGAAGATAACCTAGGAAATATTTATTTTACAACTTTTATTGGATCGGTTAAAGCAGAAAATATTCAGCGAGATAATAGAATAAGCATTTGTATTGACGACCAAACTCCACCTTTTACCTTTGTAACTATTCATGGCACAGCAAAGCTTTATCCATATAGGCAAAAAGAGGTTTTGAAATGGGCCATCAGAATTGCGAAACGATACATGGGTAAGAAAGATTCAAAGGCATATGGTGAAAGGAATAGTGGAGAGGGAGCGGTACTTGTGCAAATAAAACCTACTAAAATAATTGCAGAAAAAGATATAGCTGCTTGGGAATAAGAATACCGGGCTCGATGACTTGGACAATTCCTTTATCAACAAGATTTTAAGTTGCTTTTGACCAAATCAATTGAAAGTTAGAATGAGTAACATCTATGCGGCATTGGTAACAGGAACCGGACGCGATATAGGCAGGAAAACAGCTATCCTGTTATCCAAGAAGGGTTTCAATTTGATTATATGTTCAAGAGGTCAAAATGAAATAGATTCAGTGGTGAAGGAAATAATCTTGAAAGGTTAAAATATACAGGTAAATTATTACTCAAAGCTAACTTTAATTTGAATCAAGTTCAATTAGGTTTGTGGAAGACCTGGAAAAAGAGTTAGGGCCTTTAATAGAAAATTTTCAAAACCTAGTGAAGGATGCCAAAGCAAAGAAGCTTCATTCATTAAGGGAGGATGAAGATTCAAAGAAGGAATTCAGTAAGTTGTCGCAACATGTTATTGAACCTGTGATGAGAAAATTCGAGAGTTACTTAGAGAGTAAAGATGTGAACTCAAGTGTTCATATCCAATCGCAAATTGTTGCGGGAAAAAATCCTAGTATTGAATTCAGTTTACATCTTAAATTGACTCATGAATCGAGATATCCTAATATTAAATTCTCATCATCCGGCGAAAAGATATCAATTCAAGAAGACCGGTTGATGACTAAAGGTGAAGTTAGCCAAGATACAATACCAGAATATTATGATATGGAACTAATAACGGAGGAATTTGTCAAGGAAAGACTCATCAGACTAATTAAATCATGCTTTGATAAAGATTGGCAATCATTTTACTCCTAAATGATACTGATTTAATGGTGATTCACATTGTTAACAATAATCGATGCGAATTAGACCAGCACATGTTAACACTTGTTATTTAGCTACACTTGCGATTCGTATACTTGATTTGTACGATAGTTCTTCAAACGCCTGTTTGGAATTGGATCCGCATTGTTAACAATACGATTCCTGACAGGACCGTTAATTACTCGGGTTCATATACTTGTACTGACAATCCAGTTTCAGGGAAGGAGTTTTAGAGAATGACAGTAAGGCTGTCTACTACAATAAAGAATATCGAGAAAGATGTCCTTAATTTAGAAAAGTATTATCCCATTTTATGAGATGCCAGTGGGCGGTCTCCTATCTTGACTATGTTCCACGGATATGTGATAGCTCAACATCTCTGGAGTCTCAAAAATCCTTGCACATATCTCGCATCTGAGTTTCTTTGGCTTTACCTCTGCAGTTGACATTTCCAAATTAATATGGTAAACATACCAGATAAGTTTTTTGACTAGCATTGTAGCAAAATACAATTAATGTGACAAAGAGGTGGGAGGGTTGATTTGACTGCATAATAAAGAAAAAGCAATCAAGCCCACCAGTTCTTTTGTCTTATGGTTTATTCTCTAACATGGTATAAAACTCTTGGATGACTTATCAAAGAGGGAGGGTGTCTATGTAGAAAAATGTATGAATAAGGCTTGCTTACTTATTCCTATGGTTAGAAAAGATACACAAATAGACAAAGAAGCCATTTCAGCGTCTGGTTTGAGTCCTTTTAAGTCTAGTCTATTTAGGATGTTGTGGATTGCCGCCCTCTTTTCATATGTTGGTGCGGCTATGTATGATGTAGGGGCATCCTGGCTAATGACTTCACTTGCTCCAAATCCTTTATTCGTTTCTCTTATCACAACTGCTACTACTCTACCAATTTTACTATTCGCATTACCATCTGGAATACTTTCTGATATTTTTGATCGGCGAAGCATACTTCTTATCACATGTGCATACATGTTTACAATATCTACTGCACTAGCAGTCCTTACTTTTGTTGGTCTGACTACCACAACAGTTTTGCTGACACTTACTTTTGCACTAGGAGCAGGTACGACCATGATTAGGACACCCATTATCCCTACTATGAGTGGACTCGTATCAAGATCAGAACTACCAAATGCTCTTACCCTTAGTGCTCTTGCTAGTAACTTAGGTCGCGTCATCGGTCCTACAGTAGGTGGTTTTATTGTAGCAGCCATTGCACCTTGGGCAGTATTTTTCATTAATTCAGCTTCATTTATTGGTATGATGATAGTTCTAAGCAGATTACCGAGAAAGCCTAACATCAATAACCACCAACAACAAAGCTCTCTACCACCAGAAAATATAATTAGAGCTGTTCGAATTCAACTGCGATATATACGCTATTCTCAAGCAGCACATGTATTAATTGTTCGTGTTGGTTTGTTTACATTATGCAGTAGCGCTTTATTATCTCTGTTACCGCTATTAGCAAAGCACGAATTAGGACTTGATTCCATAGGCTTTGGACTCCTATTAGGATCATTTGGCGCGGGTGCAATAATTGGGGGAATTGTGATTTTGCCAAGGTTGCAACATAAGGCTTCAGTAGAATCACTTATTACTATCTCTATAGCGTTACTTGCAATTGTAACACTAACAATGGGATATGTAAGAGTATTTGATTTAGCTTGTATGGTAATGGGGCTAGGAGGAATAGCTTACATCACGATCCTATCAAAATTTTACACCATTGGAATTAAATCTGCACCAAAATGGATTGGAGCCAGAGTACTAGCAGTATATCTGCTCATATTGAATGGTGGCTTGGTAGTTGGAAGCGTAATATGGGGTGCCTTTGCTAACACATTCGGTATCCCACTCACGCTTTTAGTAGCTTCATTAGCCTTAGCTGCAACTATTATTGCCAGGAAGCCTTACAGTAGTGAACTGTTAGACGACCTTGATTTTACACCAGCAAGTGATCATTGGTCACTCCCTCCTCAGTCTTCTATTGATCCCAAACAAGATGATAATCGAGCGCTAGTAACAATCGAATATAAAAATATTGATCCTAAATTATCTCATGAGTTCGAGAGGAGTATCCACGAATTAGGACGTATTCTAAAGAGTGAGGGAATGGCTTATTGGGATTTATTCCAAGACCCATCAGATATCAGTCACTACATCGAAATCAGAATAGCTGATACATGGACTGACCACATGCGTCAGCACGAAAACGTTACCAAGAATGTTCAAGATATGGAAAATAGAATACTCGAACTTATCAAGGATTGTCCGCGACCAACAATATTGCATTATATAGGAAAATCTGCCCCTAAATAGCTCATCCCTTTCAATACCTTAGTAATCAAATGCGTATTTGCTTCAAATTGATACTAAAGTTAGATTGAACTCCATAAGGGAACTTAGAATTTACTGTCTGAAATAGGTAAGAGCTTAAATAAAACTTATACCCTTTAATAATTGAATGTGTCTAATCCTGGTCCTTATTATAATAAAGAATGCGTAAATTGTCACCATTTGAATATTGGGACTGCCCCAAATTGTTCTAAATGCGGATGTAAATTATGAATATAATAATATAATGCGAAAACACTTTAGTTACTGTAACATCCGGTCATTTTATCCTGCGTTTAGAACAATATCGAATGTTCCAATATAGGATGCTCCTTGTTTAGTGATGTTGACCATCAACTGTTCTCCGCTATTTTTTTGAATCAGGCCATCCGTTGAGGTTCCGCTATAAATCATATCTTCTTCGTTTGTTGTTTGGGGAGAACCATGATTGTTGCAAGGACTTTGTTCATGCACTTGTTCCATTGATGGAATTGTTGAAGTACAGTTGTGCTGTCCACTCCAAGGTTTTCTCCGACCCGTTAAAAGTACGAACCTTATCGTGAATGTGAATTGCTCTTCCCTCATACCATCCTGGATAAATTGTGGTGAAATGAACGGTCCCATTAGTATCAGTCACTTGATATCCACGTAAGAAGTTCTCCTCTGTAGTTCCCATATCTTTTACACCTGAATATACTCCTTGAGAATTGGCATGCCAAATATCCACTTTTGCTCCTCTAAGAGGAACGCATGAGCCATTATCTACATCGTAGACGTGAATTACTATGCGCAGCGGTATGCCTTGTTCTACTGAACCTTTGGAAGTATCTGATCTGATGTCAGAGCGGTTAGGCATTCCATCAACAAAATAAGGACCTTCGGTCTGTTGTGGAGTTCCATGCAATCTAACTGAGGCAGGTGTGAGTGAACATGTGCCTGTTGTTGAAGCATTTTTTTACTTGCAGAAAGCTCTGGAGGTATGCCAAATTATGTGGGTATAATCGATAAGGTTTGATTTTCAACGGATTTGGTTCTTGTCCAAAAGATTTTGACAGATTATCAATTGATAATTGCGTCAAAAATAACCCTAGAGAAATAATCGTTAGACTGAATACTGTTAAAATCCGTATTTGGTTTTATCTGTTTATGAGTTTTGACCACCATATTATCTTCTCCAATATCTAAAACCAATGTGAATGATGGTGAAAATACATTATATTTTCTCTTATACTATTGGCCAATACCCTTTGTCCCTGTGAGGCTTTCCCCAAGCCTTCTCTACTTCAATTAATGTTAATCGAGAGACCATCTACATCAAACCGAGTTGTCTCATCGTTCCGACCGGATCATAGAATAGATTTTCTTCAACAATTCTGCCGTCCTTCCAACGAGCGACCGTGCAGAAATCTATCTTGAATTTCTTGTTTGTAGCTGGAATCATCTTGCCGTCAGGTCCCTTCATTAGACCCTTGTTAGTGCCGGTAAAATCGGCTATTGAACAAGTCCAATCGCCCTGACCGAAGAAGACCTTGTACGGATTGTTCTCTACATGATTATCGGGAAATGCCTTGAAAAAATATTCTCCCTCAATTTTATGCTCTTCTATTCCTATAGTTGGTGGCTGACCAGGCCAACGCACAATTACATCATCAGCATGAAGTTCAGTAAAAGTATCCCAGTCTTGTGAATTCCATGCATCATCTAGGGTCTTCATCAACTTCATATTTTCTTCAACACTCATGAAAAATATATCACTCAAAAATACAAAAGTCTTTCATGAGTTAAGTCCAGTTTCGTTTGTTTTCCTCATTAGAGAAGTCTCAGCATCTGATCTCCCCGGACCCCATACAAAGTGGAAGTGTTCACCGTCAGCGTGTCTATGTTTTCCTATTACCTCGTGATTCCTTGGAAAGTCTTGATCGATTGGCATTACTGTACCTCCGCTCTAAATTATTTATGTATTGTATTATTTATGACTACAAAATTGTGACAAATGGATCCAGGTTCCTGCTTCTGGACCCGAATCCTTAGCATACGATTTCCGCCAGATCCTCTAATCGAAGCTTTTGGAGTATAGATACTAATTAAGTTAGATTTCTGATGACTTGGGCAAGGTCAATTAGGAAGAGACAAGTTACATCAGTTGGATATGTTTCGGTTAGTATTAAAAGGAATAAAAAGAATAAGAAAGGCGTGAGATGGAATAGAATCCTAATCTTGATTGTTTTAGTAACAACATTTTCGTTACTATCTGGCCCAGGCCTTGCCTTTGGTGAGATTAAGAATGAGATTAACGTGACTCCTCCTCTGAATTGGGAACCGAGTCCTACTAATAATTCGACGACGATGATATGGTTTCAAAATTCTACAAAAAGCATCTTTGCAATAATTAAGGCTCCAGACGACTTGGTGTTTCCATTATTCATTGCTGGTCCTTTTATGACCGGATATCTAAAATATAAAGGAGTGCTAGAATCTGCGGATCGGTTAACATTTGGTCACAGTAATTATGGTTATAGATATTTCCTGAATCTTTCTTCTCCTTCACAACTCTTGGATTCTTCTTCGGGCCTAATACCTAAAAATGAATTTTTAAGCAAGATACCAGAAGGTTATAATGTTCCTTTCAGGGGTATGCTGATTTTAACTCAGAAACATAATGAGTTATATGCAATAATATTTCTGAATCCAAAGGAGAAATTTGATTCTATGTTAAATCAGATCCAGCCAACATTAGATTCAATCCAATTGACTGGCTAGTCCACCATGGAAAATTGAACTCGAATTAACTGCGTCAATTTCATGTTCAAGTGTCCCATATGCACAAAAGATACAACCTGTGTTGGCAATGCAAAATGACTGTCGGTTAATCAATCTCTATCTAACTAACTCATAAATATTTTAAAGAATTGTATTATTCAATGCAAGGCCGATGTGATGGATGTGGAACAGAAAACGTTGAGTTACAACAAAAGGAAGTTCAGGGACAAAACAAAAACCTTTGTGCTAATTGTGCTAACCAATGAATAAATTGTCCTCCTCATTTTTTTTATTTGATAATTAAAAGCATCACACTGAAGGCAATCATCAGTTCTTGCCGGATGTTTCTTGTAATCTGGAACATTGATATCTTCTCGTAACTTATGATGTTGTAATATGGCTATGGAATTATCAATATTTTTTATTATGCAAGTTAGTGTACAACAGTACTTAACAGGTGTCCAACCACATATGAAACCACAGCCGCGGTTCCTCCTATCAATAATGTATTGAATCCTGAGCTGACCATAGGTTTCTGCACCACTTTTCCCCTTATGCTTCCGATCAAGAAGAAAGAACTTGCGGTGGCTATTATTGAATAAAAAAAAGCGTTACTAATAGATATGTTAAACCCTGAGAGATAAGAGAAAATGAAAGGGATTAGTGGAATTATACCTATGGCATTAAATCCTACGAAAGTATTTACAGCATTGACCATAGGACTGTTCTTGTCTTCAATCAATCCCAGCTCTTCTCTCATCATAGTATCTATCCAGACTTTCCGTCTTCCAGTAATTATTCGTACAACCTCCTCTAGCAGTTCCTCTTTGAAACCTTTATTGATGTAAATGTCTCGGATCTCTTGTTTCTCCTCTTCAATCAGATTATCAATTTCCCATTCTTCTTTTTTTCTTTCTCTTGCAACGTATTCATTGTGTGTTTTTACGGCTAAGTAGTTTCCAATAGCCATAGAGAATCCATCCGCGAATAGATTCGCAAATCCCAATATCACTATTATGGATGGTGATAGTAATGCACCTACAACGGCTGCCACAACCGCAAAAGTTGTCACCGCGCCATCAATAGCACCATAGACAAAGTTTTCAATAGAAAATTTCATAAAATTAGATAACAAGACTTGTTTATATTCCCAAGTCTGTGACTGGCTTTTTGAAATCTGGAGGACGTCTTAAAATTATTGATAATGCAGTTATGCTTTCAGTATCAGCTATAGGCTTTGCACATCTATGCATATACTTGCTTGGTATAAATCTAAAGCACTCACCATAACTACAGCGATAGAAATCTGATTTATTAGTCAAACCAAATTCAGTTATATCCATATCATCATTACCAAACAGTGAAAAAACAACAGCCTCATTTAAATTGCCTTGTTAATATTTTCATTAATGATGCTAATTGAACCTCTTCATTTTCAACCATTCTTCGAAGCTGGCACTCAAAGTTTATATCCTTTTTAATTGTGTCTTTTTAGTTCATTTATGAATTCCTCGAGCTTCTTCATAGTTTCAGGATGCAGGTGATGCTCTATACCTTCTGCATCATTATTAGCTGTTTCCTCGTCGACCCCAATTATCATGAAGAATTCAGCTAAAAGACCGTGTCTGTTTCGAATATTTCGAGCAATACGAATTCCTTCATTGGTTAACTTAATGCCTCTATATTTTTCGTACTTTAGATATCCCGTTTCATCGAGTTTCTGCATCATTTTGGTCACACTAGGTGAACTCACATTGAGGTAACTTGAGATGTCTACCGTCGTAGCATATCCCTTCTCTTGTACTAGTTCATAAATTACTTCTAGATAATCCTCCATTCTATCTGTCCGATCCTCTTTCTTTACACTATTTGCATAGCGAATAGCCACTAGTCTATTATCCTTGTCTAATCCTGTCACTTCACTCAGTTTATTCATCAGAAGGACAACCTCTTTAGTTTCCATTTTAGTCCTATTAAATATTTAATAATCATCTTTAAACCAACAGTCCTGTAAGATACATTATTAACATCCCAAATGCAAAGCCTATGATAATCCAATGATTATTTAGCAATCCTCTACTACCATTGGTGTGATACATCCAAGAGCCAATCGAGTAAACTACTTGGAATATTGCACCTGCACCAATTGAAAGAAAAATTACGGTTGCGATAGGAGAGTACAAAAATCCACCTATCCATGCTCCCATGATAGTAGGCCCTCCTGCTATCAAACCCATAATCATTAACTTTGCTACGGGAATTCTTCGACTTTTAGCCATTGGTGCTACAATCGCCAACCCCTCTGTTGTATTGTGCAAAGTGAATCCTAGAATCAAAAATGAGCTTAAAGCTACCTCTCCTAACAATACTGCTGCTCCAATAGCCAGGCCTTCTCCAAAATTATGTAATCCGATACCGATTGCAATCATCATAGATATGGCTATAGGCCTTATCAACAGTGGTTGTTGGAATGACGCAGAAGAAGATTTCATGTCCCTTGTTCCTAAATCAGGTTCTGGGTGGCTTGAATATCCTGTCTTATATTCAATGTCAGGTTTTGAACGCTTTGAGGCACGCTGAATGAGTCTCTGTGAAACATATAGTAGGATTATTAAAGTAACGATCGCAACCATAATAATCAGAATCTGTGCATTAAAGGCAGGCGCAAGATTATCGACTGCTATCTCGTTACTCTCGAGTAGTGCATCTATACCAAGAAAAACTAATAATCCTGCAGTAAGGCTAAGGAAAAAGTTATACTTATTGGGACTTAACCTTCTAATGAATGGATACCATACGAGGCCCATCATCACAGGAATTATGCCTACGTATGTACCAATAAGAGCAAATGTTGAAGCCTGTCCTACTGTTGGGCGCGGCGCCGCAGCTGCAGATTTGACCAATTTATCGAATCGGGTTCCATCGTCTGTAGTTATTCCTATCTCATATGGCTCTCCAGTATTCCATACAAAAGGGATTATTACCTTAGCATCTGCGAGTCTAGTTAATGTTCGACCAGGCTCGACTGCTGCAGGATATATCCTGTCATTCACATCAGCTTGTGCAATGGTGATCTCTGAAGGTCCAGTGTTTCTTACTGAAGCTACTATCATATTGTTATCTGAAAACTCAACCTTCTCAATAGAAATTTCTGGTAGCGGTTTGATAGAGCTTTGGAATAAGATTCCCGAAGAATTCAATAGCAATACTATCATTGCCCCGATAACGATAAAGGGAATAACTCCAAATATTATTGTCCGCTTCGAAATTCTATGAGTGTTACTAGTATTGCTGTCTTCCTTTATTTCCATTAATTTACGCCTCCTGTTGGCACTAAATCAGTTGTCTTATTAAAATCAGTTGTAGAGTAATTAGTGACAGTTGTAGAGTAATTAGTGATATTCCTTATTGAAGTAACGTTTAAATTCTCATTAATAGACTGATTTGTCCCCTCTTTTACAAGAAATAAACCTGTCCAACCTTTCTCTGCAAACTCAGTCTTGTGAGCATGGAACATATATTTTCCTGGATACTTATAGCTGAATTCCAATATTCCACGTTCTGCCTGGTTCATAGTAACGATATCGGTATATTCATCTGGTATCAATTTCGTACCGGTTTTATAGAAATTAAACATATTTGCGTGTAAATGGAAGTTGTTTAGAGGATCAAATTCGAGCATATTTAATAGATATATTCGAATTAATCTATTTTTGTCAATTTGAATTGGATGGTGCATGTAATAGTATGGGATACCGTTAACCGTATAGAAGTTATTTTCAGTATCAAAATCAGTATCATAACCATTCATTAACATTACCATCTCATCAGCACTCGCTCTTGGTTTCTTCGGATCTATAATCAATGCACCATAAAGACCATGGGTTATGTGTTCCTCGAGTGGCTGCATATGACAATGGTATGGAAATACTCCAAACGGTTCTGCGGTAAATTGATAAGTGAATTTGCCGCCAGGTGCGATTCCTTCAAAGACTCCATCCATTTCAGAAGGGTGTATGCCATGAAAGTGTATCGAGTGGAATTTAGAACCGTTATTAATTAAAGTGATCCTGATTG
Source organism: Nitrososphaeraceae archaeon (assembly GCA_033272285.1). Lineage (GTDB taxonomy): Archaea > Thermoproteota > Nitrososphaeria > Nitrososphaerales > Nitrososphaeraceae > TA-21. Next base: position 34,686 of record JASKBU010000096.1, read on the forward strand.
TATCCCCTTCTGTAGCTCGTAAAGTTGGCCCTGGTATCGTACCGTTAAACGTCCATACATTATAGAAGACGCCTGGAGAAACTTCTTTAGTCTGTTGGTCCGATGCAATCATTGTAAAATCTCTTATCGCAGTTCCATTAGAAGACGTTGACAGTTTTCCGTAATTAAATTCCCTCAAGTATTTCATCGGGTCTACAACTGCAGTCTTCGGGTTTATGACGAATGAAGTTGGGTCTAAAACATCACCGTTCGTTTGAAGCGTAGGATAGCCTGGTGTATGACCACCAAATGTGTTTAGCTTGGATGAATTTTGATCGCTAAAGGAACTTTTACTATATATCGCTGTAGAGATAGCGAAAATAATAATAGAAATAGCAATACCAAAAAGTACCGCTATTCGTGGGTAACTCATCAAGTTTATTAACGATATTTAAATTAGTTAGAAATGCTAATAAATGTTTCCCTAGTCTAACAATTACAATCGGAGCATGCTGAAATGTTAGTGCGTACTTTAGAGTTTTACCCGATTTTGTAGTCCCACCTAAGTTCTTTGTTTCTTGAATCTTGGAATATCTGCAAATAGTATCAAGCAGAGTTCTTATTAATGTGTATATAGTATGTTGCTCAAATCTCTGTTAATCCAAGAAGTGTCAACCAGGTGTGAAATATCCATGATCGAAGCAAGAAAACAAAGGCTCAAAGTGATGATTATTGAAGACGAAGAGGATATTTTGACGCTTTACAATGATTACCTATCTAGTAAGGGCTATGACGTTATTGCGCGCTATACAGGGGCAAACAACATTAAAACAGATATTGAAAGACAGTCGGCAGATGTATATCTGATAGATTCGAGACTGCCAGGCAAAAAAAGCGGAACTGACGTGGCCACCGAGATCTTAGACGCAAACCCTTCAGCACCCATACTATTCATTACTGCTGATCAAAGTCAACCTCAACAAATAGAAAAGAATCCTACATTTCACCATAGGAACATTGACATATTGCTGAAGCCAGTAAAACTAAACGAAATTGAGCATTCTATGTTAAACTTGATGAACAATTGAAAATAATATTCAACTTACCAAAACATAGTTCAGAAAGTTTTTTTATTTTGTTGTTGACTCGACTATTTTTTTCTTAATTCGTATGTATGTAACTGGCTATTTACTTCATCACGCAAGTCATCCAAATGAATAGACTTCTGAAGAAAGGCATTGATTATTTCCCTTTTCACATATTCCTTAAATAATTAATCATCCAAGGCGAATGCTGTAATTAGTATCGTTCTTACGCACGGATTCAAATCCTTCATTTTTTTTAATAATCCTATTCCATCTCGTTCAGTCATCCTAAAATCTGAAATTACCAAAAAATATAGATAATTATAAATTTTAAAATGTTGGAGGACCAGGTGCGATTGAGTAAAGGTAAATATGGTAATTCCTTACATATTTTGTAAGGGATCACGGAAAAGCATCGTTATATCTGATTCATCGTCTACTATTCATACATATCTGTCATTAGATACCAGAAAATAACAACCTTCTACAACTCATGATTTAACCTAATGTTTATGCGATTCTTTGCCATATAAATCGACGAGAAAAAATTAAATGGTTGTAGCGAAGGATAGGTATGTGTCTGCCAATAGCTTTTCATTAATAGCACTCAACTTATTACCTGATTGTATGTTTTTTTCCATTTTATCCAGCTCTTCATTTGCCTTTTGCTTATAATATTGCACTGAATTCTCATGCATGTCGCGAAAACTTTCATTCAACTTTTTCATCAACTCATTATAATCAGCTGATAATTTATGATGGAGTTCTCCCTCTAGCTTATCTTTCCTTGCAATTAACTCATTTAAATCATTTGGCATATTATTACTATGATTTCGTAACATATAAACATGTCCCTAACCACCATGATTATTTGGGTCAATGTCTTATTCCAACACATAGTAAAAGGTACTATGTTCTACTTTACTAGCAAACTTGACCTTATTAGCAAAAATAAAGAGAAAAATTATGCTTACTGGGTCGCCTATTAAGCAAAATGGATTAGCTATTAGTTATGTATGTTTCCTAAGAAAAATACTCGTTATTTTGTTATATACAGATTTAATTTTTTGTTTCCAAATATTAGAAAACTGCATTAGGGCCAAATAAATGTCTGTGACACTTAACACAAAGATAGATATACGATTAGCGTGTATTATAGACATGGATAATTCTTTTTACGGAAATAATCCTCGTAGTAATAAATATAGACCAACCCCAATAGTGCGACCAGTGAATAGATCCAAGGAGCAACTCAAAGAGTTTAGAGACATTATTTCAAACCCTAGAACATCTCAAGATTCAAAAAAAAGGTTTATGGTTCAGAGAGCAGGCGGTTATTGTTCTATGTGTGGTGATATAGCAACTCAAATAGCGAGTTACAATTTGATTGATGCTACGCTAGTAGAAAAGTATTGTGACAATTGTCTAGCAAGGGGAATTAATTAAAAATGGACTATTTTAAGGAAGATTAACATCCATTAGTAACAAAATTCTTCGAAATAAGTCATTTAATATAGGTACTCATAAATTATTGTTTGCCATATAGACTATTAATTGAAAATAAAACTTGGTGGTAAAATAACAAATTACCTTACAAAATTTTATGTCAAGTATACCAGCACCATATCTCTCAACAAGAATCTGCTACTTTCAGGTTTGGTTGGTTTTATTTTTAGTCTAATCGTTGCATACATGTCTACGAAATATTCCCATGATGATTTCACAACCTCTACATTAACTGTAATAACCGGATTCATCTCCTCTAAAGTAATTTTTGTTATTCTTTTTCATCGTGATAATAAGAAGAAATATACAAAAAGATTTACAGGCAAATTGAACATTGATATTCTAAAACAAATAGTAACAAAGATGATATTTGCCGATGCTATATTTGATATTATTAATAATGTATCAAGGTTCTTCATACTACTTGAATTGTTGAGAATAGAATATCCGCCAGTACAAGCTGCAACAATAGCATCTATTATAGCATCATGTTTCTCTTATTTAGCTATAAATTTAGTTGTAAGACGTATACATGTATTTAGATTTAGGAAAAAGTTATTCTAAGTAATATAGCAAATATCCATACTAATTATTGTTTCTGGCTTCGTAACCCTAAACAGACAATAAAATAGAACACTATCTTATACAATACCATAATGTAAGTTCTCAGCATTAGAACTATAAGAAACAATACAGTTTGTCTTCATTACCTTTATTAATTTCTCTTAATTCATATCGCATGAATCTAGTAAACCAATCAGATGGGTCAATTCCCAAACACTCAATACTAAAAATACAAGGAAGAAAGAATTTAATTCTCTTACCAGATTATTATTTAATGTGAAAAAAATCTTCGAAATCATGCTCAAAACATAAACTCACTCTGGACTATAAGGTTATTAAATTGCGTAACAATATGCTGTTTGATGATCGAAGCTGATAAGTTCAATGCAGTTAAAGATGCAACAGTGGCGATAGGTCTTGCCAACAAGGATACAAAAGATGTCATTAGTAGTTTTGGTACAGGTTTTTTCATAGGTGGAAAATACATTGTCAGCTCTGCACATATTTTTAGTCAATGTATTAAGTATAATTCTCAGTATAAGGATAAGAATAAGGGTATGGAAGGAATATATTCCGCATTCAACATTACCACAAATGGAGATCAGTTAGAGCTTAACATGTATCACATAATAAAAGCTATCAGACTGCCCCCTGTTAAAGAAGTCATGGGATTTACAGGCTCAGTAGACCTAGATATAGGGATAGGAAAGCTAGATCGTCCTTCAGATAATTTCTTACATATCAAGGAACCTACCCAATTGAAACTTTACGACGAGATTGTAATATGTGGTTATCCGAGTGGAAGAATATCGTTGGTTCTGTATAGAAATAAACATGAAGATGGAATGGGAATCCATTTGCGCCCCATAATTCAATTTGGACGTATTGCGGGATTAATGCCCCATGATGACAGTAACAACCCATGGGGAATACAAACGGATATCGTTGCCATGGGAGGTTCCAGCGGCTCGCCTATTATAGATCCGAGCAGCAGAGAAGTAATAGGTATGGCTCAGCAAGTTATTGCAACAATGACTACAGTAGACAAGGAGGGGATGCCATCAAACCTATTTGAGTTGACTAAAGGTCCATTGTATGGAATAGCTCCGATAGGATTAGCTTACGGCGTAACCAATCAGATATTATCGCCGCTTCCTAATATTTGTAAAGATTATTTTGAAAAAGGTCTTCCCCCCGACTTTTTATTTGATAATACGGGAGCTATAGAACTTTTCTGATTTCATTTCATTTAATTTAAATTTGTTATCTAGATATCCATGGAATATCAAAAATATTTACTACCAGTATCAAAAAGGATTGAAGATCACCCTCTGTTACCTTCTTTAGTGGATTAAGTATCAACTGGATCCCAGTTTAAATAACAACCGTATCAATAGATAACGATCTCATTTATCTCTTTTATTAAAGCAATCCAGCTAGTGAGAGAATATGTTGATACCTAGATCTTAATTTGGGAACCTGCTACAATAGCAGTTTCATCAACTAATTGCTAAGTTAACTTTATCTTTTGTTAATACTTATTCTTCAGTATCAATGGCAAAATCGATATTTACCCAAAAGGAAATTGAATATCTCAAGTCTCAACGCCTTGCAAGAATAGCTACGGCACCTGCACAACTACAAGAATCTACCCAACCTGATGTTGTACCTGTTGGGTTTGATTTTGATGGTGAATATCTTTATGTAGGTGGAATGAATCTTGTTAAATCCACAAAATTTAGAAATGTTTTGCAAAATAACAAGGTTGCAATTGTGGTTGATGATTTGAAAAGCATTGATCCGTGGGATCCTAGAGGAATAAGGATCTATGGCATTGCGGACATAGTTACACGTCAAGGAGGCTATTTGGAAAACACTGACCATCCTAATCCCCAGTATATCAGGGTTAGCCCCAAGAAGAAGTGGAGTTGGGGACTTGAAGAACCTGTATTTGTACAAGGAAAGTTCAATGTTAAAAAAGCAAATGCAGACTAGTTGTTATTGAAGATAAGTAAAGTCTCCATATTACGACTCAGTTTGTACACTAATAAAGTAATTAATGATAACAAGTTCATACTGAATATTCAGTCATATCCCGACGTCTGAAGATTGAATATTCCTGATTTTAAAAATCTAGTTTTGGTAACAGGATATATTGTATTTTGCTTGAACACAGCATTACTTGTATATAGCCGAGTTGGGAGGTGCTATTATGTCAATATGATATGTCAACTAAAAAATCAGGCTAGCTTAGTCCTTGATCGATTTCGACTAGTCAATGCATTCTGATCTGTATAAAACTTATATTTTTACTTGCATATTTAACTACGATGGTAACGATTCAAAAGATAGTATTTAGAATCCGGACGGCAAATATTGAAGATGCAGGAACAGACGGAGAGGTGTACGTTGGTTTTTGTGGCAGAGAGTTCCACATAGGCACATCATATGAAGATTTTGAACGTGATGCGGAAAGGACTTACTCGGCCGGTATAAGTGCAGTAGCAGGAGAAGTAAACGTAAGCAATCCCACTTTGAATGATCCTAGAGCCTATCCTACGCTTGATTCAGAAGAAATTAGCCTTTACCCTGTCTATGTTCGCTTCGAACCTGTGGGTAGATATGATCACTGGTGTCTACAATATATTTCTGTAAATGCAGCAGGTGTTAAATATGAAGCACTTGAACCAGAAGATGATACTACGATCTACACATATTTAGGATACAAATGTGGGAAATGCCTTTATTTACATCCTACACGAAGCCGCGGAGGGTAAAATGAAATTATTCCGGTTATCATAAGAACCGGTGTTGAAAGCGATACCTATATTTAGAAATTCTAAACAGACTTAAAGGGTATACACATTCTAAATTTTTTATTTGGGTTTTAGTTTTTTCTGAAATCGAGTAAAATAATATTTGCAAGTACTAACAAAAAGAAAATTTAAAGAAATTGTGAGCCTTCTGAAATTCCAGGTTGGTCCCTCCCGACCCAGCTGTAAATACAATGTGTTATACATTAGATAACGCCTCACTATTGGTAGAATCTGAGTCTAATTGATACGATAGTTCCGGTTGAATATTCCCTCATATCCCGACGCATTCGCACCTTGTGTTTTCTAATGGGACTTGTGTGAAACTCCACATTGTTCCACTGATAAGAATAAAATAAGCAATATTTTTTGACATATAAATTTTCAATCACAATTTCACAAATTACTAAAAATCATACGAACCTTTTTTTAAGACTAAATTTAATTGGACATAATGAAATATTTTCAATTAACTACTTTATTAGCACTTACAGCATTTTTAAGCTCCATAGCAATTATTACTCCCTATAGTAAAAATGATGTATTTGGACAATATCCAGTCATCGATGGTATCAACTGTGATAAAACCGAACACTTTAATTTTCATTACCATGCGCACCTCAGTATCTTCATTAATGGTTTCTCATACTTGGTTCCGGGAGGAATTGGTATTAAGCCTCCTGATTGCGTATATTGGTTGCACACTCACGACAATTCGGGAATAATACATATAGAATCTCCACAAAATAATACCTTCAATCTAGGCCAATTCTTTGATATTTGGGGGCAAAAATTTAACAATACCCAGTTGTTTGGGTTTAGCATTGAAAACTCAACTAACGGAACCCTTACTGTTTACTTGAATGGGACCGCAATAAACCAAAGCTCATTTAGGGAAATCCCAATCTTTAATCACGAAGACATAGTTGTTGCATACGGTACACCTCCGCCAGAAATTCAATCATACAAGTTTCCATATTAGGTAGCGAGGATACGAGCTGCGAACTTTAGGTTATGCATATAATCGATGACAGATATCGCCGGTTTAATAACGATTGGATCCTGAATGTCTACTTTATAATTTTTGGGCTTTTAATACAATATACTCTATTAATCTTTTTTTAGATACAGTCATCATCTTTACCAATGATTTGCAAAGAATCTTCTCTATATAGGATGGATAATATGCCATAATTTTCTGTCGTAGTTTTTTTCTGTTTTGAGTATAGTAAAGACCAAGTGGTTCAAATACTTGTTTACCAATCATTGTTACATTCATTATTTCGAATGGATATCTTCTAATAGTTGACTGGACGTATTCAAATCCATAATGCTCTGATGACCAAGTCAGATTGAGAATTCCCAGATTAAATAGTTTTTTCAAGACATTATCTAACGAAACAGTCACAGGCATGGCTATTACCAGTAACCCTTTGGGTTGCAATATTCTGTAACTCTCGGCAATAAACATGTCAAATGGTTTGAAATGTTGCGCAGATTCTAATGCAATGATCCTGTCAACAGAACCAGTTGCAAATGGTAAGCATAAAGAACTGCTATTAACGTAAGTAATGTGGGATCGTAGACAACGAGCGTCAGATATTCGTCCATTTTCAAGCTTACTAGAGGCGATCTTGAATCCATTAGCGAGCTGCTGAGAATTAGTATTCACGCAGATGATATTCCTGAGTCTATATTCCTCACTCCATTGAAGCGCTGGTGCTCCGTAGCCGCTTCCAACATCGATTAAAGTTCTAGATGTTCTAAGATCCGCAAGTTTTCCTACTAGGGTGCATAAATTAGTTTGAGCGTCAACTGGATTGTTTGGATCTCCTAACCAATAGCCAAAATTGAGCATAGAAGCACCAGTGGCAACTTGCATAATGGGCGACAAGGAATTGTAGAGCTTAATAACATCTTCCTCGTTTCGTCTCAACGTCCATAGAATCGCATCAATTGGGTTAAATGTGAGCAATCGCTGAATTTATCCTTACAATAGCCTTTAATTAATTAATGCAATGTCTATCAGATATATTGGAAAGAGGAACATCCGAATTTATTTAGTAAATAGTAACCGCAAATAGCAGATTTAATTCCATAAATCAAGTTTAATTATATGATATAATGTATATAATAGATGTATTCCGTTGGAACTTATTGTATTATCTTCATTAATCTTTTCTGTAGTTGCAATGGTATTGTCACAAGCTAGAATATTAAGGTCACATAAAGAAGGTAAACGTAAGAGACAGTCTGATCTTTTTTCGAATGTTACAAGAAACGATAATTTAATTTTTGAACTCTTTGTTTCTTAAAATCATTATAACTAATTAAAGAGAAATGACTTGGGATGTCTCCAAAAAAAGACTCCTCACTAGAATAAAAGAATAAACCTTATCCCAAAATTCAGTCATAATGGTCAGCATCAAACAATAATAGGAAAGGTATATAAAAAAACCATATACACATCTCAATAATGTCATCACTTGAACGATTACGAGAAATTGTGCGAAATTTGGCAAATACATTTAACAATCCCAAGATTAGAGAATCATCATATTTTGATTTTTATGATGACTCGTTGAATATTCATGGTTTCCCTCCAAATCTTCCATCCAATAAGGAAGGTTTCAAACAGTTCATTTATCTTCTGTGGAATGCATTTCCTGATATAAGAATTATCTTTGAAGATATCATCATTGAAGGAAACAAGGTTGTATGTAGATACTACCTAACCGGCACACATACAGGTGATTTTGAGGATCTTCAACCAACTGGAATACAGTTCAAAGTCAATGGCATGACAGAATTTTCTTTTAGTAATGAAAAAATCATAGAGCGTTGGAATCTGGTAGATATGGTTTCATTGAGAGAACAGCTGACAAAACACACATAGACCGACTTATTCTTAAACTGAAAACTACCTTTAGAATGGATTTACTTCAACTTTAATTCATAAGAGTAAGCATATTTTCAGGAGATGCAGTCGGAGCCATTTATCCAGAAGATTCGCTTATCGAAACTTGAAGCGTAACCAAAATAATAACCATAAGTAGATCAACAGAACCCCTATGCATGCAAGATTCGAACCCCGACGGCCTATAACTTGTAAGTAATCATTGAAGTATGTAGGTAATCATTGAAGTATGGTTTTAATCCAAAGAAAACTGCAATTACTGAACGATTCTTTGTGGCCACCTGAGATGCAAATCCTGCTAATCGTTCGAATAAACACGAATCTTAAAACAAATAAGATCATTTCATAGCATAAAATAAAAGGGGAGACTAAGCATTCCCTATCTATGAATGAGTTTAACCAAAAAGCTATTGCAACATGGTCATCAGGAGATTACCGTAGTATAGCAACATTCATTCCGCCCATATCGGCACATCTTGTACGATTAGTAAATGTAAGTCCAGATAAATCTGTGCTCGATGTCGCCTGCGGAAATGGAAATACCTCCATCATCGCTCGCAGAATGGGCGCAAGTGTAACGGGACTAGATTTGACATCTGAACTCTTGGATCAGGCTGTTGAAGAAGAAACGATGTCAGAAATTGATGGTATAGAATGGAAGCAAGGAGACGCTGAAGACCTTCCTTTTGAAGATGAGTCATTTGATATCGTTCTTTCAACTTTTGGGCATATGTTTGCGCCTCATCCAGAAGTAGCAATTAAAGAAATCCTAAGAGTTACGAAGAAAGGTGGATCTATTGGGTTTGCAACTTGGCCTCCAGAACTCTCTGTGGGAAGCATGTTTCGCACGATAGGTAAATACACATCAACTAAAGTTTCGAATCCTCTACCTTCTCCGATGGAGTGGGGAGTCCCAGATGTAGTCCGAAAGCGTCTGAGCGGAGTCAACGAAATTTATTTTGAACGAGGTACTGTTAATGTCCCAATATTAAGCCCAAATCATTATTGGGTTCATTTTAGTACAAAATACGGTCCATTGATGCAGGCTATTCGAGTAGTCAAAGAACAAGGCGAAGAAAAAGTCGAACTCTTGCGAAAAGATTTTCTAAATGCCATTAAGCCTTATATCTACGAAAACGACTTAAGAGTAGGATATCTTCTTACAATTGGGAAAAAAGCGTAGTCTTTCCGCCAACTTCGCTATTTCTTGAACACTACATGCCTTTACTATTGTCGATGATCAAAAATCAATTGAAGAATAACCCATTTCTTTTTCGTACTTTACTTATTGCTTGATGAACATATCTTCTGATCTGGAATTTACAATTAGCATATGCGCAGTGACATAAGGTTTAGTTTCTGAAAAATCCCAACACAAAAGGAGAAACCGAGAAGGTGTGAGGGTAATTTGGACGAACAAGAAACAAATCGTTCCCTCCACCGATCGGTTTTCAAGATTTTTTCTGGAGCTTAGAGTTGGTTAATAGATAAATATGAAATTTGCTTATCTTACGAATACTTATTGTACGATAAGTCTCTATTTTAGATTTGAGAACTTGAAATTTATTAGATATGATTTAAAGGTTCCTTGTCCATTACCCATATCAGAAACCTAATTTTGAACTAGTTTTCACACTATCTGGTTATTTTTTTAACAGTTTAAACACATGATTTCCGTTACCGGTTCTGAAATAGTGTAATATCCATAGAAGAGCAATTGGTTCAAGAACCCTAGAACCTTCTATTCCTCCGATATCAATTGTTTCCCAGCCAAACTTTGAAAGTATGTCATCGGTTATAATCTTTTTAGCTGCCTCATCGTTTCCACAGATAAACATAGTAGGTTTCCCACCAGGGAAATCGGGATGTATCATATGAGGATTTCCAACAATGTTGAAGGCCTTAACAACTTTGGAATCAGGTAACATTCTTTGAACGGTCTCGCCAGCAGAATCTGTGTGACCTAAAGCTAGTCTTGGTGGCATACCTTTAGTAAAGTCTAACGGATTAGTTACATCGATAACAATTTTCTTGACTAGATTTTTTGAATTTGACAATTGTATCGCATCAGCTGTTCCTTCCCACAAAGTTGCTAACACAACGAGTTCACCAAAACTCGCTGTTTCTGCAAATGTTCCTGCTGATGCTTTTTCTTTATCGTGTTTGTCAATCCATTCGGTAATCTTACTCTGATTCGGATCACGTGAACCTATCTTAACTTGGTGTCCAATTTCAATAAAGCCATCTGCAAGTCTGCGTCCTACGTCTCCGGATCCTATTATCCCAATTTTCATAATGTAGTTTTCTCCTTCTGATTTATACGCTTTACATTTAATGCAATTACATCACGCCAAACAGGCGCTGATATAACCAGTGGCCTTAAAAACGCATCAGAGCTGCAAAACGAGAGGTTCAAAATACACATGATTCAAATGTGGTTGGTGGGTTGAAAAATCATAATGTAACTGTGGCAAATCCAAGGATTGCAATAAATTACAAAATCTTATTTTTACCTAGAATTCCAACAATATGAAGAACGTCTTTTTAGAACTGATAGCGTCATGGGTATCGACGGGCATAGATTCACTTTGACTGCTTTAAAAAATAAGATAATTCTTGACTATTTTCTTTGATAATTGCCATACCTGGAATGGTATTCATTTTTTCTATTCTCAAACATATCTCTTTTTGGCGATGGTGGACTATCATTTTCATGTCCCGGATGTGATCTTATGTGGGGCCAATATTGTGAAGGAGTGATCGGGCTTTTACAAATTGGACAATTTTGATGATCACATTTATGATTACCTATGAAATTAGGATGAATTGTCAAGTTACACTTATCGCACTTATTTTTTTCCAAAATTGTTCTAAATATAGTACTATTATGCACAATAAAGATGTATTGATATCTACAATGATCAACCAATATTCAAAATAATGCAATAGACTAATACAAATCTAAATTATTAGTATCATTTCCTTTCATTATTACTAACATAAGATATTTGAACCCAAAAATTAATTGAACTCCATTCACATGCTTCCAAGGCGATATCAAAAATAATAATTAAACACTTGTCATGGTTGCATTTATTTGTAGAGTAACTAGATATAGGAGAGATTACCTAATTAATAATATTAGTAGATATATAATGAATATATTAATTCATGACAACAATTGCTTGTTGGTGATGGCTTCTGCGTGGTGCTTGTAAGCAATGACAGCGTGTGAAAAATGTAGTAAACATGAAGAATATCACTCATGTTCTACATGTAATCAACGCTTATGTATCGAGTGCTTTAATACAGTTCATTTTGGTATTAATGCACCCAGATCCGGTACTTCATTAGTATATAACAAATGCGTCTTTTGTGGGGAAATATATGGGAGTAATGTTAAAGTTCAAGTTTGCGATAAATGTACAATCATACTGACTTGGATATCTTCGATGAATTATCTGGCCGCAGTAAATAGGGTTTCACAGTTGATAAGGACAAACAGGTTTGATTCAAAGCTAAAAAATGAAAACTATTGTAAAGTAAATTTTGGAGCACACGCTACTCAAGTTATTATGGACGCAGTAGACAGTTTAAAAATACAGTAACAAAACCTTAGTTTTAGTTTTTAGTTTTTGATAGATGCGCACACTTCTAAAAAGTTAAAATCTAAGTTATTAGACGAAGATGGGTAGGATGAATAAAAATTAAGATACTGAGGAATTGCTAGTATTGTTTATCAATGATCTTTTTAGAACTAGTTTGTACGTTAAACAGGTACGAATGGTTTCAAACGTATATCTTAAATAGGTAATGATTAAACTGGGTCACCTGTACTGCCCTGGTTATTATCCCTCTTGACCGCAACAGGTTTGCGTTCTGCAATATCTTCTGGTTCATCGGTTCATTTCCACCTTTTTAATTTTCTCTATTTTCATTTGCATTGTTTGAACCTGTATACACATCAGGATCAGCCACTTTCTCTGCCGAATCTGTAGTTTTCTCTGCAGTACCTCTAAAAGCCCTCCTTATTTTGTCAAATGTGTTGCCCATATTAGCAGATCCATCACAAGTTATTTAACTCTATGAGTATTCTGTTCCAAATATGAGAATACATCATTATTCTGTTACTGCAAATTTGATACAAAAACCATAACTCAAAGACTAGATAAAATATTCTCTTATTAGGAATTGACAAGACAAAACACGAGCGATTAGCGTTTAACCCAGAAGATAGTATTAATTTTTCTTCCTTAGTCTTTTAGTCATAGTAGCTGTTTTACAAATTTACGAAGAATATTATAACTGCGGACCATCTGAAAACCAGACCCACCCCTACGATGCTAAGGAAATAATTGAATTGATAATTTGTTTTAACATTTAAAATTTCTATCATGTTCAACATGAAGTTTAGAAGTCAAAATCCAGTGTAAGTTCTCAGCTTGAATGTTTACAATGATAGTAATAGTGCCTATGCGAAATAGTCATATGAAACCATTAAAATACATAAAATCGAACATCTGCACGATAGCAATGATTGTGGGAATTCTAGTTATCAGTAGTTTATTCTTAATACCATTAGAAGAACACTGGTGATGTTTTAAATAGAATCCAGCCCGAGGATATGAGAACTGAAAATGTTCCGATTAAATAATAGTCATGTCCGTCTGGGACTGGATCAGAACTTAACAATACAGCTCCCGACGGCGAGACCCGTAAATTTGACTCTAATAATTGCCCATAAATTGTTTAAACGTATAGAAATAATTCTTTGTTTCCAAATATTAGCAAAATCATATTGGGTCAGATGATGTCTGATACTAATCGTATAGATAGATATATGATTAGCGTGTATAATAAAAGCATGCATGATTCTTTTTACGGAAATAATCATCGTAGTAATAAAGATAGACCAAACCCAACTGTGCGACCGGTGAACAGATCTGAGGAGCAACTCAAACATCTTCAAAACATTCTCTCAAACCCTAGAATATCTCAAAGTGTAAAAAAAAGATTCATGTCTGAGAAAGCAGGCGGTTATTGCTCTGTGTGTGGTGGTGTAGCAACTCAAATTGCAAGTTATGACATGGTTGATGCCACGCTTGTGGAAAAATATTGTGACACTTGTCTAGCGCGGGAAATTAGTTGAAAATTGACCGGTTTAAGCAAGATCGATATCCAAGTATAGCACTGATTTAAACACACTTAAAATATTTTCATGTCCCACTCCAGGTTTGCATACCAATTGCGAAAACTACGGTTTTCAGTGAGACATCAACTGTCATCCTTAATTGATGAATTCCAGTATACTTCGAAGGGAAATAGATGGCTTTCTTCAAAAGCCATTTGATTTGAGGCAATTACTTGCTGAAGTTAATAAGAAGATGATAGCTGCCGTATAACAAAAGCCGGAACAGCTGATTTACGATAAACGTTATTAATATAGAACTGGCTGAGGGTTTTCGAGAAGAATCAATCTATTAAAATCGAAGTTGTTTTATCTGTTCATGGGAGGGTACTCTGCATAAAACCTGACCATGAAATATCGCACTTTCGACATTTAAATTCCCCTGGTAAGCCATCTGGTATTATTGTTCTTGTCATAATTTTGCCATATTACAACTAGGGATAATATTCTTGCTTACTTGATATCTAATTTTTAGTTTTTCATGAATACAAACTTGATACAAGATCACCCCAAAATTCTTAATTCATTGTGTAGTTTGTCGGATTCAATTATTGATATAATTTTGAGTTAATGACAATCCTGGTGGGCTTGGGAATAATGGAGAGTATTTGCCCTCCAGTTATGACATTGGGGTGATTACTATTAGGTGAGTTGTCATATAATGATTGTAAACACTGATGGAGTCATGGAAGATTGGTATGGTGGTACTCGTAAAGAAAATAAAAACCCCATCAGTTTCTGTACTTTGGTACTAATTGGTTAGATATTAGTAATTGTATATTAACAGCGTAGGATAAAAGGTTTAAAAAGTCGACTGACCGAGATTGTAGTTTGGTTGCGATAAAAGACGTTTCCGTTCCCGAGCCCAACAGGCTAAAACAGGTGTAGATATGATGATAAACACAAGTGAAATGTCCCTCCCATTCTCCTTAATCTACTATTTGCAGATAGCACGAATAATGGTACTATTTAGTTTATAATGTACATTCTTTCTATATGATTAGAGTGAATGTGAAATGATAGAAAAGACACTGAAAAGTATTGAGCCCTTTACATCAAATGCGGAAAAAAATTCAAGATTTTGTATAGGATGCGGAGAACCTGCGACCAAGTTAGTCAAATACAGTACTATAGGAGCAATAATAATAGAGAAGTATTGTGATAAATGTGCCGATGCAATTAAAGAAAGTTAGGCTAATTAATGCCGACTAAATTCAATCAGAAGTAACCATATCATGATAATTGCTAATTGATGTAGAATTTGTTTCGAATCCAACCAAGCTCAAAATATTCAAGCTCTACTATTTGAATTGATGTAAAATTCTTTTTCCGAGTTATGCCTTAATAATATAATTGAAAAACTATTCAATTATCACAAGCTAAAGGTGTACCTACTTTAGTAATAATAGAAAGCTAGATAATAGACGCGATGTACACATTGAATAATGACAACAAACCAAACATTAATGAATCAAAGCAATATGAAAATTAACCAAAGTATATTTCTTCTATGTGACCATTGCCTCTGGACTGCAACATGTCTCAGTAAATTACATATCAATCAGTTATTGGGTGCAAACAACATATGTCCTGCATGCAAATATGAACAATTATCCAGCTTTCCTATAACTCAAAACGAGTCATTCACGTATAGCCATTCCAGAACAAGAGGGCTAGAGGTTGTCTTTGGAATTAGAAAATAATTTAGATGTACAGCGACATTCTTGGTTCACGAGCACTAATTGACCCTTTTACGAATAAAGCCTATATCGGCTTTAGTATATTTATGAAAAGTTAGTTACCGCAAAATTACTTTATGTTTGCAGCGCTTTTCGATTGTACCCCGGTTTAAAACAGAAAATCACGTCTTTAGCTACGTACCCCTCTCATAATATTTCATAATCTAAGTTTCATCTTAATTGGAGAGGTTACTGGATTTGGCTCCGACATTGAATTACTGTTGTCAAAAATAGCTCTGATACTATTCAATGGTATTTTATGTCGAAACGCAAGTTGAAGTGACACTTCCTTAGCAGAATGGAGCTAATTACGTTCATTCATATTACGGAGAGAAGGGACATTATTCTAACTATGAGTTATAGAAGTGGTTTTGGAAGTCCAAAACCAGTTGAAATGGGGAAGGAATACGAAGTTGAAATAACAGAAGTAAGCAGGAGGGGCGACGGAATTGCTAGAATCCAGGGATTTGTAATATTTGTTGAAGGTGCAAAAAGTGGACAGAAAACGAACATAAGAATTACCAGTGTTGGAGATCGCTTCGCAAAAGCACAAATTGTGTGAATTAAGAAAGATCCATCACACGAATCTAAGTAATAATCTTCAGTAATTTTTTGGTTTTATACTAAAACTAAGAAACTTCTTTTTTTGTTTATAGGTTGAATTGAACCCTAAAAATATAAACTGTCTATAATTCTTACTGACTAAAAGCTTTCATCGAGTCCAGAATTCGATCAGAATAATTCATTACTTTTTTTATACTCAATATATCGCCTAGAAAATTCTTTGTCAATCTCTTCATTCTTAATAATCTCGCCTCTACGTCCAGGCGTCCTTACAACTTGCTGATTAACCATTTTTCTTTCATCATCCAATTCGTTGAATCCCAAATATGTGTCGTAGATTCGTTGTTTCATGGTCCTTAGGTAAGTGCCATATCTCTCTCTAAAGTCAACCTCAACGTCCGAAAAAATATTACTACTCAATTCCGGGTCTGTCCACATCTTAATGTATTCTCTCACTTATAAGAATGCAATGCTCCGCGACAAGAAAAACTAGAGATTATAACTTATCTTTGGTAAATTTAATTGAAACATTGGACTCCGATATCATTGACTCTACTATATTATAACATTCTCCAAATAACAAGTTAAATCTATCTATTAATTTTTCTTACGAGAGGAGAACTAGCATGCTCAATAATCGAGTTATAGAGCAAGATATGCTTTTTGGCAACTTCCTTCCAAAGTAGATGCTTTCTAAGGTCTATAACCGCATCTTTGTATTGCTTGTAATGCATTTTAAGTTTTAGAAGAGAATTTGAGAACTCGACTGGATTGCGATTAACCATCATCCCTACCTTCATATCGGAGAATTCTTTGAAAAATTCCAACTTACTTGAAATAAATGGAAGTCCATGAGCTAACCCATCGTACATGACACCTGAACCAGAAGTTACTTTGTAAGGAAGGATCAGAGCATCGGCACAATAGAAGAGCAATGATAAATCTTTCTCACTCAGAAAGCCCCTGTTCAAGTTAATCACCCCTTCATTTTCAAATTTCTCCTTTAGTTTTTCTCTTCCGTAATGGTTTCGTGAGGTATTTATTACAACTTTCCAGTCCTTAGGTACCTTCATCTTTCCAATTATATCCCATCCCTTGGTTGCGGTCATAAAGCCCACGGCTAAGGCAATGTTTGCGTGTTCGGGAAGTAAGAACATTTTCCTTGCCGCCTTTCTATCTAAGGGAGGTGAAGTGCTAGGCTCTGCCCCATGATATATCAAAGTACTACCGGGGATAATATTGGCTAGATATTTAGAAAAGACAACTCCGGCTTTATTGGAGCCTATTTTTTGCCTATTTAGGGAATTAAATGAATCATAGTTTATTAGATGTGTCCAATAATCATAAACCATCCTAAGAAAAGTTCCAAGGCGCCCAAACATTCTATTATTTAATGGAACTACCAATTTCATCCATTGAGTGAAAGTGTAAGCCGAATGGAAAGTGGTGACCATAGGAACTGTGCATTCATCGTAAAATGATTCTATATTTGTGTGTGTTTTCCTAGGATTTATTGGATCTAAATGTATTCCATATAGTCCATGCTCATACTGAACATGGATTACATCTGGTTCAACCTCTTTAGCTATTTTTAAGAGGTCTTTAGAATTATTTTGATTATTCGGTGAAATGCCACTATAATCTCCGTTTCCATCTTCATTGCATACGACAACTACCTGCATACCTTCGCTTCTTAACGAATCGACTAACTTCTTGCAGTAGCGTCCAACTCCACCCTGCATGGGCGGGTACTCCGTTGAAATCATCAATATTTTCAAATTTATTCACTTGAATTTTAGTTATAAACAATAAATTAGTACACATCATACTATATCATCCTTTGTGTTTGTAACTGGCAAAATGATGTGGCTGGCCATATGACCATTTTGTAGTAACATCAGTCTGACAATTATTTATAGGCTCTCAATTACGGAAAATTATTTGTATGGCATGGAATGTATCTAAACATTCTTAAGTGTTGTTTCATATATATTAATTAATGACACAAAATACTAGATATCTGATCAGCTTAGTTGAAAAGTGCCGTGAGGAGAATGACATTGGGCAGCGAATCGCGATATTAGAATACATAAATTGTTTATTGCCTATAGAAACAAAGTTAAGAATCCCTTCTCTCATTACAAATAGTTGTGTAGATAACATTTTGAGTGCTTTAGAAGTTAGCTTATCACCACCGATATACAATCAATTGTAATAACATTCGATGTTGTCAATAAATCTGAGATTTACACGCCTCACTGCATGACGGTAACTATGCGTGCTTCTTAGGTCTTACCAAAGAACACTCTTTATTTGTAAACTGTCTACATTTGTCACTATGTCGCCACTGACCGTTGTTAAAGTATTCCAAATGTTTAATATTATCTCTATTTGTAGTAATCCGCTCATTTCCATTCTTTGGAGATGTTGACTTTGCCATTATCTCCATTCTTCTTCTCATGATTTAATCAATTATTGTTGGTAAAACATTCAATAAAAACATTTTATATTATATTGACTTAATTCCTTGGTAATGATAATATTTTCCAAATTTTGGAAACGATTAAAAACTTAATCGTATACAAATTGTTTTTATTAGAGAAATAGGATTAAATTAGTATCAAATATGTAATTAAATGTATTAATTTCAACATAATGGCCGTAAAACTAAATCTTGATTATTACGATAATCTCAAGTGAATGGAATGATATTTTATTATACACATATAATTATACACCTAATTTTGCAAATAAGATAAATGGAAAAATTATGTCAAATATGTAATAAATATAAAATTTAGGATTATGGAAGTACGTTTTGATCGTTGTATGAATTAAACCACTCCCATAATTAATTAGTTAACCTCCAAATTCTAAATTCTAACTAGATTTTCTACTGAATAGTAAAATAGTTGGGTATATCACAGTGTGTATCATTCCCGTGGCGATGATTATCAATTGCGATTTTATTGTTGTGTCAGTTTCTTACCATCATTTGTAATGACAAATCATCATTAGTAACGATAACCTATTTTATGGCGTGTCAGGCGTGTCAAAGTAGTCAATAAATACATAACCAAAAATGTGCATTGTCATGCACCTGAAATGCCATTTGCAACTAATACCGAATAGCAGCCAAGACCACAATCTTCACATATTGGCTTTAGTGACTTGGCGTCAGCACCACCAATGCAACAAGGCTGCTTAACTCTCCCCATATGATCTAAAGAAAGGATAGCCCATGTCGGACATTGAACAGGAGTTGTCCCATTACCTCCCCAATTTCCTCTCATTAGGGACAATTGTTTCTCACTGTTAATCACAAAATCTGGATATTTTCTCCTGAGCTCTATAAGCCTATCGACCAAATCATTACGTAATTTTCCAAATTCTACCCAGAGAGGATCTCCTTTCATGAATGGAGTGTGAAACTGAAATCCTATTTTGTTGACTCTTCCAACCCATTCTTCAGCCAAGTCAATAGCTGTAGAATAATTGACCGTATTGATAGTCATTGTGATCCAAATATCTTTCCAGGCAGGTTTGCCATTCCGAGGCGGCCCTTTAATATATTCTAGAATGTTACTCTTAGTTTTGGCATAGGAACCCTTTCCTCTAATAATATCGTGAGCCTTTTCAGTCCCATCTAATGATATCCAATAAAAGTAAAGATTTTTGATCCTTTTCAACGGAAAATAACCATTTGTGACCACGCATATCCTTCTAGGCATCTCTTCACAAAATACGTCTATAATCTCTGGCCTCATAGTTGGTTCTCCTCCAACCAGTGTGACAACAAAAAGGTTTTGTTTCTTGAATGTTTTCCTGATTGTTGCTCTCCAGTCCTCAACGCTTAAATCTTGATTATCCTCCTTCCTATTTAGCCACCAGTAGCAGTGTGAGCAGTGGAGGTTACAAACATTAATTATATCGGCTGAGCCGTACAGTGCTGGCTTTGTATGAAATAGCTTGATACCAGCAAATTTCTTGAAAATACTGACGTAAAGGGGTATCTCTCGAACGATGTCGGTTATTCCACGGCCATAAACTAGATCTACCATTTAAGTTGTAATACAGCACTTAATTTATAAAGTTAAATGATCTGGCTGATGAGATGGGTTCTCTAATTACTGATTATTTGCAGCCTTCATTCTACTTACTAACTTATACATATTGTCATGACATTGACATTCACAAATTCTTGTTACCCTTGAGTTATTTATCATTTCTATTATATCTCCATCACACAAATCATGCTGTTGTTCAATACATTTTGCGGATTTATTCACTAGGTCTCGTTACGTCGACGTCTATTAATGGTTATCCATCTTATTTTTCAGATCTAACAAATATGATTGGAAAATTAGTTACATGATTTTTCAAATGATCAGTGTTAATTTAGGAGTAAATGAACTGGATGGTTATGTGCTCATTAGGCATCAGATGTTAGTGGTACTTAGGACAGCGCTTTGATTTTAGTACTTTTTTTAAAGTTTTTTCCAGCACCTAGTTGCATTATTTTTATAGTATAATCAACATATGAGATTTATCAATTAATCACATACGTTTCCAACTATAGGATTGGTCACTTAATCCATAGTAGGTATATTTAGTAGGAATTTTGTCCTAATTTTGGATTGACGCACTGATTTCAAAACCTTTGCCATCTTCTGGTAATACATTGACAAATCCTAGTTGTTCTATTTTATGTTAGATAACACTATCATAAGGAAACCGGTTAATACAAACAGAGGTTTAGATCTAGAGATTTTTCTTTAGGTAATCTCTGCAACATTCATCTGAACAGAATTCTAGCTTTCCCTTTAATGTGCGTAAATAAATCGCACCGCTAAGTAAATTGTTGATTCCTTTCCACAGATTGAACAGGAGATATACAGATGTTCAGTACATCACTCGTTCTTCAATAAGTGTTATTAATGCCGATACCAAACAACTTGACGAACGAAACCTGCGTAAACTAGATACTTAAGGACCTCAGCGTAATTTCAAGAATAGGTATAGCGTGTCTGAACAGCGAAATGTTATATTATACTTCGTAGTATATAGGAATCGAGGACATTTTACCATGGCAACTCTTAAGGTCTACAAGAGGAATTCAAAGTTTATTGATTTGTACGAATTAGTTGAAGAACTTAGTAGTTTGGGACTAATGGACACACTACAAAAATACTACAATAAACCACTCGAGAAGCAAGCAAGGAACATAGTGGCAGGACCAAGTTTCCTCCAATTCTTGAACAGATTATTTCAAATTCAAATTACAGCTGGAGATATTATACATTTAGAATCTGGAGATCTTGGTAAATTCTATATGTTATCAACAACTGGTACTTGGGATGAGATAATCAAATTACAATAATACACTTGTCTAGAGTAATCCCCCATGGCTGTTGTGATGGTGAAGTTTTCCTTTGTCGCTGTTGTAATGTGTGATTCAGTTGTTTTAGCCAGGCACATCTGTTGCCACTTTACATTTTTTTCGTTATTTCTTGGGAAAGCCTATACTCTCTGACCTCTAGATCCGGCGTCTTGTTACAATCATGTCGTTTACCCGAATTCCAATCCAGTGGAATATATTTTCCCGAAATTGACCTGTAATTTTTATCAAAATGTATCCCTTGTCCGCATCTGAAACATTTTTGACTTTGAAATCCAGGACTTCGATTTTTATGTTTGCAACTGTGAAGATTACCATAATCATCCACCGGAATTGCCACACCATTTCTATTTCTCGATACGTTGTTAAAGGATATTTGTTGTTGGCAATTATAACACCATGCTATTATTTTCATTTCATATTATCCCATTAGTTTTATTTCAGATTGAGAACATTACAACTATCATTTACTAATCTAAATAGCGTCTTCGAGTCATATAAGCCTTTGAAAGTTACTAGTAGACAGGATGAGTTCTTGATAGAGGCGAAAAGCTTCACTTAAAAAATGAGTTTTGTGGCACAAGATATAAATTTCCTGCTCTCAGTAACAAAAATATGTCATGAAACTAACCAAAGTCAAACCAACAATTCCCAAGAATTGGAAACATTCGTAGATTAAAGGAAAACAATAGTATTTTGTTATGTTTCTGTGTTATAGTGGCGATATTCGTAATATCCAAGTAGTTTATACATATTTTCTAAATCATCATATTACCTGTTCCTAATCCAAGTATTAGATATACTTAAATGCATCCAAACTAAATATGATTAATGTTAACTATAATCAATATGCAAAAAGTGTTAGGCTATGGCTCATATTGACCTCTTCGAAGATTTACCCGTTGCTCTATGAAAGCAAAGATAAGTTAATTGACAAGAGAAATTTCTTAATCTGCAAATCATGCCATTGGTGCGCTACATGCCTTACCAACTTTATCCTTCCCAATACTTGTCCTTTATGTGGTAATAATCCAATAGAATCGATGCCTGTATCAGCTCATGAGTCATACAGACTATTTTATGATTATGTTCATGGTTTGAACCTTGAATTCTGGTTTGATTCGAATGACGGAGTCTTAGTAAATTGAATATTAGCGAATCAGAATCGCCCTATGACATTATGGCAAAAACTTGTGGATGTGAAAATAAGAAAAGAAAAGTAACGTATTCCGTAATTGATAGTTACCATAGTTTGTGTCATGATAAGAAGGATTTAATATTAGGGCAGATTGAAGCATGTCAAAGGTTGGTAAAGTACACAGCACAACACGGTAGAGATGAGACGGACAAACAAGCAATAGAGAATGAAATAGATGAATTGAAAATGATCTTGGACCTAATTCAGTAAATTTATGATTAATTGTTAAGGCTCTGTGGGTACTAGAACATGGAACATTCAATTCTTGTTAGTTTTCATTTATTATACGATGTCTTAGGTCTTAGTAATTAATTCCCCGTAAATGTGACATAGTCGTAATCTATGTTTGATGATTGGAAACAGTTAGTTCTTTTATTGAAACTTACCGTAGGTAGATATTAATAGTATGAAGCCGTATATGAATTAGTTTACAATCAATGCCTATGCTGATGTTAAAATGTAAAAATTGTGGAGAGGTGTTTCCCGGTGTTTATATACCTGAAGATACCAAAGAAGGGTCCAAATTAAAGACTAATTCAATTTCTTCTCATGTGTGTTCAAGAGGACATAAAAACGATTACTTAGCTGATGATTATATGGACTGGTCCGGACCTGAAACATTCTGAAAATTAAACAAGATGTTATACTGGTAACATATCCTGACGATTTCAGTATACAGGAAGGAAAAGGTTTGGTGGAATCATTAGGCAGTCATAATATCGTTAAGTGCTTTACCCAAAAAAACCTGAAGCATACGCGATATGGATTGGGATCGGGCAAAGTCGAAGAGATTAAGGAATTTCTTCAACATACCAAGTATGAAGAAATTATTGTTGATGAACATATGACACCCAAACAGATCTATAATTTAGAAAAGGCAACAGGTGTAAAGGTGATAGATAGGGAAAGGCTTATTCTCGACTTGTTTTACATTAGATCTACTACTTCAGAAGCAAAGTTACAGATTCAGCTTGCAGAAATTAAATACGAGCTGCCTCGGATAAGAGAAAATGCGAAACTGCTAATAGGTAATGAAAGACCAGGCAAAGGTGGCAGTGGAGAATATATAGTCGACGTAAAATTTAGGGACCTGAAGAGGAGAATGACATTCATTTTAAAAAAGTTGGAAGAATCCAAAAGAAAACGTGATCTTTACCATAATCAGCGAGTGGAGGACAGAATGCCAATAGTTTCTCTAGTTGGGTACACAAGTTCAGGCAAGACTACTCTATTTAACTCGCTTACTCTCGAAAGCAATGAAACATCTGAAAATTTATTTACCACACTATCGACTACGACAAGGTCTTTTATTATTGGAGGTCGGAAACTTTTGCTTACAGATACAGTTGGATTCATTAGAAGACTTCCTACTTACATGATTGAGGCCTTTAAGTCTACTTTGGAAGAGTCACTTCAGGCGGACATGATTATCCTTCTTATTGACTCGTCAGAATCGGTAGATGAAATAAAAGTAAAATATGACAGCTGTATGAATGTGTTAGAAGAGTTGAATGTAGATAAAGAAAAAATTGTAATAGTTTTTTCAAAAATAGATAAAGCTGATTTTGATAATGTTAGAAGAGTGTTCACTGACCTAAATATAGTGGACCCATTACTTGTATCGCCCAAGTCCGGATACGGTATTAGTAAACTGAGAAAATCAATATCGCGCGAGATTCATTCATCCATAGTTTTGAAAGATATGGACTCAAGTATTATTCCAGAGATATCCAACAAAGTACTTTGAATTCCCTGTCATCTACCTGACAGTAATTTGATAAAACCTGAACAAAAAATGGTTGACGTGATCAAAATCATTTGCCATTAAAACTAATGAAATATGATAATCATATTATTTAGCGTTGTATTCCATTATTTAACTATTATCTGGTAACAACGCTATTCCAGTTATTATATAACTGTGGTATTTCTTTATAACATGATTGTAGTTCATTCAATCTGTCCATAGAACCTTCAGGAGACCTAACATCATTGTAAATGGACTCGGTTCTTATTAGTTCTAAAAATGTAAATACCTCTTCGTTCGTGACACCATGTTTTATGTCATAATCGATTCTTTTACGAACTCTGCCTATTTTCCCATACTTGTTGTTTAGTTTTACTTCCCAGCGAGACGCATTCTCAGATAAACCTCTCACAAATCTAATAAGAGTCTGTTCCATATGTTTAACATGCCAATCCCTCATGGGGAAACTATTTTGTTTCAAATAAATCATTGTACTATACTACGATGTCTTATATAATGTAGCGTATTAGACTCTATATGTCTGCAATGGAGTAAGGTTTTATGATCTTTAATTCCTTAATTTTGTTTATTTAAGAAATATTATAGTTTGTCATTGGAATCAGTAGTTACTAATGAGGATAATAATGATAATAATTAGAACAGTGAATGGACTGGATAAATCAATAATCTAAAATATTCCATGAGATTATTTTTATTTATTTTTAAGTAAATTTTGTCAAAATGATCAAAATTGACGGTAAACTACGAATTTTAGATCTCTGAATTCAAGTATTGGCATATTGTAATTCTTGTCGAGAATTAATTGTGCTTTTGCTCTTAGTCTTAGTCATAGTCATACGTTGTGGGAAAAAGGTTATTCCATGGTCTAACTTCAGGTGACTAAGGAATGCTACTCCGTTATTTACAGTATCTTTAACTATTAGGTCTCTTCCACATTCACTACACCGAATTATGTGCTCATTGGGAAGCATCATACACTATCATATGTCGTGCGCCAATATAAGTGGATTGAAGAACATAACTGTTTTTCTTTTCAAAACATATCAAGATTAAACGCATGAACGAGAAGACTCTGAACTGGAGTAGGACTCATAGTTGCCGGCATTGGAGTAATTTCCGGTGCTTTATCTTCAAACATCTACACGACAGTAATGATCATGGTTGCTATAACCACATTAATTACCCCTGTGTGGTTAAAGAAGGCATATAGCAAAGAGCCACTGGTGGCCAATTATGATTCGCGGGAAGCTATATGATTTAATTCTATCGATATTTTCAGAACAAAATGCTAAATACGAGATGGTAGAACCCTAATACATGCAGGGAACTAATCCCGACGGCTCCAGACCTTGATTCCGGTATATGATTATCTTCCCGAAGAACAGATGAAATTATTTCCTGAAAAAATGTGACGATATCAGATATCAGATTGAAAAAAATAAACGAAGGATTAACAAATTAATAGTAAGTCTCCTGTATGGTAAGGGGCTTTTTTTGGCCAGCTCCGTTTTTTGGCCTTTCCCCTCTACCGCAATAGTGCTTCGGGGAACGGGACAGAAACCCGAGACACCATTTATACAGAAGATAATAATCAAAGCACTAAATAGTATAATACGATTACAATCCTGACATGTTCAGATGGCCATCAACAAAGTTACCCAGCCGAAATTCTTCTAATAATATTGGCCTGAGTAGAATAATGTTCAGTTGTATTTATTGTTGTAATAGGGCGAGTTCTCAGCTGATTCTTGATTCAATTTTTTTTCTTTCTTACTACCAATGCAACTAGTGAAGTGCCAACAAAAGTAGCAGTCCAATACAACCACAAATCCCATAAATAACCTGATATCAAAGCTAGAGCCAAAGAACGAGCTGGATTCATTGAAGCACCGGAAACGTGTCCTAAGAAGAATATATCCAATCCAACTATTTCGCCGATTGCAATACCACTAAAGCCTCTTAATCCTTTTGTAAGAACCACTGCATATATAACAGCCATCAACAATAATGATGCCAAAACTTCTACCCCGAAAATGAAAGAAAGAAGAAAAGCCTTAAGACTTACGGTTTATATCTTTTAGGTGGCTCTAAATTGTGAAAATCTTACTTACTGGATTCGAACCATTTGGTGATCTAAAAGTAAATCCATCACAGGCTATATTAGAGAGGATAACGGATGGGCACACGCTTTGTAATCTTCATGAAATTAATACAACAGTACTTCCAGTAAGTTTTGATTCTGCTGGTGCTAGAATTAAAAAGACAATTCAAGAATTCAAACCTGACGCAATATTGTCTCTAGGATTGTCAGAAGGTAGCGATTCATTAACTCTAGAAAGAAAAGCAATGAATTTGAAACAACATATTGGCGAGCTCAATACGAAAAATATCAAAGGTCCTAAATTAATACTGTTTGGACGTCCAATTAGTTATAAGTCTACTTTACCATTGGAGAGAATTTATAGGTCATTAAAGGACAGAAATATCCCAGTAACTATGTCTGATAATGCAGGAAAATATATCTGCAATTATGTTTTTTACTTGGCATGCCATCAAATAAAACTTCTTAAAAAGAGTGTTAACGCTGGATTCATTCACGTTCCCCTTATGTCGGAACAAATGTTAGAGTCGACATCGGATGTTCCTAGCCTTCCACTTAACCTAATGGTGAACGCCATTGAATCTTGTATAGAAATTATTATTACGTCCTTTAGACTATGACAAATTCTCGGGACAAGGGGATTCGGAGATTCGGAGCTTGAATAATGGTAGGTAAACATGCTCTCCGCATACTTCACTAATTATGGTCCATTGAAACCGGACCGTGTGAAATACTGGCGACTGGCAGATCGCCTAGTCACTAAGCGTGGCTTAGGTGTGGCTTGAGTGTAAAACAACTTAATAACTGGCTCAAGTCCCGATCCTAGCTACTAATCTTTGCGCAGTACAATACCTTTACTAATTTCTGATACTGTTTTAGAAATAATATTGCATATAACACCCTCAATTATGTATTTAAACAATAATAAATGACAATGCATAGTGAATCATTTCGGTCAATAAGCAAAATAACAAAATGGTTGGTGATCCTGAGTATTGGGACTATAGTTATTGCTCTTATAAACACTGGAGCTTTTTTTGCACTTAATCATCGGACCAGGGATGCACAGTTGCAAAGTACAGATCTTGTTTTTCTAATTATTGCGGCATTAATCTAGGTAATAGGGATTGTTGCTCTTATTGTGGTGACCCTATATTGATTCTATAGAGCAAACAAAAACATACACGCATTTGGTGCTAAAGATGTATCTTCACCTTTATTAGCAGTAGTATGGTGGTTTATTCCCATAATAGATTTATGGAAACCACATAGCGTTGCTCAACAAATATGGAAGGCAAGCAATCCTCAAATAATTCTTTTAAATGGTATCGAATGGAAAAACTCCCCCAGATCAAACGTCATGATATTATGGTGGGTACTATTTTTATTGAGTATTTTATAGGAATCCCCGGTGAATTTATTACACCTCCTGAAAGTGAACAATGGTCATACAATAATACCTACACAGAACAATCGATGCCAATTTATGTGGGATTATTAAACATACTATCGACTATCCCTGCGATAGTATCCACTTTCTTTTTTATACGGATAATAAGACAGATATCTGCCTGGCAAGAAAATAAGTCTGGTAAGTCCATTTAATGACTGCGGTAGGCAAGTAAATCGCATCAATCATTGTAATATTAATAGCGACCGTCTTGCTGGTTTTTGGTATAAACTCACTTCTTGACTGTTCGTTTTAATTTCGTTTCAAAACTTAAAAGTGAGCACAACAGGCGAAACTAATATCTAGAAATGCTAAAAAGGATCCGATTAATGACAAATTTAGGATGGGTGAACCATATTGTAATGACCCGCGTTGCCAGAGGAACAGGAATGGAGAGAGACATAAGGTACACCTTACAAATGAAAATCAAGCTAGCATCTTTGTTGGCAAAAATTATTGTAATGATCCACGGTGCAAGAGAAATAGGAACGGAGAGAGACATGAAGCACACATAGAAAGTATTAATTCAAAAGAAACGACTGTTGAAAAACTCTCTGATACTACTGAAAGAGATACATATTCATACTGTAATGACCCGCGTTGCCAGAGGAACAGGAATGGTGAGAGACATATACCGCATTCCCCAGACAATCCAGATTCTTATTATATTAAATATAAGGGAGGTAACAAAGCATATCCCAGTCCTACTGCCACTAGAATGCACTTTTACGAAGATAGAATAGAGGTTGAAAACCCCGAGCTAGTTATCCCATATAGATTTATGAAAAACATCGAAAATATAGATGAAAAGAGAATCTCGGCGTTGAGAGTAGTCGTTCTTGGCCTAATTTTCGTTCCCCTTGCCATAGTTGGTGCTATGTGGAAAAAGAATCATATCTACACAATAATTCGGTTCAGAGATGATGACGATGATGACCAAAAGATAATAGTGGATTTCGAAGAAAATCTCGATTCGGCTCAATCAGTAATCTATAAGAGAATGTTGGAATTCCGCAAAGCAAGGAAATTGTTTCAGAATTGAGATGTAAGATCCGGTAAAATCATTTTTTCAAAAATCCTTTAGTATTCAATTTTGAATTATTGAATTTATTTTAAGATTTTGAACGGTTTGTATCAAATTTTATGGAGATCTATTAAAGCTTTAAGTTCAATTAATATTATAGTTGTATTATTGAATTTATTGAATTTGTCTGATATTATTCAGACAGATGGATATGATTGGTGATAAAATATTACATCCATAACCGATTTAAGTGAACTCATAAGGTCACAGAACCTGGAGCTAAAAAGAAAAAATTCAGAGATATCTCAGCTTTATTCGGATTTACGTGAATCCTTTGAAGCCCTTAGCGAACTTAATGTAAAGCTTAGAGCGACAAATGAAGAACTCAGATACCGTAACAAGGTACAAGCTGAATTTATCAATATTGCAGCTCATGAACTGAGGACTCCAACTCAATCTATTATCGGCTATTGCGAAATGTTATCAATGTATCCTGATAGTAGTCAAGACTATCTTGAAAGATTGTCAAAAAATGCCGACCGTCTTTATACACTCATCTCTGATTTGTTAGATGTAACTAGAATAGAGATTGGTATGCTAAAGTTAACCAAAGATGATTTTAATCTAATTGACATCACTCGTGAGGCCGTCAATGATATAAAGAGAAGGACTCATCTATCAACCAAGAATAATGCTAGAATTAAAGTAAAACCAAAAATTAAATTGATACATCCATCACATCCGATTATCATTCATGCAGATAAACACAGAATAACTCAAGTGTTTTTCAACTTGTTAGATAACGCAATAAAGTTTAACAATTCTGGGACAATAGTGGTCTCAATAAAGCCGGATAAAAATTTTGTTAGAATCAGTGTAAAAGATAATGGCAAGGGAATAGATACTCAAATCCAACCTAAACTCTTTGAAAAGTTTACTACAATGTCGGATGCCGGAATTGGATTGGGCCTGTTTATATCAAAGAAGATAATCAGCGCACATGGTGGTTCTATTTCTGGTAAAAACAACGAAAATGCTCGTGGTGCTACCTTCTCGTTCACTCTTCCTAACAGTATTGCAAAAAAATAATTGGCTTTTATTTTCAAAAAATTTATGTATTTAAATCCATTTTTAATGCCCTAAATTACAATATTACAGTATTTATTTTACCAATAAAAAGAAATAATAAATAGTTACTCACTTAAGTATATACGTCTAACCTCATTCACCCTCTGCTCGAATGAAGATAAATTGTTGTTTGTTTTTGAAATTGGATTAATAGCCAATTTTTCATAAAGAAGATTCATTAATTTTCTTTCAACAATAGTTCTACCACCGTCTATTGCATGCTCTAGTGCTTCGTCCAACGCTGCTGGATTATTTGCTGTTTTGGTTATGTTAATAGAATATCTGCTCTCTAAATAATCAGTTACTATTTTTGCTACCACGTCTCCTAATATCTTAATTGCTTCACTTGAAGATTGAGCAAATGCTTTATCGAAGGAAATTTTTTCAGACATAGATAAAACCATATTTCAGAGTCGGCAGTCCTTGACAGGAAATTATAATGACATTTGTTACTTTGCTCATTTTACATCTAAATTCTATTTCGTGGCCTGCGAAGAGTATTCCGTTTCACTTGCTCAGAGATCTTCTTCTGACGAGCTTCCAACTTGGCCTTTCTTTTTTGTCTATCTCTGGTTTCTTTTTGCTGTATTTTTTTTTCTTTTTCCATGTAACTTTGATAGACTTTTTGAGCAATTCCACTCAAAATACCCTGATATTCGCTCATCTCACCTACTATTTGGAGACCAATTTTACTTTGAATTGCAAATTGAAGTATGGATTGGTCATGAATAGAGGCTCTCATTTTGAGTATCAACATGGTTCGCTTTAACTGGGCATCTGCCTCTACGTAACGAAGCAGTATGATGTTATGAAAAATAGAAAATACCCCATGGGAAGTCAGACTGGGCCCCTGCTCTTGGTCTGCAAGAAATGTGAATATCGAAGTAATGTCATATGATTCTACCAAATTTACCAGTCTCTTGGTAATCGAATACATATCTTGACTATGCAAATGCTTGAATGTCGACAAGCCATCTAAAACTAAGAGCGAGGGTTTGAGAGCATCTATACGTGACGCCAATGCTGAAATAAAGGCGTCTGGACTTTGATTTTCAGGTATCCAAGATAACATATTGAGTCCTTTCTTCTCAAGATCATTAACATCAATGCCAAGTGATTCAGCCATAGTTCTAATTTCACCTGGTGATTCTTCGAGTGAACAGAATATACCATTTTGACCGTCAAGCACTCCTTGTGCAGCGAATTGGAATCCAAAAGTTGTCTTACCAGAACCGGCCGCTCCGGCTAATATGGTTGTAGTTCCTTTAAAAAAACCTCCTCCGACCCTTAGGTCCAGTCCAGGTACTCCCGTTTTAATTCTGCCCTTCGATGTTGGAAAAATCATCTGAAGTGGTTGTTTTGGATACACAACCATGCCTTTTTCACCAATTAGTGAGACATGAGTTTCTCTATTTATTGATGTAGACCTCATTTTAACTACCTTCAGTGTTGACGGAATTGCGTTAGTATTACCATGCTGAAGCTGTATAATTCCGTCTGCCACGAATTCTTCCATGCCTGACCCAATGTTATTACTGCCCATAGGAACCTCCGTTATCAACATATTGGTAATACCTTCAGATCTTAGCATCTTCCCTAAAACTACGTGCAGAGCAATTCTAGCCTCGTTGATGTTATTAAAGGCAAGTAATATAGCGGAAAAAGAATCAATAACCAATCTTTTGGCACCAATATTTCTACTGACATTCAGTACCTCCTCCAGTGCATCGGTTATACCTTCCTTGGTTATAGAAGCAAAATCCAAGTAAGCAAATTTGTTATCTCTTTCGAAATCTGAGAATCTCATTCCAAATCTGTCAAAATTTTCATAGAATTGATTCTTAGACTCGCTAAAAGAAACGTATAAAGCTCCTTCACCTTTTAATAGCCCGTCATACAGGAAGTGCGTCGTAAGTATAGTCTTGCCAGTGCCAGGGGAGCCTGCTACTAAAACAGTAAAGCCTTTTGGGATTCCACCCTCGATTAGCGCATCTAGCGCAGGTATGCCAGTTGAGATGCGTTCTATCGTCATGTCTAACCGATAATGGTCAAGTAATATAAGATTTTTCTGGATAGTTTGCAGAAATAATTAGCAATTTATTGATGAAATTATGAAATTACAATACAATCGCATACATCCGCAACTAATTGATTGATACTACAACTATGCTGCTGTGAATTTTACAGCATTATGAGGTTGTATTTACAAAGTGGTAACAAAATGATGTAGTGTGTAAGCTGATTCAATGATGTTAGAATTCTACTGCAGGAAAATGCTCTGAATATAATGCTTATCAAAAAGAACTTTTGGCACTCTTTAATGTGCACTCTTTATTTGTAAACTGTCTACATTTGTCACTGTGTCTCCACTGACCGTTGTTAAAATATTCCAGATGTCTAATATTATCTCTGTTTGTGGTGATCCGCTGTTCGCCATTTTTGGCAGCCTTTGACTTTGGCATAATCACAACTCCTCTTCGCATAATAATCAATTAGAGTAGTAAATATTCCTTAAAAACCTTGGCTATACAACTCATCGTTAAACAATACTAACTGTTGGTTCTGCATGAAAATCATAAAAAGGCAATAAACGTACACAAATTGATATTGGCAAAAGAAATAGTATTAGATAAAGTATCAAATGTATCATTAATTGTATTTATTTCAAGATTTTAGTAATAAAGCGAAACTTCATCATGAAATCATCTCACTTAACTAAAATGATATACTATTATATCTAAGAATTACAAGTTCGTTAAATGGAAAAATTATGTCAAATATGTAATAAAAATAAAATAGAGGTTTATCAGCTAGATTTTGAAGTATGCTTTGACTGTTGGATGAATCGAACTACTCCCGAAATTTATTAAGGTTATCCTCAAATTCTAAATTCTAACAAAATTTTCAGGATTCATAGTAACATAGATTTGTAACTGGAAATAAGTAACGATTATATAATTAGTCAGACTTATTAATGCACAATGAAAGAAGCAAGATTGCTAAAAATACTCGTAGAGGAGAGGGGACTTGTAAGGTTGTTAAAGACACTTGGTATTGGAAGAGGATATCCAACAAGAGAACTGCTGACCAAGTTAGGTGCATATGGATACGGACACAAACTGCTCCTTAAGGCACAAAAGCGTGGACTCGTAGCTCGAAAGAGTGTTAAAAATAAGGTATTCAATAGTCTCACAGAGGACGGAAAAAAACTAGTAAAATTAGCGAAAGAGATCGGCGTATAGGACTTCCTTTTTTTTCAAAGCTGGAGGGTTCGTAGGGGAAACAATAACCTACGGCTCTTAACCAGAAAATCAATGGGTAAATGACACAAGATTATTTCATAATTCTGACACCGAACTAGTATCGGCTTTTTGTAATTCTTGTCGAGTATTAGTTATGGTCTTGTCCTTAATCATGCGTCGAGGCAAGTAGGTTATTCCGTGGTCTTCCTTTAGGTGACTCAAAAATGCTAACCCGTTATTTACATTATCTTTAACTATTAAGTTCCTTCCACATTCGCTACACCGAATTATGTGCTCATCCTCATGTATCATGCAGTATATTGTACTGCGAGCTAATTTAAGTAAACTATCATTTTTTGATCTTTCTTTCCAATCGTCTCGACTCCATAAAACTCGTCTATTATACGCAGTAATTTGGATGATAAAACCTTGGTGGAGATAGAATGAAGATAAATATCAAGTAATAGAACTCTATTCCATGCAATGTTCAAATCCCGATGAACCCTAAACGTTTCAAAAACGTCGAAGATTACCAGTTAATTTTACATCCAGAATCCCATTTTAGGATCGATAGCGTCACCGTTACCTACGGCCCGAAACTTAGATACTAGAATTAGTTACTCTGAAATGGAAGAACTATCTAATCATATTAAGTAATATAGTGACGCCATAAACGCAGCAATTACAAAAATTAAGTAACCAAATCCAACTGCCATTATTTATATAGATGTTTTCTTAAGTTGTTCTGTATACTTACTCATCAGGTTTGTCAGGATTGCTAGAACTGCTGATGCTGTGAAAGGGGCTATTATTGCCAATGTAATCAGTAATCTGGTAAGATTCTCTTCTTTCTGAACATTAATAGATGAATCGAATCCTATTGAGAGTGTAAGAAGTATCATAACACCTATAATTACAGTTGCGTCAACTTGAATGATGTCTTTATCTTCCAGCGTCAATAAAACCAATGAATATTATTCGAGCATGATTAAAATCTTTCCACCATGTCTTGTGAGAGAAAATCAAGCTTAGTAATCGATTTTGTAATTTAGGCCATTTTAGAACCGATAGCGTCATGGGCACCTATGGCTTCAAACCTATCAATTGAATATCTTGGCAAACATGGTTCTTTGGTCACAGGAAAGAAAGGCAAATCACTATCAAATTAATATATTCGATAGAAGACATCATACTTTGATGGTAATATTAAATATATCTGAAACGTGGAATAATGGCCATAACACAACTTTCAGAGAATCGTATCTGGAAGATGACAATAGTGAAATACTTCCCAATGGTAACGCTCCATACGTGATAAAAGGTAACGGTGACTGTATGATTATTGTACATGTAGATGCATTGGGTGCTTCCAAGAATTTTGGAGGTGGGCATTGATGAAACATAAAATTGTAACACGTAAACAATGGCTTGCAGCGCGGCTCAAGCTGTTAGAGTCCGAAAAAGAGCTCACGCGGCGCAGCGACGATGTTGCCCGGCAACGGCAAAAACTGCCGTGGGTTCTAATCGACAAAGAGTATCGATTTGAGACCGACGAGGGCAGCGCATCATTGGCAGACCTCTTCGGTGGGCGCTCACAGCTCCTCGTGTATCACTTCATGTTCGGGCCAGACTATACGGCGGGTTGTCCGGCCTGCTCAGCCATCGCGGACGCCTTTGACGGCTTGGTAGTCCACCTGGCCAACCACGACGTTACACTTTCAGCAGTATCACGAGCGCCTCTTACAAAACTGCAGGCGTATAAGCGCCGGATGGGTTGGACGTTCCCTTGGGCATCATCGCTTGGCAGTGACTTTAACTTTGACTTTAATGTCTGGTTCAGTGAGGAGCAACAGCGTGAAGGAGGCATTGAATACAACTACCGGCGCGAGGGGGTGACACAAGAGCCTCTCGGAGGGAGAGCTGCTCGAAAGTGGCAGTCGCACGACGACCAGAGTCCAGTCGCAGAGGTCGCGGCCATGACCGGAACCGACGTGGCCACGTATACCCGCGAGAGACCGGGCATGAGTGCGTTCGTGTTTGAGGAGGGTGCTGTGTACCACACCTATTCCACCTATGCACGCGGACTAGACGGGCTTTGGGGAATGTACCAGTGGCTCGACCGCGCTCCCAAGGGACGCAACGAAACAGGATTCTGGTTTCGCCGCCACGACGAGTACGACAAGCGCTGAGCGAAATCGTGGATCGTGGTAGCTCCCATTCTCCTTGCGGATACCAAAAGGATACCAAAAGATTGAACACCATACTAATATCTTGCTGGTTATCAACTTTACCAAAATCATTAGCATTTTGCCTGAAATTATTCTAGGCTATCGAAAGTGGGCTAAATTTTGAGTCAATTTGATTCACAAAGGACCAGCCTCATGATACAAAAACCAACGAGGTTACTAAAACCAAAAAGCTAAAAGATATAGTATGAATTAGAAGCCTACTACATGCAAGTTTCAAATCCCAATCTTTTGCAATAGATGAGAAACTGGTCGAACTCTAAATCATGACGTGCAACAAATATCTTTACTTTCACATTTGCAATTTGCAGGTTCTTTTAGACATATCGAACAAATTATAGTACCACATCCTACGCAGGTGTTATCTGCTTTATTACAGGCCCAATGACTACATGTATTGGTGTTCAATTATGCTTTTGTTATTCTTTCGTATAATATAAAATCCTTGAGCGATTTTTTGGTTTTGTCGGTCACCAAAATCCATTTCTAAACCGCATAGTATCTATAATAAGGCATGAAAGCAGAGCGTACATCCCTTAACTGAAGTAATCGAAGATTAAATATCAGAAAATCCAAAATTATGATACGGCTTCGATAAAATGATACTGAACTATACCCAAAATCAAGAGTACGGTGAAAGAATATTCCTAATTTGCGATGAATGTCTTTGGAATGCAACTTGTCTGAATAAATCATGGCTGCAAAAAATCCTTGGAACTAATTATTTGTGTCCAGTCTGCAATCAAGACCAGTTGTCCATTTTTCCATTAAAAGGATGTGATACATTAAAAGTCACTGATTCAAATAATTATTTACACCTGGCTTTGACCGGTTTCTAACTTTGATACTAATTTAATTTGAACTTTTAGAACTTATCATATGTGATTCACCAGCGGGTGTCCCAAAAATCTCTTTATTGTGTGTCGTAATGTGTAGTGGTCATGGTCAATATCAGATAGATTACGGTAAGGAAAATTATCCACTCTTGAGATCTGGTCGAAGAGTTGACATAATCTTTCCAAGTCTTTCCCTTGGATGGCTAGCCAGCATGTAAATTTTGCCTTTGTATTGGAACAACTGCTCTCTCACAACGAGAACTTGTTGACCTGAGCTAGTCTCACTACTTTTAGCAGGATCGACTGTTCGCACTGTATAAGAAAATGGTCTACGCTGCCACATTTGAAAGAAGAAAGTTGCAAACATTGACTAGCACAACTTTTAAATGAGTTTGAAACCTGGGAATATAGGACTCTAATTCGTAGAAAATTATTAAAAAGATAACGCATAATAGGTGAACAAAAATGAAAGAAATTCGTCTTAAACTTAGTTCAAAGGATAAAGAGAACATCGACAGGCTGAAGGAAAAATATGGATTCAAAACTACAGAAGATCTGTTTAGATTCCTTGTAACTATATTTGCACAGCACTATGTGGAGTTTTTATGGGGAGTAAATGAGGCTGAAAAAAATAGCAGGGATGATTTTGAGTTTTATAAAAGATAAAATAAAATACTAAAAAGTTAATATCATGCGGAAAACGCTGGAATTGGGGCAAACCGATAGTGTCATACGCATCGACGTCTCAGAATGATATTACATAACGGTAATATATTCGTCAACAAATTATAAAATAGTTCAAACTGGTGGGAGATAGAAGCAGACAGATGTCCCACCAGTGTCCTTTGCATGATGGTTAAAAGACTGTGAGACATGTAGCCGTCGAGTATAATAACTTGGCTTAACTAAGTTACATGTTTAAACCAAAAAATAATTCAAATTTAACTTCCTAATAAATAATAAAAACTACGAACTGTACATGACAAACAAAAAGACATTCGCACTAGTCTTAGCACTCGCAATCTGCACAATGTTGAATGGTTTAATAGCAATACAAATGTCAACTGTGTTTGCTCAGGGCAATGCTACACAAGCAGGAAATCAAACTGGTAACCAAACTGGTAACCAGTCGTCAGGAGCAAATTCAGCAATCCCTCCCTCAACACCTGGACAACAAGCAGGCACACCAGATTATTGAATTAACTGAGAATTAATAGCAGTCCAAATTTTTTTTATTGTTTATTATGGATATACTAATATCACTAGCGACAATCAAGTATTTGCACTATAGACGTATCAATTTGTTATTGGGTGATTAAGTTTCAGGTTGCTATATGTTTGAAGTTGATATTGTCAAAAACAAATTGAAAAAGGAGATCACTTGCAGAAAAAATAAATAATATGAAAGCTAACATTGAACATGAGTAAAGTAAAAATTCCAAGAGATTATCATTCAATAACTCCTTACATCACAGTGAAAGGCGGAGATGCCGCGATAGAATTTTATAAAAAAGCGTTTGGTGCTGAAGAACGTGGTCACATGAAAACCCCAGATGGTAAGACTGCACACGCTGAATTAAAGATTGGTGATTCTGTCTTCATGTTATCTGACGAATTTCCAGAGATGAAAAATCTCTCACCAAAGTCGATTGGCGGGAGCTCCATCTCATTGTATATGTATGTAGAAGATGTTGATGCGACGTTTGAAAAAGCAATATCTGCTGGCGCGAAGGTTTTAGATCAGGTGACAGATCAGTTTTGGGGTGACCGTCATGGTCGACTGGAAGACCCCTTCGGCCACCAGTGGAATATAGCCACCCACATAAAAGACCTTTCAGAAGAAGAAATGAAAAAAGCTGCAGAAGAGGCATTCTCCAGAATGTCAAAGTAAGCTTTCGTCTGAAGTATGAAATTTTGAATATACATTAATCATAATAGATTTTTTTGTAATATTAATTGCACTGTATGTGGTGACTCCGGTTTTATTCTCTAATCGAGAACCATGACCATAGACATTGTTACCAGAGCCGCTAAGCGGAACACAATCATTTCTAACTCTTCCAGCTGCTGCTTTCGCAGAATGTATCGTATGAATTG
The DNA here is from genome assembly GCA_033272285.1 of Nitrososphaeraceae archaeon. Taxonomy (GTDB): domain Archaea; phylum Thermoproteota; class Nitrososphaeria; order Nitrososphaerales; family Nitrososphaeraceae; genus TA-21. Next base: position 73,529 of record JASKBU010000096.1, read on the forward strand.
CGATTATGGCAAGACTAGATACCAATGGTGCTATCATTACAAACTGCAATGCTAACAGGCTTTTTATTATCATAAAATTCTCTCAAAGTGTGATTCTATTGAACTTTATAAATTTTTTAGTACGAAATGCTAGCTCTTAAAATACTTTTTTGAATTATTAATTGTGAATAGTTTGAGCGAGAACTTCGTCAAGGTTGCCGAAACTAAGGATATTGGACCTTCAACTATGAAGGCAGTTGATTTAGAAGGAGAAAAAGTCTGTATTATTAATGCGCAGGGGAATTATTATGCTATAGGAAATGTCTGTACCCATGTTGGAGGTCCCTTAAATGAGGGTACCCTTGAAGGATATGAAGTTGAATGTCCTTGGCATGGTTCCAAATTTGACATTAGGACGGGTAACCCAACCAAAGCCCCAGCAGTCCGAGCGGTTCCAAAATATGAAGTAAAATTAGATGGAAATAACATACTAGTTAGAAAACAGAAATAATATGCCCAGTCCGGAGTAAATAGTGGAAATCTCGGTCGGCATGTAGCGTGAAGTTAGGGGAAATGTTTCTTTTGTAAGACTTGTTCCCGTTATTTGGTCATGACTTGTCTTGGTGCGTTTTGTTCCGTTTCTAATTGCCCTAATATGGCTATGAATTGGAATAAGGCAATGGTTTGTTCTGTCTAGCTGGACAAAAAAGTATGAACGCTATAAAGAATTGCAAAGAAAAATTGATGAGAAGCTGGATTTACGATGAAAGTGATGATAATGAGTCGAAATGATAACATGAATAAATAAAACATTCACTTTGATTTTCTTGATTCCAAGAAAATCACTGAATCACAATAAATCAAGAAAGCAATTAAGACAGAAAAAACTTGATAATTATACAGAAATCAAGACTAGAAATTACCACAATAGAACCTCGTGATGAGACCGAAAAGGAACTATGCCCTAAATCTTTGTAGTTCATGATAATATTAGATTACAAATCTAGGATTAATTTCGTTTGGTAGCGACTGCCTCACTCATGTAAATTGAACATTCTGATTGTGAGGCTAGAGCGTTATCTAGAATGAATCATTAAATAAATAAATAAAAATATAAAATATTAACTTTAATTCTTTAGCAAAATGAAAGGAAATACCAATTCTGGTAAAATTGATGAACAAAAGCTAAATGACTTTATGCAAAAAGCCAATTGGAGACATTTCAAGTACAGTAAGTGCAGTGCTGGTTATTATTGGAAATAGACTTGGTTTATACAAATCCATGGCAGAATCAGCACAACCCATTACCTCGGTAGAACTAGCAAAAAGGACTAACACTAATGAGCGCCTTGTTAGAGAAAGAATGGTTAGCAAATCAAGCTGCCGGAGGATATATAACATATGACGCATCAACTCGGAAGTATTCTCTTCCACCTGAACAAGCAATGGTATTAGCAGACGAGAATAGTCCTGTGTATATACACGGAGCTTACCAAGCAATAAGGTCATATTTCAAAGATGAAGATAAGTTTGTAGAAATGTTCAAAACAGGAAGAGGTCTCAGTTGGGGAGAACATCATCATGACCTCCATGAGGGTAGTGCATTATTTTATAAACCCAATTACGTTGGAAATCTCGTAAGTTCGTGGATCCCGTCACTTGAAGGAGTCCAGGAAAAACTAAACTTAGGAGCTAAAGTTGCTGATATTGGATGCGGATATGGCATATCAACAATACTTATGGCGAAGGCTTTTCCGAATTCAAAGTTTCATGGTTTTGATAACCATATTCCGTCTATTGAAGAAGCTAAAGATCAACTAAAAAAAGAAGAAAAAGCAGTGGGAAAAATTGGGAATGTGGAATTCAGCGCAGTGTCTGCAGACGATGAATCAATTGGAAATAATTACGATCTGATTACTTTTTTCGACTGTCTTCATGATATGGCTGATCCTGTAGGAGCGATGAAATTTGCAAGGAATTCACTTAAACCAAATGGAACATGCATGATTGTAGAACCAATGACTAATGATAACTTGGAAGAGAACCTTAATTTAGTAGGTAGAAGTTTTTATGCAGCATCTACACTAGTATGTGTTCCAAATTCCATGGCAGATAATGGTCCTGCTCTAGGAGCACAAGCAGGTGAAAAGAGAATAAAAGAGATAGTATATGCAGCTGGATTTACCAAATTCAAACGGGCAATCCAAAATCCGTTTAACATTGTATTTGAGGCTAGACCATAGCTTGTAAATAAATTCAAATCCAAAGATAAATCCAATTCGTTACCAAGTACTTCATCGGATCCGAATTGTTAACAGTTCCTTACTGAGGCCCAAATGCTGAGTGTTCAAATGTGATTTGATTGCGTTCAAGTTTCATTTATGGTCACAATTAAAATATTCAAAATCAGTATCAGTGGAAGGACACGGAAAAATTATTGACTTTACTGTGTAGTGGAATATTGGTTATTGATTTTTTGCGTAGGTCGTCATTCCTGTAAAGTCAATTGTCACACATTTCTCATCTCCAACTACCCATGCATTGTGACCTGGAGGAATGACTCCAACATCACCAGGAGCAAATTCTTCCTCTGTGCCATCGTCCATAACAACTTTCATTCTTCCAGAGACCAGATATTGTGTGTGTGGTGCTTCGCAACTATTTGTTTTCGCTATCGGCTTTACACATTTCTCCCAACTCCATCCAGGCTCGAACTCGCCTCTTCCTATCGTAACTTCACTAAAAGTTGCAATCTCTACTTTGCCCTTTTCAAATGTTCTTGTTTCATCTGGTGCAGTGTTAAGGTTTTTCTTAATTATCTTTGCCATTCAAATTCAAATCACAGATGATTTGATAATTATTAAACGTTTATCAAATACATGATACGCAAAGGAGAATAACTGCAAATATTCAATAGATAAGAACAAGTCTCTTACGTTTAGTATCATCTTGTAAAAATCCTTATTATTGTGAAAAAAACTATATTGAGTGACAATATTAGATGAAATGAAATGTCAAAGTACGAAAAAACATTGGATATGATATTCGGACGGTGGAGGAGCCAGGTACTTTATGTAGGTGTAAAGCTAGGTGTCTTTGATTGTGTAACATCGAATCCCAAAAATGCTTCTGACATTGCTAAGGAATTGAATCTTGATAATAAATTAGCTTACCGACTCTTAAGGGCTCTTGGATCTCTTGGGCTATTGAGGGAGGGTGTAAACCATGATTTTTCAATTACAGGAGAAGGAGAATTTCTTAGAATAGACAATCCACAGACATTGAGAGGAATAGCGTTGTTGGAAGAAGGTCATGAGCACTATGCACTTTGGAAGCATTTACATAATATGATTAAAGATGGGAAACAAAACGCTTTTCCACGTGAGTATGGGAAAAAACTATTTGAATTTACCGACAGTAATCCTCCATATAGAAAAGTTTTCGACGAAGCTATGAGTAGCTATTCTAGTATTCAAACTACATGGGTATCAGAAGCACTTGATCGCTATGATTTTTCAAATGTAAATTGCGTGTGCGATGTTGGTGGGGGACAAGGACATTTGCTTTGTAGTCTACTTGTGAAACATCCTCACCTTAATGGCATTGTATTGGAGCTAGAGTCAGCTATAAAGAACAAGGAATTTTTATGGGCAGGGAAAATGGGTTTAGAAGATAGATGCAAGTACACGGCTGGTAATATGTTTAATGAGGTTCCAGCTGCGGATGCCTATATAATGAAAATGATTCTACATGATTGGTCCGACGACGAATGCGTCAAAATACTCTCCAATATGTACGATGCGTCACCTAAGAAAGGAACAGTCCTCATCGCTGAACACTTGGTTCCGAGACCAGATATACCGCATTTTTCAAAGATTTTTGATATTCACATGATGTGTGTGGCAACTGGAAGGGAACGAACAATTGACGAATACGCTCAATTGCTAAAAAGCGCCGGTTGGAAACACGCCAATACATTTCATTCTCGCTCTGGATTAATGGGCGTAGTAGTGGGTAACAAGTGAATAATAATAATAATAGATCATCTAAAAACTTGACCTTTATTAAATACTCACTGCAGCTGATTTAAGAATTATCTTTTAAATTTGGGAGTGTGTTTGCCCTGAAATCAACTTCTTATAATGGATATATGCATCTATTATTTGCCAAAACAAATAAGCGATGGTTATTATCCACATGTAAGGGTACTGAGTATGAAGAGATGCAACTATCCAAAGTAGTATACCAATAACCAGAATAACAATTCCTCTTTTTATAAAGCCCAGATAGATGTGTCCAACTCCTGCGACCAAAATTGCAAGAATAACAGTTAACGCAAGACTTTTTGCCAATTGACGATAACTATCCATAGAACGTTAATAGGACTTTCGTATTTAATGTGGCAGAAAAACTAAATTACCTTTAAACAAAGTAAATTTTTCCTACAATAGAGAAGCTTCGTGTAGGTCATCCAATAATGGAGTTAAAACTACTAGGATTTGCTTTTCTCCAAGTATTATGTTTGAGTCGATTTCAAGGGCAATTGAAAGCATCTCCCTGTCCTCTCTTGAAGTAAATACCGCATTTCCAATTATCGCAAACTTTCTACTATTTCTCAGTAACCATTCCTTCCATAATTTGGTTCGTCCGAGATTTTGTTCCAGGGCGACAATGGTATAACGTAGGTCTATTCTTTCCTCTTTATCAAGCAGATTCAATTTTATCATAGGAAAGAGAATATTCCCGCCTCTAACGTTTTGATGCGTTTGGTTAAGTTTTTCAATAATTTCATCTTCGCTCTCATAAGTTTCTACTAACTCATAGTTTGGATAGAAGTAGGCAGCCAGATTTCTATTCCAATCATAAATCTTGTAAATCGTATCTTCATATTCAAGCTTCCATCTAGATTTCTTGTTATTACTCCCAAACATCGAACTACTAGTAAGTTGAAAGAATATATCTAAATTGGTTATCCTAATCAAAACTATAATATCAATTAAGGCTAGTCATTTCTGATACTAATTATCATCTTCTCACAATGTTCATCTGTCCAAACTCCGACACCTTGTAATTTGCCTGTCCATTTTCCATCAGTTCTATCCACGCAGACATCTGTCATCGCATTGAAATAGGCCTCCGTAACTGCAGCACTATTACTTTTATCAGCATTCTTGGTTGCTTCTGTAAAATTTACATTACTTATAGCATATCTAGCGTTATCTCTCAGATCATCGACATATTCTTTTTCTAACTGTACGTCTTCTCTAGTTCCAATGCCATGCCCCGACACGTACGTGCCAAAATCATAGCCTAGTGCCTTATCATAGGACCGAATGTAAGAAGGTACATGAGGTGTAGTTGCAAGGTGTTTCCAGGGTGTTCCTCCAGGAGAAAATTGATCTACCAACATCAATATCTTCTGTTGGGGAGCATAAATGAAAATATTTCCATTTTGATGATATGGCCCACCATAAGCTAATTGCAGAGTAGTGTTGCCAAGAGTTATTGTTGTTTCATTATCAAATATTTTTGTTGGTAACGGTCTGTCAGTATGATTACCCATTTTCAAGAAATTAGATGTATCTTTGTGTGCAATTATTTCTATTCCGGAAGGAAGCTCATGAGCCCCTCCGATGTGATCTCTGTGCGAATGGCTGTAGATCAGATATTTTATCGGCTCATTAGTAACTTCAGCAATTGCATCAACAATCTTGTGGCCTATATCCGGAGGAGAGTCAACCACAATGACACCATCTCCCGTTACTAAAAACATGCTATTGTAACCACTTGAGGTGACCACAAATGCGCCTCCCCCTATATCTATTAACTCATAACCTTTTTCGTTTGCAGATTGTGCATGGATGATATTTTGATTTGTCAAATCAATTAAAGAAACAAAAATTAAAAAAATACTTCCTGCAAATAATCCATTTTTACACACATTGATTATTTTTGACCTAGACTTCATATTATTCTGTTTGAATTTAAAGGATAATAAGGTTTGTGAGAAAAACACGATTTTAATTAGAACATGCTCTTAATAGAAGATTACGATAAACCAAAGATAATTAAATGTAGTCGCACACTCTCTTTCTCTGAAATTGCCCAACTAAAATTTGCTAATATGACATCATATTTTGCGCTTGGTGGACGTAATTTGGACATAAATTGGATAAATCTTTTTAAAAGAAATTTTTGTAGTGTAAGTGAAAATAATCATGAAGAGAAATATTAGAACTATACTTCGCCTTATAGTTATTGTGGCCTTGTTGCCTTCACTGATGATGGTAACGAAATCGCAGACAACTTTTGCTGCATCCTCTGATCTTCAAGCATTTGTGAATATGACAGAGGAACAAAGGGCTCAGGTCGCTAAGAATATGACTCAAAACGAAAAGGAGATAATAATGAATGAGTTTTCGAAACAGAACGCCACAGTTAATGAAAACATGAATGAGACTAAAATGACAAATGATACGATGACTCTAATGGGCAATTTCGTTGATGCAGGAGATGGATTTCACAAAGCTGAAGGTATCGCCAAGGTAATCAACCTTGCAGATGGTAGAACTTTCCTAAGGCTGGAAAATCTAAAGACTACTAACGGACCAGATCTCTATGTTTATCTGTCTGTTGGTAAGGATGCATTGGATATTGTCAATCTTGGAAGGTTAAAAGGGAACATCGGAAATCAGAATTATGAAATTCCTGCAGGAACAGATCTATCAAAATACAATACAGCCCTTATATGGTGCAAAGCATTTTCGACCCTGTTTGGTAGCGCAAAACTATCAAGTTAATAGTCATAAGAGGTACGAGCATTTATGAAAAAAAGGACTATTATTATTTTAGTCATAATAGCTATAGCCGCAATTTCTATTGTATTATATACAATTCTTCCGCTCTTCACTAACACAGTGGTAGATGAACCATTGCCGACAGCATCAGGTATGATTTTAGCTGGATTTGAGATTGAGAATTTTGTCGAACAGAAAGGTTAATCAGATTCAGGTTCAGATTCAGGTTCAGATTCAGGGACAATCGAAATTAATATATTTCTTTTCTGGTAACACATAAGTTTAAAGAGGTAGGACAACAAAAACATGAAGGAAAACTTTCTAATATTTGATAATATCAAAGAACTTCGGAAAGTTTGCAAAATAGTTTCAATACTAAAATCACAACTAATAGAAGAGTTACCACATTATGGACACAATGCGCTTTTTTTGAATGATGATCAAATAACTACTGGTATGTTAAACAATACAACAGAAATTACAATACACTTGATTACTGGACAACTTCTTTACTTCCATAACGAACAGTCGTCGTTTGTACACTTGACTGAACATAATCTAATGGAAAAATTGGAGCGGATTGTTACCAAGTATGAACTTGAAATGCCACAAACGGAAACTCTAACAAGCTTGCGTGGTGAGGATTTATCTTACTATCTCTTATTTGCAAAAAAGGCTAACAAAAGTCTCAAACTGTTTCGAATGAAATTAAGGGGACATTTGACCCATGTGCATTTGTGGCCAGACGGATTTGATTTCTCATTAGAGTGGTTTACTGATAAAAGGGATCAACAGATTGGCATTGGTATCTCTCCTGGAGAGAATCAATACGAAACACCTTATCTTTACGTAAATCCTTATCCGTTTGATGAAAAAATGCTAGAACAACAATTGTTCATAGGACAATGGCATACCTCTGGTTGGAATGGAATTAAAGTAGAATGGAAAGAGCTTCAAAATAAGACTGTCCGAGAAATCTCTGACAGTATTTATGAGTTGTTTCTAATCGCTCAATGCAATTTTGAGTAAAGAAAAATGAACGAGTTAATTGCAACTTAGTCATATTTTAGAACTAAACTAATATTTATTTCAAAACACAGAATAAAAAGTTCTCTTCATAACGAAATTAGAAATCATGATTTTGTTAAATAAAAATCAAAGTCAAGCTGACCTTTCGAAAAATAGTGATTGAGTCCTGGTAACTTTTTTTATTAAATCTGGAATTTAACAAGAACAGAACAATATCTTTGCAGTAGATTCATACATTATTTCATCACTTTTACTAATTAACTTAAATCTCCAGAAACATGATATAGTGTAATTGAATTGAATTGAACGGCGCTAGTGAAATAAATATACAAGAGTTAAAAGAACGTGTTCACCAGGATGCTGGGAGAGCAGATGAAATCTATAGGATAGGTGTAGAGATAGAAGGATGTTTACTCGACAACAAATCTATCCCAGTCAATGCAGAACCATTAATAAAAGAACTCGAGGGTAGTATTTATGAGATAGACTACGAATATGGTCGCTGTCAATTTGAATACAAGACGTTTCCTGTGGGCATGGACAACCTTGACTATCTTAATATCGTATTTGAAAATTTTATGGAAAATCTGGATAAATCCATAAAAAAAGTGTATAAAGAGAAAGAAGTCATTCCAGTCTTTCTTGGTGCCAACCCCTCACCTGAAATAATGAAAGAAGGTGTGATAACTGATAAACCACGATATAACAAGATGGCATCGTGGCAGAACAATCTTCCAAATGTTGAAATTGACGGTAACAAATTTAATGCTGCTCATGTAGCCACTGCAATTCAAGGATATCATCTTCATCTACAAGGAAAAAATCCAAAAAATACAGCAATTATGTTCAACCATATTCTAAACATAATACCGTCCGCAATCCTACTAGGTGCGAACAGTAGACTGTTTGCCGGTAGGGTATATTCTCTTCATGAACCAAGAATTCATCTGTATGATCAATCAGAACAACAGAATTCAGGATTCCCTGCGGTTCCAAGATACTTGGACGGCGTTGAAAACTACATCGACTATATCGCATCACGTGAACAAAATACCACAAAAGATTATTTCACACTTGAGAAAGAAAGACATGACGATGCGCGAATCCGTATTGGTACCGATTCGTATCGAGTAGAAACCAGAATCATGTCTGTTCAGCCCACTCCAAAAAGCTTACTGGCAATGGTTGAGTTTTTTATTGGTTATTTGAGTAGGGCCATTCATGAAGAAAGGGAATTAAGACCGCTTCCTACATTGAGGGAAGAGAGGATGGCATCTGTTCGATATGGATTTAATGCAAAAACTCATTTTAACATCATAGATATTGTAAGAAGTCAACTTAATTTTGCACGAAAAGGTTTGTCTGACTTGGGTATCAATGTAGGATTCCTTGACATACTCGATAAAAGGTTAGAAAATAGAGTTTCCCCAGGAGAGTACGTAGCTAGAATATGGAGCGAAAAATTCAACGGGTCAGTTAACCATACTGTATACGAGATCATATCTGATATCTGGCAGAGGACTAAGGAAAATCAACCAATCACCTGACATTAATAATAATTCATTTGTTGATAAATCTGTGGTTGATGTATAGGAAGGGGGAAAATTAACAGGTGTTGTTGTCTAATTACGAAAATAAATACATATCAGGCTCCCTTGTAAAATCTAATTCATTTATCTGTCGCTCACCACTAAAAGACAGAAATGATCAAGATAATATACTTCATTGTAGCGACTATTTTGATGACTGTATTCAATGTATCTGAAAAGTGGAGCAATGGGCATAACAGAAGTTTTAGAAAACTTGACCCTGATGACGATAGGCTTGAAGTTCGCGCCAATGGTAACACTTTATGCCTAATAGATGGTAACGGCAATTGTACAATTGCAGGAGATAAAAGAAGAATATATTGTCATTATAATAATTACAATGCGATACTTACCGTTGTGCTGATTCCTCACTTTAAGAGTATAAAGGATAATTGTTCACTAAAAATAAGATCAAGACATAATGAACAAGGCCAGTCATGTGAAGGAGGCGTTCCTTTAGATCCTAATAAATTTAGTGGATATGGGTTTGCCGTCAATACCAAAGGATGGGATGCAAAAAGAGAACCAACGCACAACTGTCATGATCAACACAAGTCAGGCTCAATTCCAACGAATCTAGAAAATGATAAAGCTGTGAGATTACGACAAACGGTTAAAGATGAACCTGGAAAGGTGCATCAGATAGGGGAGATTGACTATATGGATGGAAATGGATTTCATAAGGTAATGGACATATTTGATAGTTCACCGAAACCATGGATGGTCGATAGGAACCTTTACGATACAAAGTCATATTTTTGGATTAGAAATAATGGCTCTGGTTATATTACAGTCAGGGATGTGAGCTTGGAAATTCTTTCATAGAATCAATTTTTTACTAGTTTGATATCTGTACAGAATTAATAAACAGCCATTTTGCTTCATCAAAAGAAATTTCAACTACAAGTTTATAGCTTTGAGGTGCTATGTCTGCTGGTACAGTAAAACTGAAATTTGCACAATCTTGAGTAGTGAGATTCCCACAGTCATTACTTATTATATCAAGGGCTGTGATGTTATTATTCGCAATCACATCCTCTGTCTCAGAATCTCTAACCAAATAGATCTTGGTTAACATTGGAGCCAGATTCGTACCGCAATTATCGTTACTATCACATTCTAATTCTAGAGATGAACCATTTATTTTCTTGTCTAATATCATGTTCTCAACGGATTTTGCCTGAACATTTTTTTCAATTACAGTTTCATCCCCATAATCAATCGAAAAGTCAGGATCTAATTTGTATTCATTTCTATCAGTAATGATTTTGGCGATAGGTATGTTGTCGAATGGAACAGCGGCAAATTGAATGGCGTAAACACGACCAAACTGCATCGTTAGCGCATTTGTTGTTAAAATGAAAATGATTCCAAATAATAAAACATACAGGCTTGATGTTGTCATCCATGTAACATAAGGGAGTACTTAAATAAACCTTATGAGGGTTGCAACCTGTCCACAAGTTAAGGAAATTAAAGAATTTTTACACAAAATATGACTAGAACTAAAAGTTGAATTTTAGTGCCCCTCTACAAGTAAAGTTGTAACTAAGGCTATTTTCATCACAGTCATAAAGTGGATTATGCAACTTTACCTCAAAGACGTCTTCTTTTCCACTCCATTTGTTTTTTATTTCACAGGATAATTTGGATCGGATGTTCCTTTAAGCCCATGACCTTAAGTCAAATAATATTACAAGATTTTCTCGTGTGAAAATGTATGTCCAATAGATTTAGGAATTATTATTATAATCGACCTGTTAAAGACAGGTTACCATTCTTCTCACTTTTCCAGATTAGAGAACCATTAACCTGATATTCTTTCCCCAAGGCGTCATCCCCTATGTAAAACTGAATTGTGCCATCTAGTGCTTCTTGTGATGCCACATGTTTCTCTTCATTAGGAGTGATGCTACTAAAATAACCATAAATTTGAAATATTTTCGATTCACCTTCGTCTGAGACCTTCAAAAGACCATGTAACATTCGTCCACTTGAATTGTCCAGGCGAAATCCTTCTTTATTCTCAGTTGTGAAGGAAAAGTTACAGTTACTTGTCGGACACAGATCACTGCGGTTTGATATTCCGATATCAAAATTTTGAATATCATAATAGATGAGATTTGGATCGGAGGTGCCTTCGTGGTCTTCAATTATCGATGCATTTATTGAAATACGATCAGCGGAAACATCGGTTAAATCCAATTGACCGTTTAACTCAACTGATAGATTAGATAAGAAGATGACTACGAACGAAAATATACAGGATGTGATAAGAGCAGGGAACTTGTTGTGCTGTATGGTGCGGTTTGATATCAACCAATCTCTCATATGAACAAGATACTATTATCTATTGCCTCAGTTTTTTCTAAATCTTAAAAGGATAAGACAGTTCTAGTCCAACATAATTTTAGTGGCACGCCTTTGGAAAACCCATGTTCAACAGAACACTTAGAGTATCATCCACATTTCATTGAAATGATATCTTGTAGTTTTTGATCCTATTCACCTGTCTCGTTGGATAAACCAAGGGCTTGATTCACTGGCCGCAATAATATTCATTTTCCTTCGACGTCCTGCTGTGAGAGATTTCGTGTTGTCAAGATTAGTTTAATTGTAGATGATAATAATCGACAATATCATAATCAATAGAATGCCAAATCCAATCATAGCCATAATCTTTAACCTTTCAAAGGTTAGTCTCATTACCAATGTAATGCAATAAAGGTAATAATTATTTGTGACGGTTGTAGGCCTAATTTTCTGAAGTTTTGGTGCAGTGCAATCATAAAGGACAAATACATCTATTATTTTTTATTCTTTCGTTAAACGCATGGCAAGTACATTTTAGACACTCGCTTTAACTTTTTAAATTCAAGTCAAATCCAATCCCTGTATTCATTGTTGGCAACAATTCGATATTGTGATACCTTATCTTATGAAATAGTAACCAATTGATCGAGATCATAGGAAAATACAGGTTCATAATATTCGACGGTTAATAATGTCCAAACCAAATAAATATAAAAACTTTAAGATGAATATGAAGATGAATATGCAGTTTTGATCTTATCAAGACGGAATTAAAAAGACAAAATTAATCGTATTATTCATTCATATTACGGAAAGAATAAATCTAATCTTAACAATGAGTTACAGTGGAAACGACGGTAGTGGTCGTGAAGGTCGACGGAGTTTTGGCACAGGCCCAAAACCAGTCGAAATGGGAAAGGAATACGAAGTTGAAATATCAGAAATAAGCAAGAGAGGCGACGGAATTGCTAGAGTCCAAGGATTTGTAATTTTCGTTGCAGGTGCAAAGGCCGGACAGAAGACAAAGATAAGAATTACCAGTGTTGGAGACCGATTTGCAAAAGGAGAAGTCATTTAAATAGCAAAGATTGCCTCTAAAATATACATATACATAGTCGGTACTTATCTTTAATCGATTCTAATGTTAGGACTATTCCGTTAAATTACGCTTTACGTCATTCGATGTCATATTTTGAGTTATAAACCAAGTAACGCTTTCAGAAATAGTTCGTCTTCGAAATAGAAGAAATCAAGTCATAAAGGACTACGATTGGGCATACTCTTTCAGATACAAGAATTGTGGTTCTAAGTAAAAACAGAAAAAGCAAGCCTAGTTCACTGTTAGAAAGTAACCCCAACGGACTTCAAATATTGAGCCATAACTCATTTACAGATTCGGTGGGTTATTTGCATGTAGTTGGTGAAGTGCAAAATAATACTCCAGCAAATGCACAATTTGTTCAGGTTATTGGCACTTTTTATGATAATAACAACCAAGTGGTAGGCACTCAATTTACTTATACTAATCCTTCTGACATCGGTGCTGGACAAAAAGCGCCTTTTGAATTAATATTGACATCTGCAAGCATCCCTGTCTCTCAAGTAGACCGGTACAACCTAATAACAAGTTCCCAATAAAAAATAAACTGCATGACGATCCTGAAATTAATGATCTTCTAAGAATCTATGGCGATCGTGTTCGTCCATTAAGGACTGTATTTCCTCTGTATCTTCCACCTAAACAGTACAAACGGGATGAATACTCTTTGAACACATTAGAGGACGTGAAATAAAACAAATGGGAAAATTAACAAACTTAACTATAGGATCCACAATCCTCACATATATTACTTAAATGATTATCAGGTAATGATTTACCACATCGTTGACATTTGAAGTTCATTTTGTCAAATCCAATATCTTATGCTTGGGATATAAATCATTGCTAGCTCTTCGCAGCACAGGAAAGATCTTTGAACATAATGGAGGTAAATAAATAATAGTTCGAAGGAATGATTGATAAATATAACTAAGTCAAGTCTGCTAAGTGTTTCTCACATGCATATGAAATTAGTTTTATTCCGGATAATTGGTGTGTTAATTTATAGGTGCTAAAAGACGAACAGATATGACAATAGTTCCAACCTTTAAAATATGTCTGTTTTATTAATGTAAGTCTTTTATACTCCTATCTCTCTTGCTAGTTTTACAAGTTTTTTACCGTCTTCAGTCAATTTGTTGAATACTTTATTTTTAACGCTCTTTCGGTCTACGAGTCCACGCTTTTCCGCCTTAAGGAGCATTTTATGTCCGTATCCATATGCACCCAACTTAGTTAACAGTTCTCTAGTTGGATATGCTTTTCCAGCACCAATTGTCTTTAACAACCTGACTAGTGCCTTTTCCTCCACAAGTATTTTTAACAGTCTTGCTTCTTTCATCATGCATTAGTATATACCACTTATTATATAATCGTTACTTATTATTAGATACAAAACTCAATATTCTCTTTGAAAATATAGATAATAACAACAAGGTTTACAATAACTAGTACCAGCCTTAGCCTTTGAAAGTTGCTGGCCTATGAAGATATTATGCTTACTCTTTGGGTGGCCACATTTGCAAACTACACCAATGACCATAATTAGTTCATGTCATGTCAGGACAACTTAAAATCTTTTACATATTAAACAATAACTATCCTCTTTACTAAAAAAATGTAGATGTTAGAGACCTACATTTATCTAATTAACGACGTTATGGTTCGGCAATTTATTTATTATATATTCAAGTTCGGCACCATTTGTTGGTATTCAAGTTCGGCACCATTTGTTGGTGCTTCAGCACACGACGGCAGTCTTATTCATATTTACTGCCTCTTGCTCTTCTATTGTCATTCTTTAAACCCCCATTCTTCCTACGTCCACGACCATCTTTATCCTCGTGTTCTCTCTCTCGCGACTTTTGGAGTTGCTCATCAGCGTCATTCCAAAAACAAGACATGTTATCACAATTAGTAGTATGATCAGAGTCCCAAGTCTCTTCTAGTTCTTCATCACTTACCATTAATGTTCTCCACGCTAGTATATTTGATATAAATGTTTTTTAATTAAGTCTTTTTTAAAGCAAAGAAGATGAAGGTATAGTCAAGACCAGTGACATTATAATGGACCACCTTATTTTCAAAGCTAAAGTCTATTGGTTCTGTAAGGATTAAATCATTCAGTTCTGCGGCCTTGAGCACATCCTTTTCTATTTCCTCTTTACTGAAAACATTATCAGGATCATTCCTATGATTATGTTTTGTCTTTATTATGTTGAGTATCTTATCAGGCCAGTAGTCAGTGGACGTTAAAAGTATTCCACCTTTCTTCATTATTCTGTTCATCTCCTTGAAATAATTTTGAATATTAACTCCATGTTCTATGACTGACAATGATGTAATATAGTCAAACATTTTATCTTGGAAATTAGTTTTTTCAAGATTTTGAATCGAAATATTAAAGGCCTTATCCTCATATATTTCAATAATTGGTCTATAGAGCGGGTAGACAATTTCTGTTAAGGTGGAAGGTATCTTTTTTAGGAATAGGTCGCAACCGTATAAATTCTTAAATCCAAGTCTTTTCAATATGGATAAGATAGGGGAGCCATTACATCCTACATCAAGGATGAAGGAGCTTCTATCTCCTTCGCTTATTATTTTAACCATTTTGTATGTGTCCCATGATTTTACTTTATCAGGATGGGCGAAAAGACCTAGAGAGTGTAAGTTATTGATGGCGTAATTTACTTCAGATAAATTTTTCAGGACAGAATTGTAAGTCATACTTGTAATATTTGGAATTATCATATTTTTAAAGTATTAATAGCACGAGGAGATCCTTTAGCAAATCTAGAATTGTATTGAAAATTCGAACCAATCTTAGCCAAGGAGACCAAAGTAAGCTTCATTCTTTAATCTTATTTCGTCTCCGGGATTTACAAATGACATTGAATCGCCATTATTATTTAAAATACGACCCGACTCCAGGGAGCTAACGAACAAATCTTTTAACTTGGCTTCGTTCAATGACTTACCGCCTTGCTAAGATAGTGCGAAGTAAAATATGTACATGCATGGACAATATTATTTGCCTTTTGAGTTGTATATGCTTGAGTAACATCGAATTAAAATGCTGGTTGTATGGACAGCCAGCATGATGATGCTGGTTTGTATTTACACTTCCTTTTTGTTAATTTGAATATTCAGAGAATTCCTTTTTAGATACCACCAGTAATGTAAAATTGGAATTAAAAATGAATATAGAAATCAAAAGGAAAACATTTTCCAAAATTCTTGTTGCCATACACGAATCTAGTAAATCAGCAGACAAAGCGGTGGATTATGCAACTAGAATTGCTCAAGACTACAACGCAATATTGGTGGTCCTTTATGTAGTTCGTACACAGTCCGATTTGGACACCGTAAACCTTCCAAGCCATGTAATTCATTTCAAGAAGCAAGCAGAATCATATCTTGGCAGGATTTCTGAAAAAATATACAAACATAGTGATGCAGAAGATATTGTAAAAATTAAAACCGAAATTATTGCCTCAATCAAAATTTCTGATGCAATTGTAAGTTACGCCAAGGATAAACATATAGATTTAATTGTAGTTGTTCCAAGAGGGAGATCCAAACTTAGGAGCTTAGTGCTCGGCAGTGTTACCTCCGATGTTGTAAGGCTTGCTCATTGTCCGGTTCTAACTGTGCGATAAATAGAAAATAAAACAAATTATGAATTAATCTATACAAAATAAGGCAGAATTATTAGTTCAATACTTGGTAATGTCAAGTCTTTTTGAAATTGACTTACTCAGGCCCTCAGATTTAGGGACCATACTTGAACTTAGAATAGAACCCATTTTTACCAGACGAGTCCCATTCAAAACCAAGATCCCTATAGGTATTTTTGCTTGAGCGAGCTATAATGGGATCATATCCGGGCGCTACGGTAAATGATGGATTTGTTACCAAACTGGCATTCTAAATTACTCAGAATAATATTTTCAGCAGAAAATGTGGTAATTGAAATTTGGATTCAGCTATCAGTGCTGTATTTGGTATCGTATCGGTTATTTTCACTACAAAATTTGTGAAATGATTTAATGAAACCGTTCCGACATATATTAGGAGAAAGAACAGTCGGTAGATATATTCTAATTTTTACGATGGGCATGATTTTGAAATTTATCTAAATCCTTGGAATGGGAGTCAATCAAGTTTCATGTTAGCTAAAACTATTTATCATAGCATTCGTACACTCGTGATAGCAAAAGAAGATGGAAAAAAACCGCCCTTCTGGTGTTACCATAGTGGCCGTACTAGCTATAGTTAGCGGAATTATCCTTATAGTTGGAGCTGTTTTTACTATATATCTTGTTCCAGACATAATAACTTCACAACTCACTAGCGAAATGTCTAACCTTACAAGTACAAATCAGTTAAGTCCTGAATTCGGTCCCACCCTAACTAGAGCAATAATAAATATAGTCTATATCGTTTCATCTGCGGCAATCGCGCTAGGAATTGCGTGGTTTGGGTTAGCTTGGGGCTTGTTTACTGGTAAAGGTTGGGCCTGGTTGTTCACTGTAATTCTTGCTATAATATCTGTAGTATTTAGTATTGTGGCAATAATGGGTGCTAATATAACAAGCATTCCTACATTAATTATTAGTGGAATAATCCTTTACTACATCTACAGACCGCAAGTAAAGTCATACTTTGGGAGAGTTAAAATATCCAAATAGGTTCAATTTCAAGGATATTGCAAAAAATTTCGCAAACGATTACACCCGAAAATAACTAAATAATAGCGTAGTGAGAACTAATGACTATCCTAAAAATTGGTATATAAGCAATAATTATTTTATCAGTAAAGATCATACTCTTTGGACCTTTTGCTACGATGAATTCTGATATTTCGATTAGAATTAAAACCCCACACCATCCATATTTCAGCTAGTATGGTTAGAATTTAATTTATATTGGTAATTTCTTGATACTGTTGAGGATTCTGACTCGTCTCTTGAATGTCGCCTTTGTATCAGATACTTAATTGTAGATTTATGATTGCCAAGCATCTGATTATACTCCATCATATCGCCTTTCTTTGTCATCCCATTCTTCTCTAAAACTCGTATCGAAGCTTTGTTTTCAGAATACACATATGCCCACACCTCTTCTAATCCTAGAACAGAGAACGCAAAATTGATGACTAAGGCCACAGACTCAGTTCCTATTCCTTTTCCCCAGTATCGTTCTCCAATCCAGTACCCTAAATTTCCTTTCTTCTTGGCAATATCTAAATCCTTTAGACCTATTATCCCAACTAAACGAATAGGATCATTAGCATTATTCTTGTACTCTATCGCAAAATTTAGACCCTTGAGTGACGTGAAATCTTTATGACTTGAATCGATAAAATTTAGAGCATCTTCTAGAGTGTACGGAAAGGGGACTTTCCATAAAGATTTGGATACATTATGAGTTACTAACTCACTAATATCCTTGGCGTCATCAAGTGAGAGTTTTCTCAATTTAACTAATAAGCCGTTTATTTCGGGAAAGTAGCTATAGGTTGATCCAGTCATAGTTTCTTGAAAACTCAAGAAGTAATATTAACTATAAAATATTGTTATGCAACGTTCAAAAATAATCTCATTTCGGTTGATTCAATGCGTTATAAAATTACTTCTTGATCTTGGCAGGGAATTGTCAACTTCAGGCCATTACTTATCAAGTCTAATTGCACATGCGTCGGATAATAAATAATCTATTATTTCTTGCAAATCAACCGTGGCAAGACAGCAAACCTTATCTGCAGCACCATAATATAAGAATAACTTGTTGTCCAAAACGCAGGCTCCACTAGGAAATACGACATTGTTGACATCACCTTTTAACTCATAGTCTTCTTTTGGAGCAAGTAGCGGGCTTTTTGTTCTTCCCAGAATTTTATTTGGTTCTTTTATATCTAGTAAAAAGGCCCCAGCACTGTAAACATGCTCTGAACTAACTCCATGATAAATTACAAGCCACCC
The DNA here is from genome assembly GCA_033272285.1 of Nitrososphaeraceae archaeon. Lineage (GTDB taxonomy): Archaea > Thermoproteota > Nitrososphaeria > Nitrososphaerales > Nitrososphaeraceae > TA-21. The sequence continues at coordinate 92,322 of JASKBU010000096.1, forward strand.
CTTTTTTGTCTTAATAGGCGGGACACCTGTTCCTACCTTTAACGCCTCCCAACTCTGTTCCGGTTTAATGAGCAGGGAGTGCTTCACAAAATTGGTGACCGAATCACCTTCTGCGATCCATATGCTGGGTCTATCCGTATTGTATTCTGGACCTATCCAACTGCTTGGCCTGTGAAGTATCATGTATTTTCCAAGTTCACTATCGCCATTAGATTTTGGAAAAAGAACAACATCTTTATCTTGTGATCCCTCGATGGTTATTATACCAAGTTTTTCATAGTTAAAAAAATCATTTGTCCTTGCAAGCGCTGTTGATACTGAAGGATTATTTCTAACGTAATTTGAGAGTACAACATATGTAACATAGTTTTCATCATCAATAATCGTTAGACGAGGATCTTCAATACCATAACTTTCGTATTCCATCTCTGGATACATCGATGGTTCCTTACGTCTTATGAAAGACAGGCCATCATTACTCGAGGCATAACCAATCCTAGATACATAATCCTCGTATTCGCCAATTGCTCTGTAGAGCATGTGTATATTTTTACCATCATTGAGAACCGAGCAATTAAACACTGCCTTTGATTCCCACCAATTTGATGGATCAGGCACCATAATCGGATTAATTTTGGCTCTTTTTAATTGAAGCATTTGATTCTTAAATCCTAACTACCTAGTATTTTTCGCTATAAATATTATTATGTATCTAATTTGAAAATTCCAATTTAGCGTTACCTGTTTTTATACTTGCTAGTTTAAATTCTAAAGATAATAATATTGAACATGTCAGCAATGTGAAATCCATTTGTAATATTTCTGCCATGCTTTCATAAAAAACTCTAACTATAGATTTAAATCTATTTTGATTCGGAAATGGAACAAAACAGCTAGTTTATGTTTGACATCGGGTAATGATATAGATAAAACTCATAGAAGAGTCTAGATAATAATTAAAAAGGTATGCTTTTGAAGAACTAATGATTTGAATTTTAGATGAAACCTGATCTTCCCTTCTACTACCAACTGAAATCCGTAATAAGGTCATTAAGAGCTATGAAGTGGAATTTAGATTTTAGTTACTTCAGAAAGTGGATACTCATAGGTTTTATACTTGGTGTAGTTGCGGGGTTAGGTGCCGTAGCCCTATTTCTTTCAGTTGAATTTTTTACAACCTTATTTCTTGAATTAGGAGCAGGATATTCTCCTCCGTTACCTGGAGGTTTTCAGGCTAATTTTTCCTACACACTGTTTATTGAAAAGCCGTGGCTTATTCCATTAATAACGGGTTTGGGCGGTTTACTGGTTGGGTTAATTACAACAAAATTCTCTCCTGAATCTGAAGGGCATGGGACAGATGCAGTGATTGACGCATATCACCACAAAAGTGGCAACATACGAACAAGGGTTCCTCTTGTCAAAGCGGTAGCATCCTCTATCACAATAGGAAGCGGTGGAAGTGGTGGTACTGAAGGACCATCGGGCCAGATAGCAGCAGGCTTCGGCTCTCTTATAGGTAAACTATTCAAGCTAAACGAAGATGAAAGAAGAATTGCGGTTGCTGCAGGCCTGGGAGCAGGTATAGGCAGCATATTCAAGATTCCATTAGGCGGGGCGGTCTTCAGCGCCGAGGTATTATACAGGAGAGATTTCGAAGTTAGGGCCTTAATTCCGGGTCTAGTAGCATCTGTAACTGGATACACTGTATTTGGTTTTGTTTTTGGATGGGATCGTCTCTTCACCATTCCTCTCGACCTTGTAAAGTATACCCAACCTGTATCGCTGCTTCTTTACGCTCTCGTTGGGCTGATCTCCGCTGGAGTAAGCGTAGGTTATGTAAAAACCTTCTATACGATTTCAGATTTTTTTGCCAAGATGCGAATTTCAAAGTATGTGAAACCGGCTATTGGCGGGGTTCTGGTAGGCATAATTGGAATAGTCTTCCCTCAAATTCTGGGAACATCTTACGGGTGGCTACAAATAGCAATCAACAAGGACTATCTCCTGTTTCCTTTGGAAATGATAGGAGCTGTAATAGTCTTCAAAATATTGGCTACTTCTCTTACGATAGGTTCTGGAGGCAGTGCTGGTGTATTTGGGCCCTCAATGGTGATAGGAGGCCTGTTGGGTGCATTTATAGGGGGAGCTTTCCACTTATTGGGACTATTTACATGGATAGATGTTACTTCGGTAATTATCGTATCAATGGTATCGTTTTTTGGGGCTACTGCAAAAACTCCAATTTCCGCTATTATTATGGGAAGTGAGTTAACGGGGGGTTATGCACTACTGGCGCCAATGATGCTAGCAACCTTCATTGCATACATTATGTCAGGACAACATAATTCAATATTCCGAAACCAGGTTTTGAACCGGTCGGATTCACCTGCTCACAGGATGGAATATCAACGCGTCATACTAAGCGATCTTTATGTAAAGGATGTTATGAAAGATCCAATCAATAGGCTCCCAAAAGATCTGTCCATAGAAGAAGCACTACAAATATTGAATAGAAATAGCAGCAGAATGATAATGGTAGTTAATGAAAATGACAAGCTAGAGGGCGTAGTATATAAATATAAACTTTTTGAGTTCCCTGAAGAATATCGTAAGTCTATTAAACTAGCAAACATAATGATAAAGGATCCATTTTTTGCTTACACGTCTGATTCACTGCACCATGCATTAGTTAGACTTTCGTCAAATGATCTTCAAGAAATGCCTGTCTTGTCAAATGAAAACCAAAAAGTCATTGGCATAGTAACGATTGCAGATTTGGTAAAATTATACGATAGCCAGGTTGAAAAGATATTGAAGGCACGAGATCCAAATAATCTGGGTATTGGTAACAATGGCAATGGAAACCATATAAATAAAGACAATAATATCAAGGATAAAACGACAAATTAGATGTATTAAATTCCGTCTGAATCCTAATTTAGCTCACTAATTACCAGATATGAGGAAATGTAAATATCTTACATCCCGGAATGTTGGGCATCACAAGGTAAAAGTCAGAGTTTATCCTGGATTAAAGAACGTTGGACTTTCCTGACGTTATTAGATCAAAAATAATATTAATTCCTCATTTGATATTGATGTGAAATAAAGCTCTATAAACTAGAAAACTAATTTTGATCAAACTTGCTATCAATTGATTGGTTTAAACCATTGAATAGTTAAATATTGTCTCGTTGATAATGATATGATATAAAGTGAATAACAAGGTTGCTGATTCATGTGAGCATATGGATAAAGTTAATCAAGATTTAAAGGGAAATACTAAAGGATGTGAAGAATGCGAGAAAATCGGATCTGATTGGGTTCACTTACGCTTATGCCTGACGTGTGGTCATGTCGGTTGCTGTGATTCTTCTGTAAATAAGCATGGAACAAAGCATTTCAAGTCTACAGGTCATCCAATCATAAGATCCTTTGAACCCGGCGAAAACTGGAAGTGGTGTTATGTTGATGAATTTTTTATCAAATAGCAAACTTGTCACTCAGGGTAACCAATTGTGGACATTCAGGCGCTGAAACCAACAATTATGGGGTGCTAATGTGAAACCAATTATTAAACCACTACCCAACGGCCCGTTTTATCTGATAAACGATCTGCAGCCAAAAGTAGTCAATAATCTTTTAAATTCTAAAGGAGAGCCTCTAGGTACAATTGTAGGGATAGCATTATGTCGCTGCGGGGAATCAAAGAACAAACCATTTTGCGACGGCACACATAGCATAATAGGATTTTCAAGTGAGAATAAGACTGCAGAAACAGACAAGAACGATAGTCCCAATAGGACCGTTATTAAAAATATGAGGCGTGACTATCCTGGAAAAGAGATTACAATCCATGATAACAGAAAAATTTGTTCACATGCAGCAGAGTGTGTTAATAATCTTTCTTCTGTATTTAAGTTAGGATCCAGACCTTGGGTTGACCCTGACGGTGCCAAAATTGACGATATAATAGACACTGTGAGAAAATGTCCGTCTGGCGCATTAAGTTACTCCATTGATGGCGTTGAATACAGAGATCCGAAGGAACAAAGAAATCCCACTGTTATGGTGTTAAAAAATGGACCTTACCATATTACAGGAGGAATTGAATTGTTTGGTGAAGATATTCAATTTGGGCAAGGAGCGTCGAAAGAACATTATACTCTCTGTCGTTGTGGAGCATCGGAGAATAAGCCATTCTGTGATGGCGCTCATAGAAAGGTAAACTTTCAAGATGGATGAAAAAATAAAAACAGATTTTTATAGTCTTTAATTTTGTTTTATAGATTTTGAACTTTTACCGGATATGCATATGAGAATGGGAATCCATTGCATTTGATACCGCCCCTTCCCATGCCTTGTTTGGAACAACTGAGCAATGCTAGGTCTGCTCTAATGTATACATTTAGTCTCTATTATGGTAATGTCTATTATGGTAATTTAGTAGAAGTCTGCCCGCATTATTAGTTCAATGTTCGTTATCAGGAAATTTTTACCAGAATTTTAAGCTATTTATAATCAGGTGCCTAAAGGAAATATTGGAAGATGGTGTAAGATGGTTATTGAAATTGGTCCTATATTGCAGGATTTTACTGTTATCATGATTGTTGCATCCGTAATGGCAATGATTTCTTACAAACTTAAGCAACCGATGGTAATAGGATATATCATTGCGGGAATGATAATAGGACCGTTTACCCCACCGTTCAGTTTAATCGGCAATTTTGATGTTCTCAATCTGTTTGCGGAAATAGGAGTTATCTTGCTACTGTTTGTGGTGGGTATGGAATTTCCTATAGAAAAACTAAGAAGAATTGGAAAGAAAGCATTGGTCATAGCGTTTAGTGAGGCATTAGGCACATTTTCTATCGGTTTTCTTGTATGTCAGGCAGTGAATTACTCTATGGCCGATAGTCTCTTCTTAGCATTGGCCATTTCTGTAACTAGTACGGTAATTGTAATGCGTATTTTAGATGAGCTTGGTATGATAAAGGACGAAGCTTCGACAATAATTCTCGGAGTTGCAGTAATCGAAGATATTATAATCATATCTATGTTAGCTATCTTACAATCTGTCTCATCTACCGGTGGCCTATCTGGAATGGAGTTAGTCGTGTCTATCGGTACTGTGCTTGCATTTATCGGAGGTGCTCTGTATATAGGTTCAAAAACAGTACCCAGATTTGTAAATCTAATCGGCAAAACCAATCAACACGATGTCCTAGTTGTTGCAATTCTTGGAGTAGCTTTTGGGCTCTCATTCATGGCGTTTGAGATCGGCATATCTGTAGCTACAGGGGCTTTCTTTGCTGGGGTTTTGATTGCAGAATCAAAGGTTCACTCGGTTACTCGAGTGTTAACCACTCCTCTTAAAGACATGTTTGGTGCGATCTTTTTTGTTTCCATTGGTGCCTTGATGGACATTACAAGAATACCAAGTTTCATACTGCCAGCACTTATGCTAATAGCAATATCCATAGGGGCCAAATTCCTGACTGTTTATTTCTCTTCTCGATCACAAGGTTACCCTGCCAAAGCGTCACTAAAAGCCGCCTTTGGACTTTCATCATCTGGAGGAGAACTGGCGCTAGTAGTTGCCAAAGGGGGAGCCGACGTGGGAACAACGAGTTCATTTGTGCTGCCGATGGTCGGAGCTATGACCATAATTACAACCTTCCTTACACCGTATTTGATAAAGATAGGATGGAAAGTTGTTGATAATAGAAGTGCGGATAAAGGACATGAATCGGATTAAAAAGAAACAAATTGTAAATACTCAATGTTACATTTTGAATTCTTTATAATTTTAGATATCAACAATCTCTTCTATTGTTTCTTCCTTACCATCACGTCTATGCCTGCCTAGTTGCTCTACACAGATAGTAAAACCGACATGTGCGCAATCATCAGATTTACAATAATTGCAATATGGTATGCCCGATGATAACTTTACCTCAACTTCCTTTACTAACGCTGTGTCATAAAGCACCGTATGCTCATCATTTACAAATTTAATTAACACAAGCGGATTATCTGATTTGAGGGATTTCTTGTCAGACGACCCCATCCATTGCATGAATGCTTCTGTCCCATCTTCTATTGTCTCACACCTGTGTAATTGCTTATTGTCGTCAGGCGGTTCATTAGCGTCAGGATTTTCTTCATTTGAACCATGAGGATTTTTTTTCAAATGTATTGCCTTTTTTCTGTTCTATTATGAGACATATATTGTATTTTAATATATTGCCCACATGACCATGAGATTTAGCCTCAAGACATCATATCACGAAATGCAGAATTTGGACATAAAGGGAGAATGATTTCATACCTGAGTTGATTTTCGCAATTAAGACAATAAATTGGTGAGATTATTATTTGTCGGTACTAAAATAAAAGCAACTTTATGAAGGTAAGAGTCTATTTCTGCAGGGAACCTGATGTTCAAGCCGGAATACTAAGAGACAATAGATTGAGCCGACAGGCACTTGATACTATATATGATTTAGTCTGGGAATGTGAATTCAAGAACATTCTGAATGTTGGTAAGATTTGGCTTAAATTTAATGCAGATATACAAAATCCATTTGGAATAGCCCTGAGAAAAAAGCGGAGTCATAGCAAGATTGCTCCGGGAGATATCATACAGATGGCTGAAGATTTTTTCCTAGTTCATGACATTGGTGCTAAAAAAATAAAGATAAGCGATTAATCTGTTTCTGAGCACTAGTCAAAAATAGCGTTTTGAGAGCATTAATATGGCTTGTCCACGATATAGGAAATAGTGATAAAAGCCAAATGCGGTCACGTAGTGGAAGAAAAATACATAGATATACACGACGGACTGTGTAGAAAATGTCATTCTAATTTTTCGTTTATACTAGATTTAGTTTCAAAAGGAGGCGACGATGCGTTGGTCCAGTACTGGTATGGTATGATACTAACCAATTTATCTGTAGTAAACAAACAGGAATCTACTTGTCTTATTGAGCACCTCATTGAATATTATAGAAGGCAGTTAGTCATGGTTCCATCAAAGGAGAGGTATATAAAAAAGATGTTGTATATGTTAAATTCTTTGCGGGAACCAACAGATATTGAAAAATTAAGATAAGCGTACGGCAGATTCCACATTATTTACTAGTTTTAGAATATGCTGATAATTAAGACAAGCATGATAAAATCATATCCATCTAGCCTTACAGAATACTGGTCAATCGACTATGCTTAATTTCAATTGTAATATCATGCTGAAAATCTCAAACGGTACTAATGAATGGTGACTATATCGTTTTCAGTAACTTTACGACACTTGCATGCTATCACCTTGTATTTTGCATAGATGCAAGATTATAATCATAATCGAGGATCTAAATTTGATTATTTGCTACTGTAGCTTCTGTGGTTCTTCGTAGGAAGCTTTATCACGGATTTTAGATTTTTTCTAGTTTACATGACCATATTATCCTTCTGATTGAGTATTCATAGGAATCATACTATCATATACCACTATTAACCCCATACTGCTCAATATTCCTGATATAATGAGCACGATTCCGACACACCTTGCAATCCAAATGCCAATAGGCCAAATTTTTTCTCCAAAAATTATTGTGGCAAATACACCCATCCATGCGATATTCATCCATCCCAGCGATACCATAATTAGAAAATAAGGCCAACAGCACCCTAGGCAATAAAGTCCATGGTATACTCCCATTTTGATTGCACCTGTTATTCCATTGTTCCATCTCCGCGTGAAAAAAGTCAATGGAGATTCACAATATCCAATACATGTGTTCTTTAAAGTAGTAAACTGATATATTCCTGACACAATTAGAATGCTGCCAAATATGATACCAAGGATTTTAGTATCTTGAAACATAACGATACTATTTATAGGAATTGACCAAGCCAAAAGTAATGCCAATCCCGTCATGGACCAGATCGCGAGATACATCCCAACAAAAAGCCCGACTTTAAATGTAGGTAGTTTTAGTTGAAGGGTTTCTGTTGACGAATCTGAATCTGACTGTTTATTTGTAAGTAGCTTACTATAAAGTAAAACCATTGGTACAATTGCGGGAAACATCATTGCTGCCATTCCAACAGTCCAACTTACAATAAATAGGACTATCAATAGTGGATTATAGCTTATCATGATGTTCATCATTTCTGGTTGATTTATTGATAGGAACCAAGAAACTCCAGAAATAGTGATAAGTGAAACTAGGATGATTTTTTGCAGGTTATTCATTTATCAATGTACACTAAGCAAAGATTAGAATAAATTTACTCCTATCAAACTGTATACAAGTACTATTCAGAATCTTATTTTTTTAACGACGTTTACTAGCTGTTTGAACCTAAAAACATGAAATATAGCGCTACCTTTCAGGAGTGAAACAAAACGGCTTGTTGAGAAACAAAGTTCATAATGTGGGTTTATATGGCTTTTAATACCAATTAATACCAAGATATATATAGTATGTGTGTAGATTATATTACATGTCTTCAAACAAGGAAAAAAATAGAGAAATCTTCAACATCACTTTGGACGAAACAAAATCAACTGTTAAAAAGACAACAGATGATGCATTAAAGGAAATTCCACGATTTACAAAAGCCGTTAACGAATATCAAGAAGAGACCATTCAAGCAACAAAAGATATTGCAGACAGTTTTCTTGATTCACAAAAAGAGGTCATCCATTCATTGCAATCCTTATGGGTTCCGTACATTGAAAATGTACAAAATTCATATTTGTCATATTGGGGTTCTCCACAAAGAGTCACAGAAAATTATGCAAGAACAGTAAGCAATATTACAGACAGTACAATAGTCGCAACCAGATTATCAAATAACGTACTATTTGCAAGTATGGATGCATGGAAAAATTCAATACAGCACGCAAAAGACAATGCAAAAGAATTTTCACGACTAAATACTAATGTCGCAAAGTCATTTGAAAATGTTGCAAAAGACAGCTTAAGAGATTTTTCAGCCAGAGAAGAAGTACAAGGACACACACGACAATAAGTTAATACCGTGAGATTTGAAATTAATCTATCATTTTTTATTTCACACTCAATCATAATAACATATCATAATAACATCTGATTTTTCGATTATGTGGAATAAGTATCTGAACTGAATTAATAAGCTATTTTGAATAGAAATAAGCTTGATCCTTTACGATGAACTATAGGCTTGAAATTCAAAGTATTACTCATGGAGATAAGTGACGGGATACATGAGAGTAAGGGATATGTCACTAGGATGTCTCCACTGCGTCATTGTGTTATAGGAAAAGGAGACTATCAATCAAAGAACCCTGAGCTTGATTTGAAGCGAAATGAAGTCGTTTTTTCAAACAGGTCAGAATGCTACTGTATTTCAATTATAGACATAGTTGGTTCTACGCAAATTACTTCAAAGCTATATTACTCTGGCAAAATTAAGAAATTCTATACAGTATTTATCAACGAAATTGCAGATATTGTCAAACATTATGGCGGAAGAATATTAAAGACTGTAGGAGATGGTGTAATATTTTTCTTTCCTCAAACATCAACAGTTGGGAATATTGAACCATTCAAGCAGGCATTAGAATGCTTACTTGAAATGGTATCATCTCGTCAGGTCATAAATGCTAAACTTCGTAAAGAATCACTTCCTGATATTTCATATAGAATCAGTGCAGATTATGGTAAATTAGAAGTAGCAATGTCTGGTGAAACAAGTAACTCTTATGATCTGTTTGGACCTACCATAAACTTTTGCGCCAAAATGAATAGAAGGGCACCACCAAATGGTATAGCCATAGGAGCTGACTTGTGGCGGATCATAAATTCTTTTCCAAGACTTGCAAGGCGCTACCACTTTCAAGAAATAAAAGAACTATCTTGGAAAGAGAACAGATATTCATATCCAGTATACTTGCTCAAACCACCTACTGAAATATCCATCAATAGAAAGTTAGGACTGTCAGCAAGAACTGATTCTCTAGTTGAAACAAGTTCTGCGCCCAAGGTCTTAAGAATAATGCTAATAGATGATGATCCATCCATCTCATTCCTGTTTACACAATATCTTCAATCTGCAGGAATGCTTGTTGAATCATTTACTGATCCAGAAAAAGCCCTTACGCACTTTATAGAATCAGAATATCGTCATTATGATTTGGTCATTACCGATATTAGGATGTCTAGTTTGAATGGATTTGAGCTATACCAACAATTAAAGTCCTTTGATCCAAACCTTCGAGTAATATTTGTAACCGCGCTTGATATTGCTCAGGAAATAACCACGTTACTGCCTGAAGTAAAGCTAAGCCAATTCATTATCAAGCCGGTAAACCCAAGTGTGCTAATTAATAGCGTTAAACAACAGGCAAATAGACACATTGATGGAGTATAGCCTAAGCTATCGAAATTGAGGGAGATGAACATAAAATTTGGCCCTTACAACACGAATTATCTTTGGAAAAGGAAATGCGATAAATACTGAAGTAGGCATTTTCCATAACGCAGCTACTAGTATTGACACTTGTATGACTTATACTAGACCTTCATTGGCAGTTTCCTTGAAACCAATCAAGGATGCATTTTTAGCTGCCAAGAGAAGAGGTATAAAGCTTAGGTATATCACTGAGATCAATCATCAAAATTTTGAAGACTGTAAGCAGCTATTAGGTATCGTTCATGAATTAAGACATTTAGATGGGGTCAAGACCAATTTCATGATAAGCGAGAAAGAATATCTTGCTCCTTTGATTCAAGACAAAAGTGATGCTATAGCGTCAGAACACATTTACAGCGACACGGCTCAAATTGTAGAACACGGACAATGTATATTCGATACTCTATGGGGTAAATCCATTCCAGTGGAAGAAAGAATTAAGCAATTAATGAATGGTGAAATTGCCCCAGAGACTAAGATAGTGGACAGCCAGGATGAGATTACGAAACATATCATTCATCTGTCTGAGGTTTCTTCCGGTCTGTCAGTTGTATCAAACCAGGGAGGGATACAATTAACTTACAACAGCTTTTTGGAATTATGTAAGAACGTATTAGAAAAACAGAAGAGAGGAGAAGGGGATGGAATTAGATGGATTATGAGAATTGAAAAAGATAGCATTAATCTAGTCAAAAAGTTTCTAAAACTTGGAGTTAAAATAAGACATGTTAAAAATTTAGCTCCCATTAATTTTGCGGTTAGTAAACATGGACTTATTGCTACTGTAGAAGAGATGGCTGGTGGAGGAATGATACAGAATCTATTGACTAGTAATGAAGGATCCTATATAAAACACTTTACTTCGATGTTTGAGCAATTATGGAAAGAAGGTGTTGATGCACGATACCGAATTAAGGATATCGAAGAAAAGGTTGGAATTGCAGAGATAGAAATAATTCGCAATCCGATAGATTCCATAGCCCGTGGCTGGGATATGGTAAGATCAGCGCGAAAAGAGATAAATATATTATTTTCCTCCACAAATGCACTTAAACGACAAATTGCAATGGGAGCATTACCACTCTTGAAAAATGCTTCTGAGAAACAAAAAGTAAGAATTAGAATGCTACTTCCATCCTCTGACAGGTCGGATCAGCTTATAGAAGAAACAAAGACTAATGTTCCTAACATAGATACTAGAACTATAAGTAGCAGCCTAGAGACCAAGATCTCCATACTCATAGTAGACAATAAGCAATGTTTGATATTAGAATTAAAGGACGACAAGCAAAATACATCTCACGACGCGGTTGGCTTAGCCACATATTCAATTAGCCCTACTATAATATCGTCTTATTTGGCAGTCTTTGAGAGCTTTTGGAGACAGGCAGAACTTTTTGAAAAAATGAAAGAGGTGGAAATATTAGAAAAGGACTTTATTAATTTTGCTGCCCATGAATTACGAAATCCCGTTCAACCAATAATCGGTTTTTCAGAATTACTTTATTCAAAGATTGAAAATCAGGAACATAGACGTCTTCTTGACGAAGTAATATTGAACGCAAGAAGGCTTGAGAAGCTCGCTCGAGTCATGTTGGATGTAACTCGCATAGAGAACAATTCGTTAATCCTAACAAAAGAAACTGTTGATATTGGTATTGTCGTAAGAGATACAGTCAACAGTTATAACGAAAACCTGAGAGAAAAAAATGCAGTTAACAAAAGCAAGAATTTGGAAGAATTAATGATAATTCAAAATGGAGAAAAAGACGTAAAGGCAAATTTAGACAAAGTCAGGATAACGCAGGTGATTTGCAATATCCTTGATAATGCCGTGAGTTTTAGTCACGCAGGGAAAATAAAAGTTGTACTCAAAAAAGAGAAACGAAACGGGCAAAACTTTCTTCTCATAAGAGTGAAAGATACGGGACCAGGTATAGATCCAGAAATCTTGTCTAAATTATTTACAAAATTTGCCTCCAGGTCTGACATGGGAACAGGACTGGGTTTATTCATTTCAAAGGGAATTGTTGAAGCACATGGAGGAAAGATATGGGCAAAAAATAATCCAAACAGAGGTGCAACATTTAGTTTTACCGTGCCAATCTAGCCTTCTAATAAACAACCTAGATCTTGATTCATTGTGAAAAATCGAGGTTAGCGATATGGCCAACGAATTTATCTATTTATAAATAGAGTAGACCACGTCGCTTATTCTATATGATCTCAATATGACTACCACTATACCTACTGTGGCTTCATATTGCTTTTAGCCTATGTTTTAGTGCCAGTAGAAAAATAACCGAAAGCTCTAAATTGAGTAACACAGTTTAGTATTCTACCTTTTGATTGGAATATTCAAAAAAGTAAGATTGATTATCACCAAAAAAGAGTTACCAATAATGAATCTAACTGAGCGACTATGAGCAACTCCCAAAATCCAAAGAGTAATGAAAGGATATTTCTATTATGTGATAAATGCTTCTGGACTGTAACCTGTCTTAACAAGGTTTATGTGCAGAAAATTTTGGCAAAAAATAACCGATGCCCTAATTGCAATCAGGACCAGCTGTCCAGTTTTCCGGTAATGCCTAATGATTCGTTCACTTATAGCTACTCAAAAAAACGAGGCATTGAGCTAAATTTTGGTATAAGGAGGACATAACTATACCCACTGAAATCGTGTTAGGACGATAGATTTCATTGCACTATAATATGCTGTCGAAATCCCAATTTTTCAATGTAATTTCTACAATCTGAAGATTTGGGTAAAGTGAAACAGACGCAGGGATATTGTTTTTAGTGTGATCTTATGCAGACAAACCCTCGCACCTCTGCGTGTTAGAATTCTTTTATCTTTTGTTGTGCAAATTGATTATAGGTCAAGCACCAAGAGAAGACCGTTTCATGACTGGTGGGTCTTACATTTATACCACCTATTGAATAGACCCACCAGTTTACTTATCGACGTAAATCGTTGATATGAGCATTGTTGTCTACCTACAATCCTTGGTATTTTAATCAGGCACATTAAATCAATATGATTTTTTAATATCCTGTAACCTGCTTTGAGATTTCATATTGAGGACAGCACGAGATTCGGAGTAGGATTGTGGCTTTAAGTCATTAAGTGATATAACCTATTATGAACAAAGAGCAGTAATGAGTGGTGCAGACGATCTATGCGCATTTTGTCATCATCAACGGATTGGTCACAGGAATGACCTTGGAGAGCAGAACTCAACTTGCTCTTGGCCCAATTGTGGCTGCAAAGAATTTATCGAATGAATTTAGTCGCTCATATTAAGAACAGTACCGTTACCAATAACCCATCATAGCATATGCGTGATAATGGGTGATTTGACTGACCGCAACATGTATACCTTAAATTAGCTAGTATTATATACCAAAGATTGAATCGTTTGATGACACAAATTCCGAGAAGTCATGAGATACTCTTATTATGTGGATGGTCCCTGAAAAGAAATATTGAAAAGGACCAGCGACTTGTTGATTCATCCTGGAGACGATTTAAATCTTTCTGACTTTGATCCTGATAATACATTTGGCAAGAGTCAGGAGGATATTAATGGCGAGCTGCCGAAGCTAAGATCAATAATGGCAGAAATGCAATACAAACTTTATATCGAAAATGAAAAATCACTTTTAGTTATTCTTCAAGGCATGGACACTTCAGGTAAGGACGGAGTAATAAGGCATGTGATAACTGCTTTTAATCCAGTTTCCTGCACTGTCCAGTCTTTCAAGGTGCCCACGCCAGAAGAATTAGCACACGACTTTTTATGGCGAGTCCATAAAGTCGTACCTAGGAACGGCTTTGTAGGAGTGTTCAATCGTTCTCATTATGAGGATGTAGTAGCGGTTCGTGTCCATCACTTGATACCTGAATCTACGTGTTTCAAAAGATTTAATCAAATTAAGCACTTTGAAATAATGCTTACAGAAAATAAGGTAAGAATATTAAAGTTCTTCTTACACATAAGTAAACAAGAGCAAAAGAAAAGACTTGCTGACAGGTTGTCAGACCCCGAAAAACGATGGAAATTCAACAAAGAAGATATTAAAAAGCGAAAAAAATGGGGAGAGTATATACGCGCATATGCTAACGCAATTAGCAACTGTAGCGTGGAACAGGCTCCCTGGTATGTAATTCCAGCTAATAAAAAATGGTTTAGAAATTGGGCAGTAGCAAAGATCATAACAGATACGTTGACACAAATGAAAATAAAATATCCTAAATCTGCTCCTGATTATAAAAACATCAAAATTTGAATTTTATTTCGGGAACAATACGAATTAATGTGGACAAAATTGATATACAAAGTTGTTAGCATACCAGAAGCGCGTTATAAGGAACAATTTTTCGCAAGCTATCGCACATATGTACTTTTCTCAAGACTTTGTAACACTAATAAATATCACCATTATCATTATCATGATATCACGATACATTAAAAAGAAGTATAAATCCAAGATATAAGACGACTTGATTTTGAAATGACGCACCCTCAAAATGGTAACAATAAACCAAATCCATCAGCTAACTTGAATCAAAAAGTGCCTAAAAAAGCGTGGATTTCATTAGCGATATTAGGTTCGGCGCTTTTGATAGCAATGTATGGAGAAACGATGTTACTACCTGCGATACCTGATATAATTAAGGAATTTAATATCAGTTATAATACAGCATCATGGATTCTTTCAGCATATCTAATAGCTGGTGCTGTGTCCACCCCAGTCGCAGGCAAGCTTTCTGATGTCTATGGCAGAAAAAAAATGGTAATGATTATTATGATCATTTATATCGTTGGTATTAGTTTAGGTGGACTTTCAACTAATATTACATTTCTGGTAGTTGCCAGGGTAATTCAAGGAATTGGCATCTCTATGTTCCCAATTGCATTTGGTATTATACGAGATCAGTTTCCAAAAGAGAAGCTAGCAATAGGCGTCGGTGTATTCAGCTCTATGTTCGCAGCTGGTTCGGTGGTTGGATTGGCTGTGGGAGCAAATATAATTGAGCATTTTGGCTGGCGAACTACATTCTTTTCAATCGTATTTGTTGCGATTGGCTTATGGTTTGTTATTAGGAGATATATTCAGGACACTGCAGGTTCCGCAGATATCATTGAATCACTGGAGCCGAAAATTCCTGTTCCCTCAAAAGATAAGAAAATAAAAGTTGCTCAGGAGGTAAACATAATTACTAATACTAGAAACATAGATATAAAAGGAACAATAACCCTAGCAGTCACGATTATTTCGTTTTTAATGATTCTATCATATTCACAGACTAATGGCATCGAAAATCCTCATTTGTATGTGTTCATGGTGGTCGGCATTACATCGTTGGTACTTTTCGTGTATATAGAAAAACGATCAAATTCCCCGTTGGTTAATTTCCAATTGATGACGAACAGAGTGATTCTTTCGGCTAACATCATTCTAGTTATTGCCTTTCTGTCTATGTTCACAGTTTTTCAAACTATACCTGTGTTAGTAAGGAGTCCTCAGCCATTGGGGTTTGGAGAAAGCGTCACAACGACTGCAAGTATTCAACTACCATTCATGATTGTATTTTTATTATTCGCTCCGTCTTCGGGCTTTATAATTTCCAAATTGGGTAATGTAACACCAACTATTATTGGAAGCATAGTGAGTACTATGGGATTTTTTAGCCTTTTCCTTTTTCACTCAAATGGGATTGCCGTTTCTACAAACTTGGCTATTATCGCGGGAGGTTTGTCATTAATGCAAGTCGGTGGTTTTGATATCATACTACAATCTACACCCCGAAGGTTCAGTGGGATATCTCTTGGAATGACTGTTCTCTTTACTCTTATTGGAGGTTCGGTCGGACCGGCTGTTGCAGGAATCTTCATGCAGACAAATCAAGTATTCATAAAAGATCTAGCTGGTTCGTTTCCCTCACCAGATTCTTACAATCTAATATTTTTAACGATAGCTTTAATGTCATTGGTTCCAGTAGTATTGGCTATTTTTATAAAAAGATTACCTTTGAAAAGTTCTGATTGAACCATGACAAAATCGAATAGAAAATAAAATAAAGGAATGTGTAAGGACAACATTAGTTATTGAATGCGACGTAACAAAGAATATTGTAATAACATTGTTATTTTTTTTACAATTATTCCATTAGATCAACCATTAATTTCAGATCTGATATTTCTTTTTTGAGAACGTTAATGTCAAAAATATCAATAGTATATTTATAAAGTAGCTCGCATGCGCGAATCTGTGCCAATAACATATCCTTCTTGTTTATATAAAGTGAGTGATAAAACTCAATAGTAGAATACGCTATCTTTCTCTTGTGGCCATACCCACAAAGCTTGGCATCGATTTGAATCAAGTATTCATGATCTGTTAGATTCATCTATTTATGATCAACTCAAATCGATTTGAATCTTCTAATCCTAACTCTAGTCTTCTGCTCATCCATATTGTGCAATAATAATCAGAATGTATCACCTCATCCATTCTATTACATTTTTTACACGTCCATGAAACGGATTCTTTACAAAATTTGCAAATTGCCGATGGTGTCAAACTAGAACCGCACATTCTGCATGAATTTCTATTGAACATATTAAGAAATATAAGTATTATTCCTATTAGGATTATGAATATTGATCTTATTGATCCTATTGAACTAGATTGAATATATGCTTATATCGAGTTTTCGAGCTTTTGTTTTTTCATTTAAATATTTGTACCACAAGCTTTTAACTATTAAAAATTTAAAGATTAGATTAGATATGACTGAGGTTCCGTACTTGTGTTACGATTTCACTGTTATAATTCAAAGATTGAAGTAAATATGATTAGAATTCAGTATATACTATTCTCATCGTCAATATTGATTCTAGCCACTTTATTTGTTTCTTTTGCTTCGTCACAAAATCTTACTAATCAAAGTAATTCTAATTCAACCATTATAGCTGATAAGATAAATAAAACAATAGATATAACAGTAATCGATACTGTAGGCGATATAGATTGTTCAAATAATTTAGATGAGCAAATCAAAAAAGATAATCCTGATCTCTTTATTGCACTAGGAGATTTATGCTATAAACCTGATCTTAGCAATTTTACTGGTACTTACGGTGATTTGAAAAAAGAGGGCAAATTTGCTTGTATAATAGGCAACCATGACTCAGAAGAAGATGGAAATCTAAAAATTCTAAATCAAACACGTGAATATTGTGGAGATCATTGGTACCGCAAAATTGCAAGTAATATGACTATGTTGATTGGACTAAATACAAATGGAGACACTAAACTGCAGACAAAATGGGGACAATCAGTGGTAACAAATTCAACATTGATGAAAGGGGTCAAGAATGTTATGTTAATATCTCATAAGCCTGCACACACGCCACCCGAATCGCATCACCCAGTAAGAAATTCAACTATCAGGATGATATCTGGTATTGAGAACAATATAACAAAGAGTGTTCAAGTATATGAAATTGCTGCACATAATCATTTCATGGCCGAATCAAGTAATGGACGGTGGTTCATTTCTGGAGCAGGAGGAAAAAGTCATTACGAAGGAGCTACTAGTGAAGAGTGGCCATTTGTGAACATCAAGCAATACGGATACCTACAAATCAGGATAAATAATACGAACGGCACGGTGATTAGTAGTAATTTCTACGGATTGGATGGCAAACTCATTCATTAAGAGGTAATTAAAGAGAAAGGTCGTAACATTTTGTTGTAGAGTTAACTCATCCCAATACAGAGCATTACATTCCTTGGTGATCATCTAATGAAAAGGTCAATCTGATGAAAAAAGATTTCTAATATTTTTCACATAGTATTTCTTGTTACTTTTACTCGCCCATAATCTGCAAAATGACATTTCGGTTCCTCGGTCTCGTATCCATTTCTAGTATGACTATTTGCTGCCACGTTCCCAATGTCAATTTGCCCTGCAGTATTGGAATAGTTAGGCTTGGCCCTATTAGTGATGCTCGGACATGTGAGTGACCATTCCCATCATGCCATGTGTTGTCATGTTTATATTCTATATTTTTTGGTACAATCCTAGACAACATCGCAGGAAAATCATGAACAAGTCCTGGTTCATATTCAATAGTAGTTATTCCGGCCGTGGATCCTGAAACAAAAATAATGACAATCCCCTTTTCAATATTGCTCTCTTTTACTATATTTGATAACTGTTGCGTAATATCAATTACATCATTCTCACCTCCAGAATTTATCTGAATTGTTCTAGTTACAACTTCCATATGACAATTTGTACTCTACTCTACTATCTGCTTTTCTAAGTTTACTTGAACTAGTGGGCTTTGATTTCTTTTATCATTAACTTCAAATGACTTCCTCATGGAATTCGTATTCGAATGCAAATTCATCCTATATTTCATATCATATCATTTGCATCTTCATTTTTCAAGTAATAATAAATAGGATGAGCGATGAAATAATTTATGAGTCAAATAAAAAAAATTCCAGAAGGATATCATTCAATAACTCCTGTTTTGATTGTGAAAGATGGGGATGCGGCAATTGAATTCTATAAGAAGGGATTTGATGTAGAAGAGCGACATAGGATGAAGAGTCCCGACGGCAGGGTCGCACACGCTGAATTAAAGTTAGGTGATTCTATCTTTATGTTGTCAGATGAATATCCGGAGATGAAATGTCATTCACCCAATTCAATTGGTGGAAGTCCAGTTTCCATGTATGTCTATGTTGAAGATGTTGATGAACTTTTCAATAGAGCTGTCTCTGCAGGTGCTAAAGTTCTGGATCCTGTGAAGGATCAATTCTGGGGCGATCGCCATGGTCGACTAGAAGATCCGTTTGGACATCTCTGGTCGATAGCGACTCACAAAAAAGACCTCTCAGAAGAGGAAATGAAAAGAGCAGCAGAAGCAGCTTTTTCTCAAATGTCAAAGTAAATTTTCATTTTATTCACAATCCGTCATTGTTTCAATATTTAGGATTAATTAGGAAATTACAAAATAGATAAACAATACCCTTTGTGTTCGCAATATTCCAATCATTTTGTATCTGCTATTTGGTAACAAAAACGTAGACCTTATACTATATATTGATGATGAATTAATCTGATATTGCTAATGTAAATAGGTGGTAAATGTGGTTGATATTCTAATTAATTTTGCAGGTGACGTATTTCTAGCTGGAGCCGTTAAAGATTACTTATCGTCTAAGGGATTTGTCTTAAACGTACATATGACGCCCGACAGAGACGAAATAAGCATATCAATACAAGAAAATAATATGCGAAAAGGTAATATCCTGATTAAAGAAATTCTGCGAAATTATTTAGACGAACATAATCTGACAAAGTATAATGTCACGGAATTTGAGAATATACTCACTGTGGGAATTCCAAAGAAGATCGAAGACATCTCAAATCTCCTGATGTGTGAGATATGTGGATGGAGATTAAACACAGAAGAGGAATTACTCATCCATAGAAGGACACATTGGTTTTAAAAATATAATGAGCCTTAAAACAATAATAACATATACTTAATATCATGGCAATTTGTGCCTTTCTTTAATGAAAGTAGCGATACTTGTGATTTTTCTTTTTATCGGAATATTTTATTCTTTATTGATTGCCTTCTTCCCATCGTATTCAAATGTGCTTTTCATTTTGTCTCATGTTGTATACGATCCTCTCCACTTGTTGTCTAAAAACATAGATCACCAAGGAATAATACAGGAAACAAATGCTCAAAGCGGTATTAAAAATGGTAATAATAGTTTGACCACTTCAAGGCAATTAAACACAGAAGATATAACTGTTGGTCTGTGGACGCCTATGAACAATAGTTTTGCTCTTCAGCATCTAGAAGGCGAGGATCAGAAAGAGGCAATAGATACACTTCTCAATAAAGGTTATCAGGAGTATTATTACGTCATGAATAATTTTGAAGATCCCAAATCTGTCAAATTGACAGAATCGTTACTAAAGACAGCTAATAAAACAAATCTAAAAATAATAATCATACTCCTTCCTCCGTCTGAAGGTGGATCGGATACAAGTTACGATTGGCACGGATGGATAAGATACTTTAATTCTCTTGAAAAGAAATATCCATCATCATTTGAGGGTTTTACAATAGATGATTTTAACTGGATAAGTACGAAAACTAACACTAAATTCAAGAACAATATAGATTTTATGGAATATACCATGCTCTCCAAATCTCTTGAGCACAAAAGTAAGGACGTAAAGTTTTATCCAACAATTTATTTTGAAGGGAAAAAAACTGGAATAATTGTAAAGAAATACAATAATTTTATTGATGGTTTAGTTGTTGCCAGTGGGTGTTACTATAACATATCAATTTTAGAAAGGCAACTAGATATGTTCTCAGAAATTTTCAAAAAGCCGATGAGGTATATCGTATATCCTACTATAACTTATAATTATTCGAGACTTGATTATAGTCCTCCTATGGACCGGCTCATAATGGCGACCCTATCAATAGCATCAAAATCTTCTCATGGTTTGATAGTTTGGCGTGATCTAGATAATCCTGTAATACAGGAACATATGAGATACAGACATGATAAACAATATCTCCTGGATATCTCAAATTCTAAACAAGCACAAATTAAAGAAGAGATGATGGATACAAATGGCAAGTCTAAGATTAGCAAATTACATACTGGCTGTAGTAATTGGGCTAAGAAGTATAATGAAGCATATGATAAATGGATAAATTCGCCAAAAGGGGAAGTAGATGATAAATGGAAAAAAACTATTCTACATTAATTCGATCAAAACCAATTAATTTTTATTTACCAAATCAAGGAACGTTTGAACTAAACGACATTAGATAAGACCATTATGCAAATTAAATTTGAAAATTGCTAGTCAGTCTAAATATTCTACTGCTTTTTTCTCCCCTTGTCTAATTAGTTCCTTTATTGTCTCTACAGAAAAATCAGCGTTTTGTAGAGGATATTGTGTTTCTGGAACAACTTTAGTAATTCTATTTAGCTTTAGAATTTTGGCGCCATACCTATCAACCAGTAATGAATGTTCCTTATTAATATAGTCAATTTTGTCCTTATCTATTTTTGATTGATCAGAATCCTGGAATATGTCATATAGTGTTTCAATCAAATTTACATGCCTAGTAATAAGTCTGGACATTTTTTGAAGGCTTTTAGTCTTATCAGAAAACATAAGATCTTTAGATCTTGACATAACTTCACTCATATTTGCAGGAAGCTTTTCTATTTTTTTGGGATAACTTTCTACAACAAAAATATTTTTATTCTTACTTGGAGACGCTACCATTACTTCCCGTATTGGTGTATTACTTAATAGGGATCCATCCCAAGCAAAAGTACCATCACTCACTTCCACCCAAGGAAATCCATATTGAGGGTACCCTATAGTAGCGAGAAGGTGCTTCATCTCAATATGTTTCTTGTAGCTATCAAATATGAGTGGTTCGGCAGTAAGTACGTCAACTGCAGTAATTATCAGACGAGGATTAATGTTACTATTACCTTCGTTAGTATTATTCTGTTGGCTTCTTGGAGAAAGTTTCTTAAAATCGATGTACTTTTCTAAGGTCTTGCTTAAGATAGAATTATCATAAATATAAGTCCATTTCCAAGGAGGTTGATAATATTGCTCTATTTGTGAACCATCTAGATTGGAAATATTAAAGTTAAGCCACCTTGGTATAAAGAAATCCGGAACTCCATAAAATGCTGCATTTAGTGATGCTGCAGGCGATCTCTTCAGTTTCGTTTGATATTTTTGATAGTCAAAGTCAAAGGTGAAAATATCAGGGATTATATTGTAACTGCTTTCTGCCAAATCCAACCAAAAATTCTCCAAGTCGACTTCAGGTCTATCATTATTGCTGCCAGCAGCTATTGCACCATTGATACCACCTATTGATGTTCCGGCTATTATGTCAAATTTCATATTTTTTTTTGCAAATCCTTTAAAAACTCCACACGCAAAAGCTCCTAATGAGCCGCCGCCTTGTAGTATCAATACATTTTCTACACCTTTCTCATGCTTGTGGTTGGCCAATACATCTTATTGTATTACAAATAATCTTAATGTTTCTTTTTCAAAAATTTTGTAATGCGGAAATTGATATACAAATCTGACATGACGATCAAAAAAATTCGTTACGCAATAAACAATGTACAGCAATAGTAGATTATGGTAATTTTACTTTCCGATTATTTTGACCATGAACTGGGATCAATCAACTATTAAAACAATGTTGCCCAAGTTGTTTTGATGAGAATAGAACTAATTATCGGAACTATGACTTTCGTATTAGCGATTGCATTAATTTATATGCCAACAGGATACGCGCAAAATCTAACCACAAATGCCTCAAATGCTGCAGGTAATACGACAGCTTCAGCCAACCAGACTGCTTCAGAACTCGGACAAAACGCTTCATCAGCAATTAACAAAACAGGTGAATCTTTAGGAAAAATAGGAAAAAATGCTACTGAAATTGGTGGAGATATACTCAATAAAACTGGTGAAGGAGTTAAAGGATTTCTAGGCGGAGCCGCAGATGTCGTCAGTAATATAAGCGAGGAAGTAAAAGAAGGCGTAGGAAAGAAATAGACAAAATTTTATGATTTTTTGGGCTGGCTTGGTGATATCTGATATTCGTCTTTAGATATCAGTATTAAATCAGCAACGTTATGCTATAGATCCTAAACTTAAGAATTAAAACCAAAGTAATGTATCAAATTGTTTCTCCCTCTAGGATATTAATAAAAAATATATTAATTATAGTATTCCTAGATACTAGATTACGATGACTAGTAAACTCCTTAGTGGATGTCATTCTTTTTTCAGGTAGATATAGATGTCACAAAATACTACCAAGAAGTCCTCGAAGAATATATTGGTACGTAATATGAATACAATAAACTCTAATGAAATAATTCTATTATTAAATCCGAATTCTCAAGGAGGTGACACAGGAAAAAACTGGATTGAGACATATAACAATGTTAAGGATTTTTTACCCAAAGATCACAAAATTATTTTTACTAAAAAAACGAATGATGGTATAATCGTGACCCGTAAGTTACTCAGAAAAGGATATAGAAATATTGTTGCTATCGGCGGAGATGGCACAATTAATGAGGTTGCAAATGGCTTTTTTGATCTTAAATTGCAAGATAAACGTTCCAAAGATTTCGGCAAAATAAATCTTGACTCTAAATTAAAACAAATAAACCCAAATGGAATTATGTACATTGTTCCATCAGGTAGTCGAAATGTAATGGCAAGATCTCTTGAGATAAAACATCAGGGTCCCGAATCCTTGATACGGATTAAACAGATGAAGAAACGTAAGATGGATGTTATAGCAGCTATTATAACTGATAAGGATGACCCGTCTATATTTCATAACAGAATTATAATGAATGCAGCAGAGATTGGTGTCGGAGCTGAAATCATAGACAGATCCAAGAAAGTGAGAGGAAAAATAAAGAATCGTTTTGTATCTACCATGGCAAGCATAATTGCTACTCTTCCAGCATATGGTAGTAATGAGTGTGACATAATAATTGACAAGCATAAGAAAATCTCTACAAAAATGACAATGGGCATAGTTGCCAATGGTCGATTCCTAGGTGGGGGTTTCAAAGCGGCTCCTCGTGCGAGATTCTCCGATGGTCTACTGGATATGATTATATTAAAAAACTCGGGCAGTTTCAAAATGCTTGATAAACTGATCGAATTAAAGGGAGCAAGTAGTTATAAATATGAAGAGGACATTCTTTATTATCAAGCTTCAGAAGTGAAGATTTTACCAAAAGACAGTGAGGTTACTGTTACTATAGATGGGGAACCAATAGGAAGGCTCCCAGCCTTTTTCAAAAGTTATCCCAACGCGTTGACCATAAAGAGTGAGGCATCTTCAGTACGGATCTAGATATTTTTGTTGGGTAAGAGCGCACAAATTGTAAAATTAAAGATTAACGCCTTGTTACTGATGCGTGCATTAGATTATTACTTGATATTTTTTGACAATTTTCGTGCAGTCTTTTTTCGTTCGTCTTCATCTTTCTGAATTTCGGAATGATCTTCTGGAATATCCAGAGGTTCTTCTCCAAATTGTCCACTAGTTGCGTCGTTAAGTGCCTGATCCCGTTTAAATGGGTTCTTCTTTTCTGTACTCAATGTTATTATTTATTCAATATGCTTATTATGAATTACAATAAATACTGATTTTACGAATTTAAACTATTTACAATTTTTGATACTACGTTTTCCTTCCCTAAAATAGTTGGAAATTCAAAATAGAGGTAGTCGGGATCGCATTGTCAGCGGGATTAGGAATTGAATAGATACTATATTGCAACATTAATACTCACTTCAAGAGCGTCTTTAATTTTTTTATTGAACTCGAGGGTGGTCTTCGTAGTACGACTGATATAGTTACTAGAATTCCTGACATAATCCAGATAATCCTTCATTTCATCCTCATACATTATCACATTGTCTGCTACTACTACTGCTCTTTTATTCAGCAGACCATATTGTTCAATAAGTTGGAGATATTTTAGATATTCGCTCTTAGTAGCGTCAAGGAAAACCATGTCGAATTTGTATTTAGACTTGAGTTTTGGGATATCTTTCAAAGCATCACCATTGATTAGATGTATTTTATCAGATAGTCCAGAAATTTCTATGTTACTTCTTGCAATCTGGGCCATTTCCCTATCTTTCTCCAAAGTAATAATAATGGGTTCGCTTGAATTATTTCCAAAATCAATATTCATTTTCTTTTTTTCGGCTTTCTGAATTAAAATATTAATTGTTATTAAAATCGCTGAATATCCGTGCAACGTTCCGATTTCAAGCGCTTTTTCAGGCTTATGTTCTTTGATGATATCTTTCATAATTTTTCCTTTAATAGGACCTATAGAAGGAAGAAACTCGTTTTTCGCCGTTTTTTCAATATCTTCCAGCACCTTCGCCACTGTATTTTCTAGATTCTTGAGCCTGCTTTTACTTTTCAAGTTTTGTTATTACTTTCATTACCTTGGTATAAGAAAATTTCTACAAAATACAATGATCGTAGTCTGCTAACAAAAATTCAATTTCTATTCAATGCAGCATATTTTCCTAGAAAAGAGTTATTAAAAATAGTGCCAATATTCGATTATGAGTAAACAATCAAACGTGGATTTAAGTGACCCTCGGATTAGAAGTCTTTTTGAAGGTAAGAATCTTGCCTTTTTATCCTCATTAATGAAAGATGGCTCTCCACATGTTACTCCAGTTTGGATTGATATTGAAGATGGCAATATACTTGTAAATACTGCATTAGGTAGAGTAAAACAGAGAAATATTTCTAGAGATCCAAGAGTAGCCTTGTCTATAATTGATCAAAATAATCAATATGAAATGGTTACTCTTAGAGGTAAGGTAACTGAGCAAATTACGGGAGACAGGGCTGAAAAACATATTGATAAGCTAGCTAAAAAATATATTGGCAAGGATAAATATCCATGGAGATCAAAAGCAGAAAAAAGGGTTATTTTAAAGATAAAACCAGGGAAAGTATTTTACATGAATTAGCATTCAATTTATATAGCCCAAGGCTTCAAAATTGAAATCGTTATATTCTATAATGGATTATCTTTTACCATGTCATCGGAAAATCAGGAAAAATGCGCAGTATGCGGCATGACATTCAATAATCAGGACGAATTGAAGGAACACATGTTAGAATTACATCGAGAATAATAACTCCGGAGTAATTCAACCAGATGTAATTTTGGAGCACATTCGCTGGAATTGATCTAAGCAAGCTCATAGATTGGTGGAGATATTTTTTCTTCCATAGTACTCAGAATCTGGTCGACACAGTCGTGACTAATAAGTGAGGGAATTGACACCGTAAGTTCTGCTGGGACCAAAAAATTAATGTAATTTAATAGCTGCCATCTTCTTCCGATGTCTTTTTCTTCCCGGCAAATATTTATCAGATTGATAAGTTGTTTACTATTTTTTGGCATCATAATACTATAACCTTACAGATTTATGAGCTTTAACTACCAATTTCTTCTACAATTGTTCTGTATCATGGATATTAAAAAGTCCTAGGTAAATTTTTAGCACGATTATTTACTCTGTTTTTTATTTGAGAAATTAATCCCCTTCTGTAAATCCTAAAAGACATTTTAAAACTAGTTCATAGTTCGTTTTTAATTAAAGATACTCGTTCTAGATCAGACATAAATGCAATAATGACAATTACTAATTATGGATTGCGATTTTTGTAGAAAAGAGTGTCAAAAGTATAAATCATTCTATTCTCCATCTGGTGCAGATCCATGTGAATACCATATATGCATAGATTGCATTAAAAGTTGGCTAAGAGAAGTAGAACAGTGAAAACATTGCTGGTAATATGCATCAACTAAAAGTTTGAGTCAGCTTCACGCAGACTAATTGCGGGTATAATCTTGGCTATGAGGATAATTCAATATTCTATTGCGACCAATTATTCGAAACTTGTACTGGTCGCCGTATAGGTTAGAATAAAAGTGAGCATAACTTTTGGCAGCAGTAAACGTAGTGAAATTGGTTCTTAGCCCATCTACAGCTGTTTTATTACCATAGACGTCCTCTATCTCGATAATATAGAATCTAGGTAACTTCTTAAATTGCTTGATTGTCATGTACATTATAATTAGGAAGAATGCTACCACGGTAAGAACCATAAGTAAATGTTCAAAACCCTTTACAAATTCTAAAATATTATTTATTACGTTCTGCTCAAACCATTTTGAAGATAATGATAATAATCTAATAGCTACAACTACTAAATAGTCAATCACGTCATCCGCCCCCAATTGGCATTAACAGTCACAAGATATTATCTACATAGCTCTTTAAAAGACTATCTATGATATTAGAAGACAATTCTGATTCTATTTACTACTTTTAAGTTCGTATTATGCTACCGTTAATATTTAAGTTCTATTTACAGTATCAATTCAATTCAAATCTAACCACCATGGTGTCAAAAACTAGATTGGATTTCTACATGAAAGAAAAAATTGAGGATCTAGACTTGTTTGAATGTTGTTCTTTTCTAATTATTGTCCGTTAACAGATTTATTGCTTCAACTAGTTTGCCATCGGTAGCATTAATGTGTATATCCAATTCTGATTGTTGCACCTTATTTTTTATCAAATCCCGCAATTCTTCTCGCATCTTATGTTCAATATCTTCCATGAAAGCATGAGAGCTTTTTTTCTCAAGTTCTTCTTCGACATGTTCGAAATTGTCTAGATAAGCAGTAGTTGCTAATTCCTCTGCACCTGTGTAATTACTATTCTTATATTCAAATGATGATTGATTCAACAAACTTCTGGCGTTCTCCAAGTAGTCGACAAATTTATTTGATTTACCTTCAGTCCCAATTGCTTCTTTTTCCAGTGCAAACCCCATTTGCATTTCAGATACAGGCAGAGGCATGATGATAGCAGCTATCAAGATGCTCCATTTTAAATTGATTTTTTCCATTGTTAGGTCGCCCTAATTAAATTTCACGGATTATTTAAACGGTTTTGGGAGGACAAAACATGGGTTGATTCTATGACACTGTGCTGCTTAGGGAATCAACAATTCTAATACTTTTTATGTCTTAGACATGAAAAAATATCCTTAATAAAAAATGAAAATGGCATATTACATCGCTTCAATTACGAGAACAGCCTTTTCAAATCCATTATATGTAGCTATTGCCTCAGTAGGAGGTCTCATTTTTTGGATAGTAACAAACACATTTGATAATATCCTCTTTTTTTCACCCTTTTTGACATTCTATGTTCCTAATGATATGATTGAAGCGTTTGTCTTAACTTGTATTAATTCAGTTCTAGTAGCAATCTTGGTAAACTTTAATCTGTATATAATAAGGAATCTGAAATTAAAGGTAAGTAAATCTGCGCTATCTGGTACTACGATAAGTGTTATTTCTAGTACATGTGCAAGTTGTTCCACTTTTGGATTCACACTTGCTTCAACGTTTGGTGGACTAGGCTTTTTAGCATCTAATTTTCTGTCAAGCAATCAGATAACATTGAGAGGAATATCCACCATTGTTTTGCTGTTCGCAGTTTGTACTTGTTATATTAAGACTAGGAATATCTGTAAGTTATCAAGTCAAAGTCAAGTTGGAGGTGATTGAGGAAGCTTGGTCCTCACAGTAGTTGTATATATTTATTATTTCTAGTTCTCTACTCCGTAATCTAATTGCCATAATGATTAGCATTAATCAAATCTTCGATCGGCAAAATCGACTATTGTTCGTATCAACCTTAATTTTATTGATTTAGATATCAGAAAAAGAAAAAGGGATTTTGAGTTATTTTATTTCACGGGTGTTTTCTGCATACGTTACTTTATATGGTTACTTATCCAGTCATGTTACTGATCATGTTACCTGCCGTTCCAGTCATGTTGCCAGTCATGTTGCCAGTCGTGTTACTTGCCGTTCCAGTCATGTTACTGCCCATTCCAGTCATGTTAGCAAACACATCAGTACCAATCATAGGTACTAGTAACATGCTTAAAGGAAACGTGATTGCTAATGACAAAATAAAAATTATAGCCATTTTTATGAGAAACAATGTTGCTTTATTTAAATATTTCTTAAATATTTCTTGAGCTTTCATTATAAAAGCAATAAAATAATTTACCGATAAAATTAATAATAAACTAATGAATCACACCATTTTTTTCAAATTATAAAATTAATCGCAAATAATGGAAATTTTTTCTCTTTAG
>JASKBU010000097.1:0-22581 GCA_033272285.1 Nitrososphaeraceae archaeon
TTAACAATTCTGTTCTTACTCCACTCCTGCAGAAAATGACGGCGAGGATTGCATGCTATAGGTAGATGCTACTCCATGTATAAGGCCTTTAGCACAGCATAGAGTTAATCTCAAGTCTTAATAAATGTAGTATATATTACATAAATCTTTAGATTTTTTGAATTATTGGCAGCTCAGTCTAATGCCTTTTCATCATGTAATTGAGTCTTAGTATAACTCTGAATCTTCACTGCTGCCACTTTGTATTTTACTTTTTTGATATTTAACATAATCGTCCACAGCAGAGTTTGCTTGTAAATCTGCTTCGTGATTTTCAGCTCTCATAATGTGCTTATATTCAACAAGATCAAATGACTTTTCAAGATTGGAGATTTCCATTGACGTTGTTTTTAATTCACTGTTTCTTATCTTGTATTTTTTAGACCGTTGGTTGACCAACAATATACTGTCTGATTTGATTCTGATAAATTTAGTATGAAAATTAGTTATTTGCAATGCCCTTTTTAATGCAAAGTATTCTGCCTGATTGTTTGTCTTGATTCCAATAAATTCCCTATAGCTAAAAATCCTCTTGTTTTCCTTAAATGCTATTACACCTATGCCAGAAGGACCCGGATTTCCTCTACTTGACCCGTCAATGTAAATCTCATACAATAAATCACAATGTTGGTGTCTATAATATAATATTAACAATGATTTGAATCGATTAAAAAAGGGTATTCCTTAGATCCTTATTCTAATCAGATAGATATAGACAGATTTTGACCTTTTTCAATTATATTAAAGTGCATTTTTATGATTCTTATAGGTGACAATGTGTGCCTAAAAGAAAAATTAAAGAAGATAAACCAAGGAAAAAAATGGGAAAAAAACAAATCTTAATACCGCCAGTAATTGTCGGTGTCGCAACACTATCCGGATTCCTTATAATACAATTCTTTCCTGCTTCATCCCCAGTTCAGGTTTGCCTCAAATCACATAATGAGACATTTAACGTTCATTCAAGGATCGATCTTGAAGTTAACGGACACAAGAAACTATTACCTGATACCGTTGGACAAACTAAAGAGGGTAAGGAATGTCTTAGAGTTATACATACCGATAGCGTTGGCGATCAAATCCATATACAATTTGTCCGTCCTGTGAGACTTACATTAGGAGATTTCATGAAAATATATACAAACAACAGCACAATTATTCAGGTAGTAGATAATTCAACCGGCAAGGACATATATCAAAACATTACTCTCGCTGATTATAATATAGATTATTCATATTTTTCTGATGGCGGATTTGTCAAAATTAGTAATCTGACAAGTTCACCTCCACTAAGTGATACATTCTTTGGAAGAATTTCAATGATCTCCAAATAGATATAAATAGACAGGATCATTTTTGATAAGGATTGAGTAAATCAGCTGTAATCATAAAGGGCGATGGAACTGGTCCTGAACTTGTAAACGCTATGGTTCATGTTCTTGAGGAATGTAACTCAAAAATCAAGTTAATTCCATGTGAAGCTGGATCTGAATGGTGGACGAAAAATGGCGGCACTTCTTATATTTCAGAAGAGGTGTGGAAACTTTTGGAAAATTCTGATGCATGCTTTAAAGGCCCAACCACAACTATACCAACTTCAAACGCTCCAAGAAGTGTAGCAGTTAGCATTAGACAAAAGTTCAACCTTTACGCAAATGTGCGTCCTATTAAAACATACAAGAATTCTGCACATCAATTAGATTTCATTTGTGTTAGAGAAGCAACTGAGGGACTTTATTCTGGTATAGAGTTTAAGATAGGTGATGATGCAGCAATAGCTGTAAGGAAAATAACACGGAAAAAATGTGAAGCCGTCGTTGGGCATGGATTTAAGTTGGCTGCCGAAAAAGAATTCAAGAAAATATATGTTGTAACCAAAAGGAACATTTTGAAAGAAACTGATGGAATTTTTTGGAACGCTGTGCAAGACATACAATCCGAATTCAAAGAGATAGCCGTAGAGGAATATTATATAGATAACATGACCCAGCAATTGGTGAAAAATCCGGATCGGTTTAACAAGAGCATATTACTAAGTACAAATTTGTTTATGGACATTGTCTCCGAATGCGCTTCTGGGCATGTAGGTTCTATTGGTAATGTCTACTCTGGGAACTATGGAGACAACTATGCAATGTTCGAGCCCGCACACGGCAGTGCTCCAAAATATGCAGGACAAGATAAAGTTAATCCTGTAGCCACTATCCTATCAGGTGCCCTTATGGCAAAATATCTGGGAGAAGGCGAAATATGCAATGCAATCTTCACTGCAACTGAAGAAACAATAAATGAAGGAAAGTGTCTTACCTACGATTTAGGTGGTTCGTCATCTTTGAGTCAGATGGCAAATGAAATTGCAAATAGATCCAAAACTTATTTATCCTAATTGTAGTAACATAGTGAATAATGGTGTTACTAACTTATTTACTTAATTCAAGAATCTGTAGTGTTTCATAAAATAGTTCTTTTTGAGCTATTTTTTTTACCATAATATTATTTTTTGCCAAAAAACTATCTAATTTGCGGGTATCAGAAATACTCGATACTATTATTAGGAATTTACCGCCAATTTCCAATCTGTCAATTGCATCTTTTAAAAAGTCAATGGTGATTTCAACACCGGCTGGTCCTCCATCTGTTGTATTATCAATATGCCCTGTGGCATTTGGGAGATAGGGTGGATTAGTTACTATGAGATCAAATTTGATACCATGTAAAGCAGAGGCGGCATGACAGCAAATCACTCTCTGATTTCTCGACATTTCTAGCAAACGC
Organism: Nitrososphaeraceae archaeon; assembly: GCA_033272285.1. Classification (GTDB taxonomy): domain Archaea; phylum Thermoproteota; class Nitrososphaeria; order Nitrososphaerales; family Nitrososphaeraceae; genus TA-21. Next base: position 2,815 of record JASKBU010000097.1, read on the forward strand.
TTTAAAGAACAAAAATCGATGTCAGTTCCTATAACAGTTTTAAATTGTTTTGCCAACTCCATTAGCACGATCCCATTACTCGTACCTATTTCCAACGCCAATGTGCCACTATAGCGATTAATCGTATTGGCTAAAAATATAGTGTCATCAGATGGTAAATACAACATATTTGTATATCTCGACCAAATTTATAACTGTACAATTTAACTATCTATCATCTAGGCTGTTTTCTTGCGATACTGTAGGTCATTGGTAATTTTTATAAGGGTCTCTGCATCCAACTGGTCAATTTTCTTACTGCCATAATCCTTAATATGTAACAACGACTCAGACTTTTTGTTTCTGTTACTAAAGAGGTATTCTAACCAGGCCATCACATCCTTTGTAATTTTGCTTTTCTTTCTTTTCATCCTTATAACCCTGGATTCAATTTTTGGGGGTGGTAAGAAAGAACTTTTCTCTACATCAAATAATGAATCAATTTCAAAACAATATTGTGAAATTACAGAGACGACGGAGTAATTTGTACTTCCAGGAGAGGCTAATATTTTTTCAGAAAACTCCTTTTGTACCATTACTACTGCCTCTCTAAATTCGTGAGAAGCCATCCACTTCACTACGTCTTTTGATCTTGAGTAAGGGATGTTTGACAGAAAATAGTCAAATTCAAAATCCCCTTGAACAAAGAAATCTTGGTTGAATAATTTGACATTCGAATTATTCGCAAGGTATGTTTTTGCTTTAGAATACAATACCTTGTCTATTTCGTAAGAATATACTAATTTGGCAAATGAAGAAATCTCCTTTGTAAGATAACCAAAACCCGTACCAAGCTCCAATACTACATCTGACTTTGAAATACTACATGAATTTACTATCTTGGAAATCGTCCTAAAATCTATTAGAAAATGTTGACCCAGGTAGGTCCTCTTATCATCTTCCAACGAACAGCGTCATCCTAGTCTCTTTGGTTATCTCCTCATCTATCCTCTTTGCTATTAGCTTATGTATGTCTTTTAGTCCAATTCTGGATTGGATGTCAGCAAAGGATGTAAATTTTTGTTTTTCTCTTTCATTAATTATGCTCATCATATAGGTTTTACCAATACCAGGTATCAATTCTAAAGAATGAATTCGGGGTGTTATAGGTTGAGCAGCGTTGATGTAGGTAACAAACCGTTCCTCATTTGCCAGGACAATCTTTTCTATGGTTGATGGGAGTTCATTTTTTGCAGATTGTGATATGGAATCATATTGCAATTTTCCAAGAACGCTAATTATCTTGTTCCTTCCTTCTTTACCTATATACACTCTTTCGCCTAGATCGAAATTAACGTTTTGAATTCCTAGCAATTCCAATAATGTTAAACGACTTTCTCCTATTGCTTGAATAATTATTCCTTCTCTGCCCCTTATAGTCTGAGATTTACCTCTAAGGGAAAAGTCTAACACATATGCATACTCTTCAAACTTGTGACTATGAAGAGCATAGTCATGACTAGTATGTCTGCTATGAAAGTTATTTTGACTAGTAGAATCCAATTACTTGCAATAATGTACTGCGTACTTTTTAAGTTTCATGCACAGACTTAATTTTTTGCAATATGTTTTCTGATGTTGATGTCAGTATTAATTTCTTCCATCCAAATGTAAATGCCCTAATTTCTTCTAAGGAGCTTGGGAGTATGTTGACAACCTCCACAGCCTCCTCCTCAGTAAGACCGCATTGGCCCACTAGTTCACTTACTAGTTTTTGTGCGTCTTTACCTTCTATTTTTGAGAATTTATTGACATAATCATATGTCCATCGCTGAATTTGGTCCATCTCATCAACCTTCTTTGTTTCCAATATCTCCTTTACATCAGGGAGTGTTATCATTTCTTTTTTTGTAATTTTTGTCAATCTACAACATCTTCTATTTTATGGGCCGAATGTGATTAAATTTAGTCTGTAAGAGCTTTTGTTTTTCTCCGACGAGTATGCCAACTTTGACAGTTCTTCGTCCAATTTCCTTTATTTGACCTACTCTTCCCTGGAACCTGCGGTGCGGTGTTGTATTATGCTCCCTGGGATCGATAACTACAACGACTTTATCGCCTACTGAATAATTAATGAGTAAATGTGAAAGACCTCTTGACATATTTCCCTTAGTTAGAATATGTCTGGATTTTCTTTGTTTACCATGAGACTTTGGCATGGTGGATTATCACATTCCTCCTTAATTTAATATTATCTGGTAATATTGAAATTGATAGTTTGTATCGAATAGGTTATGCAAAGATCCCAATTTTTAGCATTTATTTGAATCATTATTTTTGAGGGTCTCCAATTCCCTGGTCGTTCAGGGCAAATAATATCTCTCTCTCTGAATGATAGGGGCTGTCAACCATCCTAGCTATTCTATTTTTACCAGCTTTTTTCAGGTAGAGTCTATATGTACTGGTATGTGCCATGACGTTGCCGCCGGTGGCTTTGTTGGGGTCACCAAAAATGGCGTCTGGTGAAGATTGTATTTGGTTTGTTATAACCACTGCTATTTTGCATGTTTCGGCAATTCTTAACAGGATGTGTAACAGCCTGTTGATTCTTTGCTGTCTTTCTGCCAAAACTGATCTCCCTAGGAACTCTGCTCGATAGTGCGATACTATCGAATCTACAATCATAATTTTTATGTTGTGCAAATTAATGATTCCTGGCGATTCCTGAATAATCACCTCCTGATGCGAAAAATTGTATGCTTTTGCAACAATGACATTCTCAAGAGCAATACTGGGATCAATTTTTCGTGCGGATGCAATATCTGAGATTCTCTCAGGTCTAAACGTGTTTTCTGTATCAACGTAGAGTGCTTTAGACAAATTTCCATGTTTTTCATTTTGCTGAACAGTAACACAAAGAGTATGGCAGATCTGGGTTTTTCCAGTTCCGAATTCTCCATATAATTCAGTAATTGCTCTAGTTTCTATTCCACCACCAAGCAACTCATCGAAATTTTTTGAACCAGTAGTAATTCGGTACTCTGATTTTCTCTTTTCATAAATTTGATTTGCGGTAATAAAGGGTTTATCAAAAACACCAATTTCTTCCAATATCTCTCTTGCCCTGTTACACATCGTTGTGCATTTATCCATGGCTATTCCTGTGGCCTCAGCAATATCCGCAGGACCTCTAATGACAATATCCTTGATGGTTCTGAATCCCGCTTGCCTTAATGAGGTCTTAGTTGCAGGACCAATTTCACTCATTGTATCAATATCGAATAACTCTTCAACACCATCTTCGGACAATTGCCTTTATCAAATAATATCTAATAATCTCGTTCAATAAACCTTATTGTTAACCGTATTTTTGGAAAGGAGATAATGTGCGATCAGTCTTTAGAAAGAATTCTCTTAGCCAATCGAAGTGTTCCGTTAATTGTATGCTCTTTGGATTCAATTGAGGACACATTTCTTGAGATTAACTCTTTTGTTGTGTTAGGGCCAATACTTATTATTGCGTCAATACTCTGAAAGTACTCCCTGAAATTTGAAAGTACTTGATGCATTATTGAAAAAAAATATTGAACTGCCGAGGGACTAGTAAATATCAAAACATCTACCCGCTTGTTGCTTATTTTTTTGGAAAAATCTATCCAAATCTTATTTATTGTTTCTATTTGAGGATAGTATATATGAAATTCATCCAAGATAATCCCAATTGAATTTAGTTTTTCCTTCATAAATGAATTAGAAGCACCACTTCTTGGTGACATTATGCGAGTTCCCGGCTTTGGTGAAAGCTTTCTCATTAGTTCGAATAGACCTGACGATGAATAATTATCCGGCATACAAGCAACTGGAATATTATTTGATTCCAGTTTTTGTTTTGTTGATGGACCTATCGCAATTACTTTACTTTTCATTATTTGTTCCTCCAGAATGTGATTCAGATTATTTTCTTTAACCATTTTGAGGAACACTTCAACTGAGTTAGGACTCATGAACATGTAGTATTCGTATTTTTTGGAGGAAATATTGGAGAATTTTTGACAGAAATTATGTGAGTCGATAGGAATCAATTTCATTGTTGGTAAAGAAATTGGAATGCCTCCTTCTTGATTCACTTTGCGTATAAATTCAGTATTATTTTTTTCTCCTCTAGTTATAGCTACTACTTTGTCAAGGAAAATTTTATTCAATGTCATTATAAAATTTGCTTCTCATAAAAGTATTAGGATTACCATTTTAGGATTGATATTTCTCGAATTCTAAAGATCTGGAGGAAACCATTCTATCTTCTTTCGAATTCCTACGACATTGCCTACAATAATTATGGATGGTGATTGAATTTTTTTCAGTTTGACTTTACTTTCAATATTATGTAAACTACCTGTTATTACCTGCTGGACACTTAATGTGGCGTTTTGAACAATTGCGATTTTGGTATTTTTATTTAAACCTGCCTTGGTTAGATTTGAAATAATGTGTCGTAGCTGTTCTAATCCCATGAAAATTACTATTGTGTCAGCCGCCCTGGTTACGGCTTTCCACCTTATCGACGACTTTTTTTTGTCTATTGCCTCATGGCCTGTGAGTATAACCACGGAAGAAGAATAATCACGATGAGTTAACGGTATTCCTGCGTACACGGCAGCCCCATTAAGCGAAGAGACTCCTGGAACTATTTCGAATCTTACGTGATTTTTTGATAAAAATTCAGCTTCTTCACCACCCCGTCCAAAAATAAATGGATCACCGCCTTTTAGTCGGAGTACTTTTTTGCCATCTTTGGCAAACTTTAACATAATTTCGTTTGTATTGAGTTGATTAGTAGTTGGATCTCCCGATTCTCTGCCAACATACACCTTCTTTGAGTCATGTGAAGCCATTTTTAAAGTTCTTTTATTTACTAATCTGTCGTAAAGAATAACATCACAAGTTGACAATAGTTTGGCTGCTTTAAGAGTCAACAAGTTCGGCTCGCCAGGCCCTGCACCGCAAATATACACCTTGCCTTTTGGTTTTATTATTGGACGGTCCATTTTTCTAGTGCCTCTCGCCACTCATGAGCAAAATCTCCTGCTCCACGTGAAAGTAAATCATTTGCCACCTCCTTTCCAACTTTAACTGCGTTTGATATAACATCAGATTTTTTTAGGTTTATCGATTGGGACCCATCTACAGAGAATACAGACGCATGTAGCGTAATTCTTTTTGTTCTTAAATTTGGTATTGCTATGGCGCCAACTGGAAATCTACAACCTGCATTCAAGTATTGTATCAATGATCGCTCCGCATCGATTGCATATCTTGTTGACTTGTCTTCAACTTTTTGCAATACTTCAAGTGCCTTTTTGTTATCTTTTCTGCAAACAATTCCTATAGCTCCTTGACCCGGTGCGGGAACAAACTCCAGATAGCTAAACCTCTGAATTATTTGGTTACTCAGCTCAAGTCTTTTTAGTCCGGCCTCAGCAAGGACAAGGGCATCGAAAGGACCATCGAGGCATTTTTTTACTCTGCTTTCAACATTACCTCTAATCGGTATCACAGTAACGTTAGGATTCTTCCTTTTTATTTGTACAGCCCTCCTTAAACTGCTGGTTCCAACACGAGAATTTTTTGGCAGTTGTTCGAGCTTCATTTTAGATTTTCCAATTAATACATCGTTTGGACTTTCACGTTTTAGTATTGACGCAATAACTAAATCACCATCCAGTTCAGTTGGTATATCTTTGATACTGTGGACTGCAAAATCTGCTCTTTCATCTAGGACTGCCTTGTCTACCTCCTTTTCAAAAATCCCCTTTTCATTGACTGAGAATAGGAATTTATTCCTCTTAATATCGCCCATCGATTTTATTGTAATAATATCGCAATTCATTGATGGGAATATGCTGCGCAAGCTACGGCTCAATATTTCAGTCTGTATTAATGCCAGTTTGCTACCTCGGGTAGCTACCCTATAATTATCATTCAATCTCTTTCACTTTTTTCAATGCCTTGGCAAACGCTTCCATTGTCTTGTCTATATCGTCATCATCATGAGAATAGGAAATAAAACAGGTTTCAAATTGTGAGGGTGGTATGAATATCCCTGATTTTAGTAACTCGCTGAATAATTTCTTGTACTGTAGTTGATTTGATTTTCTAACGTCTGACGCATTTATGATCTGTTCATACGTGAAAAAAAGTTGGAACATGGAGGAGATGTGATTTACACTTGCTCCAATTTTTAGATCTTTTATGTGATCCTTAATTCCAATTGTTAGTGTATCAGAGAATCGCGAAAGCTTTGGGTACAAATCATTTTTCAAGTCCTTTAACTTCTCCAGAGTTGCTATACCTGCAGTTACAGAAGTCGGATTTCCTGCGTATGTACTTCCCTGAAATACAGTTCCTTTTGGAGATAACAATTCCATTATTTTCTTCTTTCCAACAATGGCCGAAAGTGGAAAACCATTCCCTATTGACTTTGCAAGGGTCATGATGTCTGGAGTTACGCCAAAATATTCTGAAGCACCTCCGGGGGATACTCTAAACCCAGTCACAACTTCATCAAAAATCAACACAATTTCCTCTTTTTCAGTTATTTTCCTTAGTTTACTGAGATAATCAGCCATTGGTAATACAAGTCCCATATTAGCCAAAACCGGTTCTACAATTATGCATGCGATATCCTCATCTTGTTTCACCACATCCTCTATAGCGCCAATGTCATTGTATGGCAATAACAAAGTCTCTTTCATTGAACTTTGTAAATTGCCTTCATTAGAAGCGCCTGAAGCGCTAGAGCCAGGACTAACCAAGACGTAGTCATATGCGCCGTGATAACATCCGTCAAACTTAACAACCTTTTTTTTCTTTGTAAAAGCTCTTGCCAATCTTATTGAGTGCATGGTTGATTCTAATCCTGTATTCATCAGCCTCACCATTTCCATATTGGGAATCATTTCAATAATTAACTCGGCCAATTTGGTCTCCTTTTCTGTAGGAACACAAAATATGTTGCCCTTATCCAATTGCGCTTTTACAGCATTTATCACATCAAGATATGCATGTCCCAATAATACTGATCCGTATCCAAGGCAATAGTCAATAAGCGTATCATGCTCTTCAGTAATGATTTTAGAACCCTTTCCATAAGAGGCGAAAAAAGGATATGGTTCGTAGAAACGAACCGGACTATTAACACCACCAGGAATTATTTCTTTTGCTCTATTAAACAGAGAAGCCGACAAGCACTGATTGATTGTCTCGTAACTGTTATAATTGTATCTTTAGATACTGTTCAATAATTCGCCAACTCTTTTGGCATAATATGATACTATAATGTCAGCCCCTGCTCTTTTAATACTAGTCATAAATTCCATCACTAGCTCGTCTTCGTTGACCCAACCTTCCATGGCAGCAGCCTTTACAATGGAGTACTCGCCTGATACGCTGTATGCACATACTGGTAATAATGTAGATTGTCTTGTCTTGTAGATCAGGTCAAGATAAGGCAATGCTGGCTTTATCATTACTATGTCAGCACCTTCTCTAACATCCATCATTATCTCCTGTAGTGCTTCATTTGTATTATGAAATGGCATTTGGTAAGTTTTCCTATCGCCAAACTCCGGAGTGGAATGAGATGCATCTCTAAAAGGAGTATACAAATTCGACGATAATTTAGCCGAGTAACCGATGATTCCTACATTGATGAAATTGGCATTGTCCAGTGCATTTCGAATGCTTTTTACCTGCCCGTCCATCATTGCAGAAGGAGCTACAAAATCTACTCCAGCTTCGGCGTGGCTGGTTGCTACCTTGTCTAGAACTTTCAAACTTGTATCATTATCCGCAACTTTGTTCTTAATAATCCCGCAATGACCATGTGAGGTGTATTGACAGAGGCACACATCTGTTATAGTTACAATTCTTTCGCCAAAGTTCTGTTTTAAGGATTTTATAGATTGTTGAACAATTCCATCCTTGCTATATGCGCTAGTGGCTTTATCATTTTTGATTTTTGGAATCCCAAAAATTAAAAACGTCCTTAAACCCAGATCATACAATTCTTGGATGTTCCTATCTAGATTCTTTAATGGTACCCTAAAAATTCCGGGCATCAACTCAATTTCTTTCGGCTCATCTATTCCTTCTTGAATAAAAACTGGGCATACAAGATCTTTTACTGATAATCTTGTTTCCTGTAACAAATCTCTTATAGCTGGTGTCCGTCTTAATCTTCTTAATCTTACTTTTGGAAATCCATCAGATTCAGGTGCTTCATTTTGGTTCATAATTAAAAATCCTTGATACTATGTTGAGGACATCTTCATTCTTTTCTGTATTCCCAATTTCTTTTCTAAAGTTATTCATGGGCGTAGAAAGAATACCTTCGACTATTGCAAATGATAATTGCTCCATTATTTCATATTCTTTCATTCCTTTCTTAATTCCTAGTAATCTAACTGCTTTTGACAGTTCCCTATTTCTAACTTCATCCACAATTTTGAATATTGATACCACAAAAGGTTCTGCTTTGATTTTTCTAAATAGCAGATCCATATTTTGCATTCCGCCCTGGATCATATCTTCAGCCAATCTAACTTCTTCTCGCCTGCGGTTCAAATTTCGGTCTACTATTTCTGCAATTTGATCTATGTTGACTAATTTTACTCCTGATATTGTTGCAATCTTGTCGTCCACAGTCCTAGGATTTGAAAGATCAAATATCATCATTCCACTATCTTTCTTGGCACAATTGAATATTCTCTCATAGGTTATCAAATTGTAAGGAGCTGTTGTAGAAACAAAAATGATGTCCGTCTTTTCAAAATTATTGAGAGCATCTTCAAAATTTACAGGGTTTCCACCGACAGTTCTGCAAAATGATTTGGCCCTCTCAAAGGTCCTGCTTGCAACATCAAAGTTTACTTGTCTCTTCTTTAGTGATTTTGCAACAAGGGTAGCTCCCTCACCAGTACCAATTAGTAGAACCTTTTTATTCTGAAAATCATCAAAATATTCTTCAGCCAGATTAACTGCCATAGAGCCTACCGATACGCTCCCCTTATTCAAACCAGTATTGGTCCTAACTCTACTTCCAACCTTTATTGCATGTTCAAAAATTATAGGGAGAAAAGAATCAACATAGCACTTTTGACGAGAATATTCGAAAGATCTTTTAACCTGTCCCAAAATTTGATCCTCTCCCACCACCAATGACTCAAGTCCTGATGTAAGCCTGAGAAGATGATTGATAGCGCCTTTACCTTGATCTACTTCAGCATATTCAAAAGACAAATCTCTGATTTCGGTATTCTTTCTCCATGTCTCAAAAATACTATCAATATCGATCTTTTCTAATGCCAGAAATAGCTCTACTCTATTACATGTTTGTATAATAACACATTCTCTTATCCCATTGCTGGTAAGGAATTCACGATATGCCTTGCCTATATCTTTGAATGTAAATTTTTCAAGAACATGAATCGGAGACTTTTTGTGAGTTACCCTTACGTTTAATAATTTCAGTTCATCAGTAATTTCTGGACTCATTTTTTACTCTCTTGTCCCCAATTTTTCAACATATATGATGCAGTCATTTTTGCTTCGTCTAGCTTGTTTGATCTTAACAAATACTGGATATTTTTATCTTTTATTAATGAATATAAGAATTCCTTTCGCTCTTTTACTGTACTGATTTTTTCCTTTGCCATCTTACGCGCAAATTCCTGTAATATTATATTGCTAGTATCTGATTCACTAATAATCTTGTTCAGCATCCTTTCCGCCTTCATCCGAATTTTTCTTGCCATTATCGGACTTTTGCCAGAGGTCGATATTGCCACCTGTACTAAACCTTCAATGTTGACAAGAGATGTATATGAAAAGTCGCTCATAGGTGGGTCATCCGCAGCATAAACAAAGGCTCCCATCGTCCTGCCCTTCTCTACTAGTTTTTTATTTAACTGTCTATCATCGGTTGCGGCCAAGATCAAGAAAATATCGTTGAATTTATCTAGGACTGTGGCGTCCTTTATCCTCCTTTTTATTAGTTTTATTTTTCGATCATGGCTCATGCTTCTGAGTTCCTTATTTAATCTGGAAGTAATTACGGTTATTTCGCATCCTTGATCTAACAATCCGTGCACTTTGCGTAAACCTTCGGTACCACCTCCTATCACAACAGCTTTTTTGTTGTTTACGTTAAGGTCTACTATCAATTAGCTGCACCAATTGCGAACAATGGATTTGAGGGATTATCTTTATTTAATCATTCCATGCAATGATTTGTATTAAAAAGTCATTTTATTAGGGACGAACAATTTGGCATTCTCTGAAATATCACATAGTATAAATACAATAACGACGTTATAATTCTTATGACCTCAAATCTGAATATGGACTACAGCAAGTATGACTTCAAGGATTCTACTGAACTTTACGTATATTTGAGTAAAAAGGGACTTTCAAGGGGAACAGTAGAGGAAATTAGCAAATTAAAGGATGAACCTGACTGGATGCGAGAATTTAGATTACGAGCTTATGAAGTTTTTATCAGCAAACCCATGCCGAATTGGGGTGGCGATCTATCTCATATTGATTTTCAGAATATTTACTACTATGCAAAGGCATCTGATAAGCAAAGCAAGAATTGGGAAGATGTTCCGGAATCAGTAAGGAACACGTTTGAAAAATTAGGAATTCCTGAAGCAGAAAGAAAGTTTTTGGCTGGAGTAGGTGCACAATATGAATCAGAGGTTGTTTATCATAATCTCCGCGAAGATTTAGAAAAACAGGGAGTGATATTTACAGATACTGACACTGCTGTAAAGAAATACCCTGATATTTTAAAGAAGCATTTTGGTAAGGTTATTCCTCCAGAGGATAACAAATTTGCTGCATTAAATAGTGCTGTGTGGTCCGGTGGATCTTTCATATATGTTCCAAGAAATGTAAAGGTTGATCTTCCACTCCAAGCATATTTTAGAATCAATGCAGAAAATATTGGCCAGTTTGAAAGAACTCTCATTATAGCCGATGAAGGTGCAGAAGTGCACTATATAGAGGGATGTACGGCACCTGTCTATGCAACAGAATCACTTCATTCTGCTGTTGTAGAATTAATAGCAAAGAAGGGAGCCAAAATAAGATACACTACAATCCAGAACTGGAGCAAAGACGTATACAATCTGGTAACAAAAAGAGCATACGCATATGAAGATGCAACAGTTGAATGGATTGATGGTAATCTCGGTAGCAAACTAACAATGAAGTATCCAGGTGTTTACATGCTTGGTAAACGAGCACATGCTGAAGTACTATCAGTTGCTTTTTCAGGTAGCGGTCAACATCAAGATGCTGGTGCAAAGGCAGTGCATCTTGCTCCGGATACAACATCTAGGATTACAAGCAGGTCTGTGAGTAAAGATGGGGGACGAACTACATATAGAGGATTGTTACATGTCGCAAAAGGTGCTACAGGTGTAAAATCTAATGTCAGATGCGACGCGCTACTTCTTGACAAGGACTCGAGAACTGATACATATCCCTATGTTGAAGTTAACGAAGATGATGCTACAATATCTCACGAAGCTACCGTGGGTAAGATTGGTGAGGATCAGATATTCTATCTGATGAGCAGAGGATTTTCAGAATCTGACGCCCTATCATTGATAGTCGGTGGATTTATGGAGCCATTTACAAAAGAGCTACCAATGGAATATGCAGTAGAATTGAACAGATTGCTAAAGGTAGAGATGGAAGGTTCAGTAGGTTAAAACGAAAACAGTAACTGCCTATATATTCAGTAGAGTAAAATAACATTTTTTCTTGACTGTCAAAAATCATGTCACTTTTTTATTTCTTTAAATTCTCTAAGATAACTTATTCCTACTCTTATTAAACTGAAATCCTTATAAGCCGCTTCTAACTCATTTGTTTTTGAATCATATAGGTTTAATGGAGAATTCTGAATGGATTTTGGCTTGATAATAATGCAGCTGTGGAGTACTCACTATAATGAAAATGCACCATTACCATTTTCATTTTCCTCGATGATTATTGCTGCGCTAATAGCCATTGGTTTGAACATCGCGTTTGCTATGCTTAGAAAGAAAACCACTGATATTGAAAAAATGAGTAAAATTATGAAAGAGTCAGTTGAGTTTAGAAAACAGATGATGGCCGCTGTTAAGAAACAGGACAAGGCTCTGATTGCAGAACTAAAGAAGAAACAAGCATACGTCAATAAAATGAATCTAGAGGTTCAACAACAGCAAATGAAGCCAATGTTCATTTACATGATACCTTCCTTTATGTTATGGATTCTTGTTTTTCCTTATATTTTCGGAGGAGTAGTAGCGCTTTCTCCAGTCCATCCAGTAATTCCGTTTATTACTTGTAACGAAAATAACGTAAAAAATGACATACAAAAAAACCCGGACGGAACGCATAAGGGAGTTTGTAGGCAAGTAGGACAGATATATTTGTGGGGATGGTTTCTAATTGTGAACTTTGCATTTAATGGAATAATTTCCAAGATTACCAAAACAGCTCTCCCAAGCATTACATAATCGCTTATTCTGTTTACAAAAATTATCAAATACTTTAGATTTGTATTCAACTACCTTCCATTATCATATGACATTTGTTATCCTGGAGATTAGATGAGAAAGTCTGTTAGTTGGTTGAGCTATGATTCTTTTAAAATCATCCATTGTATCCAGATCTTCTGAAAGGGTTACAGAATTAATTATGATCGTTCGCTCGCTATACTTTTTTGAAGATTGAATATGCTCATAGTAGCTGTTGTTATCATATGAAGTCTCGTACAAGTTAAAAGGCTTTCTTAACAATATGTTGGTACCATCCATTCTCATAGAAGGAACGATAATAGAACAATTTTGATATTTTCTACCCATTGATAACAATAGTTCAATCTCATATGAATTAATGAAAATAAGATCTATTGGGATGATGATGTTTGATTGTACTTGTTTTTCTTTACAGTATTCATCCCCTACTTCAATAGCATAATTCACACCCTTTTCATTTGAGTATACGTATTCAATATTGTAATGATTGGAAATCTCTCTAACCCTTTCGTCTGCCGATATGGTTACTATGGTTGAGATACTTTTACATTTTGTCAAATTAATAATTGTATTTTTTAGCATTAATTCCGTCAGTACAATTTTCTGATTTTTAGTGAGCTCCAATCTAGTCTTGCTTGATTCAAATCTCTTGACAGGAATTAACGCTACGACTTTCATATGTCATTCAAGCACTGTTGAATTTGTTGATGATGTAATTGCACAATTGGATCTCATCTTCTACATTTTGCATAACTATATTGGTTTTGTGTGTCTTAATTCCTAGGCTGTGAATTTTCTTCTCATACTCCGCGTCGAATTCAGAGATTATGAGATTCGAGGCAATATCTTCATAATGCAAAGCGACTCCGTATGGAGATGATTCAATACCCATTGCCTCCATATACTTTGAAGCCGGGCCACTAAGAGCTGAATTTCCAATTATTGGACTAATTGCCACAACCTGATCCTTTCTTGATTCAAGTTCCTTACGAATTGATGGCAATGAGATAATCGGGCCAATACTGGAAATTGGATTTCCAGGTGCAATTACGACTAGATCCGAATTTCTGATAAGCTCCACGGCCTTGGTGTTTGCATTTGCTTCCTTAATGCCATCGTATCTTATTCCCTTTATCTCCGGTTCTGCATGATTTTTGACCCAATATTCTTGAATATGCATGTCCCCCTGTGTAGTCTCTATCCTTGTCTCAATGTGACTATCTGAAGCAGGCAAGATAACAGTAGATATTGACAATCTTTTTCGAATCCATTCTGTAATTGATGACAATGATTTTCCCTCTTTTAGTAAGTTGGTTCTTACAAGATGTAGGGCTAGATCACGGTCTCCAATCCTAAACCAATGCTCTTGTCCAAGTGTTTTCATTTGTTCTAAAAACATGAATGAATCACCTGCTATGCCCCAACCTCTTTCTTTGTCCAGGATGTCGGACAGACCGTATGTTATGGTATCAATATCAGGACACACGTACAATCCGTACAACCACAAGTTGTCTGCGATATTTGAAATGATTGCCAAGTCCTCCGAAATCTTAGAAAGTCCTCGAGCTATCTTTACCGATCCTGTCCCTCCAGCTAATAGTGTGATCAATACAAAAGAACACTCTTGTTGTCTTTGCAACTTTTTTAAATTTTCCTAAAAACCAGGCCGTCAAATTTGAGAAATAACGTACTTGAATTACAACTTTTGTTGCAACAGTGAACACTAGAACTGCCGATGAATTCGATAAAGATTATAAGCAGGTTGAATTAGTTTCTACCCTGTGAATAGTTTCAGATTCATTATGGTTATTTTCTTGATAACATTCACAGTTTGTTCTCTTGTATCAAATTCTTATGCTGTTCAAATGACTACAGTCTTATCGCCTCGACTGAATGAAGCTGAACCAGTATTCACGGCTAATCGATTTGTTACAATACAATTCGATCAGGGAAGCGAGTTGGCAAAAAAATTGTCCACAATAAATGAAAATGTGAGTTTTAAAGCAAATGTTTCAACTCCAGGAATGGCAGAATTAATCTCTGGAATAAATAGGGATATTTTTACGGAAAAACAAAGTCCTATTAACATCGAAAATGCTACAGTTGACTATACGGGAACGCTGAGGGGCAGCAGCGACCGGTTGATAATATCATACAAAATAGTATTCACACCTGTCATAACTGGATTTACACTGCCCAGCAATAATTCTGGTTCTACAAATTCTCTGGTTGATTTGGACTGGAGAGGATTTCATACTTCAAGACCTCTTACACTTCAGGTACCAGACATTGGTAATGTCAGTATTAATTATCCATTGAGTCTACTTCAAATTAAACTTCCAGAAATAGCACAGCAGCTTAATTCATCAGAGGCCGCCGAAATATTCCGAACACCATTGTTTAATTTTGAAGATATTTCAACACCGATGGAGCGTTGGCACTTTTTGTTTGACCCAACTGGTAGTCAGGCTTCATCTGCCGGTTCAGGCTTTCAAGAATTGGGAGGCGCCAGGGTTGTTTCAATTTTCTCGCTAGGTGAGAGCAGTTTCAGAGAAGGAGTAATGGAAGCAAAGGAATCTGATGCGACTGCATTAGTTGATGGAGCAAATGTACGCATCCATTCTAGTACTCCGCCACCAAGTGGCCAAATACAAATTGGTGGATTTGCAACTGTAACTAAAAACGGGAACTCTGAAATTGCTCTTGTTTCAGAAAATGCTCCAGAGGGAACTTCAACTGCATCAGGTGGCTTTCCAATCCAGGTACTAGGAATACTTGGAGGTATGATGGCAGCTATATCAGTATTGGTCTTGTGGAAAGCAAGAAAATAGTCTATTTGCATGTCATCTAATCTTATTTTATTCTTCGACGGCTACCTGAGCCCATTATTTTTTTCAAACATAATTGTGATTCCGTTTGTCCAACGATCGGTTCGTTATCAAGTCTCTTATATCTTTTATGAGTCTTAGATATGTCCATACTCTTTCATAAATATAATTCGGATGACGTTATGGTTTAAACTTGCGTTTCCTTGGAGAGACCAAATGCGGCAAATAGATATTAAATAAGTGTTTGCTAGCTGTAACCCTCCTTTTGTTTTAAGTGGGATTCCACTGAGCGGTCAACCTGGGATCATACAGGAATGTTCAACCCTTTTTGTCCTTGCTCCACTCAGGTCGGCGGTTTCATTCCAGTATTGACATCTTCAGGCTATTCACCATCATCATCATCTTTATCAACTAGATTCCTTTCTGTTCCGTTGCCAGGTGTCTCCACCTAATTATCGCTAATTTGAGTGCCTGTTACGAGGGAGGAGTTTCCTCTCTTTCGAGTAACCCACACGCTAGCTAACACAATAAGGTGAGCAAACATGATTAAAAAATCTTTTTTGTATGATTTACGGAGCACATTTCTTTATTAGAAAATATAATTTCCAGCACCATACAACAATGTAATTACAGTTGGCCGGCTTATAGATTCATCTATTTTTTTGCTTTTTATTCTTTGGGGTTATCATCCGAATTGTTTTACAAGCAAATCTCGTTTCTTACTTATCTGGAAGAGAGAGTCAGTGTGCTCATACGCCTGTTTCTTTGACTTGCCCAATGCCATCGATTGAAACAACAGGTGGTTTTCTGGAATCACAATACCAGTTTGATCATCTGAATAGAGAATTTTTAGAGTATCGTCACTCTTTCTCATCGTTTCTTCATGTATGTGAACCATATTGGTATCGTCATGTTCAAACCCTAACTCGCGGGCTTTTAGTCGAATGTCCGCGGTACCCTTTGCATTAGCAAGCACAGCAACTCCGAACTCATCATGATAAATATCAGACATTGAATCAAAATTGGGCACTTTATCTTTGAACCTAATTATCATTTGGTGAAGATGCATCATCCTTGAAGGGACCTTGTAAGCTTCAACGTATAGTTTTACTGATGGCAGGAACGATTTAACATCGTCTTGATGATGTGGATTTTTATCCCATTCTATAGAATCCTTGACTTCCTTTTTATCCTCCAAATCTGCCCATCTTCTGATTAATGTGACATCGTATCTCTGAATTTTATCTCCAAATTTTTCAATCATTGGCTGCATGATTCTACCCATACCTGAAACATTACAGCTGCCCTGAATGACATACTTCTGATTTGTGACCTTATCGTAATTGATCCTAGAATTGTGAATAATGTCAGCCACTTTTTTTTCACCAGTTCTATCTTCACCGCCCTGAAAAATCGCAGGTTTATTCAGAGGAATATAGAAATTTACTTTGTTACTATAACCAAATCCATCTTTGGCGGCATCTATCACAAGATCCGATTCTTTAATAGCATCTGAAATAGTGCCAGATATGTCGTATCCCTTTCCTTTGAACTCTGGTACTTTCTCATCAGGTACGTATACCGGAAATTTTTTTGAAAAGGCCTCATCAACTTTATTGTCTATAGAATATTTTCCTATGCCAACAAATTGAATCTCTTTGTCATGAGAAAACGCAGATGCAAGTCTCCTACCAATATTTCCGTATCCGTTTATGAATACTCTTACCATTTCTCAATGTTTTTAGTGGAATTAATGGATTATTTAATGTATTATAAAAGCGCGTTTAAACAAGTAATTGTATGAGTGAATTCTATACTGCAAATTGCCCCAAGGAGATAGTATATTTGTGATTTTTATAAACATTAAATATCCATAGCGTTGAAATTTAACATCGAGAGATAATCAAAAATAATGAGTGCTTTGGTATGAAAAAGATTTTGATAATAGATAACTATGACTCGTTTGTATATAACATTGCTCAATTATTTGGAAAGTTGTCAACAGACCCAGTAGTATTCCGCAACAACAAGATAAGTCTCAAAGATATTAAAAAAATGCAGCCTGATGGAATAGTTCTGTCACCGGGGCCCGGTCACCCTGCCGATAAGAAATCCTTTGGGATATGTGGGGATATTATTCAAACTCTTGGGCCAATTACGCCCGTTTTAGGAGTTTGCCTTGGTCATCAGGGAATAGTTCACGTTTACGGTGGCACGGTCATTAACGCACATGTGATTAGACATGGAAAGACAAGCAAAATAAAATATCGGGATGATGAACTATTCCACAAATTATCAAATCCATTTGTTGCAACAAGATATCATTCGCTAGTAGCATCAAGAGATAACTTTCCTGAATGTCTAGAAATTACCGCAGAATCGCTTGATGACTCGGAGATTATGGGTCTGAAACACAAGAAACATCCCATATTTGGAGTCCAATTTCACCCAGAATCAGTGTTAACAAAGAATGGCTATCGTATCTTGGAAAATTTCATAGATATCCTGAAAAAGTAATGTCCACAGAATACTTGCAACAACAAACGAGAAAAATTTTATTAAATGATGATATTGACGAATTTGATTTTCGAAATGCTATAGACCATTTATTCTTAGAAGACATCCCTGACAGTACTATCGCCGCATTTATCAAAGCTTTAACTATTAGAGGCGTTAACTACAAAGAATTAAAAATAATTAGAGAAGTGATCTTGGGACATTCTTATTGTATTACCCCAAAAGTAACAGGTTCCTTGATTGATAACTGTGGCACTGGAGGTGATATGGTTAATTCTTTTAACATTAGCACCGCTGCATCGATAATTGCATCAGCGTCTGGTATCAATGTTGCAAAGCACGGGAACAGATCTGCCAGTGGCTTGTGTGGCAGTGCAGATTTTTTTGAACATGTTGGATTTAATCTGGACACGGAAGAACGAACGCTTGTTGACGCTCTAGAAGAAAATGGGTTCTCATTTTTATTTGCCCCTAAATTTCATCCTAATCTGAAAAGGTTATCTGTAATCAGAAAACAGTTGGGCTTCAAAACAGTATTCAATATTATTGGCCCTTTATGCAATCCCTGCACAAATATTACAGGGCAAGTTATTGGCATATCCGATCCGAAAATTTTTGATCTTGTCTCAAACGCGATGATAAAGTCTCATCTAAAGAAAATTATTCTTGTCCATTCATCAGACGGCATGGATGAACTTTCTAATACCTCAAACAATATGATGTTAAGTATTGAATCTGGTAAAATAGAAAGACAGGAAATAGATCCAACACTCTTGGATTTGAAGATTGTAAAAAGAGAACAGATTCAAATTAGTTCAATTGTGGATTCTGTGAAGAGCACGCTAGAAACAATTTACGGAAAGTCAACGGAGGCAAAACAAGACATTGTAGCTCTTAATGCAGCAATAGCCTTAATTGCAGGGGGAAAAGTGACAGAAATTAATGACGGAATAAAAATGGCACGAGAATTAGTGAAATCCGAGGTTCCAAAAACCAAGTTGCGTGAACTAATATCCTGCTGTGGGAACGTTCAAAAGTTACATATTTTAGAAGAGAAGTTCTCATTATAATAAAATTTTGATTCTAATTCATTAGAATGGTGCTACAGAAATTTAGTTCAAAAAGATAAAAAAGGAATATAGGATTTTATCGTTTTTTTGATTTTGATTTTGGTTTTGCCTTTGATTTTGGTTTTGCCTTTGATTTTGATTTTGGTTTCGTCTTACCTTTCACCGCTTTACTGGGACCCCCACCAATTTTGAACATCTTTGTTCCACAAACTGCACATGTCCCCTTTGTCGCGGGTCTTCCATTTTTCATTACGACCTGTGTTTCGCCTTTAATCTGCCTTTTTGCTTTACATTTTACACAATAACCTTCAGTTGCCAACATATTCAAGATTAAACCGGTACCTTATAAGAGTAGCTGTCCGATTCAACCAGACTATGCACAGTCATATAGAGAGTCGTAAAAGTTTGTTTGTTCTCTTAGTCGGGTATAGTTGCTTCAAATCAATGAATTTGATTGTCCAGCAGTCATAAATTTGAAGATCAAGTTATTTTATACCAAATGATTTTATGCCAAAGCTGAAATCCAAAGTCGATCTTTTGTATCCATTATGATATATCATTATGACGCCAGTGACTCGATGTTAGAGAATTCGTTTTCTATTTTATTGTGTCCGATGACTTGATGATTTTTATAATTCTATGAAATCCTAAATAATTTTTCTACCGAATAAAAGATAGGTAGTATGTCCTATCATTCGCATAGATGGCCTTGTTTTTCCTTCCCTTGCCTCTATATTGCGGATCAAGATCTCAGTGCTCTCAATGTCAGTGAATCCTATT
>JASKBU010000098.1:0-19381 GCA_033272285.1 Nitrososphaeraceae archaeon
GATACTATAACTGATGAAAAAATTGACAAACTGAAATTTCTGAATCCCTATTTAGTATCCACTAGTAATAAAGAATCAGATTCGCAAGCAAGTATAAATGAACCCAAGCTCTCAGCTACTCTTCAAGACATACAGAATACGATAGTTCAATGGTCCTCTGTTACCAATACAGACGGAGGAACGACTCAGGAATCTACATCTTCTCTAAATGACCATTCAAAGTATGCCATAGTCCTTGATTCTTTGACACATATGTTTACTCTTTTTGAGGAAGACAAAGTATTGAAGTTTGTAAACGCACTATCATTCCTTATTAAAGAATTAGAAGCCACCGCGCTGATTACCATGTCGGGTACTCAATCCAGTAATGGAGCAATTCTGAACAAGCTGAGTTCAATATTTGACATTGTCGCTGAGATGGAAGCTCAAGAAGATTCAGATAAGATAATGCGAAAACTAAAATTAATATCAATCAAGGGAGGAGGTAGTAAATCAGCCTCAGCCATTTTTAATATAGAAGAAGACGGCAATTTGAAATTTGAATCAGAAGCAAGTACAATATCAAAATTATCTATATGCGGTCTTTGTAAGGCACCCATTTTAGAAGAACCTGAGTATTATTTAGATATGCCCTTCCATCGCAACCATGTAAGTATTTACATGAAGCTTGCCGGCGCCTTTGGTCAAGCACGTGTATCTGACGTTGGTCCTTCGGGGGTTATTGATGCTGCGTTTTTCTTTGTAGATGTTGTGGGATTATCAGACCCAGCTCTGTCTGTAAGAAGACAAATAGAAAAGATTGAGGCGTTAAATGATATGATAGGTCATTGCGATACCTTCAAAAAAGCATCTGACAAACGTGTTCTGCCGACAGGTGACGGTATGGCCATCGGTTTCATGCTAAGCCCTGAATCTCCGCTTCAACTTGGAATCGATTTGCATCAGGCTTTAAAAAAGTATAACTCACATACGAATAAAGAAGATGGGTCATTTCTTGACGTTAGAATCGGTCTTGCATCAGGATCTGTCTTTATAGTAAACGATGTAAATTCTAATCAGAACATTTGGGGACCAGGTATTATTTTTGCTAGACGGGTCATGGATGTTGGGGACGGAGGTCATATTTTGTTAGCGGGACCCCTAGCTGAGTCTTTACTGGCTTTGGATGACAAGTACAGAACTATGATTAATTTACTTGGCGATTATCAAGTAAAACACGGCCAGACAATAAAGATATACTCAGCCTATTCTCCAAATAAATTTGGCAATACTACAATACCCGGACGTTACAAATCATAGTACTAGTTGCTAGCATAAGATATTGATACTTCAAAATCGACCTTTAGTAGACTATAAAAGATTCCCGATAAAAGAACAAAACATTTGTAAGTCCTTATTGAATCTTAAGTACGGCCCTGAATCTCAATTCTCCTTTAACTACTTTGTCATAAGCAGCATTCATGTCATCCAATGGAAATGATTCAGTCATAACACGAACCTTACCTTTAGCTACATAATCCAGCGCTTCATACAGATATTCTCTATCATTCTGAATTGATCCTATGATGCGTCCTCTGCTCATAAGTAAATGCCCTGTGACAATTAGAGGTTCATCAGATATTCCCATTAAGACTAGTCTTCCATCTGGTCTCAAACCCTTTAGTGTCTCACCTGTTGCCTTGTAAGAGTTACTTGTCGCTAGAATCACATCTGCCCCACCGGCCTTTTTTAGACCCTTTCCATCTGACACCACAACATCAGCCCCGAGTTTATATGCTAATTCTTCTTTATCTTTGGAATGAGTAACAGCAATCGTTTCAAAACCGCAGACTTTGGAATATTGAATTGCTAGATGGCCCAAACCTCCAACGCCAACAACTGCTATACGTTCATGGGGCTTGGGTTCAGCAATTCTCAAACCACTGTATACTGTATATCCTGCACAAAAGATTGGTGCTGCCTGTTCATACTGTAATCCATCAGGAAGTAGCTGTGTAGCATCTGCAAAAGCCACCATATATTCTGCGTGACCTCCGGCAATGTTAACACCTGTACCTATCTGTTCTGGACAAAAAAGGGACTTTCCTCTTTGGCACCATTCACATCTGCCGCAAGTATTTTGAACCCATGGGACGCCGACCCTGTCCCCTATCTTCCTAGTTGTTACATTTTGGCCCAATTCTACTATTTCACCAACGGGTTCATGACCTATCGTATTGGGAAAACTAGCAGGAAGCAGACCTTCTGTCATGTGTACGTCAGTATAACAGATACCGCTTGCATGCATCTTGATGAGAACCTGATCAGGTCCAGGTTTGGGAATCGGTACATCTTTTAACTGCCACATGCCATGCACTTCTGGAACTACTGCTGCTTTCATTTTGAATCAAACTCTTTGTAAGGTAGGCCTAAATTATATCTTTTGAGATAAATACGCCGACTAATAACTAAATGATACCCATAATAAAATAAACGCGTTTAGATTTCAATGCAAAGTAAAATTATCAAATTATCCTCGATAGTAAGGTATTTGTGTTTTCAGTAATAACAATTGTGGGTGCTAACGTCTAAGCTATTTGGTCATTTCATCAGATATTTTCACAACAATCACCGTCACAAAATAATGAAAGTAACAGCTCAAGCCAATTATCTGGTTCACCCGCAGGTTAACCTCCGTACTGAATATATCAATTTTATACGTCGTGACCATTTTGGGTTAATATTCTTAAATTTATTTAACTGATGCTTACAAGTTGGTTTTAAACCTGTTTACCCTAAAACGATTTTACACATACGATATACCCAAAATTAATAATTTTTCGCCTCATAGGAAGTCAATTTACAATTTGAATTATGCGAGTTTCCTCATTGTTACCTTGATAAATATCTCCTATAAATTAAAAAATCTAAGGATGATTGACAAATTGGTTTCAGGTAGGTGGTCTGAGTTGCATCTAGAACTATGAGTTGGTAATCTTTCCATGCTTTACTTTTATTAAAGCACAATTAATTTTTTGAAGGATCATACATACCTATTTATATTTTTTGGAATTATACCACTGTGAGCGCATCGGGAAGAGCGAGTTCGATTATCGTAGCAATTATAGTGGCCATAGTAATAATAGCAATACTTATTTTCCTTGTAAATTATATAGCACCAATTACAGTTGGAATTATAATAATCATAATAATCGTAGCAGTTGCATATTGGGTTTATCAGCAAATGAGAAGGTCCACCTAGCCTGTAAGGCTGATCTAGCACGATTATTATAGGATTTATGATACTGTTATAAATTTTTGTGAGTATAGTAGTATATGCAATATATTTTAGCAGTAGTAATCCTTACGATAATATTATCTTTACCAAGTATAGGTTTTGCACAGAATCCAGAAAATTTGTCAGGACCACAAGTAAAATTGATTACTCCCATATTGCAAAAGATATCCGATGAAGGAACTTATTTAATTGCCATAAAGTCTGGACAATCACCCATTTCAACAGGATTAAATATAGAAATTGTATTTTTAAATAAAACATCACCTTACTTGAATGCTCCTCCTCCAAATGCTGAATCCAATCTCTCAAGTACCGAATATAACAAGAGTAGCGGCATGGTAGTACCATCCGTTATAGAAAGAACACTTCCTGTGAAAAGCTATGATATAATGATAAATTCAACTGACGGAAAAGAGATTTGGAAGAAAGCCAATCAAATTCCACAAGGGGGACGCGGACCTCAAACTATAATGTTAGATAATTATGATATTGGGAACATAACTATAACTATCAATAATATAGTCGCAGATCCCACGGTTGTCGATATACTAAACCAAAATGCAAATAATACAAACGAATTTGCAGCTCTGAATCAGACAGAGTCTAAACTTCCAACAGACTCCGTAAAATTTCAAACAGGTATCTTGGTAACATAAATGCTAATTATATGGAACTGGAACAATCAAAGTAAAGATTAGATATTCCACCCTTGCAATATCTTTACAAAAACACGACAATTTATCTTGAAGGCAGTTGCGATGTCTGAAGGAAAAATTATTGCGGAATAAGTTTCTGTCCTCTATTTATTGTTAGCCACATAGAATTTCGTACAATCATAAATACACGGTCATACCATTTCTTTAAGCAGCTCTCCTTCGGCTTCAATCGTAATCCTTTAATACTATGTGGATTTGATAAGTATGTGAACGTAAAAATATTTTTGATTGGAATAGCTATAGCCGTAGTTCTTTCAGGCGGAACAGGAGTCATGGCTCAAAGTAATACTACAGGCGCCGGAAACAAAACGGATATTGGAACAGCACAGGAACTTGAGAAACTAACAAGCAATAATTCATTGGCTAACGCTAGCAGCATGACTACCTTCAATAACACATCTAATCAAACAGGCAATCAAACAGGCAATCAAACAGGCAATATGTCTGGATAAAGCCCACAATTTTTTTGACAGTAAGTGTAAAGGTTTGTTAATTTTTCCCGGTTAATACCTTACATTTTAAAATAGATCAGTTCACAATCAAGACTTAGAGTCCACGCTATCCGGACTTACACAACGCGGACAGTTAAGATTGATAAACTTTAATGTCGTTACAATAATAGGATGAAGTCAAACAAAAGAGAAATTCTTAATATGATAAGAATGTGCCGAGAAGTCAAAGATGTAGCAAGTAAATCTCAGATTTTGAACCGTATAAATCATTGTCTGCCTGCCGAATCTCGTATAAAAATCCCTTCACTTATTACCGGCGACGGGATAGACAACCTACTGAGCTGGATCGAAATAAAGATTTCACCCCCAATCTATGGCCTAGCAACCGCCTAATTGATTAGCGGATTTACGATATCCTTCGACATAAACTAAAAACATAGCATTTACTGACTCAAAGATAAAAGTTACTTCCATGTCCAGACTTGTCAAAGTCTTAAGTCACTTAGGCGCGCTCAGCTCTTTTTATCGTCTGTTGGTTGTCCTGGCTCTGGGGCTGGCTCAGGTTCCACATCGCCTGGCTCTTCCGGTTCGGGTTCAACCTGTCCCATTTTGTAACAAGAATCTGTTATTGTTGGCATGATATAATTGAAGCTTCTAACTATATATGCTTTATAGTAACGCCGTCACCAAGAGTATGTAGAAAGAATCACCGCCTCCCTACACAATAATACTATGGTTAGAGTAGAATTGACACAATGAGATTTCACTTTCCATAATCATAATAAAGCTTTGAGTCTTATCTTTAACAGAACGATGTCACAAAAGATTGGACAATTGCATTGGGAATCTAATGAAAGTAATTGGGCTAGCCAATCATCGGGGCAGAGTATATCCTCATGGTTCCGCGATTTGCAAGAGCCTTTGAAATACGAAAAGTTAGCCGAAAATATTTCTGTGGATGTAGCAATTGTAGGAGGGGGCATAGCAGGAGTTACTACCGCATTCCTCGTTTCTCGAATGGGGAAAAGAGTTGCATTGCTCGAGGATGGCTATATTGGAAGTGGGGAAACTGGGCGAACTACTGCACATATTACTCATGCCCTTGATGATAGGTATTATAGCCTAGCGAAGAAGCATGGCGAAAATGGAGCAAAGTTAGCAGCTGAGAGTCACACTGCTGCAATGGAATTCATAGGCCGTCTGGTTAGAGAGGAATCTATTGATTGTGGGTATGAAAGATTAAATGGTTACCTATTTCTTGATACTAATGACAAGAAATCAACTTTAGAAAAGGAACTAAATGCTCTTAAAAATGCGGGGATATCGGGCGCCAAGATTATTATAAAATCTCCGCTAGAGTCATCAGATATATCTCCATGTATAGTTTTTCCTGATCAGGCCCAATTTCAACCCATGCTATATCTAAGAGGAATCGCACAGAATATTAGCCGTGACAGAGTGCAAATTTTTACACAAACGCATGCTCAAGAAATAAAAAAAGTCAATAATGACACTATTATTAAAACAAATGATGGTCATAATGTTACTGCACAGAGTATTGTCTTGGCGACAAACGCTCCAATTGTAGATAAAATAAGCAAGATATACGATAAACAGGTTGCATATAGAACTTATGTGATAGCAGTTAAAGTTAGAAAGAACTCGATACCCCTAGCTCTTTACTGGGACACCGGAAATCAAAAGTCAATTGATCATGTAAAGCCCTACCACTATGTCCGACTTCAGAAAATAAGAGAAAAGAACTACGATTTGTTAATAGTTGGTGGTGAAGATCATAAGACCGGTGATATCAAGAGCAACATTGACTTTAAGTCAAGGTTTAAGAGACTTCAATTATGGATGAAAAAAATTTTTGCCGTTGAGGCACCGATAGAATATGCCTGGTCTGGGCAGGTGATGGAGCCTTTGGATGGTCTGGCTTTTATAGGTCAAAACCCTGGGAAAGAAAAAAATATCTTTATTGCAACAGGAGATTCTGGTAACGGAATGACACATGGTACCATTGCGGGTATTATCTTGTCCGATTTAATTAATGGTAAAAAGAATCCTTGGACTGAGCTATACGATCCGAGCAGAGAGGTAAATTGATTGGTATTGACGGTGAAGAAGAATAATTTAGCTGGTGAACTTGAAGGACTTTCGAACGATAGCGGTGTGGTTATTGAAAATGAAAAGTTGGCAGTCTATAAAGATGGTAAGGGAAGGATACACATGTTTTCTGCCAAATGTACTCACTTGGGTTGCACGGTTAGGTGGAATGAATTGGAAAAGTCATTTGATTGTCCATGCCACGGCTCAAGATTCCAAGGTCAAACTGGAAACGTAGTTAATGGGCCTGCCAACATTTCCCTTGAGAATAATAACAAGAAAAATCAATAATTTACTGTTCTCAGGTGGATAACGCTATGTGACATAAAAACCACGTTTGTGCTTAACTGTAAATTGGAAATCATGTGGATAGTTTATTTATATTTTCCTTGGTAATTACTTATTTATACTAAACAAATGATCCATCAAATACTTGCCATTAAGAAGCATGCCATGATCATTATTCAAATATACTGCTTTCTTGTTTGCACGCTTCTTTTGTAGCTTGCTTATTATTCTTTTTAGTTCCTTTTCAGAATATATATAGTTATACCAACTCTTCGAACCATGTAAGCGTAAGTAAATAATGTTATTTAAATTCAATATTTTCTTGGGTAACAAAGGTGCATCGACCGAGCATATTGAGAACTTATTTTTCTGCAATTCTTTCAAAGATGCTTTACTCCACCAAGACGAATCACGAAATTCCATAACAGCTTTATTATTCAACTCGGCCTTATTTGCAAAAATCGTCAATCTTTCTAAATTTTCTTCATTAAATTTAAAAGTAGAAGGCATCTGAAAAAGCCAGAACAGGACTTTGTCTTCAATTGGTTCCACTGATTTCTTAAAGCGTTTCCACAATTGAACGGATTTATTTCCTTTTAGCCTGGTATAGTGAGTTATAGATCTATGCACTTTTATAGAGAACATGAATTTTTCTCCTGCAACTTTTTTCCAATTGTTTGTCCAGCTTTCGGTAGGAAAACGGTAGAAACTGCCATTAATTTCTACAGAGTTAAAACCTTGATTAATATACCATTCAAACTTATTCGATTTTCCCTTATTCCAAGAATATGTATAACCTGATGTCCCAATTAGAATTGCCGAAATATCAGTCATGAATATTTATTACAATTAGGCCGCTGGGGAAAAATTGATAAACTGATTAACCTGAGTGCAAAATAAAAAAATTCTAAATTGAATTATTTAAAAAAATGAGGGATTAAGCGGGTTCACTTGAATCTTCATCTTCATCTACCATTTCAGCTGCTTCTTCGCGTAGATTTTCTGTTGGACCACTGGTTTCGGGGTCATTCTCTGCAGCTCCTATTTTTTTCTGGTTTTTTTGTGCACTTTCTATGTCCTCACTTTCGTTTTTTTCGTCACTCATTGTTTACTTATCGGCAACATAGGTTAAGTATGTATCAACTTCAATCTGTTACTGGGAACACCGGATTTATCATTACCTAAACAAGGAACTAAGGGCCCATTGGATCTACATTAGAAATCTAAATTTTCAACCTTCCAACTCGAATACTGTTGCTGCTGCTCGATTTTCATGTAAATTTAGACAATATTTCAAATGAAGCTAGTCTAAAAGCTGAAATACCTGTCCTGAAAGGATAGGCACCACCACCCTTGAGAGTTCTTGGATCTAACCATTCGTAGAAAATTCTGTCGTGATTAGCAGTGTTATTATGTTCAGTGTACAACAAATTTGAAAGTAACATAGTACATTCACTAATTTGCCCATAACGAAATCTGGTTAGCAGCTCGATTGCTGTTATCCACGGCCAATACGTGTAATTATGATATTCGTTTGATCGTAGAATCCAAGGGCCAGTTTTTTGAGGTGGCTTTTCTGTTACCAATGGAATGTCTCCAACCCAAATTCTATTTCATAATGATTCTAGCGTTAGTATCATTCTTTTCTGAATGTTTTTATAATAACATATTTCATTTAACGATTCTTTTTTTCCCCTCCAGGCCTGATATTTCGCAAAATATTATTATTATTATTATTATTATTGGTAACAAAATACGTATCATTTAGCTGCTCGGTCATGGCGAATACATAAAAAATAATATCTTGATAAAGAATCTCTGATGAGCCATTCCCTGTATTTTTACCGGAGTCAATATTGACATAGCATTTACTTTTTTCAGACGACATTTTGGATTCGATGGAATTTACGAGACGCGCCGCGATTGATTGTATTCTTCGTGCTTCTTCTTTTTTGTCAACTAGATTTAATAAATTAGCAAAGCCGGACAAACCCAATAACCAGCAGGCTTGACTATAGACTACTTTACCATCGTGCAGAACAGTATCCATCCAATCCTAATTATACTCTATTCAAGCAACTCGTCATCATCTTCATCCCTTGAAAGAAGATATTCTACACTTCGAAAAAGGTATGGTAGTATAAATGAAATCATTTCGGAAGTTTGCCCAGATATATTTTTACTTTTTACCATCAATTTGATTTATCATTTGCACGAAAATCCAGGAAGATACATTAGATCATTAACGCGGTAGAATCAATATCAGGATTAAGAGCATAAATCTCTGAAAAGTCATCATAGATTGTAGTGGGAAGTGCGCCCCCAAAAATTCTTTATCGCTTCCTTGCTGGCTTTTAGTGGAGTAAATTCAGTTTTAGGAGAACCTCTTCCGTATATTAGATTGTGAGAATCAGTTCCAATTTGATTCTTCCATATGTGCTTTAATTGACTAAATGCTTCAATGTGATTACCCGTAACAAATTGGTCTCAGTATATACGCTGCATCCCTGCACCATACTGCCTTATAATAATCTCCAGGCTCTGTGCTTTGAGTGATATGTTTCTCAGTATTTGCCAAAAAGTTCGCTAGCGTACTCACTGTCGTACCCTGTTCCTTAATCCCATCCATCTGCTACTTTCAAGTTCTTGCTGTGCTGACATTATTGTAGCTTATTAATTATACTATTGTCGAGTCAAGGCTTACGAGACTTGCAGAAAAATTAGATCTAAATTATGACGTCATGCGACTAACAAGTAAATTCCTAAAACCATCCTTGAAACGCTTTTTGCCGAATTTCTTCACAGAATTGCTCAAGTGCAGTCGGTGGTGAAGACTTGCGTTCATGGATTGCATAATAATTTTGACCGCTTCTAATTTGACTTTTGTCAAAAATAAAGATAACTAACTCTTCTAATTTGGTGAATTAACTAGTTGCTGCTTTAGCGTCTTAGATCCTGTTTAGCTCCTTATTGAAGATTGCAATAATATTTAATAAAGGAGCCAAACAAATATGCATAAAAACTTTATGAGTATAACAAGGATAATGGAAAAATGAAAATAGCATTTTATAGTATTCTAAACTTAGGCTTCGGAGCTGGATTTGAGAAATGGGTTGAACAAGTAGCGACCGCACTCTCTTCTCGGGGGCATCAAATTATTATATTGACGACCAAGTATGGAGACAATAATAATAAATTTATTCAAAAAAATTTGTGCAGACATGGCGTTAGGGTTTTTGAGTTTAAAAATTATCAAAGATTATTTGTAATACCAACTATATCTGCGATTAGAAAAATCGCGAAGGAGATTGAGGATATTGATGTTTTATATTTTAATAATGCCTTTCCCTTAAATGAATTGATTGTATACTTACTTAAAAGAAGTAACAATCAAAATATAAAGATCATTTCTGGGTATCATGGATTATATCCTGAGACGGGCAATATGATAAGGAGATTATACTATAGACTAGTAAATAAATCAGTGAGTAAGAAATTTGATGCATTTCATGTTCTTAACCTGGAAGACCAAAATATGTTGCAATCTTGGCGATATAGGAATGTTTACAAGTTCCCAAATGGAGTAGATACAGGTCGCTATATACCTGGTCAAAAGAAGGATATATTTACTGTGATGTTTGCTGGAAGGATGGTTTATCAGAAGGGTGTTGATATCTTTGCCAAAGTAGTCAAAGATATCAACGATTCACAAGAGAAAAACATGAATTTCTATATATTTGGCGCAGGACCCCTTGCGTATATTGTTAAAGATCTTGAAAAAAAATTTACCAATGTTATATATTTATCTTACGTTGATGAAGAAAAACTGATAGAGGCATTCCAGTCTGCGCATGTTTTTGTTTCTCCCTCACGCTTTGAGACATTTCTGCTTACTTCTTTAGAAGCTCAATCGGCAGGTACCCCAGTGATCGCTAGTAATATATCTGGTCCAAAGGAAACTGTCATAAGAGGACAAACCGGACTTCTGGTAAATATAAACCCGGATGAAATTGCAGATGCTATTTTGTACTTCAAAGACCTTTGGGATAAAAAAAATCAAGAGTATTCCAAATATTGCCTGAATGCCAGAAGAAATGCTCTTAGTTACGATTGGAAAATTACAGTTGATAAATTTGAACAAATGTTAAGTAGCGTAGTCAAAAAATGAAACGTATCATCTTCTAAATCACCAAGACTAGTACGAAATCTAAATTTATCTTACATTCCCTGGTAATTTAGTGTGCAATATGAAAAATTACTCAGCACACATTTAATCCATCTCACTATGCTTAAATTAATACATGCGAATTTTGAGCGTTAATAAGATATATGAAGAAGGTTAGGATACCATTACTTCGGCTAGCAAAGAGATGTGAACAACAGGTAAACTCATCGTACCGGGATTTTTACTTTTTATTGATTCGCTCTTTTGAGCGAACGCAAACTGATTTTCGGTGATTTCCTTATTATCTGAGTCCAATGGTGATTGACCGAAAGGAGGTGTAGAAATCAGTTTCCAGGAATAAATGTGATTAGAATTGTTAAAGACAGGAGAGGGTATACTCTTCTTACTTTTTAGTATAATTTGCAAGATCTGTCAGCAATCCCTTTTGTGCAAATTCGCCAAGCCATATTTGATCTAGAGTTACAATATCAACAGGGGTTCCATTTGTTATCGGGTTTAAAATTTGATATCTGGTATTGTTATAAACCGGTAGTTCAATATACTTTATATTGATACCAAGGTCAGGATGATCGGATCTCAATTTATCAGCAGCACTGTCTACTAGGGATTTTCCCGTTCCATTTGGACCTGCAAATAGGACTGTATGGTTATATCTCCTTTAATTGTGGAGATGCAAGAATATTAGAATCCGTATTTTTTATGGAGTGAACTGAAATGCCGGACCCTATTATAGTAAACATTACCAAAAGGGTGAGAATCATACAATAGAAACTTTTTCCCATTTCCCTTATCAAGGAGACAATTATTTTTATACCTTTCATGGACTCACAGGATTTTGTTTTTCAGGTCAGTTCTTAACTTGGTTGTTGGATGCAATATTAAAAACGTTACCTAATCTCAGATCTCACCATCCAAGGCTCTTTGCTGACTTTGAAGCAGCGTCTTGCAAGGCCTGATTTACGTCCTTCCCTTCGAACAAGACTCCGTCTATCGCCTCCTTTACATCTTTAGCAATAAGGGAGTATTCTGGAAGACTTGGCCTTCCCTTTCCTAATGGTATCATGCCTATCATTTCGTTATAGTATGGAAATGTGGAAGAAGATGAATTAGTTCTAAATGCCTCACCAATAACCGACTGGGTAGGCAGGTAACCAAATTTTGATATCCATGGTGACAGAAATTTCGGTTCTAACATTATCGTAATTAACTCCCATGCAAGGTCTTTATTTTTTGAAGTCGTAGGAATGCTCAACTCCCAACCGCCCATCAACGTCGAAGTATGATTTGCCTCATTAGGGGAAGGGAACGCCGGCAGGAAACCTACTTTCTGTTCAAGATGCCTTTGCTCTTCTGGTGGAAACGCACCTGGTACCCAAGAGCCATCCAGCGAGACTGCAAATTTTCGATTTGCAAAGTCCTGAGCTTGGTGAATAGCATCCTTTTGAGGTTTTATTCCTACGTTAACTTGTTCTTTAAGAAATTCCAAGGCTCTAACTCCCTGTGAACTATTGTATGTTGGAAACCAGTAAGTACCTTTTGAGGGATGTCCAGACTTTATTCCAATTATGTCGCCTCCTAGCATCCATAAGTACGGATACCACAGATCAGGCGAATGACTTGCAGCCACAAGATACATACTCTCAGTCCCATTTCTTTTTAATCCCTCAAGCTTTCCAGCAGCCGTTAAGTACCCACTCCAAGTCGTCAGAGAGTTAGGGTCAACACCAGCTGTCTTCAGCATGTCTTTCCAGTACCACATACCTCTAACATCCGTCCATACCCATACGCCATATGTTGATCCGTTATATGTCATGCCATCCCAATTTGCTTCATACCAATCAGAAGATCTTCCCCATTTTTTTGCATAATTCGTAAGATCCGTTAAAAATCCTTTTTTTGCGAATTCCCCAAGCCAAATCTGGTCAACAGATACGATGTCTATTGGAGTTTGGTTGGTCATCGCGGTCATTATGTTATTTCTTGTATCATTATACTGAAACTGATCGTACTTTACGTTAATATTTGCATCAGGGTGTCTTGCTCTTAATTCTTGCAGTGCAGGTTGAATCAAAGTATCCCACCGACCAGGATCGGCCAGATTATCTAGTAATGCTCTTAGTGTTATGTCCTTTTGTGCATAGGAATGGGTTATTGAGGAGGCTGATCCAGTAGCCATGAGAACCATAATAACAATCAAAAGTGTTCTTATTTTTCCCAACCAATCAATACACTCTCGCATCCTGGAGAATAGTTTTTCTCACAATCAATAAACCTTTCCATCTTGATTTGTTTTTGGGCTCTCGATAATTGTGGCATCAATGTTAGGATCTCCCCGAATCTCGATTCCTTGCTTTCATAATTTCTCAAAGTGCTAGCTGAACAGTCATCTTAATGTTAATGGCAAACAGCCAACACTAACTAAGTACTAGTCAATCGGGTTATTCGAAACTATAAAGTTAAAGTTGAATTAAATTTTTTCGATTTTCCTTCTGTCTATAAGAACGATACATAAAGGAATTGACTGTCCTACTACATGCACTTGACCCGTCTCGAATAATATAGTGGATATAATAATTGATACTCATTCAAAGGATATCAATCCTTATTTTTTCAATATTCTCTCAATGGTTTGAGCAAGATATTGCATATGCACGGGTTTTTCCATAAAGTTATCGTACTTAATATTACTCAATTCTTCGCCGTTTAACTCAAAAGCGCTGATAATAATCACTTTAATATCGTGGTTGATCTTGCAAATTCTGCGTATCAGTTCAATACCTGAAATTCCGGGCATCCTGACGTCCGTTATGATTATCGAGTATCTTTGTGGTCTTCGATGTATTTCTTCAAGAGCTTTCAATGGATCAAGAAATGAGGTTACACCGTATCCTTCCTTTTTGAGAAAATCACTAAACAAATTCAGTATGTCCTCATCATCGTCAATAACAAGTATTCGCGTAGGTGATTCAACGGATGGAGACGATGTCATTTTTGTTGTCAAATTGTTATCAGGCACAATCTCTTAACTGCTCACTGATTTCAAGCTATTTGCACCACTATCCTCTTTTGGCGTTTCTGTTGGTTGGTTTGTACTAAAGAATAATCCGATCCTGAAAATAATTTTGATTCTAAAATAGAGTCCTGATGCTTTATCATATCATGATGATTATTAATTAATTAATATAAAAATACATCGTGATTTAGCCGCTCAAAATTGATCGAAATATAATTTAATTGACTTACAATCGATACTAAAAATCAAAATTTGTGCATTAGGTTATTTTTACTTGAAATGGCAAATAATTGAGTTTTGTCCGCCTTTATTTACATGTCCAAGGGTCGTAAAGACCGATTCGACAACGTAGGGTTAGGCAGGTTATGAACATGTATGTTCAGCATGTCTTAGCTTATTTCATTCATTTTTAGGAAACATATCTCCTCAAACCAAAATTGTTTGGAATCTTAATAAAAGATGTTAATGATACATATCTAATGCCAAGAGGAGTAAAGAAGGGGCTGGACACAAAAAAGTTCGACATGTGTGTTACTAAAGTCAAGCGCAAATCAGGGAAGAAAGTCAACCCGTACGCAGTCTGTAACGCAAGCATGTCAGGTAAAACTAGGCGAAAAAAATAGGTGCAAGTTAAAGGTATGTTCCTATTTGAAGAACATACATTCTATATTTTTTCTTTCAACTTGCATTTTTATAAGATCGTATGACACAGCTCCAAATATTCTCTAAGTCATAAAACATTTGCACACATAAACGAATTGCAAAAGATGAAGTAATCTCCAAGTTTACTTTGAATCCAAACGTTGTGTGAATAAATTTATTAATCTAAAAAAAATGCTATTGTTGATAACAGATATTAGTCTTTTCGATAGTTTTGAGCGTCCTCTTTGGTTATGGAAAACCAAACTTTGTGTCCATCAAATCGCTCGACAAGGCTTTTTGGTAAGTAGAATTTGTCTTTATCTACAACTCCTTTTTTCGTGACTACAATTTCAGGCTCGACTTCGTGCACTTCGCCCAAATCATAGTCGTTCTTTCCTCGTGCTTCTTTTTTTAAGATATCATCCCAGTTAGTTATGTTGTTCATGATAAATAACGACCAACATTCGATATAAGCATTCAAGGGGACGTATCTAGGCTAGCTGATGAATTTAATCGGATCTTATCTTCATATTTTAGATATTTTGATATGATAACTTTCGATGAAGAAAAATAATCCTAAAATAAGAAACTATGAGAATTACATCGATATATAAAGTTTGTAGTACTAAATTATTTGATGAAATCATATACGAATTCAACTATGCGATTGACACTAATAATAGGATTGTCAGGGCGCAACATACTGCTTTTATAATTTGTTGATTATAATTCATCCGGAGTTGGGACTTGAGCTCTATCCTCTCGTATAACAAGAACGAAGTTAGAGTAAACGGTTCTCTTGAAGATTTGGATCAAGGATATAATGTTTGGGTTGATGTCATAAATCCGGATCAATCGGAACTTGATGAATTGGCCCAAAAATTTAATTTAAATCAGGAAGCCATTCAAACTTGTATAAATAAATCGAAGAAACCAGAAATTCGTCAACTAGAGAATCATACGTTTACAGTATTAGTAGACATGAAAAATAAAGATCCAGAGACTCTACTTATAGAATCAGTATACTTTTTCCTGGGTGCAAATTGGTTAATAACAATACATACGGCTGAGGTTGACATCAAGCTAATCGTACAGAGACTCCTTAAAATACAGAATGAGACAATAAAGCAAACACGTATAGACGCTTTATATTATAATATACTAGCAGGCCTTGTTACCAAATATGAACAACTTCTTACGGCTATGGAACTATCTGTAAATGAGTATCAGAGAAAGTCATTTGTACGCCCACTCCCACAAATATTTGAAAGCATAGATATTTTATCAAGGCAAGCCATAATGCTACGCAGGCAATTTTGGCATGTAAGGAATATAATTAATTTTCTGCTGCATACAGAAAAGGACAAAGAAGATGTAAAATATGTAGAAATGGTGTATGATGATATTACGCAGTTGATTGATTTTGTAGAATCCTATGAGGGGACGATCAATTCAATTAGAGAGCTGTATGTGGCCAAGGTATCACTCCAAATAAATGAAACAATGAGAGTCCTCACTATATTTACAGCCATATTACTCCCACTTGCACTGATTGCAGGTATATACGGCATGAATGGAATAGATTTGGAAAATATTACACAAGTACCCTTGGGCTTCTTAGTTGTATTGGTAACTATGGCAATAATAGTAATTGGTTTTGTTCTATTTTTTATCAAGAAAGGATGGATAGTTCTTGGAAGAAGCAAGTCGAAGCAAAAACCAGAGTCCTAGTAATTTATTTATCAAAGTTTATGAATGCAATAGATTATAATGTCTGCCCATTGGAATTGGTTATTTAATTGAGAATTATTGGCAAGCCCTTAAGTTATCCAGAATATAAATTCAAATCTGAATCATTTTTGGGTTCAAAACTATACAAAACACGATTGGTTTAAATCGTATATTGAACTAGATGTATCGACCGATGCCCTCACAGTATCGAGAAAACTCCCAAGCTCAGACCAACAATAAACAAACGGACACGACACTGAACGATATCGTATTCAACGCAAGCAAGGAACTGTGTATTTGCGGCGATTTTACTTTACCGGATTTCATATTGACTGAAAGAATCAGGCAGGCATTTCAAGATGCTAAAGCCAAGGGAACAAGAATTAGATTGATTACGGAGATTACAAAAGATAACTTAAGTTCGTGTAAACAAATAATGAAATTTGCTGAAGTTAGGCACCTCGAAAAGCTAGTCGGAAATTTTGCGATAAACGATCTCGAATATTTTGGTCAAGCACAAGGCAATGCTTTTGCATCAAATCTAATTTATCTCGACGATAGTGGAATCGTGGACCAGCAGAAATATATTTTTGAAAATCTATGGAACAATGCTGTCGTTCAACATGATAAAATGTCCAGTTTAGAGGTTGGCGTGGACCCCGAGGAGATTAAAGTGTTGTCAGACCCATACGAAATTCGTAATACTTACTTGAATTTGATAAACTCTGCAGTTTCTGAAATATCACTAATAATAGCAACTCCAAATGCACTCCAAAGAAATTACAAGGGAGGGATAATATCCATGTTAATAGAAGCTTCAGAAAAAAGGAATGTTAGTGTCAACTTAGTTATTCCTACTTATGAAATTGACATGCACAATGAATTCTTAGATATCAAGTCACTCACAAAAAATTTGAATTTTAGAATAAAATCTATTGTTCCACCGACAAGAAAAACTCACCTGATAAAAACTACTTTTTTGATCGTGGATAAAAAATCCATATTGATAATAGACGTAAAAGACGATACTCAAGAAAATTTTATAGAGGCTGTAGGATATGCTACTTATCATACGAGTAAGGCCCGTATAGAATCATACAATTTCATATTTGATACCGTTTGGAGACAGGCTGATTTGCATGAATCATTAAGAGAAGCAAACAAGAATCTTTTGTACTCATATCAAAAGCTTGAAGAACATGATGCAATGGAGAAGGAATTTATCAATATTGCTGCCCACGAGTTAAGGACGCCGTCCCAATCCATTATTGGTTATTCAGAGTTGCTTAAAAATCTCCCAGAAAGGAACAAACAATATGAGGCAGCTATTCTCCGAAATGCTGAAAGACTATTTTCTTTGGTAACAAACATGTTGAATATTGCTAGAATAGAGTCTCAAACTATGAAACTGAATAAGATAGTTTTTGATTTAAATGTAAAAATTCAAAATGTTATTAAAGACATCAGTCAACAAACAGAATTAAGTAACAACGACAAAGTTAAAATTGAATTTATTCCGATTGAAAAAGTTGATATCATAGCCGATAAAGAAAAAATATTTGAAGTGTTCGCAAACTTAGTAAATAATGCAATAAAATTTACAAAGCAAGGCACAATTACTATAAATCTAAAGAGGGAAGATAAAACAAATCAAGCTATTGTTACTATTAAAGATAGTGGTCCTGGCATAGATCCAGAAATAATTCCCCACTTATTTTCAAAATTTAAGACTAAATCGGAGAAAGGTCTCGGACTTGGATTGTATATTTCAAAAAATATTGTTGAAGCTCATGGAGGAAAGATAGAAGCGTATAATAACCCAAATTCAAACGGCGCTACTTTTATAGTTACGTTACCCCTAAAAGCATAATTTATTGAAATACTTCAATATTTATCATTCAAATAACTTTGTAAATGCTTACTGTTTCATTTCGTTCGTGTATCCTCATCAGAAGAATAAAAATCTCAATTATCAATTTCCATTGCAAGCGTTAAATAAAATGTCGTGGAGAGAATTACATGGAAAGTTCAAAACAAGAGACTTCGAAGGTAACAGACGAAGATAAAAATGATGAACACAATGTTTCAAATTGGTCCGATGTTGTCAGAGACATTGTCGACAAACTAACCGGAAAGGATATGGAGGTTACATATGATTTTGATAATTTAGAAATCGATATACCTAAAGCAACTGGACCTGAGGGTAAGGAATTAGGCAGCGCAAAATGGAAAATTAATGGCAAGTTCATAATTTCTACTCAGCTTCATGACACATCTGAAACAAGTCTATAATTTCTCTGACAAACCTCATGCAGATAACACGAGGAGAACGATTTAGAAAGACGACACACCTTTACTTTAGATGGACTCCCACGTTTTGCAATGCCTCTATAGGGTGGGCATAAAGCAGGAGTGGCAGAGGGTAGCAAGAACCAATGAAGGCTTATGTTCTAATATTTAAAAATTGGCTACATTGAATAGAAATTCAATTTTTGTTAACAGACTACGATCTTAGGTGCCTAACGTCACAAGAAGCGTACCAGCCAACCGGAAGTGTTCATTCACTATCAGACCATAAATGATAACGAATAGATTACAACATAGCTTAAAAGGTTATCAATGTTTGGACCTAAATTTATTCTTCGATAAAAAGTCATCAATATGATAGGTAAATTTTATCGACTCCCTCTGAATCGCTAAATTGTTTCTTTTGACTGTCTTTGATAGAATTGTTTTTTATACGGTTAGTAACGAATCTATCTCGTAGACCTTGTTTGCAACTGTATAGATAATATAGGTCGAAGTCCCACTATTAGGTATATGACTATTGGAGACTGACATAGACCAATGATAAAAGACCTGGTAAATCCAACTAATTTTAATCTCTTGGTTGGAAAACTCGGAGACGTTCTTATAAGAGCGTTGGATCTTCCTTTAGGATATGCAATAAACTGGGGAAGAATCTGG
>JASKBU010000099.1:0-2926 GCA_033272285.1 Nitrososphaeraceae archaeon
TAAGGCTGTTGCAAGATGCTATTGAATACTTTTGTTTTCTTTATATGCTTAAATCATGATTAGTAAAGAAAAACGGACTCCAATTTTTCCATTATTGTTAGTTAATTTTATAGGTACACTAGGATTTAGTATAGTTTTGCCTTTCCTGGTATTTTTGGTCATGAAGTTCGGAGGTAATGCTGTAATTTATAGTCTCCTGGCAGCAACGTATCCAGCTTTCCAACTTATTGGAGCTCCAATCCTGGGTAGATGGTCTGATATTTACGGCAGAAAAAAAGTACTTTTGTTGAGCAATGCAGGAACGGCAATTGGTTGGATATTATTTCTTGTTGCGTTAGTTGTACCATTTGAAAAGACCTTTAGTATCAACTTAATTTCTTTCGGAACAATTATTGTAGTAGTTCCATTACTATTCATATTCTTTGCAAGGGCAATAGATGGAATTACTGGTGGCAATATTTCTGTAGCAAACGCTTATCTTTCAGATATTTCATCGGACGAAAACAGAAGTAAGAACTTTGGAAAAATGGCAATTTCATCTAACCTGGGTTTTATTTTAGGTCCTGCGCTGGCTGGAATTTTAGCCGGAACAGTTTATAGGGCAACACTTCCAGTTCTAGCAGCATTATTACTGTCTTTAGTTACACTATTTGTAATAGGGTTCCTATTAAGAGAATCTAGGATTAAACCTAATCCAATAATGATTCCTGAAGAAGGAACCATTAGAAAAGTCTTCGCACAAGAATGTAAAGATTGCTATGAACCCGCGGGTCCTATAAAACCTAAATTTGGAGACGTTTTCAAAATAAAACATATTTCATTTTTACTCGTACTATATTTTTTGATATTTCTTGGATTTAATGTATATTATGCTTCATTTCCTGCTCATGCAGCTAGTGAACTTAAATGGTCCGTAACACAGTTGGGAATATTTTATGCAGTATTGAGTGGGATTATGGTATTTATTCAAGGACCAGTATTACGTAAAGCACTAAAAAAATTCTCTGAAGAAAAATTAGTTATTCTTGGCAGCATAATCTTGGCAACAAATTTTGTTTTATTTTTTTCAAATAATATTATCTCAGTATCTTCGGCTGTAGTTTTATTTGCTCTTGGTAACGGCCTTATGTGGCCCTCTTTCATGTCTATTCTTTCAAAACGTGCAGGAACAGTTCTTCAAGGCGCTGTTCAGGGTGTCGCAGGTAGTGTTGGAGGCGTAGCGAGTATCATTGGATTAATTGGGGGAGGAGTCTTGTATAATTTGATTGGAGGAGCAACCTTTCTAATTAGTGCCGCAGTAATATTTTCAGTTTTTGTTATGTCTTTTCGACTATTAAAAAAATGAGTCAGACATGAAAATTCTTACTGACTGACTATTGTGTTCTTAATTTGTCTTAGTGATCCTATCACATTAAACTTAGATAACTTGACACTAGTTCTAAAAAAATCTGTACACATGTATTGTACCCGTTTAGATTAAAAATTACAGTAATTAAAGCATCCAACAAATTATCGTCGCCGCAATCGGATTTCAGTAATGGCCACTGACCCTGTTGGACTCGTAGTTGAAAGTGGTGCCCAAACCTACTATACTTACGACGGCGTAAATCTCGTCCTTCCCCCAGTCCTCATTTAGATTTTCGCCGATAGCGTTACCTGTGAAATAGAATATCCCATTCGGGCCGACAACACCACTCCCACGAGGGTCAATGATATCGTCGTCGGAGAGAGGATCATCACCTTTTAATTTCCACCTTGGTTCCTTATTTGCGGCGAACTCGAATCCTGAACCGGAAATTTGTACTTTGTAGTTATCAGGAGACTCTTCGATCGTCGTAATGAAAACCTTTACTTCTGGTATGATGTTACCACCTTTGTTTACTCCATGACTCCATGAACTTAATATTCATTCGCCACTTAAGCTAAAAAGTTTATTAAAGATTTTTATTTTCTCCTATCAGAACCTGTGTTGATATTTTTACTCATTTTCATAAAAAATCTAAATGAATCCAGTAGTTCATTAATAATCATAAAATGGACAGATGACAATTTAGATCTACAGAAATACCTGCGGTTAGTCTTATTGTTGAGAAATCTTAAGCTCTTAATAGATCAATGATATCGTCTCTTTGTGATTATATTCAAGTTGCATTTGCAACACCAGTCGTGATCATTCTTGCATTCTTGTTTCACTTAATGCCTATTGGAGCTGAAGAGAGCGGTGAAGCAGAATTTAATTTTGTGGCTGCCGGAGACTGGGGTTGCGACCACGAAGCGATCCAAACTTTCTTCATGATGAAAAATATGAAACCGGAGTTGTATCTTGGACTGGGTGCTTATTCATATCAGAACTCTATAGACTGTTGGCTCAATATTATAAAATCTGCTGGTAAAGATTTCAAAATCTCATTAGGAAATCATGACACAGAAGGTAAATTATTACAGGCCTATATGGACGAATTTAAGCTTGACAAACAATATTATTCCTTCAACTATCGCAACACTCATTTTATTGCACTTTCCACAGAACTTAATAAGGACGAAGTAAAACAACAGTTACGATTCGTTAGAAACGATCTCTCGAGAACAAAAGCAAATCAAAATATTGATTGGATAGTTGTTTTTTTTCATAGACCGTTTTATTCTGCTGGCGATACCGACTTTACGAGTATGAGAAGAACTTATCATCCAGTATTTGAGAAATTTGGTGTTGATTTAGTGATACAGGGTCATTCACACAATTATCAGCGGAGTTATCCGCTTTTATTTAATGAAGTTAGGCATTCGGAGCCTATAGTAGATGATAAGGAACAATTTCAGTATCGTGATCCTAAAGGTATCATCTTTGTAATTGCGGGAACAGGAGGAGAGTCAGTTCAACCGCTAAATAAAAAATCGTTTCTAGCTAGTTCCTATGAAGGATATG
>JASKBU010000100.1:0-2419 GCA_033272285.1 Nitrososphaeraceae archaeon
CATACACTCTACTTTTGAAAAAATTTATCGAATATTTAGGTGAAGGGGACATTTTATTGGGAAGTGACTCTAAACAAATAGAGCGCAAGATTATAGACTTTATAATGTCTTTGAAGGAACAGGGTAAACAATATTCCGCCATTCACAATTATGTCTCGGCTATAACAGCTTTTTACAAGATTAATGACATAATTTTAAACGTGACAAAAATTTCCAAATTTATGCCCCAGTGGATCCAAAGTATGATTATAGTTGTATGCATTAAAAAAAATTGTGGGAGGAGCTTGAAATCCGAAGATCCTACGGTGTTACTGTTTCTTTTCCATAGTAACTTCAACTGGAGTTGGATGAGAAAGCATATCAAATACTGGTGATCTTTTTTGTGCAA
Organism: Nitrososphaeraceae archaeon; assembly: GCA_033272285.1. Taxonomy (GTDB): domain Archaea; phylum Thermoproteota; class Nitrososphaeria; order Nitrososphaerales; family Nitrososphaeraceae; genus TA-21. Next base: position 389 of record JASKBU010000100.1, read on the forward strand.
GCTCCATCAATTCTCTCAGCTTCTCTTCTGGGGCATTTGATTTGATACTGAAAGTAACATGAATTTTCTGAAATCCATTTCTGACACTTTCATCCAAACCTAGAAAGCCATGAAGGTCAACATCACCTGAAAGAGTTGTCTCTACTTCTTCGATTTTTATTCCCTGCGCTGCTGCATGGTAAATTAGAGCTGTTGTTAGACAACCGCTCAGTGCTGTAAGAGCATATTCACCTGCATTTGCACCGTAATTTTCTCCCAAAAGGACTGGAGGCTCATCCATCTCATACACGAATGGTTGACTTCTTACATGGGTCTGACCGGCACCATAGAAATCATTGATGGTTGTGCGGTTGTGTCCGCCATTTACCCATTTTCCTTTGGCACGAAAATTGAATTTTGCGATCGTGGGGTTTTCCTGAATTGCGTTTATTATTCCAAAGAGTTTCGTTACACTAACACCGTTTACGACTTTTTCTTGTTCGTTTTGATTTATTTTACTCATAGTATGATATCATGATATCGCCACATTTATTTGTAACGATTTGATATCACGATATCATTACCTTTAAATAAAGTATCAAGGTATAAGGAACACAAGGAATATGACACGTGATTTAATAGTTAGAGGCTTTGATGATCAAGTTCATTCAAGCCTTGGAAAAATAGCAACCCAGAAGGGTGTTTCCATAAATTCGATTGTAAAAGATGCTGTAGACAAATGGTTAAAGCAACAGCAAGAAATTCCAAAAAAGCATTATCTGGTAATTTATTCAGACAACGAATCGATAAGAGGATTACTGAAATCTATGGATAGGCTTGCTAGGGAAGCTAATTTATTTAGATGTTTCTGTGGACCACAAAATATTCCTTCCACCGAACTTCTTTCAAAGATGAAATGGTATGATGGAACGGTCAAGCCTTATTTTTATTCTGATAAGGTTCAACAGAGAGAGCAACAAAGTCGACAGCAAATCCAAATACAAATGCCAAGTCAAAAAGATATTTTCAAATATTTTAACCAAGTGGTGAAGAACATAGCAAATAACGCTAATAACAGACAATTATGCTGCATGGATTTTCTCATAAATGATGTAGCAAAAAACTCTCTAAAACAGGCATTAACTATAGAGCATATATATGATAAAAGCAGACTACATGGACTAGTGTATTGTTCCTATAAGACAGATACTTTGCTAAACTCAGAGATAAAGAATGTAATTGAATTATTCGAAATGCATGATCAAATCTTTTTACTAAAGGATGACGAGGTATACAAGCTTCATATAACGAAAGAAAATGTGCACAAACTTTTTTTAAATTAACAGTCGAAAGATAAAAAAATTGGTGGGCAACTCGGCATCATAAAGGGTTCGATTATAGGCGGAACAATAGCCGATTATAACCAGCCTACATCACATGCCACAGCCACAAAGAAACGCATATCAATAAGTAGGTAGGATGATCGAACTAATTAGATAAACTTTAAACTGTTCCACAAGTTATGAACGCCGGAGTATAGCATAAGGGTTCAAATCCCTCTCCCGGCGCATTTTTTATAGTTTTAAAGTTATAAAAGAGTAACAAACGAGGTAACGAAGTTGTTAGAATGGTTACTCAAGTAGCTCAAGAATAACAAGGAAACAGATAGTCATACTGCCAATCGTCCAGCGTATTTTTCAGCGTGTTGCTTTCCGTCATCAAATACAACCTTTCCAGCATCTTGATGTATTCAGGATGCTTTTGGTGCGATACAAGCCTATCCTTAGACATAGTATAGTAGGTTCCACAATCTGTCGATAGGTCGTCGATATTTTTCTCCAGTACATCTACGCCCTTTCTGAATAGTTTGAGTGCTCGCTCGTCCCCCGTATACTCGTAGTAAGTCATAAGGTTCGCAACACAAAACAGCTGACTGTTCAGTATTTTACCATGGTTATTTTCCATCGCTACTCCCAAAAGCCAACCGTCATGATTTAGAACAGGAGAATTTAAGCCGTTGAATACTTTTGTCGAAAATTCTAGGTATTTGGA
>JASKBU010000101.1:0-7795 GCA_033272285.1 Nitrososphaeraceae archaeon
CTTGAATTGTGTAAATTGCTTGTCGCACTTTGAGCAAACTACCTGATAAAGATATTGCCCGTCTGCTCCCTTAGGAAATTTTTGGACAACAAAGGTATCGTTTTGACAGCGACAATGTTGAATTTCAAATGGTTCCGAGGCTTCATCTGACATACCCAACGATATGCAATATTTCTTTAAAAATATAATGGCTTTTTAAAAATTTCGATTTTACCTTATTTTGTCATTAAAATGTATACCTCGTGGGATTTCCCTCGCTTCCTACTCCGCTGGTCATGACCTGCACGAATTTGATTGATTTTTGATTCATTTCCACGCTTAAACCTCCTTGCTGCCACCTTGGCATTTTGATAGTATTTGCCTGTTACTAAGCAAGGTGATTATCACCGGCGTCCAAAAAACCCAAAGGCGACTATTTTCTAGAATATTACTAGTGATATAGTTAACAACGTTTAAGAGAGTTGTTGGAGTAGTATAACAAATGACCAAACGGAAGAAACTTTCCAACAAAACCGGCGACTCTGTCGAGATAAAAGAGGAAGGCAAAGACGTGACAGTGACAGTTCAATACACGACGAAGGTCAAGCCAACGGCGTCAGCGACGGAAGACAACTTTGATGACCTAGTCTCGGATTATGAAAGGACAGGCTTTACCGAAGAGCCAAAGCAATAGTTCGTTTTATAACAAACTTAACCTCAAATTTGATCGTCGAAGTTGACAAAATTTTGTCTTGACGTGAAGAAATGGAGATAGATTCTTTCCATTCAAGCCATAATTTTTCTATTAAATCACAATAATCCATGAAGATCCTTATTTGAAGTTTAGACAGTTCCGATGATGAGTCCAACAACACCAGTGACAACAATTATAATCAGTATATAAAGACAACAGTCAATATTGATTATGGATTTAATAATGATTTATTTTCTAATCACACATTCATCGCAGTAATAATTTTCAGAAATCAGTTTATTGCATTTATGACATCTGTATTCCATTTCCATTCTTTCGTTTATGATATTCACGATGCTTTAATTTTAATTGTTCTTTGTTATCTAGCCAGTAATTTTTTTTATATTCCTTGATATGTTCTTTGTTTTGCTCGTTGTAAACTTTCTTCTTTTTTAAAATTATTTTCATCTTCGTGACTTGCGATGATACTGAACCCCCTTTGCTGTTTAGGATATGACTTGATTCTAATGAGCTTACAAACAAATCTTTTAACTTCATTTCATTCATAATTATTCTACTCTATAGTTCATTGATATAAATTAAAATATGTACTTGCATGGACAATAATAGCTACTTAATAGGTTACAAATTGCTCACTCACCGCTCATAAGAGGAGCTGATTCTAGTCGCTTGTATAGTCCAGCATAGTTTTTTGTTTAGTCCTGCGATAAGTAGATTGTTCATCAGGAAATTGCAAATTAGAAACATTGTCGATTTGCTTCTGCACTCCCCATTCAACAGACGGCAAGCCTCTCATCAGTCTAAACATATTGGCCGTTGCGGCGCCAAATCCAGCATAATGATTATTTGCAGCTACAATACCTATTTTGACGTCTTTTTCATTTTGGTCAACTGTTTCGAATTTATCAGACCAATATTCCATTTCCTGTTGTCTGTCCTTCTGTATTATTCCAAATTCTTCTTCGCTTATACTTCTGTCTCCAATCAACCTAAGGTATACGAAGTCACTTGTTACTACTGGAGGAGATTGTATTTTGTCCAGCTGATTCCAGGCCATACAAATTTTATTGTTTAAAAAGAAATTGTATGCTAAATCTGAGAACCATGATGGATGTCTTACTTCAACTGTATATCTAAAACTATCATCAAAGAAGAAATCATATTGTTTCAGTGCTTCCAGTCCTTCTGTAATTTTTAAGTAAGGCGGAAATTGGATTAACAACGCAAGTAGCTTTTCCTTTAAAGGTTTCATCGCTTCATAAAATAAAGTTAATTCCTTCTCCACGTTGTTGAATTTTTTGTCATGAGTTATTATTTTGGGGAACTTGGCAGTAAATCTAAAGTCGGTGGGCGTTTTTCTGGCCCAATTTTTAACCATAAATTCATGTGGAATCCTGTAAAACGTAGAATCAACTTCTACATAGTTAAACACTTTTGAATAGTAAGAAAGCCAATCCTTATTTTCCAAATCGGATGGGTAGAATGGCCCCTGCCAGGAAGAATAGCTCCAACCAGAGCATCCAATGTAGAGTTGCAAGAGCTTAGTATAGTCAACATCCAATAAATAAATTGATTTAGAACTTGCAGCATATACATGACTCCAATGTCTCAATAACGATGGCGGCTCAGCCCTCCCTCTCTCAAAGTAGCTCCTTGATTAAAAAGAGTTCAACACACTACAGTTAAGCTCCATGTCAAATCTCATTGAAGAAAAGCAAGAAACTTCTGTGCAGACTTCTATAGACAATAAAATCAAGAGCTTAAAGCTCAAGACTGCTTATGACTATCTTAATCAAATATCATTTACAGTTGACGGCACTTCAAACAAGACTATAGAGTTGCTATCTAACGATGCCATATGCCTGCTTGGTAACCCAAGAATGACAAATCTCATGTTGACAAAGCTATCGGTTCATTGTTTAATGCCCAAAAAATATGGTGGTTTTAGAACTTCAAAAGTGTTTGTTCTTGACGCTGGAAATTGTACTGATGTCTATCAGTTTGTGGACTTTATGAAACAATACGGTCTGAACATCAAAAAGAATCTCAAGAAAATAATGATATCGAGAGTATTTACTGTATATCAGCTTACTCATTTTTTGAAATACGAGCTTCCCAAAACTATCCATGACCACAAAATCAACATAGTAATGATTCCAGACTTGTTGGCAATGTTCTTTCAGGAAGCAGAAATGGATTTTGAAGAAGTAAAGTTCTTGGTAACAGAAATTATTGATATTCTTAAAGTAATTACGCATGAAGGTAAAGTACTGTTAATAACATCGCTTTCTCTTGACAACCAATTACCTCCTTTCGTTATAGACTTAGGGAATAAAATTGTTAAATGTTTTAGCAAATGTGTTGCAATTGACAAAAACAAAACAAATGATAAATTTAAAATGCTCATACAACAAAAACAAGGTGCAGATTATATCGCTGTTAAAAAGTATTTGTCATTAACCGCTGAAGATGTGTTGACAGTCATAGGAAGATGATGAGTATTATGGGCAGAACAATTCCGTCTTTTAGGTTAGCATGTATGGCCGAGGAGCTGAAGTGGCGTAAATTTCGTTCTAGACTGAGCAAGGATGATAGAAAAAAATTCGATGAGATGTTTTCGACTTGTCGTCTCCATAATAGCGCATGCGCAAATTCGGCTAGACCAATAGTTTTAGAGTGTATTATAATGTCAATTATTCTAAATGACTTCAAGCGGTTAACAGAATTGATGAAAAAAAGTAAAAACAGAAATACTATGATTCAAGGCATTTCTAAGGAAACCTGGTAATAAAGTTGGCATTGTTCCCAAACGAAGATGTACTAACGAAAGAAATTCAGGCATGGAGCGGGTTTGCTGAGGCGCTACGGGAAGAAGACAGAGTTCTTTTTTTGCGCATGCTAGAGCAATGTTACCACTATATTGAATCAATCAATTCAAAGGGAGAATATTATTCAACAGAATCTCTTCTAATAAGTTTAATCTTTGTAGAGCACAAGATTATTAATTGGTTAATCAATAATGGAAATTTTAACCAGCAAGACTGGAAATAATTATAACCATAGGAATTAAGAGCCACACATGTTCTCAGGGTGGTTGTTTGATGCATATGCCAAAAACGATAAGATGGTCTTTTGGATAAGACAGAGCAATGGAGACACAGTAAGAATAGAAGATGAATGGTCTCATCCAATATATGTAGCAGCAGATGACAAATCACTATTTGATGATATTCTAGATAGCGAAGATATTGCTAAACACGTAGCGAGGTCTGAAATTGTACCGAAATATGAAAGGTTAACAGATTCAAAAGAGTCAATGGTACTACAATTAAGACTAAAAGACTCTAATATAGCTACAAAAGTTGCTTCAAAAATTGAAAAAAAATTCAGGTTCGGAAAAATTAGACTTTATAATGTAGATGTACTTCCAGCTCAGACATATTTTTATGAACATGGCATATTTCCAACATGCCATTGTCATCATATTGATATGGTCAAATCTGGTTTGGATTGGAACGTGAGAGATAATGTATGGTCTACTGATTACGAGCTACCGCAATTTAACAACGTATATCTCAGAGTATTTCCAAAAGTTGCAGAAGGTAGAATACCAAGATACACGGATAAGATAGACCATATTGAAATTCAAAAATTTTCGACAGATGAGATAATTCGGATTGAAGAGAATTCTGAAATTGATATTTTTTGCAAACTTATGACACAAATGGCAAACCTAGATGCAGATTTTGTGCTGACAGATGATGGAGATTCTTTTACATTTCCTTACCTAATTGAAAGGGCAAATAGTAACAGTATAAAACTAGAGCTAGGAAGAGAAAAGGATAGCGGTGGACTAATCAAGCCGGCAAAGGAAGGCACTTCCTACTTTTCATACGGTAAAATTTTCTTTAAACCTTCAACAGTAAAGTTACCGGGAAGAATACACATTGATACCGATAATTCATTTATAATGGCAGAGTCAGGACTACCGGGGTTGTACGAGCTGGCAAGAATCTGTAGAATGCCATTTCATACGGCATCCAGGGCAAGTATTGGAAAATGTATGAGCAGTTTGCAGTTCTACACTGCTTATAGGAAAAATGTCCTTATTCCTTGGAAACCAACTCTCGCCGAACATATCAAGAGTTTAGACGAACTTTTAATTGCTGACCGAGGAGGAATGATACTTGAACCCTGGATTGGAGTGCATGAAAATGTTGCAGAGCTTGATTTTGTTTCTCTATATCCATCGATAATGGAAAAGAAGAACATTTCGGCAGAAACAATATTCTGCGAATGCTGTCCTGATTCAAGGTTAACGGTTCCTGGATTAAGTAACTATTACAGGTGCGAAAAAAGGAGAGGACTAGTACCAATCGCACTTGAGATTCTTCTCAAGAAAAGAAAAATCTATAAACAGCAAAGAAATTTGGCTACCGATACTAAACTGAGAGAAATATACGATGCAAGACAAACTGCAATTAAGTGGGTATTGGTAACAAGTTTCGGCTACCTTGGCTTTAATAATGCCAAATTTGGTAGAATCGATGCTCACATTGCAGTATGCGCTTTTGACAGACAAATTTTAATAAATACCATAAGAACAGCGGAGCAATGTGGATTTAAGATTCTGCATGCCATAGTAGATTCTATTTGGGTGCAGAAAAAGAGTCCCCGAAAAGATGTAACCATAGACGGATATCAGTCATTGAAAACAGCAATAGAAAATAAAACCGGCTTTGGTATATCATTGGAAGGTGTATACAAATGGATTGCGTTTGTTCCTTCAAAAAATAATGACATTGTAGGGGTTCCCAACAGATACTTCGGTGTCTTCGAGGACGGCTCACTCAAGCTTCGAGGAATTGAAGCTAGAAGACATGATACACCATTGTTTTTCTCCAATTACCAACAATTAATTTTAAACATCTTGTCAGAAGCAGCTTCGGTTTCTGAGGTCAAAGAAATGTTTCCCAAAATCAAAAACATATTTGAGTCCCATTTGAAACTTTTAAAAGAAAGGAGGGTTAGTCTGAGTGACTTGGCATTTACTAAAAGAGTTTCAAAAAATTATAACGATTATGAAGACAGAGATACTGTCGAAAATAATGCATTATTGAACCTGAGTGATGGAGGTAAATCATTAAGAGCCGGAGAAATTTTAAAATATGTAGTAACCGATTACTATCGAAAAAACTCTAAGAAAAGGAGTATCCCTATAGAACTAGTTGATTCGCAAACCAAGTATGATGTCAAAAGATATTGTGAAATATTAGAAGACGTTACTGACACAGTAACAAAACCTTTTGGAACATCATTAAAAGGCCAGAATACAATGCAGCTCTAATTACTTCTCAGGGTATCATCCAGTGTGGCTTGCCTTGAAATTTGAGAGAACAAATTGCGAGCATTTTCCAACAGTGTTTTCTCTTTCTCAGATAAAGCAGTACCTAGCATTTCTTTGAACTCTATTGCGTTAACAACAGCTCTTGCTCCATAATGGTTATTAAAATAACCTCTGACGACAGGTGTTTCCAAAGATATTTGTTTGACTTTATCTACCCATGGTTTTAGTTCATCTCTTGAATAAAGATAATTGTATCTAGGTTTCACCTGTCTTCCATGCCATCTGATGAAAGAATGATTGGCAGTTACTATTGGTTCGGACAGGAATTGAAGCTTGTCTGGTTCTGGAGAGTCAGTCAGCACTGCTGCTATATTATATTGCTTTAACAATTCCCATGGCCCTTCGGTATTCCATGATGGGTGTCTAAATTCAACAGCATAATCATATCCACTAGGAAGTCTATCAAGAAATTCTTCTGTGTTCTGAAATTCTTTAACTGTGAAACTTGGTGGCAATTGGATAAGTACTGCTCCCAATTTATTAGCATATTTTAGAGGTGATATCTTTTCAAGGAACTCATTCAAAAGGGCCATTGCTCCTTTATTTACGTCAAGTCGATTATCATGCGTTACTGTTTCAGGAACCTTAACAGAGAATTGAAAGTCAGCTGGAGTTGCTCTATTCATTGCTGTGAATGTGTCCTTGGTCATGTACATGTAGAATTTTTCATAGAATGTAGAATCCATTTCAGCCGTATTAAAAAATTGAGCGTAGTACGGCAGTTTTTTAGTTTGAGCATCGGGATAAAATACTTTAATCCATCCTCCTCTCTCAAAGGAATCAGAGTAGCTCCAACCAGAACATCCGATTAATAGCTGCAATGTAATTTATTGTACATAAATACAATTATGCGTTGTGGGATGATTCAAGGTACCCGGACTTGAACGATTAGATTTATCATAATTAAAGTTCTATTTGTTGTGATCAAAATAGAAAATAGCAGTATAGTAAACGATGGTTGGGGTCTGGATGGATGCGTGATGATATCAGCGCTAAAATAGGATTCTAACTGAGCAAGCACTTCCATCGAATCATAAGCAAGGATATTTTCTGCCTTTGACATTGGGCTAAGTCAGATTTGTGGTTTTTGTTTTCACATCACATCAAGGTCTTTGGAGGCTTTGGAATGGATTTTCAATTTGCGATGATTCACCTGATTTTACCAACTCAAAAGAAATATTGGCCGATGTAGGTCGGTATCCTTGACTTGACGCTTCTACCTCCATGACGAGTGGTCCTACATCACCCTTCTTGCCGACGGTCCAGGAATATACAAATTTCCCGTCCAAATCCGTGCTTCCTTTAAATTCCTTCTCAAAATTATTTCCGGGATAAATCAATTTTCCATCAATTTGCGCATTAGCTATTGGTCTATTCTCAGAATTGGTAACAGTTATTGTTGCATTTTGGCTATCACCTCTTGCCACTGGATTTTTTAGTGGCAAAATCGTAACAAGCAACTTTGATTGCTGTGTAGTCTCTATTGGAGCCGTCTCAGAAACATTGGATTGCTGTGTAGTCTCTATTGGAGCCGTCTCAGAAACATTGGATTGCTGTGTAGTATCTATTGGAGCCGTCTCAGAAACATTGGATTGCTGTGTAGTATCTATTGGAGCCGTCTCAGAAACATTGGATTGCTGTGTAGTATCTATTGGAGCCGTTTCAGAAACATTGGATTGTTGTGTATTATCTAT
>JASKBU010000102.1:0-6734 GCA_033272285.1 Nitrososphaeraceae archaeon
CTATTTTTTTGCAGGGTCTTGTATCTGTACCAAAGATCCTTTATGATCCTTCCTCGCAAATGCCCAATGTGCGGTTCACCATTAAGCGTAGGGGGTCCCTCAACGTATCCAATTTTCTCGCGGGATAATAATTCATTTTCAATTAATGATCGCTGATCAATTCTTTCAAGATACGAATTGATTTCAGATTCTATTGCTTTTGGATCATATTTTGGGCCCAGTTTCATTAATGCGAACGTCAGTTGTTTTCACTCTTTTATAATTTTATCAAAATTCAAAATAAATAATCTGAAATAATTCATATTGAGTCAATGGTTATTACAAATGGTAAATTCATTATTTAACGTGAACCTTTTCGAATATAAATAGCACCAAATAACAAAATAGCATGACAACAAATCAAGGAATTGGGTCTATCAAGCAGTCGCCTGATGAGTGTTCAGCAATTATAGAAATCCCCAAGGGCAGTAATATAAAATATGAATATGACACGAAAACCGGTTTTATCAAAGTAGACAGGAGATTGTTTACGGCAATGTATTATCCGTGCAATTATGGATTTTTACCAAACACACTGGAAAAAGATGGAGATCCTGTTGATGTACTCGTACTGGGAGAAACGCCCTTGGCGCCATTATCTCTAATTAGAGTAATACCAATAGGCGTACTGCAGACGGAAGATGAAGAAGGTCATGATTCAAAAATAGTGGGTGTACCAACGTCGAAAATAGACCCGAGTTTCTCTGCTATTCGGGATATCGAAAACATACCACAGTATTTGAAAGACCAAATAAAACACTTCTTTGAACATTACAAAGAATTAGAGAAAGGGAAATTTGTAAAGATTTTAGGTTGGGAAGGTAAGGAATCGGCATTAGAAAAAATTACTCAGGCTATTGAGAGTTACGAAAAGGGAAAATCAAACTAGAGAGCTTTGAACTGTTCGCTCCATCTCATATATGCTCGAATCATATCCATACTAACACTAGGCTTTCTCATCTTTAGAATTTCTTTAAAATCTGATTCCGTAATTGATCGTGTGCTTGCATCACTATCCAGCCCCTTGCCGCTTTGAAATAGCTCGTCTACGACACGCAGTTGAACAGATTGGCATATGTCCTTTACGTCACTGCCACTGTAACCTTCTGATAACTTTGCAAGATCTTCAATTTTCAATGAAGACTCCATTTGCAATCTTGTAGTATACTGACCAAAAAGGTTGATTCTAGAAGCCCTATCAGGAAGCGAAACATAAATCCTCTTTTGAAATCTTCTAAGAAAACCTGCCTCCAAGCTCCAAGGTTTGTTAGTTGCACCAATGACATATAGTTTTGATTCTCTTGATTTCCCGTTTATGCCATCCATCTCGGTAAGGAATTGATTCTTTACTCTGACTTCGCCTCCCACTTCGCTGCTTCTATTACCTAAAAGAGAATCTATTTCATCAACAAAAATCAAGACCGGAACACCTTCACTATCATGTAACTTGCGCGCCATGGAAAATAATTTAGAAACATTTTTTTCTGCCTCGCCTAGCCATTTGCTCATCATCGAAGCAGCATCGACATTAATGAAATATCCATCAATTTCGGCTGCCGCTGCTGCTGCAAGTAAAGTCTTTCCACAACCAGGAGGTCCAAACAATAGAATTCCCCTTGCCCATCCCAGTGGCAGTAGATCTGGTCTTATAGTCGGATAGACTATGGATTCTCTCATAGCTCTCTTTGCATCATCTAGGCCAATTACTTCGTTCCATGATACCTTGGGTTTGTCAGTCATAAGTAATTCTTCAAAGTACAAACTGTATCCCCCGTTGGGTTCGTTCCTCTTCTTTGAAGTATGTATATTGTTAAGAATTGAATTCGTTGAATTTACTGATTTCTGATCAAATTGTCCTCCCTTGTTGATTTCAGAGTTATATAAAGAATTAGACATCTGCAGGGCCTTGATTCTATTTTTATAGGAGTTTGCCCTCTCCATGTAAATTTTATTCAACTTGTAATCAGGATAGATTTGCACCAACTTTACCAACGCTTCAATTGCTCGCTGATAGGCACTAATTGCTTGTCCATTGGAACCCTCCGAATCCAATCTAATTGCCTCAGCGGCGTATTTACTGGCACTATTCTCTAGTTCCTGTGGAGCTAAACTCATATAATCACTAAAACTCTGAGTATTTCTTTGAAGTACTACATTGTGAATCTATATTGGTCAAGGACCAAAATAAATTGAACAAAGATTAAAAAAAATTATCAAAAATCTGTGAAAAAGACTAGAAAAATTTAACTAATATTCTCTCAAACGAATGTTTTGCATTTTGATTAGATGTCTTTATTGATAAATTTGTGGTTGTGAGGTGAACAGGACAAGAAGCGCATTGTGAGAATGGTTAGCGTGTGTTGCCATATTCAGCTTTTAAATTTTCTTATCTTTTGTCCAATCAAATTGACATCCTGCTTTACGTCCACATTTAAAAAAAAGTGCTCATGATTAAGCGTCCTGATGATATACCAAATTACCTGGATCTCGTAGCGAATCTTGAGGAATTCGGGCTTTCAAAATATGAGTCTATGGCATACATCACATTAGTTTCAAAAGGAACATTAGGAGCAAGTGAGATAGCCTATTATTCAAATCTTCCTCGAACAAAGATTTACACGACTCTGAAAAAATTAGAAAGAAAAAAACTTTCAACAATTTCAAGTCAAAAACCAATGATAGCTACAGCGACACCCCCTGACGAAGCATTCGGTGAACTTATTACAATGCAACAAGGGAGATTGGCATCGATGCATAACATTTTGAATAGTCTGAAAAAATTGAGAGATGAGGAAAAAAAGCCATATGAAGAAAAAAAGTACCTAGTTCTCGAACCCAATGCAGTGGTGCAAAAAATTGAAGAACTGATTTCTTCAACCAAATCAAATATTGACTTTATTCTGGACTCATGGGGCCAAAATGTTGTCTTTCAATCTAATGCTTCTTTGTCAGAGGCAGTTAAGAGAGGTGTAAAAATCAATATTCTACTTGGTATTCAATCATTTGCTAATGACAATGATGTAACGTTTCCAACCGGAGTAGAAGTTAGGTCGGACAATGTTTCTGGAAACATAATAATTTTCGATTTCAAAAGGATAATTTTCATCGACAGTACCAATGGAAAGGCATCTCTAATATTGACACCGGATGCATTTGGTAATTCTTATATCAAATTGTTTGACGAGAAATGGAAAAAAGCTCTTAGAATAAATCCTAGTGTACTGGGTAACAGGATTCCAAAGGAGGCAATAATTTTGACTAAATTGGTAGAAGATGATCTTACACAAATATTACTAGACCTGTCAATCAAGCAAGATAGTAATTATTCATCGTTAATTGGTGAGATTGAAAAATTTAGTAGCGACATAAAATGTCAAAGTATTGATGATATGATACGTATCGTAGATTCGGCCCTAAAAATAAGCTACTCAGGATATCTAAATTACGAACCCCAAAACAAAATGCTAAAACTTCATTTTGACTCTAAGGAAAAATCAATTGTACCTTGGGTATTAATCATAACTGCTTATATCAAAAAATTTGGAAACGATTCAAAAATTATCCATGACCATGGTGAAAAAAATACAAATTCAATATACATAAAGCTCCTAAATCCAAACGTGATTCATGTGAATTAGGTACTCAAATAATGAAATCATAACCCAATTCTAATTAAGTAATTTCTGATTTTGTTATTTTTTTATATCGAATACTCAACTTGTTACCACAAATCGCACAGATCGTATGCTTTGGGGCGTATCCTCTTCCACAACTTTTACAAAACTTAACCCATTTTCTTGTCTCCCTGATACCCTTTGTTCCTAAGTTGAGTAATTTAATTGACAAAATGTTTGCAAGATTACAGACAGCAAAGTCATCAGTAACTAGTGTTGCATCATTACCTTTCGCAAGAGCAAGGATTGAAATATCAGCATCAGTAAGTCTCTCCTCCCCTGTTTGTTTTGCAGCATCTCGGACCAATCTCAATGACATAATATCAGGCTCAAATATCATGATTCTCCTATTTGATACCAGAGTGTCCAAAATTGAAAAATTCCTTTGAATATGGGAAATCTCGTCAAATACTAAATCTGATGTAATGCAAGTACTTTTGGATTTCAAATGAAATCCCTGGTAAAATGCTGTTGCGTCCAAGGCAAATTTTGATTCTGGTCTAAAATCCAAGTTTTTCAAGCTGCCTTATACCCCTTTTACCAATCCGTAGGAATACTCCATCATATGGATATCTAGAGATGACGATGTTGCTTTTCCACCTCGAGTCAAAAACCTGTTGACCGTCAATAATTATCTTTGAGCTGTCAGTCGAACTGATAACAATATCATTTATATCAACAATTAGTGCTGGTGTCTTGTTAACCGGAGCAATTGGTAATATCATGACACATTTCATATTCTCATGAACTATAGGTCCACCTAAAGAAAGAGCATGTCCAGTTGAACCTGTCGGAGTAGAAATTATAACTCCATCCATTTTCTGTGAGATAGGGTAATCGAGTACTTTAATAGTAACAATAGGAGTCTTGGTCAAATTTGTCCTTGTTATAACTATGTCATTGAGTGCGGCACCAACCATTTTTCCATCAATCTTTGCCTGCAATCGTAGTCTTTTATCATAAAAATAATTTCCATGGAAAATATCCTGCAATTGTTGTTCAATTGGTTTTGTATTAGCCTCTGCCAATATCCCTCTGGTTCCTCCTATATTTAGGCTGAAAACCGGTGTACTTTTACTTATTACCCTAAAGGCGCGCAGAGTGGTACCATCTCCCCCTATAGCAAAAACTAGATCAAGATCGGTTTTGGCAAGCTCGGAAGGATCAACTAGATGAACATTATTAGCACCAAGTTGTTCTACTGAGAATACCTTAGCATTCTTTTCATCCAGAAACTTTGCAACATTTCGAGCGGCATTTTTTGCCAAGTCATTTTTGATTTTTGTGACAATAGCGACATTTTTTATCCGAGTTACCAATTAACAAGTTACATAGTTTGCTGCATGATTTAAATGCATTTTTGTCCGTCGCTTTCATATCCACACGAATAAATATCGTCATATTAATTCGATTTATGGGCCGATAGCTCAGCTTGGCGGAGCGTTCGACTGATAATCGAAAGGCCGAGGGTTCAAATCCCTTTCGGCCCACTTGTAAATACATTCATAGCATAAATTTCGATGTAGTCGCAATTCCTAAACCCTGACTTTGATTGCATGTTGTTACATAGATACAAATCAAACTGTCAGTTCGCAACGGCCACGCACGATTTCACTATCCTTGGCATAATCCCCTAAAAGCAGATAATGAATAAAATTATCTTGTGGTTTTTTATATGAACCAAATTACAAATCCAGAGCAAACTGCCAATAGCAAGATTTCAAGATATACTGAATAATTATCTATATCTTCCCAATTATTTCCAAGTTGCATGCCTATGAAGGCGAATAGCAAATTCCATATGACAGATCCATGAATATGTATACTGAAAATTTTACAATATTCGTTCTGCCTATTCTGCAGGGTAGTGAGATATAGGTTCTTATTGCGGGTAACAAGCGTCTAAAAAATAAAATTCGCTCTCCGTACTTTTGAAATAAATTTAAGATAATGTGTTGCGATATTCATCTTTTGCCCAATCAATAAGTGCTTTTAATTCTGTTGTACTGTAATCAACATCCATTTCATGTGATACTTGCAGCAAGTCGTTGTTAGTATATACTGCAATTCGTAAATTATTTTCAATCTTCTTCCTTAATGCATTGACAGTATTTGACAGGAATTTTAATGTGTTAGCATTAAAGGAAAAAATCATCACAGCAGACAATCCATTTACATTTTTTAATTTTTTAGAAATAAGCCTTTGAATATCTATGTCGAAAAATGGATCTATCTTATTTTCAACATTTCCCAAATAAAGCGAATGCCACCCCATTAAATGCAAAGTTACAGCAGCCATTCTTGCCAAGTATGTTGCCTCTTCTGACCCAGAAACGACTATGGAATAAGCTCTTAATTTTGGAGTGTCTGTCGTAGAAACAAACTTTGTCATCAATACAAGATCTATGGCAGTATTAGTAACTAGCAATTTTTCACTTTCGCTTATTTTGCCTCTATCATACATATCATTTAATATAGTCAAAGTTGGTAAAATAATATCAAATATTATTCTCTCCTTTGATATCGTTGAAAATAACAAATTAGAAATTATGTTAATTGCTTGTGATTCATTACCCTGAACCAGACAATCTAAAAATTTTTGTTGTAAATTGTGGATATTTATTGGAAATTCAATTTGGGGAGCATCTTTGTCCAAGTACCATACATTAACCGTTCCAATTTTTTTTTTCGAATTAATCCTTGTGCCAGCATTAGGTTCAAGTATTTTGTAAGGGTCATTCGATTTATCTTGGTCTTTGAGGCCAATTCAATTCCGGATAGACCGGCGTAGTTTTCAGATAAAGCGGAAAATACTTTCTGTTTTACTTCTTCAAAGTTATACCCGTAATGCATACGAAGTTATTGATCACGTATGTTTTTAATAGTTTTCATTTTCACAACCATGTTTTTGAGATTAACCAAAAAATATAAGTCTATTATGATAGGGTTGCATTAGTAATGTCCAATAAAAAAGTTGTATTAGCTTTCTCTGGTGGTTTGGACACATCAGTATGCGTAAAA
>JASKBU010000103.1:0-4381 GCA_033272285.1 Nitrososphaeraceae archaeon
TGGTGATAAGTTTAACATGATCTATACCTTTGACAGCAAAGTTCGAAAAAACTCGGAAGAGAGTTACCTATACTTATTTATGAATAATATCACAAAATTACCTACTCATACTCAGAGTGAAAATTTAATTTGTAATCCTTGCTCAGGTTCTAAAAAATATTCATACCTTTCATCATTACCTAAAGGTATCAGTGCAACTTCATCGCTATGACAAACAGGACACTGATATGTCTCTACTTTCTTTAAAATTGTTGCAGTCCAATAACACTTTTCACAAAGGGCAAACAAGCGATTTCTATAATTATATTCTTTTGCTAAGATCACCGTAGACATATATCGATTAATCAAGGGTGAACTTGTTAATCATTTCCCTGTGTTTTTACGTAGATCATATAGTATCATTAAGAGCCATTTTTTCGCAAATGCCTTATTCATGGCCAAGGATTGGTCATTTTCAAAAAATGTGTTTGAACACCTAAAAGAAAAATCATTTTTTCCAGTTCATGTATATAGATTATGTTGATGAATATAGTTGCGTATTGACTATGATAAAAACATGGTAAATAATTATCAACTAACTTTATTCATGAAGATCTATGCAAATGAGCAAAATACTCATAGGAATTAGTGCAGCTATACTACTATCAACGTCTATGATATTGTCAGGTGCTGTCTATGCGCAAAAAGCAGTAACAATCAACGGGGCTGGAGCAACTTTTCCATTTCCATTAATTGACACGTGGAGAGTTGACTACCAGAAGGTACAACCAGGAGTCAATATTAATTATCAGTCGATTGGAAGTGGCGGTGGAGTCAAGCAATTTACAGAAAAAACAGTTGACTTTGGAGCTAGTGATGCACCACTAACGCAGAATGAGAGTCAGAAAGCATCTGGAGCAGTTCATATTCCAGAAACAATTGGCTCTGTTGTCGCAGCATATAATATCCCAAGCATTCCTGATAAAGGACTAAAACTATCCGGTGAAGTATTAGCGGACATTTTTTTGGGCAAGATCACAAAATGGAATGATCCCAAGATTCAGTCTCTAAACACAAACAAAACTTTACCGGGTGATGACATAGTTGTAGTGCATAGATCAGATGGTTCTGGTACGACCTTTGTTTGGACTGACTATCTATCAAGTGCAAGTCCTGCATGGAAAGAACAATTAGGAAAAGGCAAGTCCGTGCAATGGCCAGTTGGTATTGGTGCGCCAGGAAATGAAGGAGTAGCAAACGCGATAAAGGGAACTGCAAACACAATAGGCTATATTGAATTAAGTTATGCCCTAACTACAAATACACCGTTTGCATTTATCCAAAACAAGGAAGGTGCTTTTGTTGAGGCAACACTAGCTTCTACAAAGGCAGCTGTTGAGAGTTATGTAACATCATTGCCAAAGGGAGATGGTATCTGGACAAACGTTTCTCTCGTAAATGCACCAGGTGCCGATTCGTATCCAATAGCAAGCTTTTCATACATACTCTTGTACAAGGAATTAAGCACAGATCCAAATCTAGACCAAGCAAAAGCAAAGGCACTAGTAGACTTCATATCATGGGCAATAACCGACGGCCAGAAAACTGCCGAAGGTTTAGACTATGTTCCTCTTCCGGATGGAGTAGTCAAACTTAACCAAGATACATTAAAATCCCTAACGTTCAACGGTCAGCCAATAGCCTAAAAGACGATAAAGTGACTACCCATGAATTCCTATCACCCCCCTTCTTTTTATTCAATCTGTAAAGATAATATCTCATTTATTATGAATAATATTAAGAATAATAATAACACTGATACTCCATTAGTACTTGTTAAAAGATATAGTGGTTCTCTGATATGACTTCATTAGGTTCAAAAAATAGCCGGTACATCTCGTCTCTATTTGTAGTAAGGAACAAAAGACATGATAAATTATTTTCAGGACTCGTCATAGGTGCTGCTGTATATACGTTACTCATGGTAGGACTAGTAGCCTTTTCAGTTGCGAAAGGTTCAACAGATATATTTTCGGCCGAAGGTATTCGGTTTTTTTATCAATCAGACTGGAATGCCGTAGAAGGAAGAGAATCATTTGGTGCCTTTCCTTACATAATAGGAACTCTTTTGAGCTCTGCTCTAGCAATGGCCATAGGAGTTCCCATTAGTTTAGCAATAGCCATTTTCATTTCAGAAATTGCTCCTCCACGCATCGGTATCCCCCTGTCTTTTGTCACAGAACTTCTCGCTGCTGTTCCCAGTATAGTTTATGGTTTTTGGGCATTATTCGTGTTTAGATTTTGGGTACGAGATTTAATAGAAAAACCATTGTATGACGCTTTTGGTTCTCTGCCTTTTTTTGCAAAGACTCCATTTGGTCTTGACATATTTACTGCAGGGATTGTATTGGCAATCATGATAATTCCGATAATATCGTCCATATGTAGAGAGGTTATGAGAGTAGTTCCGAATTCGCAGAGGGAAGCTGCATACAGTCTTGGTGCTACTCGTTGGGAAACTGTCAGAGTGGCGGTATTCCCCTACGTTAAATCAGGAATAGTTGGTGCATCTATGTTAGGTTTGGGTAGAGCGGTAGGAGAAACGATACTAGTAACAATGATTATTGGTAATGTGATAGGCCCTAGTGCAATTCCAACCACACTTTTCTCGCAAGGTCAAACACTCTCAAGTCTGATAGCAAATGAATTCAATGAAGCATCCTCTGATTTACATTTATCAGCACTGATTGCTTTAGGAGCAATACTGTTGGTACTTACAATGGGAATAAACGTTGTTGCCCGTCTTTTGGTAAAAAAGAAAAACAAGTCATCGTCGGGAGCTAAATCGCAATGACCGACGATCCCCGTTCAAGTAAAAAATACAGCAAAATTGTCCACGAAACTGTAAACAAGAAATACAAAAAGCGCATAATTGTGAATAAACTCGTTACTATTTTTACCATCGTTTGCGTCATCGCTGCAATAGTGCCTCTGGCTAGCATATTATTAGAAGTTATCAAGAATGGAGTAAGTGCAATAAGCTTTGAATTTCTAACCCAGCCTCAAGGATCTATTGGTTCAGGAAGTGGTGGAATAGCACCTGCCATACAAGGGACTATAATAGTTGTCGGACTTGCATCGTTAATAGGAGCACCGATAGGAGTTTTGGCAGGTATCTATCTTTCCGAATTTGCCAAAGAAGGGATTTTTCCTGATCTGGTGAGATTCTTCAATGATGTGCTTACTGGCCTCCCATCAATAGTAATAGGTATTGTAGGGTACGTAGTCATCGTCCTGTCTATTGGGTCCTTTTCAGTTCTAGCAGGTGCTATTTCTCTTTCGATAATCATGATCCCAATTGTAGTCAGAGTCACAGAGGAGACGTTAAAGATAGTACCATACTCGTTTCGGGAAGCAGGTCATTCTCTGGGTATTTCAAAGGCCAAGATCACTTTGTCCATAGTTCTCCCCAGTGCGAAAAATGGAATACTTACGGGAATCGTCATAGCCGTATCCAGGATTGCCGGTGAAACCGCCCCCCTAATAATGACCATATTGGGCACAAGCCTCTTCTTTACTGGAATAACAGGCCCGGTAGATGCCTTGCCACTGAGAATTTGGAGGTTAGCCAGCCAACCATACGAGTCAGCACATTCTTTTGGCTGGGGTTCTGCTCTAATTTTGATACTGATGATCTTGGCTCTGAGCGTGGGTTTAAGGTTTTTAGCCCAAAGAAACACGCTTAAGGCATCTGCTTGATCAGTGTGTCTATATTTACTATATAGATAATACATAATTATCGATTTTCGCAGTACTTATTCCGATTGGCCATAGAAGAACCCATAGAAGCTGACGAAGCAATAATAGAAAGCGCAAGTGAGAGTATTAGCGAGACTAAAAAAGTACAGGAATCTGCCGAAAAATACAAAGTAAGGATTGAGAAAGTAAATGGGTGGTATGGGGCTAAACGAGCAATAAAGGACGTTAACCTGAACGTAATAGACAATGCCGTAACTGCATTTATTGGACCGTCAGGTTGTGGCAAGACAACACTTCTTAGATGTTTAAATCGAATGCACGAAATGACTCCAGGTGCACATGCCGATGGTCGAGTGATAGTAGATGGAATTGATATTTATGATAAATCAATTGATCCTGTTGTCATCAGAAGACGAATAGGAATGGTCTTTCAAAAACCAAATCCATTTCCTACAATGAGTATATTTGATAATGTTTCTGCAGGTCTAAGACTAAATGGCATGAAAAACAAAACAATCATCATCGAAATTGTAGAAGAAAGTCTCAAAAACGCAGCTTTGTGGCAAGAAGTAAAAAATGAACTCGATAAACTTGGAATGAGTTTATCTGGTGGTCAGCAGCAGAGACTTTGTATTGCAAGAGC
>JASKBU010000104.1:0-16366 GCA_033272285.1 Nitrososphaeraceae archaeon
TAAAGGTCGATGAACAATGGAAACATAACAAGAAATCAATAATGCCACAAATTGATTATGGAAAATGTGTGTTTTGTGGTCTGTGTGTTGATGCTTGCCCTTTTTATGCACTATATATGACAAACGACTATGAATTATCATCATTTACAAAAGAGCATCTGATATATACCCCTGGACAACTTGCCGTCAAACCAAAATATGATGGTGATGCGGAATTGAAAATAGGATATAGAGGTGCTGATCATGGTTGACGCTTACTTTGTGGGAGTTGCGATCCTCACTATAGGAGCTTCTGTTCTGGCCTTGGAAAGTAAAGAGCTTATTTACGGTGCGATAGCTCTTGCGATTTCTATGTTGGGTATAGCAGGATTTTTTTTATTGCTAGATTCTCCTTTTGTGGCAATGTTCCAAATTACCGTATACGTAGGAGCAGTAGCCGTACTCATAATATTCACAGTAATGTTGGTTAGAACTCAAGACTTATTTTCAGCAAAAGACGACAAGGGTAGAAAGGCGGGTGGCATTGTATTGATGCTCCTGACAATGGGCGGAATCGGTGTTATTTTCCTTGCATCTGGGATAAACAATCCTATGTTTGGTAATCTAGATTCAGAACCCATAAAGATTGCGGAAATTGGAAAATCCATGCTTACCTATTATTCTCCTGCGCTTATAGTACTCGGACTTACCTTGGCGGGCGCTGTGATTGGTGCTCTGGCACTAGCAAGAAGGGAGGGTTTGATAAAAGAAAATGAATCAGCTAATTGATTTTGTACTAGTCTCAGTGGTACTGTTTTCGATTGGTATATATGGTCTTGTAGTCAAGCGAAACGCAGTACGCATGATATTTTCAATCGAAATTATTGCAAATGCTGCGAATCTAAATCTTATCGCCTTTTCAAGACATGTCCATAATGTCGAAGGACAGGTATTTGCATTATTCTCCATTGCAATCGCGGCTGCAGAAGTAGCTGTTGCATTAGGTATCATTATTATCGCTTATCGCCTATACAAGGAAATCGATGTACACGAATTCAGGAGCTTAAAGGGATAATACCATCTAGGTGAGATTATTTTATGACAGAATCTTATTACCTATTAATAGCAACATTCCTTCCATTGCTTGTTTCACCTATCGCTTATGTACTCGCTAAAAAAAGAGGCGGTAACGCAACTACATGGTTCTCTTTTGGTATACTGGCTATTTCCACAACGTTACTATTCATCGCTTCTTCTAATTTACATGGGGGAAGGTCAGCTTATGAAGAATCCTATACTTGGAGTCAATTCGGAAATTTCGGATTAAGGATCGATGGTTTGAGCTTGCCATTTGCAATTATTATAAATATCCTTTGTACTGTCCTTACTCTTTATTCGAAACCATACATGTTGCACAAAATCAAAGAATCCTTTGAAGAGAACTTTGGTAAGAAAGGAGGCCATTCACACTCAGATTCAGGCAGTTACAAATCAAATACTGGGGGAAATGAAATGGAATCTGTCACAATATCCGGATCGAACGAAGAGCAATACGTAAACCATCACATGGGACTGTATTTTGCACTCTATCTGACTTTCTCAATGGGGATGCTAGGAACGGTACTTGCAACTAACTTGATAGAATTTTATGTCTTTTTTGAGCTAATGCTTGTTCCCTCATTCTTTCTTTTAGCATTTTATGGATACGGTGAGAGAAAAAGAATTGCTTTAATGTTCTTTTTCTGGACTCATGCCGGTGCTGTTGTTCTGCTCCTAGGTTTACTTGCTATGGGATTATTTGCAGGGGGATTCGACTATGATACAGTCCGAGAGAATGTCAGTAAAATCCCAGCGCAATGGCTTGTACTAATAATATTTTCATTGGTAATCGGATTTGGGGTCAAACTTGCAGCATTCGTCTTGCACATCTGGCTTCCATACGCTCATTCCGAAGCTCCCACCCCGATTTCAGCACTATTATCTCCGGCGATGATCGGAATAGGCGCATACGGCCTACTCAGACTTTGGCTAGAATTGCTCGTTGGAGATTATTCTCAATATAGCATTTACATACATCTTTGGGGCCTGGCGACTATGATCTATGGCGGCGCCATGGCAATGATGCAAGATGATATCAAAAGAGTTCTTGCTTACTCAAGTATCAGCCAAATGGGTTACATTCTTTTCGGAATCGGCTCCGATAGCATTCTAGGGATTTCGGGTGGAGCCTTTATGTATGTTAGCCACGGGCTGGGAAAAGCCATACTCTTCATGATGGCCGGATCAATTATACTTCAGACAGGAACAAGAAGCATGTCAAAACTTGGTGGACTTGCAGGGAGGATGCCTTATACAGCGGTAATTGCTATGATTGGAGCACTCACAATTATGGGGATTCCTCCAACTAGTGGTTTCATGGCAGAATGGATACTATTTAATGGAGTTTTGCAATCAGGTGTAACGCACTCAGACGTTCTAAGGGTTGTAGCGTTTGGATTAGGAATACTGGCAACTGTTTTAACTGCTGCATATATCCTGTGGATGTACAAGAGAATATTTTTTGGTAAAACTCCAGAACAATATGCGAACATCAGGGATCCCAATAGATATGTTACTGTTACCATGGCCGCGCTTGCTGCGATTACACTTATTTTGGGAGTCTATCCTAGTCCACTACTGAATCCAGTTACAGAATATATACACGAAATGTTCTCCACAGATAATACTGTACTGCAATTTGGCAACATAGATTCTGTTGGTGCGTCATTGCAGAATCACAGCGAGCTGGTGGTCACCGTAGGAGGGGGTTCATGATTATGAGGATGATTAAGGGTTTGGCTGTCAAAATATGTATTTTGAATAATTGCCTCGAGCGCAATTTGAACAATAAACTAATTGGTGAATTTCAAAATAGGAGAGAACCGACATGGTGACTGAACTCCAAGGGATCATTGGATTTGAAGGATTGGGAATTAATGCCTGGCTAGTTTGGATTCTTCCCTTTGTGGGGGCCTCATTAATGCCTGCCATAGCGAAAGCTGGAAAGCGTGTGCGCGATTATGCCGCAGTAGGCTTTGCCCTTGCAAGCGCCATATCCGCTGTGACATTGTTACCCCTGGGAATACACGGAGGTCAAATTCACAGTCAGATTAACTGGATACCTATGCTAAACATTCATGCAGGAACATTAGCAGATTCACTGTCCATACTTATGGCAAATATCGTGGCATGGATCTCACTTCTAATATTCATATATTCGATAGGATACATGCACGGAGACAGGAATCTAACAAGATACTGGTTCTTTATGTTGTTCTTTATCGGCTCGATGCAATTGATTGTGCTTTCTGATAATCTGTTGATGGTATTCTTTGGATGGGAAGGTGTTGGGCTAGCCTCATTTGCGCTTATTAGCTTTTGGTATCAGGACAAGAAAAAGGACTTTGTTGGAACCCCCGGACATTATGCTGGAGGAATACAAATGTGGGCATCACCATCACATGCTGGACTGAAAGCATTTTTGATGACTAAGGCTGGAGATATCATGATGCTCTCAGGCATGTTCTTGATTTTTGGATATGCCGGCACTTTTGGCTTTACTGAGCTGTTACAAGATCAGAGTTGGGCAACGGAAATGGCAAACAATAATCTGCTTGTTCCAGCAGCGGTGCTTATTTTTGGCGGTGCAATAGGAAAATCTGCACAATTCCCACTGAACGAATGGTTGCTTGAAGCTATGACCGGTCCAACTCCCGTCTCGGCATTAATTCATGCTGCTACAATGGTGAAAGCAGGAGTTTTCCTGGTTGCAAGAATTGGTCCACTTTTCTTTGCAGTATCTGCATTGAATTCATCTCAATTTTTTGAAGTTATTGCATGGGTCGGAGCGATAACTGCATTTCTGCTAGCAACCCAGGCATTGGTCAATCCTGAAATAAAAAAGGTCCTGGCATATTCTACAGGATCTCAAATCGGTCTTATGATGATGGCCTTGGGTGTTGCAGGACTGTCTTCATCCTTTGTCGATGGTTATACTTCTGGGTTCTTTCATCTCATGAGTCATGCGATGTTTAAGGCATCGTTGTTCATGGGGGCAGGTGCCGTTCTTCATGCGGTTGGTTCTAGATTCATGACTGATATGGGAGGTATAAGAGGAAAAATGAAAAAGACATTTCTCTTTATGATGATGGCCGGCCTATCGCTTGCAGCGGCTCCATTTATTACCTCGGGATTCTGGAGTAAAGATGCAATCATCGCCTCGGTCCTTGAATCTGGATACCAGTATTCTTGGGCTTTGTTTGCAATTGCAATCATAGTGTCTTTCATGACGGCATTTTATACTTTTAGGATGCTAGGAATGACATTCTTTGGTAACAAGAGCAAGTTCGTACAAGATAATGAATCTACTCATCATGTCCATGAAGTTGGAGCAGTAATGTGGGTACCGTTTGCAATACTGGCAATAGCCAGCATCGCGGTAGGTTTAATTGGATTTGCATTTGAACATCAGCTCCACGAAATGTTTTCTTTGTATCTTGAAAATTCATTTGGCATTCATACGGCTAGTTTAGCAGCCCACGACGTGCTACCCCAGGCTTCGTCAGGATTTGAGGCGTTTGAGGGCCTTAATCCAATAGCAGTTACTGCATCGGTTGCAGCATTTGCTTTGGGCGCAATTCTTGGCGGCCTTGTATATATGAAAAAGGTCATTAGTCCTGAGATAGTGTCGAAGAGTATAGTTTCTAGAGCGATATGGAAATTCTTCTATAATAGGTGGTATCTTAATACCGCGTTATACTGGGGGGCAGTGATAGGACCACTGGCTCTATATAGAATTGTTTGGAGATATTTTGAAAGTACAATAATAGACGGGATCAATCCGGGTCTTCAAGGAACAATGACATACTTCTCAAAAGTTATCAAGGCCGGACAAACAGGAATAGCGCAGACATATCTATTCGTTTTTGCTGCAGGCATGATGATCATCATCATGTTACTGTTATTATAGGAGTGAAATAGGGATGGACAACTTTTCGACGCCACTGTTGGTAACTGTAATACTTGGGGCCGTTGGACTTGCTATTCCAATTATTGATGCCCTGAAGAAGGAAAGAGGCGCTAATAATAGCCTATATTGCGGCATTTCTGTTGGAGCCATAATACTTGTAATTGGTATCATTATCTTTAGAATACTTTTTGGAGAATCAATCCCTACGATCGAATTTGGAAAGAGTATGCTTGCAGATGACATGTTTGGCTCTTTCTTTGCAATAACGCTATTGATAGTATCAGTAATGGTAACTGCTTCCTCCTGGAATTATATGAAAAACAAAACTAATCCCGCAGCATATTATTCGTTGATACTACTATCAAGTATAGGGATGATACTAATTGCTTATTCTACGGATCTTGTCATGCTTTTGGTTGCTTGGGAACTTATGTCCATACCTACCTATGCCCTAGCCGCTTTTTCAAAACGTGATCCAATATCAAATGAGGCGGCAATCAAATACTTCCTTTTTGGTGCTCTTTCATCGGCAATTCTCGTCCTTGCTATTGGATTAGTGTATGGAGTAACCGGTACCACTAACATTGGTGAGGCAATAGTATCTATGGTTAACGTTCAGAAAGACTTGGTTCCAGTAACTCTGCTTGCAGTTGCCCTATTCATAGCAGGATTTGGGTTCAAGATGGGACTAGTACCATTTCACATGTGGCTACCAGATGCGTATGAGGGCGCTCCTACGACAATTGGTGCGTTACTTGCCGCAGGTACAAAAAAAGCAGGCTTTGCAGCTGCTATTCGCGTAATAGTACTTGCCACTTTTGCATTGCATCTTGATTGGGCCACGGCATTGGCAGTAATAGCCGTATTCACTATGACACTAGGGAATCTGGGAGCATTGGTTCAAAAGAGCGTGCCCAGAATACTGGCTTATTCAAGTATTGCTCAAGCAGGTTATATAATGATAGGTTTGGCTTTGGCACCGTACAGTGATCAAGCTCTTGGAGGCTCTCTTTTCCATATTCTCAATCACGCAGTTATGAAATCTGCCGCGTTCATTGCGGCTGCAGCGGTATCAATTACACTTGCCAGCTATAGTATTGAAAAATATAGAGGACTTGCCAAACGAATGCCTATAACGGCTATAGCTTTATCAATATCGTTACTAGCCTTGGCTGGGGTACCACCTCTCAATGGATTCTGGAGCAAATTAGTGCTATTTAACGCGGCAATAGAAACTGGCCCCGAAATTTGGTGGGGTCCTTACTTGGCTATTGCTGGAGTTTTAAATAGCGCATTATCTCTCGGATATTATGCCTGGATTATGAGGAAAATGTACATGGAGGAGTCACCTGATACAACTAAAGTAAAGGAACCACGGGCAATGTTGGCAGTACTTATCTTCTCAATGATATTTATGGTAGGTTTTGGTATTTGGCATGCTCCAATCTTAGATTTCGCTACAAACTCAGTACCAAATCTATCTCAACTTACTGCAGTATTGCCTTCCTTCCCAACAAGATAACTAACCTTCAAGTTCCTTAGTCTGTTAGAACTTGTATCATGAGATTTTATTTTTGATCTAGTTCTTTCATAATTTTTACTACCTTGTCATCGGTTATTTCTTCAAAATTATCATAGAACTGAGCAACCGAAGTAAAATTACTTGTAGGCGGTATCAATATCGTTACGACCTTGTCGACTTCATTTTTTAATAATTCGACAGTCTCATTGGGGGCTACAGGTATGGCTATAATGATCTTCTTTGGCTTTCTCTTCTTAATCCATCTTGCTGAAACTACGAGTGTTGATCCTGTAGCGGCACCATCATCAACGAGAATTATTATCTTATCTTTGATCTCATATTCTTCCTGTTTGGGTCTGTAAAGTAAAGTTCTACGTCCAATTTCTTGAACCTGGGATAATTTTTCTGCCTCTATATAGTCCGGTAGGACTCTCAACGCCTTCACAACATACTCGTTGAGATAAACAGTATCCTTATCCATGATAGCTCCTATGCCAAGTTCTTTGTTATTAGGAGCTCCTAGTTTCCTTGGAATCACAATATCGAAATAATTTGCACATCTGTTCTTGTAAATCGTGTTCGCCAATATTACTCCGCCACGTGGAACTCCAAAAACGGCTATTTCTTTCGGATTTTCTTGTTCAAGCTCGTTCTTGAGTTTGGAGATGAGAAGATCTGCTGCATGTTCTCTGTCCTTGAATTTGGTGATGGAATTGTTTTCGTTTGGCATAGAAAATATGTCATATTAAGCACATATTTTCCTATAAGTCTTTTCAATAATATACTCAATCAATAAACAAGTCAAAAGTTATTATTTTATTTTATATTAGATTCCTATATCCAGTAACGTATTAAAATATAAGTGAGATGTTATATTTCTATCTTGTAAGTGCGAATAAACTCCATAAAATACAAATTGAATTACCATCCAGCAACGTACGACCATAAGTCAATGACTTATGTAAAGAAGGATGTAAAGTATGACAATTTTCTGAAGGCCAAGGAACATCAATGGGAATGCGATAAATGTGATTGTACATTTTCAAAATATCCATCACTTAAAGAACACAAGACTGAGACGCATTCTTACTGAAATGTGATTTCGCATCAGAATATATCAATTGCGAGTACTGAAATAACGCATTCGAGATACTCCTCACCCAATACCGGTTTATGAAAGATTATTGTTGGTGAGGCTGAGACATTAAAAAGTAAATACGACCATCCATGATTCATCATGAGCCCTGCAAGCTAGTAACTTTTGATAATTATCTTACAATACATTCTTCGATATGTATATTAGATCCAACGTTAATGATTGATGCAGGCCTTGATAAGCGTCGTTGTAGCCATCACAGTAATTTCATTTTTGATATTTGCTTCTACAATACTTCATCATTTTGCGAAGGCTTCAGAGAAATTTGCAGATACGGAGTTTGTAGAAGAAGGTAAGCCAAAGCTTTTTGATTCAAATTTGAAAATTTCTACAGTTGCAGAAGGATTAAGTACTCCAACAAATATGGCTTTCGTTGGACCGGGCGACATTTTAGTACTTGAGAAAGATACCGGTATGGTCAAAAGGATAGTCAATGGGAAAGTTCTAGCAAATCCTGTTCTGGATCTTAATGTGGCCAACTCTATTGAAAGATGCTTGTGTGGAATCGCTGTGTCAAAACATGGTTCAACAACATTTGTATTTCTTTACTACACTGAAATTGCTGGAAAAGATGGCGCTGATAAGGCTGGAATACAGCCAATTGGGAATAGAGTGTACAGATATGAGTTAGCAGGCGATTCGCTGATTAATCCGTTACTTTTGATGGACCTGCCAGCAAATCCTGGACCTCGACATAATGGTGGGGACCTCTTAATTGGACCTGATGATAACATTTATGTGACGATTGGGGACATAGACGGATCCTTCAAAGGACCAACAACAGAGACCAAGGCCCAAAATTACGAGAATGGAGTTGATCCTGATGGAAGAGGCGGCATTTTAAGAATAACGCAAGACGGTCAACCTGCCGAGGGTATTCTAGGAGAATCCATACCTTTGCGTATTTATTATGCATATGGAATTCGAAATAGCTTTAGGATGGATTTTGATCCTGTTTCTGGTAATCTATGGGATACAGAAAATGGGCCTGGAAACGGTGACGAAATAAATTTGGTACTACCTGGTTTTAATAGCGGATGGCAACAGGTGCAGGGTTTAGCGTCGATGGAAGACTCCTTTAGCGAATCTGATCTACAGGACTTCGGAGGAAAAGGACATTATAGTGATCCTGAGCTGGTTTGGGTAAATACAGCAGGACCAACAGCAGTAAAATTTTTGCATTCAACAGCCCTTGGTACTGCATATGAGAATGATATGTTTGTAGGCGACGTCCATAACGGTAGAATCTATCATTTTGATCTTACTTCTGATAGAAAAGATATTGTTCTTCCACCAGCTCTCGCGTCGAGAGTTGTTGAAAAACCTTCTTCACCAGGATTGAGTAGCATTGTATTTGGTGAAGGTTTTGGCGGCATTACTGACATAGAAGTGGGACCTGATGGTAACTTGTATGTTGTATCTATCGGGCTGGGCAGCATATTTCAAATAAGCCCTGCATCCTAAAATCTTTCTGAAAATTTCATAATTCTTTTTATTGTTACCAATTTATATAATTCATGAACCTTCAGGTACCTTCAGGTACGGACATGTCAAAAATAATTCTATGTTAAGTACAATAACAAACCTTCATGATAAATTAACAATCTGATTACTATTACTAATATTCAGTATAGATTCTGAATTTAAGTTATTATTGATAGTTTCAAAACAAAAGATATTCGAAGATACCTTCGTTATTTGAGCAGCAATAAAAGTAAAGAGGGATTCTAAGTATGAATTAATCCGCCTTGTTCCCCAACATGAGGAGATTGTCCTACAAATCTTCTTCTAAAGTGTCCAGAAGGTCTCTTGGAAAGCAACTCAATAAACCAGGCTTCGTGTTCAACTTCTTCTTGCATAATTCTTTGTGCGATATCATACGTGCGGGGATCCTTGCCGGCGGTCGTATCACACACTTCACCCCACGAACGAATAGCACACTGTTCTGCAGCAAGCAATATTTCTATTATTGAAGTAAGATTTTCCCAATTATCTGGAAGATATGCATCAGGGCAACCTGCCTGATCTGCAAATTTTCTAATATCCCTTGGTAATGATCCTCCGAGTTCATATAATCTAGGTACCATGGCTTCAAAGTGATTTCTATCTTCAATCCTGGCTTCCTCAACTATTTCCTTAATGCCTTCACCATCAAGCCCGGTACAATGCATCCTTAAAATTGTGTAATAATAATATGTTGTAAATTCAGCACCCACACCTTTCGTTATTAATTCTTTTAATTTTTCAACATCAACCCCATTTTTCTTTATGACTTCAATTGCAACTATATTTGGAACCTTGCCTTTTGTATCACTCATATCACAAAAAATAGATAATATTCTATAAAAGTCTTCTTATATTATTGTAGATTTATTACTAGGAATTTGAAAAATTACTTTCGCATAATTTTTCATTTAAAGATATGTGAAAATTTAAGGTAATTTTTATATCCAAAGTTATTGTTAGCTTGCTATGTCTTTTGTTGATAACGAGGGAAATATCATTGTACCTAAAACAGTAAGACCTCTAATTGAGTACAAGCCAACTATTCTGGGAGAAAAGAAAGGATCGATAAAACAATATAGGCATGGTAATTTACACATCCGCGAATATGAAAATCACTATAGCGTTCACTACGATAAAATAGATCCACGTAACGATCCTCTCGGACATGTAATGGTTGATGCCACAAAATATTTTCCTGGTGTTATGGCACTTTCTGCTCTTTCTGATTATCTCATAGACAGGGAAAAATAACTTATGTTGAAAGTTATCTTATATGCCTTTGTTCAATTATACTTCTGGACTATTCATTTTATCTTTATGAGAATTCAGTGGGGTGAAAATATTCTTGATGGAAGATAGCAAAGAAATACCTGATGCTGCTATAGTCACCGATAAAAAAGAACCCGCTTTTCAATTCAAGAAAGCATCCATTTGGCTAATAATAAAGACAATTTTGAAGCTAATTCCTGTTATCGTGTACCTCAGGACTGACAGGAGAGAATGGGTGAAAAAAGAAGGCAAGAATGTAAACGAGAAGAAATTCAGAAAACATGCCGAGAGAGCGTTAAAAACATTCATCGACCTTGGACCCTCGTACATAAAATTGGGTCAATGGCTCTCCTCTAGAGCGGATCTGCTACCTCAACCCTACTTGGATGTACTAGAAAGCCTTCAAGATGATGTATTACCAGAACCGTTTTCAGATGTTAGACCAATTCTTGAAAAAGAGCTTGGTTCTCTTGATGAAGTATTTGATTATTTTAATTCCGCATCAATTTCTGGAGCAAGTTTAGGTCAAGTATACAGAGCAGGATACAAAGGACAAGATGTCGTAGTCAAGATAAGCAGGCCCAACATTGAAGAAACAATAGGGCAAAACATCTACATACTAAAAAAGCTACTACCAATAGCCACACGTTTTATCGATGAAAATCTAAGATTCTCAGCTGAGGGAATGCTTTCTCAATTCATCGAAACAGTATATGAAGAAATGGATTATAGAGTAGAGGCTAGAAATTTGGCAGAAATCAAAAATAATTTGAAGAATGACAAGTCAGTAATCATTCCTAAGGTTTATCTTGACAGGACGTCCAGGCATGTAATCACGCTAGAATATTTGCCGGGAATTAAAGTAACAGATATTAAAACATTGGATCAACATGATATTGATAGAGCAAAATTAGTATATCGTATACATAGGTTATTCTTCAAGATGTTACTGCGTCACAGTATATTCCATGCTGATCCGCATCCTGGTAATATATCAATAACTAGTAATGGTACAATAATACTCTATGATTTTGGTATGGTTGGTAGGCTAGACGATGAAACTAGAAGAAGGCTCGTTAGATTATATCTAGGTTTAGTAGACAAAGATCCAGTAAGGACCACGGATGTATTAATGGAATTAGGAACACTTGAGTCTTCTGTTGACAGAAGGCTAGTGGAAAAAGGTCTTGAATTAAGTATTCAATCATTGTACGGAAAGAAGGTGGATAGAATGGAAGTGAAGGCACTTCAAGACTTGGCAAACAAAACCTTGAGCAGATTCCCATTCCGTTTACCTAAGAATCTTGCTCTTTATATGAGAATGGCCTCAATTCTTGAGGGAATTTACCATTATCATGATGTAAAATTCCAGTTTGTCCGTGTTTTGGTAAGTTTGCTTGAAGAGGAGGGTCTAATTAAGGATGCCTATGTTGAAGAATTTAAGAGATACGTAAATAAATTTGTAAAAGGGCTCGAAGTTTCGGTCGACCTTGCACCAATGATAAAACAATATTTGACTGATCAGAGAACAGCAAATAGACTAAAAGGCAATTCAAATGTTCTTCCTATGAGTATTATATCGTCGTCAATATTTATTGGATCTACTTTTATCTTTCCGCATGAACGGAATTTGTCCTACCTCGGATTTATTTTGTCCGCTGCACTTATGGTTGGTACTTTGATATTTAATAAATTAGATCGTAAATAAAAAACAGGGCAACCGTTATTCATTCAATAAGTCGTATTAAGCTTACCACCTTGCATATCATTTGACTGTTTGAAATGTAATGTTATTGGGTAGTATGAACGGTTGGTAATAACATGTAATGTAGTCCTTTTTGTTGATCATGATATGGTTTGCAAACAAGCTTTCGACTCTGAAATGTGATATTAATGGTCTGACAGCAACGCAATACTAATTTTTTTATCTAAGATTTTTATGTCTGATCATTCGGTCTTATTTATTCTAAGATAATGCGGAAATGTATCCACAATAATTTAGGATATGATTCATCCTACTTCATATAAACTAAAAGTTCGATAAGAAATGGATGAATCTAAGTTCAAGGACCATACTTGTTCCTTCAATAGTATTATTGATTGGATGAGTTATAGGTACCAGTGCAACCCACGCATTTGCAGATGATCCTTTCAAAAATAAGGTCAATATCGACACCGATGCAAAACAAAGAAACGATTGCGATACAGACGCTTCTGGAACTAGCAGTGAAGGCTGTCTAGCATCTGATAAGACAACAACCGATACTATCAACGTCCAAGGTGAAAAGAATAAAGTAGATCTTGACTTTGACGCAAAGGAAAAGATCGATTGTGAAGGCGAAGCTTCAGCAACCAATTCAGTAGTGTGTAAAGCATTAGTTTACCGAGATATCGGAGAAATAAACATCACCCCCATAATAGAAATCTCCACCTGTTGCCGACGAATAGATCGGCCCCATATCTTTTTTATTTCTAATATGCAACTATGCGGCAGTAAATATTATTCCCACCAGATCGTCTGTGTATATTTATATTTTAAAGCTCATAAAGTATTGGTATGAAACTATTAAATGCAAGTCCAGGTTTTGGAGTTCAGCTCACAGAAAATGAAATAATTGAATTTCTGTCACATAGCAAATTAAATCTACATCTTGGAACAATCGATGTAGATAATTATCCTAATATCCACCCTACATGGTATCTTTATGATGGTTCTAAAGATGTAATATTTGTAGAAACAGGTAAACAATCTAAAAAGACAAAGAATTTGAAACAGAACTATAAAGTCTATTTTTGCGTTGATGATGGGAATCCACCATATAAAGGCGTAAGAGGGAAGGGTAATGTTAAAATTTTGAGCGAACCAAATGCAAATCTGCCAATAGCAGAAAAAATAATGCTAAAGTATCTAGGGAGTACCGATCATCCAATGGCGAAAACATTACTGCAGAATGTACGAGATGGAAATTCAGTAATGCTAGAAATCAAACCAGTATATTACTCTACTTGGGACTATAGTAGAAATAGCTAGAAATTACTGATAACTATATTTAATTAGGCTTTTAGATTTTGTAAAATAAAAGTAAATATCCATTGGCCTTGAAAATGGTAATTAACAAGTACCAGGATAATTTAAAATACCACGTGTATAATGGTATTCAATAAGCACTTAACTTCACAGTCACCTGATTCATGATCACCATCTGCTATATTAAAATTAGTTATCCTGTCTACACCCAATCCACATCTATGGTAGTCCCCTGACCACCACTTAAAGTATCATTGCTAGGCTCCCCATAAAGGCGATCATCAACAGGGCCTCCATCAAGAAAGTCATTATTGGAAGTACCGTACAAGATATCATTTTGAGTTCCCCCGATTAACTCGTCTACCACATCATCGCGGTGGAGTTCATCATTACCTGGTCCACCATCAATAGTGTCACTGCCATCTCCTCCAGATAGATAGTCATTCCCATCACTGCCGTTCTGCATATCGTTGCCTATCCCTCCCCTGAATTTCATCACTTCCTGACAGCCCATTAATTATGCAGAGTTAAGTAGAACTGAATGATAAAATATGAATTATCTATTACTAATTAAAAGACAATAGCAGAATTCCTCAATGGAAAATTCTAATATAATTTACATTCTAATCATCAAATAGCTTACAAATACGATATATTGAAGAGGTAATTTGCCATGAATTATGATGGGTTGATGCCTAGTAAAAACTCCATTATCGCCATCTCTTTAATCTTGATCGGAGCATTCATGATTAATCCGGTATATCAATCTGAAGATCTAGCACTTTTTATTCAACAAATTCACGGACAGGAGGATAGTGGAATCATCACCGGTTCTCCGAATGCCAACACTTCATTATCTATTTCTTCTGCTAATAACTCTGAGATAGGGCTTCCTATCGACATTGAGCAGTTTACCATCACGTGCAGCGATTTTAAGCAATTATACGATGCGCTTTCTGAGGTAAATATAGGCAACATGGTCGCAGAAGGTAACATAAATCAGTCTATGCTAGATGGCGTAGAAACTATCTTCAACAACCACGCTGGAAATTGCTCTCAGCTTGACGAATATGAGTTCGAGTAGCTTACTTGTTCGATAAGTCTTAGGTGCAGCCAACTGATTTTGTATAATTTAGATTACCTTGTTACTACTTTTAAATTTCCTAAACAATACTAATGTAACAACTACTCCAATCACCGCACCTACAACAGTAATAGGAATAATTAGCGAATCCATCTGAGCCCAAAACGGCTCTGATATGTGAATCGGGAAATCAAAAATAAGTGTTCTATTTGAGTCACTAGAATCTAGAATGGAAATGTTATCTAATATATCCACACTTACAAGAAAGATACCTGCTCTGTCAAATTTGTAATTATAGGAGTAGTGTCCACTTGACAAGAATACTGGATGCGTTTCAAATAACTCATGTTTTCCATCCGAAATTCTAATGACAATAGGTGTATCCGTTATTGGAATGTTACTGACTGAACTTATTCTAATATTGATACGTGTGTCGTGTCCTGAAATAGGGACAGCGGGCACAGTATTAATTTGTATGTCATAATCCCCTATACGTTGTCGTAAAGAATTACTTAGCATATCAGCTGATAGCATTTGCTGACCGTACATTGCTGCGGTTAAAAAAATAATACATATGAAAAATAGTTTTAGGTTCTCCAAGTTTTAATTCATTGATTCCTCGTCATGCTGAGACCTGGTCGTTAACATTGAGTTATATCCTTGAATGTACACATAGATGCTAACTATTAGTTTTCAAATGACTCACAAGTTTTTTGAGCTCTGAAATGGACATTTCCACTATCTGAGACATAAATATTGCCAGAAGAATCTATTGCAATATCATGGGGAATCAAGAATTGATCATCTCGGCATCCCAGTGATCCCCATTTTGTGATAAACTCACCTTCACTGTTGAATTTCTGAATACGTACATTTCTTGTATCTACCACATAAACGTTACCTTCCTTGTCCGTTACAATCCCGTGGTTTTCAACAAAGTGGCCGTTACCATATCCAAATCCTCCCCACTTTTTTTCAAAATTGCCTTGATCATCAAACTTCGCAATATAGGAATTGTTTCTGCCATCAGTAACGTAAACTGAATCATTAGAGTCTACTGTTATATCATGTAAATGTACAAATAACATGCCGGGAGAGTAAGAATTCCATTTGGTCAAAAATTTACCATCATTGCTAAATTTTTGAACTTCAGGATTATCCTGATCACTTGTATACACATTATCAGTTGAGTCAACTGCAACTCCCCATGGCTTGATAAATTGACTGTCAGCTCTTCCCTTGCTACCCCACATTGTAATGAAATTGCCGTCACTATCAAATTTCTGAATATGTTGGTTAGCATAATCGGCGACGAACACATTGCCTTTTGAATCTACGACCATGCTCTCAGGTTGAAAGAATTGTCCGGGACCAGTTCCTCTAGTACCCCACATTCTGATGAAATTTCCTTCACTGTCGAATTTCTGAACATTGCATTTTTCTGCATCGCTTACGTAAACATTTCCGTCGGAATCAGCTGTAATTCCATGTGCATGTAAAAACTGCCCAGGCCCTGTTCCTTTAGTACCCCAGGCAGTAATTAGCGTACCGTTACTATCAAATTTCTTCACATAATGAAATCCATCCGAATCATTAGTAACAGGGCCTGCTGCTTTTGAATCATTTGATGCAACATTACTAAAATATTGAGATTGATCCTTGTTATCCTTACAATTAAGACTCTTGGGATCTTCTGAAGTTTGGGAATAGATTGCCTGATAATTCAAAACATACAAACTTGAAAATATTAAAGTTAATGATAACAATGCGATAGGAATTTTCGAATTATTCATGCCTATTATATTTGGAATTTT
>JASKBU010000105.1:0-3098 GCA_033272285.1 Nitrososphaeraceae archaeon
GACAAGAAAAAATAGAAAAGGAAATTGTATTTTTTATTACAGTGTTTATTCCAGCGAATCGGGTTGACATGAATGATTACGATGGCAGAGTCAGTGCTGCTTTAGCCTTTAGTAATGACTCCATTGAATCAAGCGCAAACATTGCCATTGTGGCTTCTTTAAGATCCATGTGATGTATTCTTTCAAGGATACCAGCAGCAGTAGGAAATCTATTCTTCAACCCATTGATTTTCTCTTCGACCTTTTGATCACTCAATTTATCGTCTAACAAGTCTAGTGGCTCTTTACCCTGTTCCACGCTTAATCTTAGTGCCCGCATTTTCACCAGCCTTTTCACACCATCAACTAGGTACATGGTGC
Organism: Nitrososphaeraceae archaeon; assembly: GCA_033272285.1. Taxonomy (GTDB): domain Archaea; phylum Thermoproteota; class Nitrososphaeria; order Nitrososphaerales; family Nitrososphaeraceae; genus TA-21. The sequence continues at coordinate 361 of JASKBU010000105.1, forward strand.
CAACAACCTCTCCAAGATCCATAGTTGGTATTTTGTCAAATATCGCAGAAGCAAGCGGATACTTTGTCCTCCAGTCATTAACCCTCCTCTTAATTCTTTCATCACTTACGTCCTCATCTGAAAAAGACATCAAATCAATACCCCGATAAAAGGTATTTAAATTTGACTAGATTCGTTTTCAAATTTGAGAAAACTTTACCTGATTCTGGGATAAATAAGACGTTGATAAGCATCCACATACGAGACGTTTATGAGTACCGAAGCATCCGTCATGTAGACCGTAAATCCCATAACCCTGTTAAGAAATTAATTCGGGGCAACCACAGTACCATTGTTGAAGCCATTCTAGTCAAATCGCCTAATTTGAGAGTCAATCCAAATTAATTTTATTTATTGAAGGGTCACTATTCATTCAATAAGTAAGCCTTATTAAATCTCAATTACTATGTAGATAATTGTTATTTTGCGGAAACTCGGCTAGGATTTGCAAGCCGATGGTATTTTCACTTTTGGCAGTTGTTTTTATGTCGATTGTTTCGATAACGTTATTGTCTGAACATAAGGTGTATTCAATATGTTATAGGAACACTTTAGATGACACGGATTGTGACGGTTTGGCAGACGATTGGGAAAAATCGGGCTCTTATCTTGGAATAAGTATGCCTGGTGTAAACTGGCAACATAAAGACATTCTGGTCGAAATTGACGCAATGGTTTCTCATGCGAATACTAATCTTAATAGTGCGATGGATTTGGTAAAAACTAAATTTGCAACTGCCCCCGGCATATCAAATCCAGATGGGCTACCAGGAATTAATTTGCACGTTATTTTTGATCACAAAACCATTCCACACGATTCATGTACTGATATTTGGTCTGAATTTCAAACGTTAAAAAATGCTTGGTTTGGAACAGCATTGGAAAGGGCGAGCATCTCAGATATCGTATCAAAAAAACAAACCATCTACCACTATGGTATTTCATTGCATTCGCAGTGTGGTTTGACAGGAGTTTCTGGAAACGGAGAACAACCCGGAAATGACATTGTTATATCCCTGGGTGATTCTGGATGGGCAGATTCTGACGCGAACGGACACCCTGATGGGAATACCGATCAAAAAGCGGCAACATTCATGCATGAACTTGGTCATAACCTCGACTTAAAACACGGGGGAAGTGCCAACACACCTCCCTGTAAGCCTAACTACTTTAGCGTAATGAACCCCCTTTATGAATTTGCGGGTATCGTTACTACTCCTATAATTGATTATTCGTATACTTATGGCAGAGATTATCAAGGTCATTTAATAGATGAAACAGGCGTGAATGGCTTGCACGAGCCGGAAGGGATAGTTAAAGGGCTCACTTCTACCTTCCGCGGAGCAATTGGTCATGTGAGTCCGCCCACTCCACCGGCTCTTTTCTACAGAACTTTCACGGCAAATGGACAGGCTATTAATTATGACTGGCCAACGGATAGTGATACTACTGAAATGAACGTAATTTCATCTATTAACTTTTTCAAAGGTTACAATCCACCCTGTTTCGACACCACAAAAAGCGTTTCATACGGATTCAAGGATTGGCCAAATATAAAATATTGGGATCCGCCCGTAGAGATTAACGGATTTACTAAAAATATGCAATTTCAAACTATTGATGACGCATCTATCGGCAAAGTAGTTCCTATAGGCAGTAATAACACTGCTAATTTATCTGAAGGAACCTCTGTTAGTCAACAACCATTATCAAATCAATCTGAAACTAAATTGCTAGATGATCCTTCCCTTCCACCCTGTGATTTATCAGATCCAGCCTGTACAGATTCTCCCTGTGATCCCGATGATGTGGGATGTACACCTAGTTTTATGGTCAATGTTACTGACCCTACCAATTCGACAGTTGATATAGGTAATAGAACTGCACATACAGTACCGGATGTATCTATAAATAACATAAAGAACGTCTCAATTTCTAAAATACTTAGTTTAGACGCTTTAATTCAATCAGAATTATTTGTAAATGCCACAAATCAAAACAGTACAGAAATTCTAAACTCACTTCATAAAGAACTAATAACCAATTCGGATAGTGTTATTGCTCACATTCAATCAAATAACTATAATAAGGGAATGTTACAGTTATTGAAACTTCAAAGTTTTATCATTCAAACGAATCCAGAAAAGCATTCAATACTTATTCAAAATGAAGAAGCAATAGACTTGCTAAAAAGTTTGATGTAAAAATTGGCCAATTCTGCTAAAATCATACAAATAAGCTTCCATTCTTATAACACATCATATAGGTTAATGCGGGGTTTAAACTGTGACTTTAGAATTTAAAAAATTCTCATCCTTTATCTTTTTATTGATATTTCTAACATTAACTATGCCAATTTTATCTTCTCCCTTTCAACTCGCTAATAATGTAAATGCAGAAACTGATTCAAATTCAGACGATGACAGTGATGATGGTTCTGGAGATAAAGACGATGGAGACCTGGGTGAAACGGGTGACGGAGAAGACGGAGATGGAGCCGATTATAGGATGTCTGATCAAAGCACGGGAAGTGCCCAGCCTTCAGAAACAGACAATACCCAGCCTTCAGAAACAGACAATACCCAGCCTTCAGAAACAGACAATACCAAGTCTTCAGCAACTGACAATACCAAGTCTTCAGCAACTGACAATACCAAGTCTTCAGCAACTGACAATACCAAGTCTTCAGCAACTGACAA
>JASKBU010000106.1:0-83913 GCA_033272285.1 Nitrososphaeraceae archaeon
CTAACTGCTAATGTTCCTGTCCCTGAAGCTAACCTAACTGCTAATGTTCCTGTCCCTGAAGCTAACCTAACTGCTAATGTTCCTGTCCCTGAAGCTAACCTAACTGCTAATGTTCCTGAAGCTAATATTCCTCAAAATAATAATTCAGGTCTAGTTAAGCTCGACATTAGTGTAAAACAAAATCCAATTTCCCCTGGAGAGGAGCAGACAGTAACATTAACTGTCTCCGATCCAATTACAGGAGCGTCACTTGATCCTATATTTGTTCATCTTACAATCAAGGATCCTTTAGGCAATGTCATTAAAGATTATACAGACAATGATGGAAAACTCTCACCTACTTTTGTAATCGATGAAAATGATGTTGGAACGTTTACAATTTTAGGAACTGCATTACAGGCGGGCGTAGAAAGTACGAAGTCGTTGACTTTTCAAGTCCATTAGTTTGAAACAACCAATTAACTTGAGAAGTTACTGTCAACTAAAGAATACACTACATTACATCCACATCATGAAAAGATAGAATTTACATTACGATCATTATCTTTTAGAATTTTTATACATATGGATAACCATATAGTATGGTATACAATAGAAAATTCACTCTTGCAGTCGTGATTTAAGGTCTAATACTCTTTGGTTAGTTGGATCTATGGTCAACGCATTATCCAACAACGCCAAAGCATCTTGCTTCTTATGAAGGTAAGCTAGTGCTAGTCCTTTATTGTATATGGCATCTACATCATTATGATCTATCTCTAATGCCTTATCATACCAACTAATCGCTTCTTCATAACGACCTAGGTGGTGAAGTGCTGTTCCTTTGTTGTTTAAAGCATCTACATCATTAGAATGTACCTCTAATGCCTTATCATACCAGCTAATTGCTTCTTGATACCTACCGAGATTATCAAGTGCTACTCCTTTGTTGTATAAAGCATTTAGATGTTTAGGATCTACCTCTAACGCCTTATCGAACCATGTAATTGCTTCCTCATACCTACCGAGACTATCAAGTGCTCCTCCTTTGTTGGTTAAAGAAGATACATGCTTAGGATCTACCTCTAACGCTTTATCATACCAGATAATTGCTTCTTCATACCTGCCAAGATAACCAAGTGCTACTCCTTTGTTGTATAGAGCATCCACATTTTTAGGATCAGCCTCTAATGCCTTATCATACCAGCTAATTGCTTCCTCGTATTTTCCAAGATTGCCTAATGAATTGCCTTTTTCAAATAATTCGGAAAAGGAACTAGTATTCGTTGACTGTGCTTCAACATTTTGAATTTGATAATTACTACCTACGCTCACTATGAGTAGGACAGTCAACAACATCGTTACTGTTGTAAGGTAAGAAACAAAACCGTCTATATTGAATCGATAATATTTAGAAATTAATCGAACGCTATCTTTCAATGTTGTTAAATGCTGAATTGGAGTGTGATATATAAATGAGATCGCCATAAAAAATCAATTCATAATGATTCTGTATTTTCACCCATATTAGTTACATGATATCAGGTCCAAATCATGAAATGACAGATATTATATTATGCTTTTCTTTGAGCGAGTTGGTGCGTAATTACATTATGAAATAAATTCCATTGAAATAACTTAGCTGTTCGATTGATATCTGACTTGAAAAAACAATTTATTTTAAGACTTTGGTTTTTACTGCCAGTGATTTTTGAATATTGACTTTTTTTTATTAAAATATTTGATTTGTCGGTTTATAGGGATTTATAGTTGGAGAATCTAGTAAAAAGTTACAGTCTAAGCACAAAACTGGTGGGATCGTTGCTTCTTATTCATCATCCGTAGCATACGACCGCCCCGCCAGTCATTCTCTAATAATAGAAGATGATGAATCACATTTACTTCATAGGATAGTCAAATTTTATCAATAATCGAAATGGGAATTGATATTTTCTTTCCTACAACTGTGACAATCTCGCTCCATACTACGTCTTTAACTCCGTCCATAGCTTTTATTGTTTCAAGATGATCAAGGATTGAAGCATTATCTTTTACTATGGTTTCTATACGGAGATCAATTGTATGCTCTCCTATACTCTTACCGACATAAGTCACATCATCAATATCGAGCAGTTTCTTCGCAACAGCATCAACCATGCCATTCCTTATGGAGATAAAAAAGTCAATACGCTTCCAGCCAAATTTCGCTATATCTAATACATAGTTAATTTTCAAAAATTTATCCTCCAGTCTTTTGCGTCTTCTTCTAACAGTAGTAATTGGTATGCCTAATTTTGCTGATAAACTTTTGCTGGATTTTGAATCACCATTAGGCATAAGTAGAATCTTTAATAATTTCCGATCCAACTCGGATATGCTACTTTTTTGATTAACTACGCCTTTCGACACTATAAATTAAATAGATTTCAAAATATATAATTATTGCTTCAAAAAAAAGAGTTTTATTATTATAATTAACTGAATTTAGCGTTGAGTTTGTCAACAGAAGTATGATTAGCTGCAATTTATGAATGATTTGTGTGATAAGTGGTTAAACTCGTCATATATGAGATAACAAAGTCACTATATTAGTTCGGATATTGGTTTTAACGACTAGAGTAATTCGTTACTTGACTTTTTGTTGCGAAATAATACAGCTAGTGGATTATAGTACTTTATAGCTTAAATCGCATCTTTGTATGAAGATCATGAGAGGATAAGGTTGTTTTGCATTATTGGTTAATAAAAAAGGATTAGTCGCTGTAGTAGACGATGAATTAGATATTGCTCAGCTTTTCCGTGATGCGCTACAAACAACAAATGGGTTTACTATTTTCGCATTTACAGATCCCAAAGTAGCGTTCGAACATTTTGCGCTTAATAGAGAAGATTATACACTCATAATCTCTGATTTAAGAATGCCTTCCATTAATGGAATGGAATTGATAAAGAAGATAAAAGAGCTAAATCCTTATATAAGAACGATACTCATGACAGCATTTGCGATAAATGATGATTTATTTTATGAGTATGCTAAAAAGAAATTAATAAATGGATTTCTTCAGAAACCCATACACTTAGGCGATTTGCATGCAGAAGTGAATAGTCAGTTACACAGATACGATTTATTAAAACAAGAGTCATTCATAAAAATTAAGTGAGCATAACATAATAAGTTCATCTTAAAATACAGTTAATGATCATCGGTTCTAATAAACTATAACGATTGAAAGATACCACATGTCATGGACATTATATTAAAAGGATGTGCGAAAATGATTATTTGGATTAACCTTAGATTCCGAATATTAGGAAAAAGAACAGTTGATTTTTTTATTAGGGATCCAAGTGTAAATTGTAACTTTGGAAATTTAAATTTCATACAAAGTTCATTTAAATCGTTTAAAGTTACCAATTTGACCAATAAAATGCTATTAGACGGTCTAAAAAGCCAAAAATCAATCGAATATTATGAATATTTTATATATAGTTTGTAGGGCAGTACCCTGTAACGTTTCCAAAAAACAACTGGTGGAATCTTTCGCAAAATTCTTTCCACCAGTTGGATATTTCACGAACGAAATCTGGTTGTGAATTAATGAACGTAAAATATGACATCATTTTATGTTTTATACATCGGACCCATATAATGAAATGACAGAATTTACATTATAAAATTTTGGTCCGGATTCGATGGTATTCAGTTTAATTGCACTATTTATTGAATTCCGTAGATATAGTCAAAAGTATAGTTTCCAAATCATTTTTCAACGTGTTTGATTCTAACAATTACTTCTGGCATTGCTCAAAAGCAACATCTTTTGCATCATATATAAAATGGAGCATTTTTTCGATAGACTCTAATTCTTTTATACTTTAATGAAGGATCCTTAATATGAAATCGTTATCTTGTAGAGACGCTGGATTTGATTGTGATTACATTTTGGAAGCAGAAAATGATAATGAGCTTTTTAGAAAAGGAGAGCAGCATGTATTTAACGTTCACGGGATGAAAAAGGAAGATTTTATTCCGATGTTTAATGAAAAAATGAGATCCTTTATAAGACAAACTTAGTTTCAGTGTAATCCGATATATTACTAATTTTATTATCAAATTATTGCGGATATTGTTACCTTTTTTAAGCCTTTAATGGACTGATTCCCGGTCTCTTAGTTATAATATTATGCAAACAAATAGGAATGTTTACAAATCAAGTAACAGATGAGTTACCAATCTGAGTAGCGTAGTAAGAAATTTGAGTTATAGTTTTATTCGTTCATTCTTTGCTCATATGCTGTAATTTGTTCCCTGACCTTTTGACGCAACCAATCAATGGGAATAGGTTTTTCGATGAATAAGTCTATAGTTCCGTCTTTCATATACTTCTGAAATCCTTCGTCTTCTTTAACTTCGTAAGCACTAACTAGTATCGTTCTAACATTTGAATTGAGCAATCTGATTTTTTTTAATAGATCTAATCCATTCAGATTTGGCATTCTTAAATCAGAAATAACAAGAACATAATCTTCCTTGTTATCTTTAAAATGCTCGAAGGCAGTTACGGGATTGTTAAAACAAACGACTGACATTCCACTGACATGTCCGTAAATGGCGTCTTGATACAGCTGGGTAATATCAAGCTCGTCATCTATTATACCAACAATCTTGTTCTTAGCGGTCATTTAATCCTCTAGTCATCAGCTTCTTGGTCTGATTGCTCATCTGACGACTCTGATTGATTTTCAGCTAGCTCCCTACTCAGAGAAGAAAAGGAAGTCTCATTGGATGAAGTCTCTTCGGACAATGTATTATTGGATTGAGAGGAAGAGATTAGCGCAAATGAAGGAACCAAAATGAAGGCTAAAGTAATTAGCGTTATGAACAAGCTCAACCTCAAATATTTCAATAATGAATCAATTATCCATATGCGACAATCTAAATATAAAGTAGTCTATTTCAGGCTCTATTCGGGTGTATTTGCATAGAAAATATGAAATCAAGTGGCTCGATTTTGCTTTTTTTTATTTTGCGTTCTTATTTTCCTCGAACAAACCTATTGTATTACTTTCAGTGTCCTTGAAGAGCAAACTGTAACCAATTCCAGGTATCGACGCTTTAGGCTGAATAATTCTTCCACCGCCAGCCTCTATTTTGGCAATATATTGATCGACCGATGAAACATTGATGAAAGGAGTCGTCCACTGTCCAATCCTGTCACGCTTAGATAAACCTCCATCTATGCCAAGCTCATTTGGTTCGCCCGTTTTGATCTCCCAAAATTCCAAAGGTCCATCCCATTTATTGATCTGCCAGCCAAAAATTTTATTGTAAAAATTTACTGCACGTTCTGGGTCCTCTGCAGAAAAATCCAAATACGATATTCTAGGCATGTTGTTTAAGGCTTAACATAGCTTAAAAGAGTTGGAGTCAGAGACTTTACTATACTGCAAGAGTAAACTTAGACACAATGCAATATTTACATCTTGTAAAGGTAGACATCCATCTTTCGAAAATAATCTTTACATCCGTCTTGACGAAGTTTTGAGATTGCCTTTACATAAGATCCACATCATGTGGTTGACTTTCAGTGATTCCTGCGGGTGTAATCTTTACAAATTCCGCATTACGTTGCATTTCTGCGATGTTTTTTGCACCACAATAACTTAGTCCCGACCTTATTCCCCCAACAAATTGCTTTATTAAATCAGTAACACTTCCCTTATACGGCACCATTGCCTCAACGCCCTCAGGTACGTAGTCATTAGGATCCTCTCCATCTATAACCTGCGACCCTTCTTCTCTATATTTTCTGCCCAGGGATGCATAAAACGATGCCATGCCACGATACATTTTGAATTTCTTTCCATGTCTTACTATTGTTTTGCCCGGACTCTCATCGGTTCCTCCGAATAGACTACCAATCATTACTGTGGATGCTCCCGCAGCCAAGGCCTTTATGGCATCTCCGGAGGTCCTTATACCCCCATCGGAGATGACAGGCACATCATGTTCATTCGCAACTTTAACTCCATCTACAACTGCAGTTAATTGTGGAACCCCAGAACCTGTTACAACTCTAGTTATGCATATTGAACCAGATCCGACGCCAATCTTTACTGCATCAACTCCAGCTTTGATGAGATCCTTTACACCTTGGCCTGTGGCAACATTTCCTGCAATTAGTTCACAATTTGGAAACGCCTTCTTTATCATATGAACTGCATTTATTGCATTATCACTATGGCCATGTGCGATATCTACGACAATTATATCAGTTCCTGAATTGAGTAACTGTTCAGTTCTATCTAAATAATCACCTTTTACTCCAACGGCCCCGCCAACCAATAATCTACCTTTCTTGTCCTTTGAGGCCAACGGGTATCGTTCCATTTTCATAATATCTTTGCTCGTAATGAGTCCCACAACATTATTTGATTTATTTATCACGGGTAGTTTCTCTATTCTATTTTTATGTAGAATTTGTTTTGCCTCGTCGATTGAAATACCCTGTTTTGCTGTAACAAGTTCCTTCGTCATAAGATCCTTTACTTTGTTGTTTGTATTATATTGAAACATGATATCTCTATTGGTAATAATTCCCACCAATTTTTTTGACGCATCATCCATTACCAACAAACCAGACACACCAAGCTCTTGCATCACTTTAGATGCTTCGTTTGCAGTTTTTGATGGAGAGATGGTATAGGGTTGTTCAATAATGACCGACTCTGATCGTTTTACCTTCAGTATTTCATCGACTTGATCTGCAATTGTCATAAATCTGTGTATGATGCCTATTCCTCCCTCTTGTGCTATTGCTATTGCCATATTTGACTCAGTTACGGTGTCCATATTTGCGCTGATGAGTGGGATATTTAGTGAGATATTTCTGGATAATTTTGTCTTTAAATCTGTTTGTGATCTAGAAATTATAGGAGACCGTTTTGGAATTAGGAGAACGTCATCAAAAGTTAAACCTTCTTTTACTTCCAATATTTCCTTGTTTTTTATATTTGCGTTGGGATTATAAGCGTTTTCTTCAGATTGGTTTTCTCAACTAATTAGGTCGTGCCAGGATTTGGCTCCCTGTCTTTGGTTATTTTTTGAAGTAATTCTAGGCCTATTTTCGTTTCTTTTACATCATGTGTCCTAATTATGCTTGCACCGTTTAGAGCACAGATAATCTGGGTAATTATTGAAGGGATAAGTCGCTCAGATTCGGTTAGATTAAACAGTTTGCCAATAAACGATTTTCTTGAGACTGAGATACAAATTGGCATTGAAATCTTTGACAAGGTCTTTAGACCTGATATAATCTCCAAATCTCGTTCATACCAACTATCATGAGCAATCTTCGTAAAAAAGGGGTTATTCCCAGTCGATCTAAAAAAACCAATTAAAGGATCAATTATAATTTTATTGTCACTTATACCCTTTTTGTGTGCTAAGTTCAGACTTTCCTGTAGAATTTCTATTGTTTCAAAAATGTCCCCTGACCTATAAGTAATAGATTTACGTCCGTAGGCACCAATTATGACAGGAAGTCCGGTTGAAAAAACGATTTCCTTCATTCTTTCATCATATTTTAGACCCGTAACATCGTTGATTAGATCAACCCCCAACTCAGCGGACACCTTGGCGACGTCTGCTCGAGGTGTGTCTACCGAAACTGGAATCCTGCAGACCTCCTTCACAGCCTTGACCGAATTTCGTATTCTTTCTACCTCTTTTTCTACTGAAATTACAGTATCAAGGTAAGGTGCAGTTGACATTCCACCTATATCGATAATATCCGCACCTTCCTTTTCCATCTGTGACGCCCTCTCAGAAATTATTTTCTTGCCTGTTGAAATGGATTCTTTATAAAAGGACTCTGGACTGACGTTGAGAATTCCCATTATTTTTGGTGTCCCGTTTCCAATTTCAAGATTGCTTATTTTCACTTTCTTCATCATTTATTACTCCCTAAAGTAAAGGCGAGGGCATGAAATTCTTGTTAAACAATCTTTAATAAACTATGAATTTATTTATACAAACCACTTTTTCGATCAATAGTTTTAATATAGGTTAAATTGCAATTTAATAAGAGAGATAAAGAATTGAATACTTCCATACTTAGACGTTTTGGAGAAACATAATGACAAGAACTCTCGACAAAACTCATACCGTCCTGTCATATGTTGAAGGAAGTCTCAAAAATGCAATTGTTATGAACGAGAATGTCAAGGAAAACGGCTTCATATTTTCTCTTATTAATCCTCCTGTTCCATTAGGCGGAAACATAGTTTCTCTTGATATTTACGTTGATGAATTACCTATATCAAAAAAATCAATTCAAATTGCAACATCAGACACCATAGTTAATGCATCGGCATTGTCCGAATCGCGCCCTCTTCAATTCAAACCATTTCAGAGCGCCAGGTTTCTTATTATAGGTATGGAGTTGGAAACTCAGAAGAAGCACAAAATAACTATAATGAGTAAACTTGAAGGTTTTGAACAAATAATTATTCCATTCACATTTGTGGATTATACAAGCAACAAGAAAGAAAAAGTAATAATTTCATCAAATTTGCCGGAGGAGTCTGATACACAGGCCTATGGAGAAACAATGTTTATGAATTTCGCTTCTCCACTTGTCCTTTCAGGAAGAAAAGCATACATTGTTTGCTCTTCTAACGGAGCCCTTTCGGCAAATTGGACCTGGATGGGAGCAAGATACGATAACGGAGGATTATATGTCCCTCCAGCCAGAGCATTTGGAAGGATAATTGTAGAAATTTCTGTTGATGAGGGAGCAAGAAAAAGGCTTCCGAATTTTGTCATGTCATCGAGGCATGAGAATGGAAGTCTGTGCACTCATCATGAAGTTGCGGGAATCCATGTAAAAAGAACATTATTTGTTCCAATTGAAAATAAAGGTTTTATTCAGATTCTTAATTTTGACGTTGAGAAAAATAATGAGCTTTTCTCTTCAAATACAAAGAAGCATTCAAAAAAGAAAATTAGGGTCCATTTCCTAATCGATGGTAACATTACAAGCTATGGATTGGCTGCAATTTCTCAAAGTAATTTTTCAAAATATTATAAATCGGAGAACTGTTTGCAGATTAGGACTATTGCAAAAAAAGGTGTTGCGCATTATTTTGGAACAATAGGTATTTCTCCAAAGACTTTGAAACCTTCCAAGATACTAACAGATTCTTTTGATAATGATTTAGAATTATCGTATGATATAGAGCTTGAAGAGGGGTTGACCAAGGAGTTAGCCCTGATCGGTGCTGGTGATTTCACTAGTGCTCAGGAGTGTCTAGATGAATATATAAACATCAGAGATAATTATCAAAAATTGTACCAAGAAACAAAGGATCATCATAACAATATTTCAGCATCTTCATTTACAATACATCACGCGCCCTCAAGTTCAATTTCAAATTCCGTAATCATCAAATTAGCAAAGGCCCTGAAAAAGGCAAAAACCGCATTGGAGTATCTAAAGGCAAATTATGATAATTTGGGAGAAGGGATTAGTGCAGGACTTCCAAGATTCCCAAATTATTGGGCACGTGATACAGGATGGTCGTTGAGAGGCTATTTATCTATGGGCCAGTATGATTTTTCACTCCGTGTTATTGATAATTTTCTGAAACGCCAGGCAAAATATGCCCATAATGGTGCGGTAAGAGGAGAGTTGCCAATGGTAATTAGCGGGAGATCATTTCTCCACAATACAACATACGGTTCGGCAGACTCGACCTTTTTGTTTCCTTGGGCAATCCGTGAATATGTGCATGGTACTGGAGATACCCAATATCTCTCAAAAAGATGGGCATCCATAATTGATCTAATCAATTCGGGTTTCCTCAGAGATATTGACAATGACGATTTTATTGAGCATGGCTTTTCTGGTACGGCAGAAAAACTGCCAATTCAAGATTCTACTTGGATGGATCATATTGACAGAAGAAAGAGCGCAAATGACGTGCAAGCATTATTTTATGAAAGTTTACTAATTGGAAGCGAGTTAGCAACGATAGTTGATGACAAAGAGAACGGTAGACACTGGCTTTCATCTGCTCAAAAACTGAGAGAAAGGATTGATACTGAGTATTGGGAACCGAAGCTAGGATTTTATTATGATACTATTCGTAAGGACTTGACTAAAGATAGCAGTATCCGTCCGAATTCACTAGTCTTGTTGCTTACTGAAGTTGTAAAGGATCAGCAGAAGGCTAAGTTAGTACTTGAAAGATTAGAAAAGGAGGATTTGACGACTCCATGGGGCATAAGATCTTTGAGTAGTTTGGATTCGAAGTATCATCCTTCACTTTATCACGATGGTGCTGTTTGGCCACTTGTCACTGGTTGGGCCGCAATAAGCGAAATAAAAAACCAGAGAACTCAGCAGGCACTTGAATATCTTTCCATAATGGCCGACCGTATTATCTCTGAAAACGGGATGTATGCAGAAACTTACCGTGGGGATAGACCTGAACCCTTCAATTCATGTATTCTTCAAGCATGGTCAGTTGGATTATACGTCTATGCACTACGTGAATTAATGTTGGGTATTAAACCAAACATGATAGAGAATAACATCTGTCTGGAACCGAAGTTACCTGAATCTATATCCGATCTTGACAATCTTAATTTTGATCATTTTATTAGTACCAATGAAGGACTCAATAAAATCAGCATATCAGTTAGGCCTGATAGAGATAGGATTACCATAACACCGGAACGAAATGACGTAAAATTGCCTGAATTCTCTAGTACAACATATTCTATTGATATACATAGAAACAAGTAAGTTTACCCACTTTTCGTGCTGGAAGTATATCTAATTATATATGTTAAAATTAGACTATGTGACTGATTGATGAGTAGTTTAGTTGATACATATAGACGAAGAAAAGATTTTTTCTACAATAAATGAAAAAAAACCCCGTTCCGTTGCGCTAGATGGTCCAGATGGAATCTTAAAGAAAATTCAAAGCTGTGCATATAAATTGACAGAGAAGTTCAGTATACCAGTTTATGTAATTGGTGACACATCCTGGGGTTCATGCGATCTAAATATTCACGCCGCTGAAATTTTAGGTGTGGATATCTTGTTTAACATCGGACACACTATTGCTATGGAAAAGTTTGGAGATAAAGTAATCATGATAGATGCTTATGATGATATAGATTTTGGTCCAATTGCGAAAAAATCTGCGATTGAGCTTAAAAAGAGAAATTTTAGGAAAATCTCTCTTGTAACCAATAGTCAATATTTACATTCTGTCCAAAAAGTCAAGGAAATTTTCGAGACTTTTGGATATGAGGTTGTTATCGGAAGAGGCAAGGGACACTTAAATGACGGGCAGGTTTTTGGCTGTGAGTTCTATCCTGCTTTTGACAATAAAGATCAAATTGATGCGTACTTTTTCTTGGGACAAAGCATGTTTCATTCTGCAAGCTTGGCAATCGTGACACAGAAACCAACATTCATGCTGGATCCCTATTTCAACGAATATTCAGAAATTAATGACGTTGCACAAAAACTAGAAAAAAAAGCAATATTATCCGTGTATAAGGCTCAGGACGCCAAAACTATTGGAATTATTATTGGATTAAAGGAAGGACAGTTTGCAAATATTAAGGCATTAGAGCTGAAAAAGTTGCTAGAAAAGGAAGGTAAGAAAATCCTGTTAATTGCCATGACGGAAATTACAGAAGAGCGCCTATTGTCATTTCTAGATATTGATGCGTTTATTCAAGTGGCGTGTCCTCGAATAGGAACAGATAATCATTTTCACAAACCGGTTTTGTCCGTACCACAGGCTATTTCACTCATAAAGCTACTAAAAGGTGAATCTCTGGATGGATTCTTACAGATAAAACACTGGCTATAGTCAGCAGAAATATAATGCGGTAGTAGCCTACCGGTACCACTATATATGTAAAGCCCAATCTCAAGCTCCGCAAGATCAATCACGTAGACGTGCTAGCATGGATACGCTGTCTTAGGATTGCACCCTCCCGGACCTCATCCATTTCGGCAATTCACAATCAAGCACATGCCTTCGCATATATTGTTGTTCATACCCATCCGACACGGCGTGGTATCATATCAGCAAAGCAAGCAGGAACTTCGCATCTAAAGATTTACCCAGTAGTTACTGATCCCGGCATAAAGCCGATTTCCGGTTTGGGGTACGGCTAACACCCCGATCCTACCTACCACCGCGAACAATATTACAGGATTTAGATATATTTGTGTATCCAGTTCATTCAATCCGAATATTGCAGAGCGAACTTGGTAGAAATAACAAATTCTGTAGTTCCAGTAGACATCATTTTACAAATTAAAGAATATTGGTTGGTGCGTATCCGGTGAAGAAAGCACCAACCAATTGACTATCCAACAATGAATTCAAGATAGACAATAAGATTAATTACAAAATTTTATATAAAATTTCTAATACAAATGCCTAATTAAGTTCCAAATTATCGGAATTCAATACCTTAGACAGTAAATAGCGGAGGTCATAAATCCAGGTAATCAAGAAATCAGAATAATTTCCTCTAATAGCTTCACGTAAATTGAGGCTGGTTTTATCCAGTCTTACGGGAGATTTCCAAGGAAAGTAAAACACTTCCACTACAGAACCACATCTACTGTCATCCATCCCTTACATGATGGAGGAAACGATTGACAATATCAAAGATAAATAAGACACAGCATCTGTGAAGTGAAATATTTGTATTACCAAAAAAAGTAAAATCTTACATTAGTTTCCTTCAGTCAATATTTTGAGAGTACGGCATACCGAACATATTTTGTTAGAAGAATCTCTATTACATAATTCGCATTTTCTATGTTCTTGACTGATAACATTGTCAGTACTCAAGTTAGTTGTTGTAAGTGTGGTATTTCCGGTATTTGCAGGACTTTCTTTTAGCCTCTTTGCAATTTTCAAAATGGAATTGTAAGCATTATACTTTATACCCGGATGGATTTTTTCGAGATTGTTCAAATGGACTCTAAAAGCACTTCTTATACTTTCGTCTTTATACGGGCACTCTTCCGTTTGAAATGGAATATTAGTATGAATGGCATACAACACTAGTTCCTTTTCATATATTTCCATTAGTGGTTTAATCTTCTTTAATCCACCAGTCCCATACTCCACTGGGTGTGGGTACGTCCAACCTATTCTTTCCACATCGCCAGCAAATAAATTAATGAGAAAAGTCTGAACATAATCATCCAAATTATGTCCTGTTGCGATTACGTTTGCTCCAGTGGATTCTGATAGGAGATCAATGGCCCTCCTCCTAAAAGTACCACACATAGAACAAGACGAAATTTTCTCCGAGGGTCTTATTTCCATGGCCCTATCCATCGATAAGCCAAAAAGTTCACTGAAACTTACAACTTTGTTTTCAACGCCTATCATAGAGCAAAAATTCCTTACAATATTGAGGGATTCATCACGATAACCTTGAATTCCTTCATCTACCGTTATTGCTATCAATTCAGGATCAATGCCTCGGAGTGTGTTTTTTAGTATGTTTAGGAGTGCGAGGCTATCTTTACCACCTGAAACTGCAACCGCCACTCTGTCACCGTGTTTTATCATTGAAAATTTCGACACTGTCCTTTTAGCCTTGTACTCGACTGATTTGACAAAGCATTTTTTACACAAAAACTCTCCCGAGTACTGCCTCAAGTAAATTGCGTCATTCTTACTGCACTTATTACACCGCTTAAACATTCGAATTAATATTGTCTTTAGACATTAATCATTAATACTTTTTACGATCTGGGACTCGATCGAGGTGATTGATTGCATTATTAAGTAGAATTTTTCTAAAAGCATTTATGTATATAACGATAAACTAATTTTTGATTTGACGGCCAGCCATGATGTTATTGATGACATTAATCTCAAAATCATTAATATCTTGAATAAGGACTCCTCCCTACCCTTTGTAGAAATAGCAAAACAGATTGGAATATCTGATGCTACTGTTCATATTAGGGTCAGACGGCTGCTTGCTGCGGGGATAATCAAGAAATTTACTATTTCATTGGATAACAACAAGCTGGGTTATGACCACCTTGCGTTCATGGGAATAAATATTGAACCAGGAACTGCGGATGAAGTCACAAATAGCCTTACATCAATAGATGAGGTACTAGAAATACATGAGATGCATGGACGATTTGACCTTCTCTTAAAAATAAGGGCAAAAGACTTGGAAGAAATGCGAGATATCGTTGTAAACAAGATAAGAAAACTTCCAAGGATTATAGAAACTGAACTTATGACTGCACTAAAGACTAGAAAGGAAGATCATATGGTACCTATGATGGATGCTCCCTCCTAACCAAAGCTGTAATTGCGTGTTTCGGTCTATATTCTTTGCTTGTCTTTCTTTGAAGATGTCCACCAATCGAGATAGTCATCATGATATTTTTTTCTATCATTGCCTTCATCTCTAAAGGTTTTATCTCTTAGTTCATCCATTTTTTCCCTCGAAGCAAAAAGACCGCAGCTTTTGCATATGAAGTTTTTAGTAGCTGCATCCAACTTTAGTTCCCCACCACACTCAGGGCAAAAATTAGACAATCTGTCTATTATTAGATAGACCTTATAAAAAATGTTACGTGATTAAGTTATCGATTAGATTCCGTTTTATTTTCATTTTGCCAAAAAATGAAACCTTACTCATGTGATGAAATATAGTCTGCCAGCTCCTTTACCATAGTTCCCATTCGATAAGCGTGTGGGACGAAATCCACCTTTATTCGAAATTTTTCTATCATAGCTGAAGTAGATGGGCCAACCGACACAACAAGAACATTGTGGTTCAATTTGTCTATCAGTAAATCGATCTTGTTGTTTCTGCTTGCGAATTCAAAGAACTCTTTAACTGCAGGCGGACTAGTGAAGGTGATTGTATCAATATTGCCTGCAACTATATCATCAATAAGTCTTTTAATTTTCTCATTCGAAGGAGCCACATAATCATACCCCATTTCTTTTAATATGGCCGCATTTTTTTGTTCAAGATTTGTGGAGTAAGAGTATGATGAAAATTCAAATACTTTTGAACCTAAGGATTCGAGCCTTTCCTTAAATGCATCCACATAGTCGCCATGCCAAAGTATTCCAACATTCTTATCTTTGACATCTAATTTACTGATTAGGTCGATAATTCCGCCAATTGTATTCATTTTGGGAACAAATTTAGTTGCAATTCCGAACTTTCTCAATTCCGATGCCGGCTTGTTGCTTCTGGCAATAACAATCGTATCATGTAACTTTTCAATCACGTTATCCAGACGATTAGATTTCAGAACACATTGAAAAAGGTTGAAAACTCCGACACCAGTCATAAAAACGAAAAAATGCATTTTTTCACTTTCTATTGTTTCTATAAATTTGGTACATTCCGAACTTAATGTATTATTATTGCTTCTAATTCCTATTGTTGGAGCTATATACGGAACACCTCCAAATTTTCGAACAAGACTAGCAAGTTCGGAGGCTCTTCGACTTGAAGTAATGGCTACTGTTATACCGCTCAGTGACATGCAAGATTCATGGTGTATTAGAATAATTAAAACTTGAGTCTGATTTAATGGAGTAGATTACTAGCGCTTGTCAGTTTAGTTTTGAATATTGTTACTTTTTCAATTTAATCAAGTAACTTGCGTGGAATTGCAAACTTCACGTTGGTGCATGGACTTTTCTCTTCATATCCATGATCCGGATCCGTTCGCCCGTCAAATGCCATGCACCTTTTGAATAAAGTCATCTAAATTAAATTAAACCTTTTTGATTTCCAGCGTTCCCGATTTTCCATCAATTATTGCTTTTCTGACATTTTCTATTTCAGGTATATCTTGATCTTTGTGTAGTTCTAACAGTGGTATATTTGCTATTGCGCATCCTGACGCAGTAGTAATGTCAGTCTTAGAAGTGCAAATTATCCCAGATGGAGATACGCCATTGGACTTTAGAGCAAAAATGGAATAAGCGCCTACACTACTCCCGACCGCGTACGGAAAGACCAGCAGGCTATTTTTAAGGCATTGCCCATACAATTCATGATTCGAATCGGTAATTATCCCCGTCAAATGATCTACAGAAGATAGAAAGTTGATTGGCTGCTTGGTAACCAGCATTCTTCCACTTGCACTCCCACCTACAATTACTTTACATCTTAGGGAATTGTTCAATTCAACCTCACTTTGTATATTGTTTAATTATGGACTTGATATTGGATAAACAAACAGATACCCTATTGGATTTGTTGAGGTAATGGGCGGCCTTTATACTGTTTGTTATCACACCATCGTACTCATCATGCATTAAGAGAGGTGATAGACAAGTACAGGCATCGCAAATTATATGTGCACCTGCACTTTCAAGTTTTTGAGCTACCCCTGAGCTGCAAGTCTTTTCGTATATTTGTCGAGCGCAAAATATCATACACTTCTTTGAAAATTTCTTGCTACCCATCATATTTGAAATTAATTCTAATTCATATAATCCTAGTTGGGGACTTCCTAGTGCTATCACGTCTCCAGATTCGTTTGAATTGAGTTCATCCATAACTGACTTTGATTCCTCTTTCCCAAATGATATAGCTTCGCCGTCTATTTCCTTGTTAGAGAACATCCCACATACACCGGAAGTACCCAGTGCAGCGGCCAAAGATTTAGTCTTGTACATATCTATGTTGCTAACATGGGGACCGAATGAAACACAACTTTCCGTTACGGCCTTACCTGCAAAATATCCCAGTATGCCGTAATCCAATTCCGAATTAAGATTTGTGTCAATCTTTATTTTGATTTTCGGATCTCTAATACTTGACATTCTCAGATCTGAGTACGGCGCCTTACCGGTCACAGCACTCGCCAAGGCACTTAGAGAGCTTTCCTTATTCGTATGTAAATCAAACACTGAATTCGCCATTACTGCGGCGTTACTTTCTGCGAAACTAACATTGTGTCCTCTTTCTGGTAATTGAAATAATTCATAGGGTGTACAAGAAAAAGAAGGAACAGATCCCATGTTCTCGTAAGCTTTGATTATTTCACCCTGTTTTTTCTTAAATTTGCTTGAAAGATTATTTTGTTTATGGGTGTCATAGCCCATTGGATTTATAGTAGTTTGAACCGAAAATCGTGCTTCTTCACTGTATTTTGTAAGAAAATTAGCGCCCGCATCGCCTATTGTATTATAGTTTACGCCCGAAAGGTGGACCCAGTCTACTGGAATTAACCTTTCTGCATCGGTTGCTTTGCCGATTGATAATAATAACTTGTATGCAATTGAAATCGAATCACCAAACTTTCCATCAAGTCCATCCTCTTCGGCTCGAGATAAATGCACGATCATTATGCAATGGCTGACATATAATAATCATGGCTACATTCGGATTACAACATATTTTCAGCTATTGTATAGAATAAATAGAGATTGTTATTAGTATATTGGCATGGAATGTGCAGTATATGATACATATGTAACAAGAAAAGATGGTAAGATTATGCACTTTGACGTTATAGTGGAATCTTCAACTCCACATGAAAAAGCAATAGAGTACGGAAAGGAGTACCTAAAAGACGCAGGTCAAGACGGCCAAACAATGACGCAAGAGGAATGCCAATTCTGTCATGTTCAAGAAGCACCGAAGGTAGTTGAAGACAACATACAACAAAATGGCTACTTTATACAAAAGATGGAAGGATGTCCTTAGATAATAAAAGAAAATTCCTAAGTTCATTATTTTTTCTTTTTACCGTTTATTAACCCAAATTTTTTTGTGTTAGATATCAACAATAGTCAAAGCCGCGATGACCTAGCAACTACTTAATTGCATTCCATTTTCATTTTTGTCATACAGAAAACATGACACTTTATGATTTTGTTCCTTTGTCTCCAATATTGGCTCTTTTTTACATATTTCCATGCTATATGGACACCTATTGAAAAATTTGCAGCCACTTTCTGCCGGAGCTGAATCAAAATTTTTAATTCTAATTACCTTTTGTTTATCAATGCTGTCAAATCTGGGCTCAGATATAGCATCCAACAAAGCTTGGGTATATGGATGAAGGGGATTTGATAATACTCTGTCTATTTGTCCACTTTCAACAATCTTACCAGCGTACATGACAGAGATGTCGTCTCCAATATATCGTGATGTTGCAAGATCATGTGTGATATAAAATACTGTTATTTTTCGATTAATACTTAGTTGCCTTACTATCTGTAGTATCTGTGCTCTTATCGAAACATCAAGCATAGAAACGGGCTCATCTGCTATAATCAGTTTAGGTTCAATGACAAGAGATCTCGCAATAGCAACTCTCTGTCTCTCTCCACCAGATAACATATGTGGATATTTTTCAGCAAATTCTCCAGCTGGTTTAAGATTTACGTCATTCAACACAGTAAGGATTTTTTTAATGCGTTCCTCCTTTGAGTAACCCTTATAGAAAATGTCAATTGGTTCTTTGATGATGTCAAACACTTTCATAAGTGGATTGAGGGAACTATACGGGTCTTGATGAATCATTTGAGCTTGTTTGCGAAAGCTCAGGAGCCCCTTTCCTGTTTTTCTGGTAATATTACTGCCATTAAAGATAATTGAACCTGAGTCTGGATCAATAGCACGTAGGATTACTCTAGCCAATGTGGTCTTACCAGAGCCTGATTCGCCGACTAAAACGGAAACTCGCCCTTCTGGAATGTGTAGGTTCACGCCGTCTAGTGCCTTTTTGTAAATTCTCTTTCCAGGATTAAATATTGAAGAGATAGTTGATTTCACTGGAAAATATTTTCTTACATCATGAATTTCTAAAATATTCTTCAAAAACTGTGAATATAAATAACAAAATGTAATTTAAACGATTTGTAGATCTAAGGGACATAGGGCTGCGGCTGGCTAATTTTTAACAATTACTTACTGTTTGTTTGAATAAAGTTACCATGACCAATACGTGACTTCTCCACCTTTCCGTTCTCCATTACTATTATTCCTCTGACAATAGTCATAATCGGCCACCCTTTTAGCTTCCAGCCATCGTAAATAGAATAATCCGAATGAGAATTCAATGACTCTGGTGTAACGATTTGTTCTTTATTCATATCTACAATGGTTAAATCTGCATCAGAACCCTCAGTAATAGTACCTTTTTTTGGGAATAATCCAAATATTCTTGATGCGTTAGCGCTACATATTTCAGATATTCTAACGAGATTCACTCTTTTTTTGTTTACTCCCTCACTTAGCAATACAGGAAGCATTGTGGCAAGACCTGGAAATCCTGACACTGCATTCCAAAAATTCCCATTTGCTGTTTTTGTTTTTAAATCATTTGCAACATGATCCGTTCCTATGGTATCAATAATGCCAGAATTTATAGCATCCCACAATTTTGCGTGATTTTCTTTTGGTCTTAGTGGAGGAACTACTTTGCCCTTGATATTATCATAATCAGTGTCATGCGTTAAGTAATGAGGACATGTTTCGGCCCAGATATTTGAGTTTGGATGTAATCTCCTATATTTGTCTATTTCATGCAGGGCTTCTGACGAGCCTATGTGTACAAAATACAAATTTGGATTATTATGGTTTAATGAAATTTTCATTATTTTTCTAATTGCAATGACTTCTGATGATTCTGGCCTTAATGATGACCACAACTTGAGGAGATTTGAACTAACATGCTCGTTCAATTTGCGCATTTTTTGTATGTTCTTTGAACAGATCGCATGATCCTCTGCATGCACTAAAATTATCGAGTTCAATGTTGAAGCATTCTTAATAATTTCAGTCAGTAATTTGTCGGTCATATTTACTTCTATCTCTTTTAGGGAAATAGAACCTGGTTCCTGTTCGGTTAGGATTTTGTTAAGACTGGATCCTAAATTCATATATATTTTGAATGAATTGATTCCTATACTTTTGAGGTATTTCATGTCTTTAACTTGGTCAAGTTTCAGAATAGAAGCATGTACCCCATAGTCAGTAATGTGGGTGTTCGCGCTAACTTCAAGTTGATTGGTAATTTTTCTATATGAACCGTCTAATCTCATCATGCGCATTATAGCCGTTACTCCACCTGTAACAGCGGAAGCCGATTCAGTAGACGCCGCTTCGCCTATTGGAGTATAGACTCCATAATGAACATGAGGATCGATTACACCTGGTATAATATACTTACCTTGTGCTTCTATTATTCTGTCAGCACTGACTTCTCCAACAGTCTTCTTTAACGATTTTATCTTTCCATTTTCGATAAGGATATTGGTATTGACTATACCACTAAAGGGAATAACTGCATTTGCATTTTTGATAAGAACATCGCAAGTGTTATTCAAAATATTATCAATATAGCAATTAATATTAATTTAATTCTTTTTAAGTCACAGCATGAACTTAAAGATCATCTAGTATAGTCCAATCCTTAAAGTGATTACGAATAGGTTCCATTATTTTATTCAAATAAATTGAAACTGAGTCTTTCAAGTCTTTAGGGTGAATCTTTTTCTGATTGTAATCAGATTCAAGTTTCGTAAAATCATCATACACAATGTTTCCACCATATTTGCTTTGCCTTTCAATCTGAAACTGAGAAAAGTTGTGTAAGACAATATATTTTATGATCTCTAATATAGGATTATTTTCTGAGATGCCAATCGGGCAATAAGCTCTTGCTATCTTATTTTTGATTGTATTTTCATCGTCGTGAATCAATATACCACTTAACGGAGCCGTTTTGCTCATCTTACTGGAAATTCGATAATCATCTTCGTCACCGTCATTTGAGGCAAGTTTGGTTGGTTCATTAAGACCGGGAAGTAAATGGTGATGGACAGAAACAGGTACTTTCCAGCCCAACTTGGGGAAAATTTCTCTTACCAGCATATGGATTTTTCGTTGGTCCATCCCAGCATGAACTATGTCTAAATCCAACGCTTTAATATCCGCAGACTGCATTGAAGGATACATTAACTGTGAAAAATCCAGTTTTTCCTTTTCAGATCTACCCATAATGGTTAATGCCCTTAGAGTTCTTGATAATGTCATATGTTTGCTAAAAATCATGAAATTTTTCCAATAATCATCATAAGTATCGTAAAGCGAGGATCCTAAAATGATATTTACTCCAGGACAAAAAAATTTAAAAGCCTCTCCATAATATTTCGAGACCTCAATTATTTTTTGCCAATTATTATCTAACTTGTTATTAATGTATGTGTGCCAGTCTGCAAGAAATACATTAGAATTGATCCCAGCCTTAATGAAATCATTTATCTTGTATCCCGTCAGGATTAGGCTTCCTAAGTGAAGTTTTCCCGAAATTTCTAAGCCAATATAATGACGAGGTTGCGAATTAGTCTCGAACAGTTGTCTTAATTGTGCAACTTCGACAACCTCTTCGGTAGGCTCTCTTAAAACAAGTCCAATCCTGCTTTCGACATCCATGAACTAGGTAAAAGTGTAGATGGCAATTATTATTTTTACCTCATCACCTGATGAAGAATCAAACAAATATGGTACCAAAATATCTCAAAATTAATATGTCATAGAGATGCATTGACTAAGATGAACATTAAAGATCTTTTTGGCGGTGAGATTGTGGGCACAGGGTCAGATTTCATAGTAGTTCTCAAGGGCAAAAACAGACTACTATTGCAATTTAGCTCTCATAAAATTATAAAACTGAAAAATGAGGCGACACCGTATGGATCATCCGTATAAGGATATTTGTTGATTTCCACAATAGTCAGACTCATCTTGATAAAAAGTTAAATTTAGTAACGTACAAACTTGGTCAGTTGACATCAAAAGTTACAACAGAAGTCTTAGAAAAGGGAACAAAGCAACCAAAAACTATAATGCAAATCAATCAAAAACAAAAATCAAAAATCCATTATAACAAAAAAGCAGAGTCAGAATTTTTTGTCGATAATTCAGCTCTAGCCGGTTTTACTGGGGAACGCATCCTCTACATGTCGGTGAGAGAATTGATAGAGAACTCACTAGATTCATGCGAAGTAAATCACATTTTGCCAGTTATTCATTTGAGACTAAAGATTCTTGATCCTCTTAATGATCTCTGGACTATATCGTGTAAGGATAATGGAGTTGGAATTCCTTCAGAAAAAGTACCTGTTGCAGTTTGTTCATTCTTAACTTCTGGAAAATATGTCGAAAAACAACAACGAGGTCTCTTTGGTGTCGGTTTGAAAATGATTGCAGCTTTTTCAACTAAGGATACAGATCATCCATTGAAGGTTTGGTCCAAATCAGAAGATGAATCAGAATGCTATTTCGACCTTAGAACTGATATTGGGACAAATAAGCCAATCACACTTTTAAAAAAGAATGTCAAGAATGATGAATCACAAATCGAAGGTGAAGCTGGTTTTAAAGTTGAGGCCATACTACGTGCAAAATTATCCCCCGTGACAAAAAATAAAATCTATGACTACATTAGTCAAACAAGTATTGTAAATCCCTATTCGATCATAATATTTGAAACGGATGAGGGAAAGGTAACGTTCAAGCGAAGGACAGAAATTATGCCAAATCCATCAAGGGAAGTATTACCTCACCCGTCTGATATGGACCTTAAAACTTTAAAGAAGGCTATTTTAAATTTCATGAATCAAAAGACAACCCTGCAAGGAATACTTGCCAGCTCGTTTCAAAAAATGTCAACCGATAAGGCTAAAGATATTATTAATAGAGCAGGACTATCAGTCAAACCAGCGGACAAATATGATGAACATGAGCTAATAAAGGTTGTAAATATTTGTAAACATACAAAATTTCAGTCTCCTAATACAGACCACCTAAGTCCCATAGAAGAGAAAATACTTACTGTTGGAATGACTTCGGAATACTCAATTATCCAAAATAAGGAAGCGACGAATTCTGGAAGCCAGACTCATTTAACCACCAAGATATTAAAACCAGCACTCACCGCCTATTCTTCAAGAATTTGCGTTGTGAACAATCGACCTACGGTTGTAGAATGCGGAATTGCTTATGGAGGTGATATTCCATCTTTCAAGCTGTACAGATTTGCTAATAAAATTCCATTACTTTATGACGAAGGATCTGATGTAGCACGAGAAGTTATTTCCGAGGTTGGAATAAATAAAATGGGAATTTCAAAAAAGGAGGTAAAGGAACAATTTTCAAATGTAGAAACAAAATCAGACAGGACAGTAGAATATCTGCCAATACATATTTTCTTCCACATATGTTCAACGAAGATACCTTACAAAACTGCTGGAAAGGAGAGCATAGCTTCAGAGGGCGATCTGAAAAAATACATGAAATCATGCCTATCGGATCTTTACAGAAAAGTAAGCGCACAAATTAGAAGAGAATTAAAGATAAAGGAAGATGAGAATAAATTAAGGCTATACAAACATTATATTCCATTCATAGTAGACGCAATATCCGACTCGATAAAAATTGATTCGAAAAAATTATCCAAAGCATTTCAAGACTTGGCAGAAAAATATGTAAGCGGAGAATTGGCAAACATTACTAAACAGATATTTCAAGATTCAAAGGTTAAAGGAAAAGTAAATGATGTAGATAGTAAAAAGAATATTCTTAATAATGGTAAAGGAAATGAAATTATACTTAGCAAATTTGATACCCGAACCAACGTTTCGAAACACGGAAGCAATGTAAAGTTGGCTAAAATTAACGCTCCTCGTAAATCACAAAAAAAAGGATAATTGAAAATGGCACCAAAAGATAAACGACATCAAGAAATAACTAATAAAATCAGAAAAATAATGAAGAATGTTGGAGATGATGTACTTGTTGAGGGTGTAATGCCGAGTCTTGAAATTCCAAAAGTTGGATACGATAATACTATCTGGTCAGATGAAAAAAGGATGCTTACCATAGGTGACAAGACAGTTCAAATTGGTCCAAACAGCTCAAAGAAGATACCAACTTTCGCTCAATATCTTGTCATGGCCAACGCTATAAGAAGGCTGTTGGATGAGGAGATGGAAAGTACTATCAGGGGTATGTATTACGCCACCTTAAGTACTGTTGGCGATGAAAAAAATCAGCAAAAGTTCTGGAGCGGTCAGGATGATTCTGATGATGCAATTAAAGCCATCGAACTATTGACAAATGTTCCACGAGAGGAATTTTCTGTTACTTCTAAACCTAAAGGAATGATTTCAGGACCAATCACTCTTAGTGTCGGTGGAGATTTAATTGACTGTAATCTTGGTAGCAGAGCAACATCTCAGTTAATACCAACCAACATTCGAGATCTTGAAATTGTCAAGGTAAAAGGTGATTTTGTCATGGTAGTAGAGAAGGATACTGTACTCAATAACATACGAAAATCTGGTTTTATTCAAAAATATAACGCGATACTACTGACAGGATCAGGAGAACCAGATCGAGCTACTAGGATGATGGTTAAAATGTTGAACGAAAAATGGAAGAAACCCGTTGTTATCTTTGCCGATGCCGATCCCTGGGGACTAGGAATTGCTTTGCGTTATAAAATCGGGAGTGAATCATTGAGTTATGATAGTGACAGATTGGTAACACCAAACTCAAAGGTGCTAGGAATGATGTTTTCGGATATTTATGAATACAATATACCAAAGGTTGCTAGACTTGCTGCCACTCCAGAGGATTTAAACAGGGCAAATGATATGAAGAAAAAACCATGGCTTCAGGATAAGCGATGGAAGAAGGAATTAAATCTCTTTCTTGAACATAAAGAAAAATGTGAATTAGACGCATTTTTCAAATATGGATTCAAGTATTTGGCTGACACTTATTTACCAAATAAATTGAGAGAGGCAGGAGTCATCTAGCCTGCAGCGTCACTTGCCATATACTATCATTAGTTGACAAAAATAATATCAAGCTAGCGTATCATTGGGTCTTACACCCTCTAAGCTGTATTCTGTTGTATTAAAATTAAGACCAGTTTGATTCTTACTATTTTTGGATTGGGTTATGCTAAGATATGCTACATAAAGAAATCCAATTGTTTGCAACGCTATCAGAGGAACAAGTATCGGGTTCCCAGTTAGTAAACATATGGCTATTGTAATGCACCCGTAGATACTAAAGAAGATCTCTAATAACGTCGTTTTCGTAAATGGAAGAACGTATTTATTATTACGCCAATCTTGATTTTTTTCCATTATTCCAAATTTTGGAGTCCTCAAGAATTCATTTCTTTTTCCAAGTAATGCATCAAATATGGCCACAGAATTGTTAATAGAGATTCCACCTGCATAGAATATCATAAATAAATATTGAATAGCTTTTGTCCTCCAATTCTCGCGCCAGATTTTTCGAATCATTACCAAGTATGTGATAGGTCCCAGTAAGAGGTATGCAACGATGCCTATCGCTGGGGCCCAGGCGGTGTCATATATCTGATAATTCATAACCAGCAAAATTGGAAATATGAGGAATTGTATTAGAAACAATGGGTTAATAATATGCTTGGTGAGTTGAATGAAAATCTGAATTTTAGTATCGATCGGCAGCTTTCTATGCGATAATAGTATTAGCAATAGTTTCTTTGCTACCTGAACGGAACCTTTGGCCCATCTAAATTGTTGGCGCTTCGCGGCATTCATTTGAACAGGCAATTCAGCGTTAACAACTAGATCCTCATCGAAGATACACTTCCAACCTTTCATTTGTGCACGGAAACTCAAATCTAAATCTTCAACTAGGGTACCAGTATGCCAACCGCCCGCATCATTTATGCATGATGTCCTCCAAATTCCAGCTGTTCCATTGAAATTCATGAAAAGGTGTGTAAGACTCTTTGCTTTTTGCTCAATGAAGAAATGAAAATCCAATGACACAGCTTGAGCTTTTGTCAACGCTGAATACTTTTCATTAATATGGCCCCATCTTCCCTGAACGAGACCAATCTTGGAATCATCAAAATAACTAAGGGCTTTTCTTAAAAAATCACTAGGGGGAATAAAGTCAGCATCAAATATTGCAATAAATTCGCCCTTGGCAAATTTCAATCCTTCTTTTAGAGCTCCAGCTTTGTATCCGGATCTATTAGCCCTGTGGAAAATTGCAATGTTGAATCCAAGTTTCTTGTGCTTGTCAACCAAAGTTTCAATAATTGATGTGGTTTCGTCGTCTGAATCATCAAGGACCTGAACTTCCATTCGCCCCTTTGGAAAGTCCATATTACATATTGCGTTGATTAGACGTGCGGCTACGTATTTTTCATTATAAATTGGTAACTGGATAGTTACTAGCGGACAAGTTTCAGCATTATAGTTGATTTTCCTTTTCATTTTATGATTTACTGAGTTCCTTATAGACATGTAACTCAAATAATTAAAATTCAAAGTGTATATAGTCATTATCCAGGCAATTCCCATCAAAACATAATATAAAATTCCACTAAACTCTGATATTATCTTCTATCACTACCTATTGTAGAAATATAGTAAATATTTATAGGTTCACTGGAAATTGAGTGCCCGTACTAGCTTTTCTGGAATATTTTTACGCACTGTGGAGGACAGACATTTTCACACGCCATGCAAAAAATGCAGTCTTTTTCTCTTATCATAAAAGGTTTCTTCTCCGAAGCAGGATGGCCTGGGGTGTCAAGCCATTCATATACATTTACGGGACACGCTTCGATGCAGGCCCCGTCGGCAACGCAAATATCAAAGTCTACTGTAACCTCTGTCCCCCAAATTCCAAGTTGACCAGGAGGATCTATCGGGCCCCATACCTTAATCCCTTGAAAAGCTCCGGTTACCTGGCGTTTTGACTTAAAATCAGGGTCAATTGGACCTTCAATCTTTGAATATGAATTTCCAGTACCTGAAAGTGATATTGTTGTATTTCCGCCTGTCATAGATGGGGGAGTTTGATTGGGGGTTGTTACAGATGGCGCGCTGGTCTGAATCTGAGGTTGAGGAGATCCCTTCTCTGGGGCCATTGCTTGTTGAGCAGCCGAGGCATCTCGAGTTATTGGTTTCTTTTTGAGTGGTGTCATTTCGTCCAATTTTTTTATAGCATTTTCGGGTGATAGTTTTTGTGACTTTTTATAATGTTCTATTAGTTTATCTCCGATTTTGGAGTTCCATATTATGGTGTCGATAATAATTTTTGCTTTGGTGTCTGTTTCTTGTCTGTAATTCTTAATCCAATAATGATCACCAAAGTGTTCCAATGGCCTGATCTGGTAAATAACATCTACCACATCTCCTGTGACAATCTCAACAGTAATTTCCAAGTTAGCTTCAACTTCCTTTTGAGTTATCGCATCCTTTCCATTTTCCGTCCATCTGTCCGTAACATAGATTCTATCGGCATAACTGTCAACCTTGAAACCCGAATTCTTTAAACTATTGATTATTGCGCTAATATCAGAACGCTCTGTTATCTCAACGGGTATCCTGAAAATTCCTAGTCTAGAGCCATGTAAAGGATAAACTCCTCTCTTGGCCACTTCGGATAGCATTACCCACACTCGATCTTTCAAAAGAGCGGACATACCTCAACTTATTTAGACATGTGCTAAAAGTATTTCGATCAATTTGCTACTAACATCTACAATAGTCAAATTACTGATTGAGCTGAAGTGGGCATTATTATCACTCACTTATGTAAAGATTTTTTAAACTTGGGAGAACCCCGGAAAGCAGTATTCCATCTTATCTTTTTAATAGTCAAGCCAATCTAGTGCAGTGATTGGGTTTTTACTTTTGTATGAAGGTAATCCAAATATATCTAGCACTTAATTTGCATGAATAATTTGAAAATTCATTAATGCAGAATTTCGCAAAATTGCGTATCATAATTTATTCAAGATGAGTTTTCAGATGTGTAATGTTGTGTACGGATTTTAAGTATCAATAAGAATATTCATGTTTTTGCACAATATAAAAACTTGGTATTGAAATGTTTTCTACGTTCCTATTCATAGAAACAAAATTTGTTTGCAGGCAGAGTCCAGCGTATCACCTGACCGATATTAGTGAATTCTATTATATCTTGCAAAAATCAAATTATGACAAGTGAGTTTAATTAAAAGCACTTAAATTATCAAGTAAAAAAATACTGTGTCAAAGGGCCGATAGTTTAGCCTGGTAGAATACCTGCCTTGCATGTAAATGAGGCTGCATTTACAGAGGAAACGTAGGTGGTCGTGGGTTCAAATCCCACTCGGTCCATCTTTATTTAGATGTTGTTTAGACGGATTTTTTAAGCAAATTCTTGATTTTTTAAATTTTTGTTATAGAAAAAATTTACACATACAAATTTAGCAACAAGATCCTCATTCTTTTTTACTAATTGTTGTAACGCACTTCTAATATATCATAAATAAAAAATCAAAGTAATGAAACAAGTTAGTATGGCTGTCATTTTGATATCCGCGCTTACGCTAACATTGGTATCAACTGCAATCTTCAGTGGGGTTCAACAAGTTAGGGCAGAGAATGACAAAGAAGATGATAATACCCAAGTTAATACCGAAAGGAAGCAAATTAACAATTGTGAAAATAATTCACAAAATCAAGAAAGAGTCGAATGTAATAATGTCGTTGTCTATGGTGTTGTTTGTATGCCTGGAGCAACATGTAGCGTAGAGAGGGTCGATATCCCGTTTGAACTAGTGACTCCATTGTGAAGCGTGAATATCCATTCTAGTAGTGGGAGCACAACTTCTTTATTTTCACGATCATTCAACGCTTTAAATAGATATCCAGATTTCGGATAGCAAAAGTTATTTTTATCCTTCTTGTATTCTTTTCGTAGAAAAAATATTGTCTTTTTTTGGTGGTGGAGGTACTGAAACTTTTGACAGAAAGAAATACGAGAGTCTCACTCTCAGTTTACGACAAACTGTACTTGAACGATCGCATCATAGGTGTCAAAAATGCTCTGTTAAATTTAAAGGGAGTAATGGTCCCTTTTTTGAGCACATAAATGGTTCATTGAAAGATAATAGACCTTCGAACCTAAGATCCCTGTGCGATAAATGCTTTGAACATGTAAAGAAGAAAGAGAGCCGAAAGGGCCGACTGGGTAGCATGCGCAACAATCTAGGCCAAGTGTTTGGTAAATAGATAACGATATTTAACTGGATTCCAAAAACAAACTTCTGTGTTCTTCACAACAAAAGTTTTCTATCTTCATGACACCCAGATTTGAATTTCCCTCTACATGGGGCCAACTTTCTCCACGAAAAGATATTCCACAATATGCGCAGGTCTTTTCCAATCATTAATCATTGCTACTCGGTTCATATAAACTTCTCAATTTGAAAATGGCCGATATTTTTAATGACATGTTCTAATAATACAGTCGTTTGATTATTGGTAAAGATATATTTGAAAGCAGAGATACTATTTAATTAGTTGAAAAATCATGAGCATTAAGGACAAGGAAATTGTTCCAGTGATAGATGAAGAAAATGTTGTTCCCTATGAAAAATGGATAGTTTCTTTTTCTAATTCCAGAAAAGGCCCTGTCAGAACATCTTTTCGAGAATTTTTCGCGCAGGGTTTCTATGAGGCTTATGATATAGTTATGAATTATGCTGAAAAACAAAATGTGGATATAAGATGGTTTAAAGAGAAAAGAAATTGCGGACCAAGTTTTTCCAACCATGTTTTTATAAAATTAGAATCTTGCTGCACTTATTGTAATAAACGGTTTAATCACCAAGAACCTATTCCATGCAATCATGACAAATGTCAATCCACATTCTGTTCGCGAGACTGTTGTAACGATCACATATTGTTACTGCATAATAGTAAGTAATATCCAAACGTATTTAGCCTAAATTAACTTGTAATGGGGCTTTTCCAAGATTAGCGTAATAATCTTTATTCTTAGTTGGTCTGCCCTAAATTGTTCTAAAAAGTGGGATTTATAGTGAAGAGGACATTCATTAAAAACCTCTCCTAGCGTAAAACCAATAGTTACGAAACTGGAAGCTAACCAGGTTTTCCAAGACCTAAATTCATCATCGGAGACAGGTTCCAGCAAATCATTAGTAACTTCTGTTACAAGAGTAAGAGTGCCCTTTTCTTTTAATTTTTTATAGATTTTCTGATACCATAAAATCCATTGAGACTCCATTTCCCTGTCGATGTACTTAGGTGGTGGCAGAACAAAAATAAACTGGTCCACACAATTATCTGGTAACAATGGAATGACTTTTTCAATAGATTCATTAATTAAGAAAATATTTTTACCTGTCATTCTATCACGAGCCTTCTGAATCTGAGCTGCATCAATCTCAATACCTACATAGCATGTATTTGGACTATTTTCATAATTTATTACACCCTCTAATAATTGACCATCATCAATTCCTAGCTCAATTATTACCTTATCAAATGTGGATAGCGAAATTGTTGAAAGGATACTATTTTGGGAACTCAATATTTGTTTACTAGTTATTGGGGTCTTAATAATTCTGATTCAAGGAGCTGCTGGACGAGTTGAACTACTTCTTGTTCCACTTGTTGTCTTGGTAATCCCAGTTTGGCTGAGAAATGATCCGCTAGCTGAGTAATTGTTTTTGTTCCATCGCAACTATTCCAAAAATCAACTATTGCCTGATTTACCATAAATCTCTGTTCTTTTTCATTTTCCAGAATCAACGAGCCATCTTCCTGAGTAAGCAACCTGCCCTTCACTAAGGGTTGGTATTTTTCATAATCAACTTGAAACCTCAATTTTGGTTTTCCAAATCCTAGTTTTTCTCTTACGGAAGGTTCCATTTTTTCAATATTCCATGGAGGATCCCAAACTATAGAG
The DNA here is from genome assembly GCA_033272285.1 of Nitrososphaeraceae archaeon. Classification (GTDB taxonomy): domain Archaea; phylum Thermoproteota; class Nitrososphaeria; order Nitrososphaerales; family Nitrososphaeraceae; genus TA-21. The sequence goes on from JASKBU010000106.1 coordinate 30,836, forward strand.
ACATTTATGTTCCCTACACCATCAATTTTACCTATATATCTCTTGACATCACTAACTAGGGTGTCATGAAGTGGGCAACCTCTTGTCGTCATTGTCATTTCTATATCGACATCATTCGAGTCGTTTATGTTCACACCATAGATAAGACCCAAATCGACAATGTTAACTGGAATCTCCGGATCCATACATTTCTTTAGTACGGAATATACCTGCTCTTGACTAATACTATTCGGCATCCAACATTAAAAATACCATAACGGATTAAATACTTTATCCATATCTTAGATAGCTTTGCCTATGCTTTCTTTATATGGAGGTTTCAAAATGCCCTTTTCAGTAATAATTCCTGTTATCAATTCTGGAGGTGTTACGTCAAATGCGGGGTTAAAAATCTTAATACCCTTTGGTGCTAGCAGCTTGTTACCCATTTTCATCAATTCATTCTTATTTCTTTCTTCAATCACTACGTCACCCACTTTACTCCTCAAATCAAAGGTAGAACTTGGTGCTGCTACGTAAAATGGAATATTGTGCCTCTTTGCAAGAGCGGCTACTTGATAAGTACCAATCTTATTGTATACATGACCACTTTTCAATATTCTGTCTGCTCCAACTATTACTCGATTTATTAGCCCACTAGACATAAGATGACCTACAGCAGTATCAGGAATTAAACTAAAATCTATTCCATAATGATCTAACTCAAAGGCAGTTAATCGGGAGCCTTGCATCACAGGTCTTGTCTCAGTTGCAATAACGCGAATCTTCTTGCCAATGTCGTTTGCGGCTCTCAGAACGCCCAAAGCGGTACCGTATGTGACCGTTGCAAGCGAACCTGCATTACAATGTGTAAGTATTACTTCGTTCTTACGTATCATTTCTGCTCCATTCTTTCCTAATTTTTTATTTGTAATAATATCGTCTGTTGCCATATTTTGAGAAGACAGAATAATAGAATTTTTTATAATATTCACATCTTTCTTTGAAGCTGCCTCCTTCATCACCTGATCAAGAGCCCAAACCAAGTTTACTGCAGTAGGTCTTGTTGATCTAAGCCTTTGATAGGCGATTTTAAGGTCTTTCAGCAGAGCCTTTGGAGTTTTTGCGTTACTCGAAATTGCTGCTAATGCCATACCAAAGGCCGCTGCAACACCAATAGCAGGCGCTCCCCTAACAACTAATCGTTCTATAGCTCTGGCAACATCCTCGTATTTCTTGTATTTTACATATACCAGTCTGCCTGGCAACTTTGTTTGATCAATCATTATGACTTGATTATTTTCCCATTTGACCGTCAAAAGATCCTTGGTTCCGACAATTAACTTGCCATCATTTTTCAGTTTTTTGCTATGACGCATTATTGACTTGATGGCAAGTGATGTCTATAATAATTTACCTTGTTAGATCCATTGTCACAAGAACAATACGTATGATCTATTATCTTATTAAATTGAAATTAACAAATTCTTTTCTTTTAATGACCATGAGTGACCAATATTACCCACTACAATGGCCAATCTTTCCATCCGTAATAGCGAACCATAAATAATAGGTACTAATAGTTAGCAGATATGTCGTTTATCAGATATCGTATGATGAGATTAAGAAAGTTTACCAAAAATAAATTATATGTGCTCGTCAAATATCTGCTATTTGTCTACATAAGTTTCAAGATGAAGATTGGTTGGTACTAATAGGCAAGAGCAAACGAGTAATGTCGTAACGGGCTTTTAAAATTCAATAGGAACATCTTTAACATTTCGTCTACTAAATTAAAGTAATTAGGCACAATGATTTTGCAGGAAACTCTATAATCAGTCAATTCAAATAATTAATGCAGAAATGTCTGTTGAAAAAGAAATGACTGCCAGTAGAAATAACATTAGTAATTATTCAATTAAATCTAATCTGCAAAATGACCTTTTTGATAACATAATCGGTTACGAAGATATAAAAAAACTATTCTTCCTGTCCTTTGAGTCACAAAGACCAATACATATTCTACTTGTTGGCCCGCCGGCGTCAGCAAAAACGTTATTCATGTTAGGGTGTATGAAACTCGAACGTTCTTATTTTACACTAGGTACCCATAGCACAAGATCTGGTATGGTAGACTACTTGTTTGAGAAGCGACCCAGGTTCTTGATTGTTGATGAGATAGAACACATGTCTATTAGAGATCAGACTGTTCTACTCAGTCTTATGGAAACTGGAATCATAGCTGAAACAAAATTTATGAAAACTAGAAATACTCAGTTGAAGACATGGGTTTTTGCCACTGCAAATGGGACCAACCACTTGCTTACTCCATTGCTATCTAGGTTTATGGTACTGCACTTTAAACAATACAAGTTTGAGAATTTTTTGGATGTTTCAATTCACATGCTCGGGAGAGATGGCATCGCAAAGGACATTGCAAATCAAATAGCTAACCAAGTTTGGCACAAGATGAAATCAAAAGACATTAGGGATTGTATAAAGATCGCACACCTTGCTAAAACCAAGGACGATGTAAATTTCATTGTAGAAACTCTTCTAAGGTATGGTAAGACATCCAATATTACTGACAATAAGAAACAATCGTAGTACTTGATTTTTTGATTACTATTTCCCCTTAGTAGTCCATTTGTTACACTTTCGCAGTAATCGAGGGTTTTAGCAGGATTGTACTCGCTTGCTTGTTGTATGTATGTACATCATTGGAATGAAAAGATCTAAAAATCAAAACCGCCACCATCAAAACCGCCACCATCGCTTCCTACATCTTGAGAATCTGCACCGGAACTTTCAGAACTACTATCACTAGCCGCATTTGTGTTATCTGCACTTCCAGTGTTGTCTGCATTTGCGCCATCTTGAGCTAAAGAACTTTCTATAGGATTTAACCCTAGTCCTAATAAAGACATCATAGAAGTGAAAAACAGAATATCCATTATCCCTGCAAACAACATCATCGGCACCCATGATCTATTGGAAACCATAAACGAGTCAAGCTGTGATTTGTCTCCATTATTGTAATACTGCTGCATTTCTTGAACCTTCTCCTGTAATTCCTTTTTCTTGTTGCCAAGAAGACTCATGCCGGTTTCTGTTATTTTCAATTCATTTTTTTTCCTACCAAAGAAACCTCTCTTCTCATTCATCATTACTAATCTTTGAAAAACAAGATCATTGACTATTATTTCAACTTCAGATTTATTTAACTTGGAAACGCGAGAAATCTTGTCGACATTATTCATTCCTCTTGCAATCGCATCCAGAACTATGAAATGATTAGGACTTTCTCGAATATTAACTTCACTTGACATGTCAAATTTATTCACCTGAGTTTACTTAAATGATTCGTTTTTGACAAAATTTAGTTAGAATCTCAAGTGCACACAGACTTAGAACTTTGTAGATTCACCCTTGTTGTATTGAGTTTTTATTCAACAAATTAAAAAGTTTAAAATTATTAATCACGAGAAATTACACAATTGGCTGGAGCCGACAGTTTCGGAGTCGAAAATGGGATGGGCATTAGAGCTGTAGAATGGATGAATTCATATTCAGTAGAGAAAAAAAAGGAATTTAAAGCAAAACTTGAAGGTTACCGGATCTCATCAAAAAAATTTGGTGATTTTGAAATAATCTCATGGAGCGGTGATTGGTCTGACGCACGAAAAATAATAGTTAAGGCAAGCACCAAATTAAGTATGAAGGTTTTAGAATCGGGTTACCATCAAAAAGATACTCTATTGTTTTCTCTTTTTGGCTTAGGGAAGGAATTTGCTAAAGTATACAAAAAGGGTAACTATATTGGAACGATTGTGTTGGGCATGCGTTCGGGAAAATGGTATGTAAAATCAGAAAAACTTGGATGACATCATTTTAACTTATTTTAGAAAAATCAGAACAGGAATGTTGAGAAAGTATTTGCCTCTTGATATTACTAGTCAGTAACGTCATTTCCTAAATAGAAAGTCGCAAAGACCTTTTCCAGCAACTCTCACACAATCGTCATAAAGTTCTTCCGGGGAATTGCCATCTCCATTTTGGGGCGGCGGCAGTCTATTAGGGACGTCATTAAGTGATGAATCAATCTTATCTGGACTGGGTCTTTCTCCCAACACTAGGTCCAATTCTCTGATGGTATTGTCTCTTAGGATAGTTAGGTGAACCTTATCTCCCACATTTTTTTGGCTTTCAAGATAAGCTAATATATCATCAATCTTGGTTACGTCTCTATTATCGATTTTTAATATAATGTCGCCTCCTACTTCAAAATCTCTTCCGTTATTCGTCTTTGTAGTTGTTCCTTCACGTAAATCAGCTTTCTCGGCCGGACTGCCTTTTGTGATACTTGTTACTAGAAACCCTTTAGTTTGAATCAGCCCAATTTGTTTGGCCAAATCAGGGGTAAGGCTAAGCCCGATTATTCCAATGTATGGATGACGGTATGAACCAGTTTGGATGAGCGATTGTACAACTTTGCTTATGGTATTAGAAGGAATTGCAAATCCTACTCCAGAATAGGCGCCAGTGTTCGAAAATATAGCTGTGTTAATTCCGATCGCTCTGCCTTGAGTATCAATGAGGGGGCCACCGGAATTTCCGGGATTGATGGCTGCATCCGTTTGTATGATATTTGGAATAGGGAACGATGATGTAGTTCCTAAATCCTCCCCATTCTCATTTGACGGTAATAGCCTCCCTAAGCCACTCACTATTCCCACAGTCATTGAACCAGAGAGTCCAAATGGGTTCCCAATCGCAACAACTGTCTCTCCAATTCTCAGATTGGTTGAATTAGCCAGAGGCAGTGGCGTTAATTTGTCTGAGGTAATATTTTTTACCTTAATCACGGCCAAATCTGCAAATTGGTCAAAGCCAACCAGCTCCGCAGAATAAACATTACCATCTAGGAAACTAACCTGTAGTTCATCGTTATTATTAGAACCTGGCACTACGACATGATAGTTTGTAATAACATGACCGTCCTTATCGTATACAAATCCAGATCCAAGACGAGATCCTAATTCGTTAGAATTATCTTGCTCAGTTACCTGCACTACGGACTTTTCGACTTTAGTAAATAGATCAGGTAAAGACATAGAATCAGTATTGGTTGAGTTATCAACCGGAGGTATTTGCGCTGACACATGCTCGCTAGAAGTATTGGAAATCTGATTACCTATAAGTGCAATAAAGACCAACAATGAAAATAAAACTAATAACTTCTTCACATTCATTTCTTAATATTATCTAAGTATTAACAATCCTATATTTGAATTATTGTTATCTCATAATCTGGCAGAACTAGTATCTTTCAATCAATACCGCACAAATTTTTCCCCTTATTCAGATGCCTATGGCAATTATATACAAACTTTACAATGGCCTGGTGGTCACTACATATAACAATTTCATCTCATCATTAATCTAATTTCTTTTACCACTAATCGATGCATTGTTCGGTACAAATCGATACAATGAAATTCAGGTACCATCGCTATCAATGATATGACAAAGGATGAATCCCCGATGACATTTTTGAAATACAAGAATCTGAACGACATGTTGAAAGTGATACTGTTTTCCTCGCAGTCTGCCTTAGGCTTGACTCCAATGCTTTATCACATAAAATACAAGGAAAAAGAAATTCTCTTTATTGAAACCGGTGCCCTTGGAGGCGCGTTAGTTCATTACATTGTTGAAAAAGGTCAGCCAAGCAAGAAATTTATTGAATTGAGGCAACTAACAGGTGAATATAATTTCGTTGAAAAAATAGGAAATGATACACACTCAATTTACATTCCAATATTAGAACTGGACAGCACGTCCATTGAATTTCCAATTTAAAGGTGCACGAATACATATAGTATCGCACCAGAATTTTTCCGTTAGGAAACCGGATACAGTCATCCTTCTCTTTCATTTTATTTTCAATGATTCCGATTATAATCTTTAGAAATATTCTCTAGCTGCATCAGTTCTTTATTACTATTTTAAGTAACGTGGCTGTCATGATTAAGATTTACTATAACTCTCCTGGAACAAAACAATCCAGATATTCTTTTTTCGGTGGTTTTTAGAGATCAATTATATGCTATTTCAATCACAGGGTCTGCAGGACATATCAATTCTTTGTTTGATTTTCATGATGGTGTCGTCAAGTTTTTGATTTTTTAATCCCCACTAGAGACATACTGTGTAATGTTTTGCTAAATCGCATGTTTTAAAAATACCCAATTAGATTATTAGTGTATGACAGACGAAAGGTTATCTCAATTTTTGAGGGATGGGAAAAATTGGGAGAGAAAAGCAACCAGTATCTCGGGGGTATCTTTAATTAAACTGCCGGAATACAAAAGCAGGCCACCTTACATCGCAATGGAAATTAATCCCGTTGACTCAACGGGGGCAGCAACAAAAAAACGAGGAATATTAATCAAATCTAGTTCTGAACTAGAACAGATAAGTAATATTCTCACAAATGCCAAAATTGTTGATCTCGCCACAAGTTTAGATGAAGTCAATCCAGAAAAAAAATCAACAACACCCCAATCAACTGAAACAGACGTATTTGAAATTTGAATACCAAGCAATAGATATCAAAAAAAATCGTGCCAAATTAAAACCAATTCAATTTGTTAAACTCTTGTTACAAAATAGTTGCTTAAGGATAATCCAAATGTCGATAAGCGGCCTTGAATGAACATGAGTTACTTTAATCATCCTCTTCTTAGGAAAAATTTCCTGCGTTATAGGGAGTATCAAGAAATTATTTCCAATTCGGCTTTGAATAAGAACACTTTGGTTATCCTGCCCACAGCATTAGGAAAGACAATCATATCTTTGCTTGTATCCGTCAATATACTGTATAATTATAAAGAGAAGAGAATCCTAATATTGGCGCCGACTAGACCACTTGTAAACCAGCACTGGGACTCATTTATATCCAATATAAAATTACTTGATGAACAAACTGTCGTTGTTACTGGAAAAATACCACCGCATGCGAGAACAATTGTGTGGAATAATAAGACGATAAGACTTTTTTTCTCTACTCCAGAGGTAGTAAAAAACGACATTATTGGCAAAAGACTTTCACTTGTAGATTTTTTTTTGGTAGTATTTGACGAAGCACATCGTGCCGTGAAGGATTACGCGTACACTTTCATAGCAGATCAATACATTAAACATTGTTTGAATCCACTAATCCTTGGATTAACAGCTAGTCCGGGATCTGAAAAAAACAAAATTCAAGAAATATGTAATAATTTGTTTGTTGAAAATATTGAATTTAAAACTGAGGAAGATAAAGATGTAAAACGGTACATCAATCCAATTGATCTTAAGTGGCAATGGTTCGATCTCCCGTCAGAGTATCAGTATGTTAAATCAATTTTGAAGACAATGTTGGACGAGAAGCTCAATTGGTTAAATAGCAGAAATATTTTAAGAAAAAATTCTAAATGGATTTTCAAGAGGGACCTGATCTCCTTAGGCGAACAACTTAGGTCCAAATTGAATATTATCATAGAAGAAGACCGACGATCGATCTACTATGCGTTGATGCAACAATCCATTGCATTATCATTGATTTATTGTATTGAATTAGTAGAGAGTCAAGGATTTCACTCACTTGGAACGTTTTTGGGTAGAACAAGACCAGAAGAGAGTAAGAGCCACAAGATTCTGCTAGGGGATAATAGAATTAAAGAAATAAAACGATTGATGGAAAATTTACAGATGGATCATCCAAAAGTTCAATACCTTCTGAAAATCCTAAAAGAAAGACATGATCCACAGTCGATTCTAAATAAGCGAGGCAATTCATGGCGTAGTGTACCAAAAGTAATTTCTAGAGTCCTTGTCTTTACTCAATATCGAGACACTGCACAACACATTGTTGAAATGCTAATTAAAGATAACATTAGGGCGTCAAAATTTGTGGGTCAATCCAAAAGACAAGGAGATCCTGGAATGAAACAAGAAGAACAAAACTCTATCCTAAAAAATTTTAGGGATGGAGAATTTAGTGTTCTAGTGGCAACCTCAATTGCAGAAGAGGGCCTTGATATTCCGGAGGTAGATCTAGTGGTTTTTTATGAACCAATACCAAGCGAAATTAGGCATATTCAAAGAAGGGGAAGAACTGGAAGAAAAAATATCGGTTCGGTTTTGATTCTTGCAACAAAGGATACAATCGATCAACGATATCTAGACATCACTAGAAAAAAAATTGATAGGATGAAAGCTATATTCTCCTATCCCAGTATTGATCTCAAACTCAAAACCCTTGAGAGAAGCAACTTAGAACTTGATCCTATGACCAAAGAGGAGATTAATTATCTGGACTCTTTTCTGACCTCTGAAAAGAGAACCAAGATAAAATCATTACCTGGCAAGAACAAAATTTTACATGAGAAGATTAAGGCCTTCACAAATGATAACTCATTGGTACAGTTTAGAAAAACCGTTGAACGGACGGCTAGAAAGATATATTCATTAGTATCTTGCCGTGGAAACAGTGGAATGAACATAGACCTAATTTATAAAATATTGGGACAAGAAGATGAACTTGTAAATGCAGGATTACAGATGCTTAAAAAATTAGGAAGAATAAAAATAATTGGTAATAAGATAATTCTATCCGAAAATGTAGGAAAAGTTCAAGGACAGACATATTACATTGAAATTGAAAAGGTGATGATGGGTAAAGCAATAGTACTGATAAATGGTAAATGGCATGCTAGCTTACACCATTATGATTATCGTGGACCAAGAGAGTTGATAAAAAAAGGAAAGGAATTCAAAGCAGTGGGAGAGTTATATCATGATAATGATAACCTGAATGTGCGCGTAGATCAAATTTTGTAGATGAAGCAATGTAGTTCTCTAGGTGGTCATTAAAGCTCAAACAAGTTAATCAAATGGATAATTCCGGTTTATGTTGATTTATCATCCTGGACAGACCATTCATATAATTTTTGGCGAATGTAGTTATAGGTTGAGAAGAATACCATATACATCCGAGTACCTGACAATCGTGACATGTTTTAGCTATCTCCCATTGAGGTGCGCTCCAAACATCTTCTATGCTATGTTCCAGCAGATTATACATGTTCTCGGCATTGTTAAACTTCCAGCACGGCACCATCACAGTCCCGTCGGCATTAACAAACGTACTCTTCCATACTCCACATTCGTCGAAATTAGTACGCCCATTTTCTAGAATCTGTTCAAAATATTCTGGAGGGATCATTATTTGAGGAGAAGAATGCTTTTTTCCATAATTCAAAACACTTTCACATACTTTATCCATAGTTTTTCTATCTGGCAATAACGAGTACGGCACATCAGCTCTGTCTTCTACGAAGGTTAGAGAAACTGCGTTTGAACCAAGTGCTTCTGCTTTGTCAAAATAAGTTTGATTGATAAATTCATCTGTGTTAAATTTTGTAATTACACTATTGAAATAATGTGAAATGTTACTTTCATTAAGGAGTCCAATATTTTCCATAACCTTTTGATATATTCTGCTAGACACACCGCGCACTTTACAATATGCCTCTTCATAAACCGAGTCGATGCTACATGTAATGAACTGAACATATTGCTTTAGTTTTTCAAGGTCTACATTGTGTAAAAGTGAACAATTTGTTATCAACGAAGTAGGCATGTTAATACTATGAAGATATCTAACTAGCTCAATAAAATCAGGTCGACTAGTTGGTTCCCCTCCTTCGATAATTGACCAAACACAATATTTCGAAACTTTGTCAAAGATAGATTTCCATTGTTCCGTAGTTAGATCCCTTTCGTTAACTAATTTTAATTGTCCCTCCTTATTTGAATCACCGAACGGACACATTGGGCAGTAAAAATTACAATAATGAGTCAAACTGAAAACAGCCACGAGTGGTCGTCGTTTACCAACAACTCTATTCAATGACCATTTGCCAAGTAACTTTAAAGTTCGAATCTTATCTACTTCCAACCAATCTAACTAGACGTCTCATTCGTATTAATCTATTGGAGTATTGGTGCATAATGATTATTTTTCTAACTAACTTTCAAAAATTTCTTATTCTATCTTGGCAAATTTCAAATAAACAGACTCATTCTGCAATGAATCCATTTTCGCATTTTGTAATTTGGCTTCAACAAAGATTGTTTTCTCGAGTTTGGCACCACTAAAGTCACAACTTCTTAAATCGGCCCACATAAAGTTTGTTCTAGTTAGGTCTGCAGTTACTAATTTACTATTTTTCAAATTGCAATACAGGAAAATTCCATCTGCCAGATTCGCATCTTCAAAGTTGGAGTCCATAACTTCTGCTTGAGCAAAATTGGCCTTACGTAAATTGCACCCTGACAAGTTTATTCCGTTGCATTTGACGCCGTTTAGGAAGGCATTTGAAAGATCCTTTCCTGAAAAATCCATACCACTTATATCTATTTTCACAAGAATATTGGACATTCTCCACTCATTGAATTCTTTTATTTTTGATTCCTGTAGGAGGTCCAACCAGACTGATTTTTCAGTCATTTTCATGACGTTATTTTTCTTGTTATATCAATTCTTCGCCTAATGAAACTTATTATATATGATAATCATATCAAATTTCTTATATGACGGAAAGTAAAAAAGTGAATTCACCACCACGAATAATGATTGTGGACGATGAATCTGATATCCTTTCGGTCATAAAAAGAGGATTGGAATCAAAAAATGATTTCAGGGTTGAAACCTTTTCCAAAGGTGATGACGCTATAAATAACTTTCAGAATCATCCTCCGAAATATTATGATCTAGTAATTACAGACATTCGGATGCCTAAAATAAATGGATTTGAGTTGTATAGGCGTATAAAAGAAAATGATCATACTATGAAGATTGCATTTATCACTGCTTTTGAGATTAACAAAGAAGAATTCAGCAAAGTAATCCCATCAGTCGATGTTACTCATTTCATTAGTAAGCCTGTCAGCATATCCAAATTGAGAGAAAAAATAAAATCAATACTTGAAGACGACGGTGCTGATACTGATACTACTGATGATAATTAATCTATTCTAATAAATCAAGCAATCAAAGTAAGTCTGGTTTTGTAATTACATGCTTCTATTCGGCATCAGACCCAGCGATTGGGAGTAATTTTTCTGAAGGAAAATTAAATTTATTTTGTTCCTGCTCTTCTGGAGTAACCTTTTCGAATTCAAGAGTAATTTCAATCGGTCCATTAAATTTAGTGCTAATTTCATTTGCCAGATTCGCTATTTCATTTTTGTCACAAAATTCTTTAGATCCTTGAAGAAAGACACGACTCTGTCTAAATAGTGCATTGCCTCCGTATTTTTCTTTTAGAAAATCTAGCAATCTTTGAACATTATCTTGAGGTATATCGTTGTAATAGAAACAAATACCATTTATTAATTCCTTGTCAAATGGAGTTCCATACCTGAACCAAAAAACTCCAAAATGTTCATACTCTCCTTGCAGACATTTAATGTCCCAATGATTAGCCTTTTCGACAGGATATGTCGAATTTAATACGTCTTTGACTCCTAAACGCCAATATCTAACACGCATCTAAAAATATACCGGATTATCATTATAATAATGTGACGAAATAGAGTTGGATAGTGAGCTTGAATGTACTTGCTAAAGAGAATGATTCGAAGTAGCATCATTATTTGAAAAACATGTTATATAGAACAGATAAAAATAATATAAGGTTGGATACTTTAATTTAGGAAATTGAAATCAAAAGGCTCAAAAAAAACACACAAAGATATCTTGAGTGATTCGGTGCGCGATTACGAAATTGAATCAAAATCCATCTCTTTACTAGTCGATGGTATGGCAAACTCTGGCGGCTTTGAATCCAAAAATCTTTGGAACGGAATCAATATAATTCGAACGATGACAGGGGATACGAAGTGTACTAAATTCCTGTCATTTGTAGGATCAATAATCTCAACTGGCGCAAGGGGAATAATTAAGGATATGCTAAAGCGTAAGATGTTTGATTGCGTAATTACAACATGTGGTGCTCTCGATCATGACATAGCACGGTCTAGCACCAAGTACTATTCCGGAGATTTTCGTATGGACGATAAAATGCTTTATAAAAGAAACATTCACAGATTGGGAAATGTACTGGTCCCCGTAAATAGTTATGGTCCAGTTATCGAAAAAAAGGTACAGGAATGTCTAAACGATCTGTATAAAAAAGGGATAAAGAATGTACCGACTTATGAAATAACGAGGAGTATAGGTAGTGCTCTTAATGAGTCTTCGTTCCTGTATTGGGCATACAAGAATGATATTCCGGTCGTAGTTCCAGGTATTGTTGATGGGGCTGTTGGAAGTCAAATATGGTTCTTTTATCAGAAACATAGAGATTTTAATTTAAACTTACTATTGGATGAAACTAAACTTTCTGATTTGGTCTACGAGGCAGGTAAGACCGGTGCTTTTATTATTGGTGGAGGAATATCAAAACATCATACATTATGGTGGAACCAATTTCGAGGCGGACTGGATTACGCCGTGTCTATAACAACAGCTTCTGAATGGGATGGAAGTTTGAGCGGTGCTTTAGTTGCAGAAGCAATATCATGGGGTAAGGTGAAGGGTGAAGCGAGACAAACTACTATACACGGGGAGGCGACCACTCTACTACCATTCATTTACGCCGCATTGTTGAAATAGATTTTATCTAATTACTAACGCCCTAGAACTCAACTTTTTGTCGTATTATTATTTACAATTTTTATCGAATTTATTTTGGCTAAATTTGGATCTTGAGGTTGATCATTCTGGATTGTTGGTAATGCTGCAATTTTATCAACTGCATCCATCCCATCTTTGACCCTTCCAAACGCGGTATACTGATTGTCCAAAAACCTTGAATCATTCAAGACAATAAAGAACTGTGAACCCGCGCTATCCGGATCTGAAGATCTGGCCATTGAAACAATTCCCCTGTTATGAGGAATGTTACTAAATTCTGCCTTAATTTTGTAACCCGGATCACCTGTTCCCCAAGCAGCTGTGTTAGTGTTATTTTTTGTATTCGGATCTCCACCTTGAATTACAAATCCTTTGACAATTCTATGGAACACAGTACCATTGTAGAATCCCGATTCTGCAAGCTTCTCAAAATTTGATACTGTCATAGGCGCTACATCTGGAAAGAATTCCATAGTGATTGGGCCCTGAGCTGTATCCAATATAGCTAGTTTTGATTCATTAGTTGATTTCATAGAAGTATTAGTCATGGGGGTGTTTATTGAAAATTTCTCTTTGTTCTCTACAACTTCGTTATATGGATCCGATGTCGGCGTAGGATTATAATTGTGGTTCACTTCGTAAACCAGTACACCGAAAAATAGACCAGGTTTGTCGGTTCTAAAACTGTCTGATGAGTATGCCAATCTAAGTGGTTGTTGGGCTGTGGCATTTTCTGGATATTTGATGTCTTTTGAATAGATGGTAGTAGCCCCCGGCTCGTATTGACCAGTAGGCGCTCCATTCAAAATGTACGATACGGGAGTAAAAGGTATTAATTGTCCAAGTAAAGTGCTATTCCAGAAAAAGGGTTTTGGGGTAAAACCATCTTGTTCAAGATATGTGTTTTCATCAAATCCGCCAATTCTTATGAACCATTGTTTTTTGCTTTCATCTCCGCCGTTACCTAAAACATATAGCTCAGTACCGTTGTTACCGGTAAATCTCTGTCCTACAATGTATACTACAATGTAATCGGATTGTAGATCTTTGGCAATTTTAAGACCATTTTCAGTTTGATCCATAAACATTTTTGCAATAGTTGCGATTCTTGTTTGGTTTATTGTAGCATTATCAGCCAAGCTAGTCCTATTTCCAAGTGTTGTTATCCAGTAACCATAATCCCACCACGATGCAACTACTGAATCGGAAGGTGTATTGGTCGAAATCCAGTCTAATGCATCTATCCAATCATTGGTTTTGACTCTAAATCCAGTTCCACCATTTGCAATAGAAGGAGGAATATCTGCTGAACTCAACCAATTTGAGTTTGGTGGGTAAACTACACCACCGTTATCAATAACGGGAATCGCAACCAAAATAACAACAATACCTGAGTAAATAATTTTTAATGATCTACTCATTTGAGAGGTTTTATGACCTTCCACTCTTCTTCTCTTTTTATGCGTCGGTTCTGAGGCTTTGTAATTTATTATGCTCCTTGTGACTTCATAAAGGCCCAAACTTGCCAAGAGTATTATTCCTATTGATGAGAATACGAGCAATCTTGCAAATGTTGCACTCACATACACTCCCGTAATCCCAATAATTAGTGAAAAAATTGACATGTCGTTTCTATGTTTGAATGCCATAAGTGCCCCAAACCCTGCAAACATTATTAGAACTGAATAATCAGTCAAATATTCTACCAAAGTTGGAGTGAAGTGTTCTGCGACGGATTCTACTAGGGGATTCTGAGAAGATAGAAATGGGTTAACAGCATTTAGATATCTGAAAGAGGATACATAAAAGCTTCCTGATACTACTATACCCACTGCAATGGCAATGAAACATGCAAGCAATATCCAGTTGTTTCTAGCAAAAGTACTAAAAGAGCTAAACTTCCTGACAATTGACGATGCAACAAGAAATAATGTACCGCCGATAAGGGCAATTCCTGGAAGTCCAAACACAAATGAAAGACCTGGTCTCGGAGACAGTCCTGCTGCTATAATTGCTGCGACTGTAAACAAGACTGCTACGATTAAGGGAGTTCTTAAATCATTTCTCAAAAAGGTTACTGCGAAAAAGAATAATGAAATTGGGATGCTAAAATATTGAATGCCCCCCCAAGACGCATTGGCAAGACCAAGCAATAATCCGCCTGCTATTGCTTTTACAATAGCAATGCCAGGTTTATGCTTCATGGCCGAGATAAGTAAGTACAGGGCCAACAGGGCAAGGAATAATCCGAGAGGTTCAGATTTGAACCAACCCAAGTTACCACGTTGAATAAGAGCTGGAGTAAATGCAATTAGTAATGCTGAAAATAGCCCTGCTGTGGTTCCACCAAGGGTCCTTACCACTGCAAAGACAACAATAGTGGTCAATGATCCTAACACAACCGGTAAAATTATCGTAAAATCTAAAACGGAACTATTACCACCAAAGATCTTGTATAGGTATGCAGCAGTTACATGCAATCCAACTTGCGAAGTCGTTGGTATGTTTCGACCCTCAGGATACCATGACATGGTGTCATGCCACTTTAGATATGCGTCAAGGCCGTTATCTATGATGTACTTTGTTGCTCTATAATCAAAATATGGATCAAATTCATTCAGATAATAACCATACTTAACGGGATACGAACGCATAATGAAAGCCGTAGTGAATGCGATAACTAATACTGTGATAACTAATAAATGACGTGCACTAAAATTGTAATTTCCAAAGTGGAACAAAACTCTATCACCCGATAGCATGACAATGGATGTTGATTTTACCTATTTTTTAACGTACTGGAGAGAGTTTGTGCAATGTAATTGAAAAAAAATTCCAAGAAATTTGTCAAAAGTATTTGGATTTAGTTCTCTAATAAAAGAAGGGGGGAATTAAGAGGAAACAGTGACTCTTAATGGATTACCTCTTTGACTTTGATTTGGATCCTTTCTTAGCAGACTTGGATTTCTTTTTAGCTGCCATTTTCAATGATAATAGAAAAACAGATCGTATATAAGTTTTAATTTTTGGAAAATAATTTTGGTTACTCTAACTCTAAAATCTTTGTTTTACATACTGTGACCAGTTGGGAGAATCGTATTGCATCTTCTTTATTACCTACAATTGTACCATAATGCATTGGAATTACAACTTTTGGTTTAATCAACTCATTGATTGCCTTTGATGCTTCCTCTGCTGTCATTACATAAGTTCCTGAAACAGGTATTAATACGATTGTTGGGTTTACCTCTTTCATTTCTGGAATTATATCTGAATCTCCGACATGGTATAATCGATCAGCTCCAAACTCTACAATAAATCCAAGTTTTTTTTCATTCTTTGGATGAAAATCCTTGTTAACGTTATACGCTGGAACTGTTTCAATTTTCAAATCATCAACTTTCACGCTATTATGAGGATCAATGCCAATTGATTCTTTAATTTTCAGAGATTTTAGTTGCGGCAGACATTCTTGGGCTGAAACAATTACTGTTCTTTCATTGATGATATTATTCAAATCCTCAATTGATAAATGATCAAAGTGGTTATGGGTTACAAGTACAATATCTGCATCAGAGATACCGTCATATTTTTCGCTTAATTTGTAAGGATCAATGTACATTTTTTTATTTCCATAAATAATCTTGAAACCCGCATGACCTGTCCACGTGATACCAATGTCATTATAATCAAACATGTCTAGTAAGAATTAGATTAACGATTTAAAGCTACCCTTCGAAATACCGATTTGCTATTATCATTTTATTTTTGGACAGTGTAATGGTTGTTACATCAGCAGTCCTAAGTCTATTCAATAATATGCCATCTAGTGTAGCCACAGCAAATTTTCTGTTTCTAGTCACGTAATTTAGAATATCTATATCTACATTTTTCGATTTCCCGATATCCATGATCTCAAATTTTAGTTTAGATATACGAATTGCGGTATTTGCTATCATTGATTTTTTGGGTCCTGATTTTCTTTCGACAGAATTAAGCTCGTCGAGAACAAATGAAGGAACTTTAAATCTTAATTTTCCGATTTCGCTTTCAACTTTGTCTAGGCATTTAATGGGATTCGAAACCAACGCAATCAGAAAACTGGTATCACAAATTACATCCATTTATAGATCCTCTACAGACCATATTATGAAAGTTTAGACTTAATTACTTTCAAGTAGTGCCAATAATTTTGGCGTAGGCTTTCAACCTATTCTTAGAAGGGGCTTTTGATAATATGATATCATTTAAACCTAAATTCTAATTAAAATTTCATCATTAACAAAAAGTACATTATTAAGAATCAAAGATCACTTATAGTGTCATTGAAGGCGATAGAAACTCATATCATAGTGGATTGTACTCCAGAAAAAATTTGGGACATACTTACTAATTTTGAAGAATACGAGTTATGGAACCCGTTCATGACAAAAGTTGAGGGCGATGCCAAATTAGGGGCCAAGATTAAAGTCCAAATTCACACAATGAGGGGAAAAAAGAGAATATACCATCCTACCATTACTAGATTCGAGATAAATAAAGAACTTCGATGGAAGGGAAAATCATTCCTGCCTGGTATTTTTGACGGGGAACGCATATTTCTTATTGATAAAACCGCTGACAATAAACTTGCATTCTTTCACAAAGAATTATTCAGTGGTTTAGGAGTGAAACTAGTTGGAAATAAGCTAGATGAGAATCTAAGTGAAGGTTTCGAAAAGATGAACCTGGCGCTAAAGAAGCGAGCTGAGAATTCCTAAAAGGGTTAACAGTTTGAGTGAGTGATAAATTTACAAGTTAAATGGGTATGTCCAGTCGACTGCACTCTGTAACAAGTGTTCGCAAGTCTTTTTCTAGAGTATCCCTAAGTTTATTGTTATAGATTATTGCCGCGGGATGTATTGTGAGAAAAAAAAGTCTCCCATCTCTCTCAACAAATTTGCCACGATTTCCGAGTATCGATGCTCCTCCAAGCATTGAATGATAGGCTGTTCTGCCTAATATGCAAATTATTTTTGGAGATACAATTGAAATTTCTCTTTCAAGATAGTTTTTGCAAAGACGTCGTTCATCATCTTTTGGAACTCTGTTGTTAGGAGGTCTACACTTTACAATATTAGTTACATATGTTCTTGCTCTGACTATACCTACATTGTCCAAGCACTCATCGAGGATTTTTCCGGCCATCCCTACGAATGGTCTACCTTTCTCATCTTCATTTCTTCCAGGAGCCTCGCCGATAAACATAACATTCGCTTTAGAATTACCCTCGCCAGGAACTGCGTTAGTTCTACTCGTACACAAGTTGCACAGCTTGCATTTTATGACCTCATCTCTTATTCTATCAATTGTGTCGTTTGACCTGTTCATCAATTAGTAGTACTAGTTTTTAATTTCAAACCACCATATATTATCTTACTACATTTCGTGAAATGTCTTTCTCGAATTTTTTTGCATATTTCATTGCTGTGTTGAATAAACTAAGATCAGAAGCACCGCTAACACTATTGAAAAATTTTTAATCTGTGTTAAAATGGAAAAGTAAATTCAATTTCATTAGTTGCTTTGACAAATAGTTTTAACTAATGATTATTATTAGTATGTCTTGTAATATACAATACGATGAGCTCGAACGTAGATCAGTTGGAGGAGCAATCAGATCTGGAACAAGGTATCAAAATAACTAGAGAAAGGGTTATGGAGATTCCCACTAATAGAGTCCAGGAAGATGACAAGTTTGCGACAGATGTCTGTATGGAATCGAATGATAAGATACTCGAAAAAATTAGTATTGAAATAGATTTATTTCAAAGAACAACGGTATTTAGTAACGACCCTTCGATGTGGATTAAAATAACTGATTAGATAACTCGACAATTACCAAACTCACTTATTTTTCTTGCAACCAAGTTGGTTATTTTGTGATATGCAGTATCTTAACTCAGAGGACTCGAGCCGCTCCTTGGACATGATTTAAAAATGGTTGCCCTCTAGTAGAATATTAATTGAGTTCTCAGCTTGTTACACTCGAATATCGGAAGGGTGTCATAATAGTAACAGGACTTGACACTTTGCCATATTGTACCGCTGACCCAATGACAAATACGCTGTACTCATATGGTCTTAACTACAAAAAAATAATCGAATATCTTGATGACAAGAACATCAGATATGATAACAGAGTACTGGATTTGTTACCTCTAAAAGATTTATCAAGAATCAATGTAAAGCTGCGCGATTATCAACAAGAAGCTGTTGAAAATTGGTATAAAGTGAAAACAGGATCAATAGTACTTCCTACGGGAGCTGGAAAAACCATGGTTGCATTGAAAATTATGGAAATTGTAAATTCACCAACTCTAATAGTGGTTCCTACTCTTGATCTTATCAAACAATGGACTAAAATACTCTCAAGAAATTTCGATATTGAGATAGGACAAATTGGTGGGGGAATTGAAAATCTTCAGCCAATTACTGTTTCCACTTATGATTCTGCCTATATTAAGGCGCCATCAATCGGTAACAAGTTCTGGTTTTTGATATTTGATGAGGTACATCACTTACCTGCACCATCATATAGACTCATTGCAGAAATGTTGGTAGCACCAATCAGATTGGGTCTTACTGCTACCATAGAACGGGAAGACCGTCTGGATGAAGATTTCCCCTATCTAATTGGAAAGTCTAGATTTCAAATTACTGCTAAGGAACTAGCTAAACACAATTATCTTGCAAACTATACTATTGAGAGAAAACAAACATTCTTGTCAAAAGAGGAAAATCTGGAATATAAGGAAAATATGATAATTTACCATACTTGTTTGAAAAAAATTGGATTAAGAATGAATTCACATGGCGGGTTTAAACGACTAATCATGATCTCGTCAAAGAATAATTTTGCCAGACGCGCACTAGTAGCTAGGAATAAAGCAATGGACATTGCCCTAAACAGCAAATCTAAATTGACCGAAATTGGAAAAATATTATCTGAAAACAAAAATATCAAGACAATTATCTTTACACAACACAACAAACTTGTTTACGAAATATCCAACAATTTCCTCATCCCCTTTATTACGTACAAGTCTTCCAAAGAAGAAAGGGAAGATGTACTTACTGGTTTCAAAAACGGTAGTTATAAGGCAATTGTTACTTCAAAAGTGTTGGATGAAGGAATCGATGTTCCTGATGCTCAACTAGGAATTTTAGTCAGTGGAAGTGGTAGTAGTAGGGAATTTATTCAAAGATTGGGAAGGTTACTAAGACCAAAGAATGACAATAAACAAGCAAGATTAATAGAAATTGTGTCAAGCGGCACTTCAGAGACTCAAACGAGTGAAAGAAGACATATGAAGATAGAGATGTGAATTTTCAGTACTTTATTTCATACAGAAAAAAACTGCCATACGTCGCATGATTCAACACAGTTTGTAGTCTGGCGTCAACTTCCAAATGATGTTAGTGTTAGTTGATTATCCCTGTCTGAAAGTTCCACAGTGGACTTTACCATGCGCAGAGTACTGCTATCCTTCGAATCTCTTATATAAATTACATATATCAATGCAGAGTTCTTTCTATTTGTTTTTCTTATCACTCTGCCGATTCTTTGCGCAACTTGATTAAAATTTGAACTGTTCGATATTATTATTGCTATCCTTACCTCAGGGATGTCATATCCTATTTCAAGCGTGTGCACTGATAACAGAGGATAGTATTCTTTTCCCCATGCATGCAATATTTTCTTTCTTTGATTAGAAGGTATTTTATTATGGATGGATCTTGATGTTATTCCATTTGATTCAAGTACCTCTTCTAATTTCTTTATTGATTCAATCGTCTCGCTGAATATCATGATGGGTTCAAAAGGATGCTTCTGTACGATCCTTACTGCGAATAGTAACTTGTTCTGCGCAGAGCTGAGCAATTCTTTTCTTTTTCTAACATTTTCAAACCACAATTTTGCCAATTTTGCATTGTACCCACCTTTAAATAAAAAAACCGAAATTCTTTTCGGATCAAATACTCCTAGCTTTCGTGATAGAAAGGATATTTTTCTAGAGGTTTCAACATAGATTTTTTTTTCAGATTCAGTAAAGTTTACAGGTACGGATACAACTTGTGGCTTGGCTAATCTTCCATCCGTTACCGCGTCCTTTATCATATATTTCTTTACAGGTGGCAATATTCTAATAATTGTATTATAGCGAGTATCATCCTCATTTATGGTAGCAGTTAGTCCTAATACTGCTTTTGTAGGATCTTCATTTATTATGTCAAATATCTTCTTAAATTCCTTGGCTGTTTCACTGAGTAAGTGAATTTCGTCTAAGATTATCATATTGGAGTTTCTAATTAATTCTAAATGGTTAATCACGCTCTGATAGGTACTTATTGTTATTTCCTTTATTTCCTTTTGTTCACCGAAAAAAGTTCCAACGGATTCCCTCGGCAATCCGTATCTAATCAAGCGATTTACGTTCTGTTCGATAAGAACAATTCGCGGGACTATAAATAAAATTCTAAATTCTTTATTTACTTTCCTGTCGGCGGAATATTTTGAAGACGACATTGATTCATTATTGTGTTTTATTTCTGCTAGTCGTCGAGCGCATTCAAATGCGATTTCAGTTTTTCCAGTTCCGGTGCTATAAATTATTGAACCCTTAAACCTATTTTCGAGCCATGCCTCGACCGCATCTTGCTGATCAGCCTTAAGTTCAAAAGGAAAACTTAGTTTTAGAATCGCTGCCAATATTCCAAATTTAGCGCCTATCTACTAAATTCTTTACTACAAGACACTGTCAGGAGACAGAAATCATATTAACAACTCAAAATTTTATGAGTGAGTTTTTGTCAAGAATAATCAGTATACCACTTGATTTGACGACTACATCTGAGATGCATGCACCATCTATTACACACCGATTTGGGATGACTACGGCAAGACTAGTAAACGTACCTTGGAGTCTTTACTCTACTTTTGCAATACTCGATATAACAATTGAAAATAAATATATCTAACCAGATATTCAAATCGTGGTTATTCGTAAACCTGTTCTGCTCATTGATGATACAGAAAGTTCTCGAATGGCTATTGAGATTTTACAAAGTAACAATATACAATTTGTTGAGTATCATATAAGTAAATTCGAACAGGATTGTTGCGTAGACCTACCAACCACTCAAGCTCCAGCATTATTTGCCCCTGAAGGAATATTTCGGAACCTGGAAGGAATCAAAGATTATCTCAATGTAGAAAAAAATAGGTCAAATGAAGTTAGTAAGAGCGCGTATTGGTAGTATCGATTGAATAATTAATTCTAAAATATTCAAATTTCACAATTTTCTTCTTTCTAGAGAGTATGAATCACACACTCAAATTCTAGATCTGTCAACATAAGTATCTGCATATCAACACGTACCCCCCAATTCTAGGAGGAATAATATCCAAATGGATTGACATTCCGATTCAGTTTCCAATACTGGATTTACAACTGTAATCTCACTCTCTTGCCTGTAATCTCATCTCTTATATTATATTGTTGAATAATGAATATCGCCCATACTAAATTCTAATATTGCAATGCTCAGTCAACAAAAATTAAATAGTAAGTAATTATATCAAATTTCAATCAGATCATCGTGATTAATTTACTAAAGTTATCTTCATGTAATGCATGGAGAGGCAATCAATTGGCTTTTTGTATGTCTGTGGTTACATTTTTGGTTCTTATTTTTACCAATACACTTGTTCAATCCAATAATATCTACGGTCAATCCGACCCATTTAACTCGGCTAATTCATGTTCAAAGCTCTCCGTAAGTGGTATTACTGCCAGTGGAGCTGACGCTTCAAATCCCCCATCTCACGCCATCGATCAGAATATCAATTCTCGCTGGTCTAACTTGGGTCTAGGATCATGGATTCAACTGGACTTGGGTAAAGAGAACGTCATTTGCAGTATTGGAATTAATTGGCATAGGGGAAATGAGCGCATAAATTCATTTGTAATAGCAATATCTAAAGATGGTAAAACTTTTACTAATGTATTTTCTGGCAAGAGTGACGGCACCTCATTAACTGAACAAGAATACAATACGCAATCAAAGATAGGCAGATTTGTTAGAGTTACTGTAACAGCGAACACCCAAAGTAACTGGATTAGTATAAGCGAATTAAAGGTATATGGTTACAAGCCTATTTCCGAATCTTGTGTTAATAGCCCAATTTCACAGGTAACTGCGGCAAGTAGCCAGGTTGGATTACCACCGTCAAATTTGGTTGATAATAATCTCAACACTATTTGGTCTAATTATGGTATAGGCTCATCAATACAAATCGATTTAGGTACTAGCAAGCGCATTTGCAACTTGGATATTGCTTGGTACAAAGGAAGTGAACGTCAAAATAACTTTGTGATATCGACTTCTCAAGATGGAAAATCGTTCAAAAACGTGTTATCTACCGCAAGCAGTGGAAAGTCAGCATCGTATGAAAAATATGTATTCTCGGATAATCTAGCAAGATACATAAAGATTACTGTCAATGGAAACACACAAAATAATTATGCCAGTATTGCTGAGATTAGAGCACAAGCACCCGCCTCGAGTCAACCACAAGTTGAATGCGTTGACGGTCATATTCAAAATGCGAAAACTTCTGGTAGTCAGACCAGTTTTCCTGGTACTAATGTTCTTGATGATAATCTGGATACAAGATGGTCCAATTACGGTGTGGGTTCATGGATACAACTTGATTTAGGAACTAGTAATAAGATTTGTGACATCAACATTGCCTGGTATAAAGCAAATGAGAGACAGAATAATTTTGTTATATCTACTTCCACTGATGGGATAAAGTTCTCAAACGTATTTAGCTCCAAGAGTAGCGGCTCTACACTGAACTTGGAAAAATATAATATTGCTGATACTAATGCAAGATTCGTAAGAATAACTGTTAATGGAAATACTCAAAATAGCTGGGCTAGCATAACCGAAGTATCCGTAAAGATATTCCCAATTTCAGGATCATCCAATTACTATATCGGGGCAGCGGGAGACTGGGGTTCGGCCCGCAATAATAACTGGGAAGAAACGGTAGATCTTATGATAAATAGCAAAATAAACTTGGCACTTGGACTGGGCGATTATTCATACGGAAGTGTATCAGATTTTGAACCAGTTCTTGATACTTTAAATGCTGCAGGCATACCATTTAAGGGAGCGCTGGGAAATCATGACAGCAATTCGTACGCTAGTTTATTCGGACAACCTTCTATGCTATATGCGTTTGATGCAGGACAAGCTAGGATTATTTTGCTTAACACCGAGGATTCCGATTCCGCAATCACCCAGTTCTTGGAAAACGAATTAAAGAACACGAAACAGCCGTGGAAGATTGTTGCAATGCATAAGCCTCTATATACAAGCCCATCAATTCACCCTGAAGAAAAAGAATTGGCAGGTAAACTACAACCACTCATCGATAAATATGGAGTCAATTTGGTACTATATGGACATAATCACAATTATGAACGCATAAAGTTACCGGACAAACCAACTCTATATGTTCAAGCTGGTACAGCTGGAGAATCACATTATGACATAAAAGGAAGTAGAAGCGGCGGGGGAGTTGAATTCAAGGACGATAATGATTACGGCTTTGTCAAATTAACTATCAACAGTGATACACTTTCTGGGCAGTTTATTTCTCATGATGGCGAGATATTAGATAGTTTTGGCCTGTCAAAGTAATTACATGAGTTGATCCATGTTCCAACCAAAGAACTCATTTGAAACTAGCACTAATTAGTAACGAATTTTTCAGATTATTCAATTTGAGATCGTGAAACAGGATCTTAAGACGTTAAATCTTAAATAAACTTAATATATTGTTACGTAACTCTCTCGACCTACAGTTAAAATGCTGATAATCTTTGATGTAGAAGGCGTTCTTCTCAATGCAGAGTATCTGCCCGTTCTTGCGCAAAAACTTGGTCCTGTCAAAGAAAAAGAAATTTGGGATATTACAAAGCAAGGAATTAGGGGAGAAATAAACTGGGAAGAAGGACTCAAAAAACGAGTCAACGCTTTAAGAGGAACTTCATTTGAAGATGCCAAGTACATTGCAGATAACTTGGAAATAATGCCGGGTGCAAGAAAGCTCTGCTATGCACTAAAAAAGGCCGGCTGGAAAATGATAGCAATCTCAGGGGGCTTCACTTTAATCACAGATAAACTCAAAGAGGAATTGTCTCTGGATAGAATTTTTTCAAATCAGTTGATTTTTAGAGATGGAAAGCTAGATGGCGTTAAAATCAACGTAAGCTCAGATAAATCACTGGGAGTAAAATCGACAATAAAAGAATGGGCAATAAAAAAGGAGGATATTGTCGTAGTGGTAGATGGAGCAAATGATCTAAAACTATTTGACATTGCTGGCTATACAGTAGGTTTCTGTCCAGTTGACATCGTTAAACAGAGAGCAGACACTACAATCGAAATAAGAGATTTGTCAATTCTGTTGAATCTTTTGGAAAAGAAATTTGGTAAGACAATAGAGACGCAGTTATGAAATCTTTTATTCATAAATCGATTGTTCATTATGCATGAATTAAGTAAAGTAGAGATTATCTCAATTCTGATTAACGATGATATACGGGAAGGAGATGATATAAGTAATCTTATATTAAAGTCTATTAAGGAAAAAAAAGAGTCTTTAAAAGAGAACGATGTGATTGTTATAACACATAAGATAGTATCAAAATCAGAAGGAAGAACAATAGATTTAACAAAGATAATTCCTTCTGAAGAATCAAAAAAAATTTCTTCTCGCACTGGAAAGGATCCCAAGCTCGTAGAACTCATCATTTCGCAATCCAATGAAATAATCAAAATACAGCGAGAAATCATTATCACTGAAACAAAACATGGGTTTGTATGTGCTAATTCAGGAATTGATACCAGTAATGTGGGAAACTCCAATCATGTTGTACTGTTACCTGTAGACCCAGATAAATCGGCTAGAGAGATTAGAAATTACATAAGGTCCAAAACCAAGACAAATGTAGCAGTAATTATTTCCGATACTTTTGGTAGGCCCTTTAGGAAAGGCCAGGTTAACGTAGCGATTGGAGTAGCAGGCATTAATCCAATTAAGAGTTACATAGGAGATTCTGATATGTATGGGAATATTCTTAGGGTTACTGAAATAGCAATTGCTGATGAAATAGCGTCAGCCGCTGAACTTGTCATGGGAAAATCTTTACGTGTACCTGTAACAATAGTCCGAGGTTACGATTTTTCTTCCACTGATGCTTCTATATCGACAGTTACTAGAGCGAAAAAAGATGATTTATTCAGATAATCTCAACTCTTATCTTAGAAAATATATTAACACGACTCAAATTTGAAATAAAGTTTACAATATGAAATTTGAATAACTTATAAACATTTAATATAAACAGCGCCTTGATTAATAGTGTTAGGAATGAATATGACGGTCGACAATGGTAATGAGGAATCTTTTGACAAAGTTATTGATGTTAGAGGGTTATATTGTCCAGAACCTGTTTTTAGGACTAAAATAGAAATTGAAAAATTAGGTATTGGAAGCAAACTCAAAATCATAGCTGATGACCCTGAATCAGAAGAAGATATAACAAGATGGGCAGAAAAAACTGGTCATAATTTGTTATCTGTGCAAAAGAAAGATAATGAACTTGAGTTTGTAATAAAGAAGACAAAGTGAACTAGATGACATCCATAATAGGACCCGAAATATTACAACGTATAGGGAATACTCCACTACACGAACTCTCATCATACTCCAGTGAAAATATTAAATTTTATGCCAAGTTAGAATGGTATAATCCATTTGGTTCCGTTAAAGACAGGGCCGCCTATTGGATGATTAAGGACGCTGAAAAGAAAGGCTCCCTTGTAAAAGACAAGAGCATCATTATTGAACCTACTTCTGGAAATACGGGAATAGCCTTAGCTGGTATAGCTGCTTCAATGGGTTATAAAGTCGAAATCGTTATTCCTGAGAAAGTTAGTGCAGAAACTAAAAGTATCCTTAGAAACCTAGGAGCAACACTTCATGAAACTTCAGACGATCTATGTCCACGTGTGGGTGCGGGAACCGATCAAAGCATTGCACTTGCTACTGCCATTGCAAAACCTAGATCCGATATCTATTATATGCCAAATCAATATGAAAATGAATCCAATTTTCTTGCCCATTATGAGAGTACTGGTCCTGAAATTTGGGAACAATCAAATGGACAGGTAACACATTTCTTCACCGGCTGTGGGACAGGAGGCACGATTACAGGAACAGGAACTTTTCTCAAGGAGAAGAATGAAAATCTGAAGGTAATTGCTATTCAAGCACAACAGAATCATTTACTTCAAGGATTGAGAAACTTTGAGGAATCATCCATGCCCAACCTTTTCAAACGCAGAGAGGGTATAGTTGATGATTGGATGACTGCTACAAATCAAGATTCGTTTAATGCTGTAAAGGAATTACTTGAAAAGGAGGGATTGTTCGTAGGTCCATCATCAGGTTCTGTAATGTCATGTATGCTAACATATTCAAAGAAAATAGATAAAGGTGTTGTCGTAGGTATTTTTGCTGATGATGGTAGGAAATTCAAGAGTCTATACAAAGAACAAAATGTTGTTACAGAAAATGATTATGTTTCTGCATTGGAGAAACTACCTGAATTGTATATTAAATATTAATTCATTTGTGAGATTTATTTTCACTCAACCATTTTTCTACATCAAGTGCCGCCATACACCCAAATCCAGCAGCAGTGACTGCTTGTCGGTAACGATAATCATGAACGTCGCCAGCCGCGAAAACTCCTTCTACACTAGTTTTTGTATTTTCCTTAAGTACGACATAACCTTTGTCATCCAACTCTAACTGATCTTTGAAAATCGCGGTATTAGGCTCATGACCAATTGCTACAAATAATCCTCCTACTGATAGACTTTGGGTCTTGCCTGTTGTCAAGTTCTTTACATCGATGCTTTCTATTTTCTTATTTCCAGCGATTCTAGTTACAACATTATTCCATACGAATTGAATTTTTGAGTTTTCAAAGGCCTTTTCCTGTAGAATCTTGCTTGCTCGAAGAAAATCTCTTCTATGTATGATCTTGACCCCTTTACCAAATTTAGTAAGGAAAGTTGCCTCTTCAATTGCAGTATCGCCCCCTCCTATAACTGCAATCTCTTCTCCTTTGAAAAATGGGCCGTCACATGTGGCGCAATAAGAAACACCCCTTCCACCAAATTCTTGTTCTCCATCAATGCCCAGCTTCCTTGGTGATGCTCCAGTACAAAGTAATATTGCTCTTCCTTCATAAGTTTCAGAATGAGTTGATATTAGGAATGGACGTTTTTTGAAATCCACCTTCAGTACTTCGTCATCGATTATTGTGGTTGCAAATCGTTCAGCTTGCTGTCTCATGTTCATCATAAGCTCTGGTCCAAAAATTCCATTAGGAAAACCTGGATAGTTTTCAACTTCACTAGTTGTCATTAGCTGACCACCTGGTAGAGATCCAGAAATTATTAGTGTTTTGAGCTTTGCACGCGAGGTGTAAATTCCTGCAGTAAATCCTGCTGGTCCCGAACCAATAATTATCACATCATAAAAATTCTTTGCATATGTCGGCTCTTCGGAGCCATGTTTTGCATTTTTTGACATGTATGATTAACTGGAGGAAAGAAGATTATACCATTTAATAATTTGTTCGGAATTAAAGTAGACACTATAAAGCTTGGTCTGATGATAAATAACTAGACTCATATCCATGCTAAATTATTTCCCGGCTTTATCTAATATTCCTCTATGTTCTTCACACAGTACTGGATTTAGTACCTGTGAATAAATTAATTCCTCCTGCCAATGGGAATTGAACAATCTACAAGGATAATTTGTACAGAATGGGTTACCATTCGTAAGAAAAAAAAAACAGCTTGAATAGCATATCCTGTCGCTACCTGTGGCAGCCTGGGGTCACCATAACTTACATATCTATTGGCAAATTCATTATCAATTTCTTTACTATTTTTAGAGAGCAAATCTTTCATCATCTGTTTGAAATAATATGCTTTTGGTCTAGCGGGGCCTTCAACAATACTAGGTATAGATATTATCGTAGGGGAGCCACAAATTATTGGCCTTGCATGAAATCTCCTGTCGTTTTCGTCGAAAGTGCATACCAGTTTGTCTTCAAAGATGATATGTACGTGCTCTAGATGAATCTCATTTTTATCGATGATGTTGGTGTAAATTCTTTGAAGGTAAAAACCATCAATGAATATAATGTTATTATCAACCTTACTTGATGAATTTTGGAATTCAGCTTGTTGAACAACATCTCTCGGCAATTGAGTAACCAATTTTCCTCCAAAATCATCTGCGATACTGCTTTTACTAAAATAATCTACGGACGATCTCAGGTCAATTTTGATAAAAGGAAATATCTTTTGTAATTGGTTTGAAATTTCAGATGTCAGAGGAGTTGAGAAACAAGAAGAGTAGACATGTACATATGATAGCTTCATATGTATATCACTATTTGTATCGTTAGCTAACTTTTATATCTGGATTTGGTACTTTCTTGAGTTTGCTTATTGCTACTTGTGCAGCCTTCCTGCCTGATAATAACATTGATCCAAACGTAGGACCCATTCTCGGCAACCCATGGGTTTCAGTTGCTGACATTCCAGCAGCGATTAGCCCCGGATAAACTTCGCCAGTGAATTCCACCACTGCATCTTCTCCTGTTACAGACATCGGTTCCATTCCTTTCCACTTTACATATCCTCTATCCATTAGTCTCTTTACAGCAACTGAATCGTGTCCTGAAGCATCTATTACTATTTTTGATTCAAGAGCAACAGGATCTACACACGTTATATTTCTTGGAAGTGCAGAAACCGGCATCCAATTTACGACTACCCCTCCAACTCTATCATTTTTCAACACTAGGTCATCAAATTTGGTTAGTTGCAGGAATCTGACTCCGGCATCACAGGCGGCAGCAATTAGTTTTGAACATGCATGTGGTCCCCAAGTAGCATACAATGCATCTGAAATTTTTCTATAAGGCACTCCAAGCTCGTCCCAAATTTTATTAGCTGGATATCTAACCGTCACAGGATTCATCATGTATCCACCTACCCAGTACCCTCCACCGATATAGTTATTCTGTTCTATGATAAGGGTATGAACTCCATTCTTACATAATTCTCTCCCAGCCATAAGCCCTGCTGGACCGGCACCAATGATAATTACATCACAATCACTATACTCAATCAACGTCTCATTGAACATTTGGGCTATAGTCCTCGTAATTTCTTTTTCACTTGCCTCGCTGAAAATTTTCTCCATAACTGAATTAACGCTCTATCTTGTATTAATATTATATGTATCGGACTGTTCTAGCTGTGTGTAGCATTGAAATTTTAATTAAAAGCATATAGTGATATTTTTATGCCGGACCAAACTGCCAGAAGACTTTTGTGGTATTTATTTGCGGGCTCAAAGGGAGGTGAAAATAGAGTCAAAATCATTAACCTGTTACAGGAAACTCCCCTTAACATAAATCGGATGGCAGAAGTTCTAAATCTTGATTATAAGGCCGTTCAACACCATGTAGATGTGTTAGAAAAAAATAACTTGATTTCTCGTATGGGTGAAAAATATGGAATAATGTATTTTGTTTCTAATTATCTGGAATCTAATATTGATGCATACAAGGAAATCGTAAGCAAAATCAGCAAATCAAAAAAGCTATAAAACTTGATAACACTAGCTAGTTTCTAAATCCAAATGAATTGGATATTTTAGTTTCATATTGTTCTAGATAAGGGACCGTTTCTAACCTTTTCAATTATGTTTTCAAGCAAACTGGTTAATTCAGCCTTGTGGGAATCGAGATAGTCTTGACCCTTGTCATTCAGTCTCACCTGATATATTCTCAAATCACGGTGCTGATCCAAGAACTGTTCAATCAAGGTATTTCCATGCTTGGTAGGGCTTGTTAACTGGTCAAATGTTTCGATTGTTTGACTCAAGTCTCCATTCTTGATGGACTCAATTGATTTATCTAATATTTCAATAATATCCTTGATTTCCTGAATAGGGGCAGAATACTCTTTGGGCTTCATAAATCCAGATCGCTTTACTTCTCCTAGTCTATCAGAGATGTCTCTTGATAGTTCGTAATACTCTTCTTTTCCTGTCAGTGATTTCTTTTGCTTAATTATCACCAATCCCTTCATGCTTAGTCTCAAAATAGCGTCTTCAACATCCTGCGTATCCATGCCAGTTGCCCAAACTATTTTACCGACATAGTCGTAGCCCTGCCGTAGGGACTCAAGCACGACTACTTCAATAATCCTCATAAAACCTTCCTCAGCACGAGCGTTTTCAAAATCCCTATCGCGGACAGCTTTTTTTGCATGGGAAATATCTATCTCAATGGCTCTTTTCAAAGCTTCCATTCCGTCATCTACTTTGCCATCCAAAGTAAGATAACATGCATAGTTGTACCAAACCATCCCATCATTTGGATTTGCGTCTAACGCCTTTGTACAACATTCAATAGCTTTGGAATAATTATTCATTTTATAATATGCAAGACCCTTCAGATTCCATGCTTCATGATTATCCGGATCAATATTCAATGCCATATCATACGAAGAAATGGCGAAAGAATAATCTCGCAAATGGAAGTGAGCGTATCCTTTTTTAATCCATGCATCAACAAATTTCGGATCTAATCGTAGAGCTAGTTCAAAGCTGCGTATTGCATCGCTTAGTTTATCATTAGACATATGGTTTATTCCTTTTTTATACAGATCACGAACCTGGAAGTCACGATGGTCTACTGTGTTCTTGGTTTCTTCATTATCAGAAGCATTTTCGTTCTTGTCCTTGGCTCTAAAGAATCTGCTCATCACTATTGATTAATGATGTCAAAATAAATAGATTTGGACATCTAGCATTTCCCTGATTCAATACATATTCATCGGCGCATTTATCGGTTGTATCTGACTCTTTTCAATCGTACAGTGGGCAGAAGGGTTTTTGAAGTTCGTATCATGTATAACACATTGTTATTATCTTATTAATACTCCATAGACAAAACGTTGGGCTTGCCAGATACTTGTACGATATCGTATCTGTGTAACGTAATGGAAATCAAAAACCTTTCAACTATCAAATCGATTACGAAAATTTAAAGGGCCAGCCACGGGATCTGTCTAGTCTATATTCCACATCATATCTGAAATCAAAATTAGCGCATTATCAAAAATAATACGGCAAATTAACAACATCAAATTTGAGTAGGTCCCGATAGATCATGACCCCATTTGTGCGTTAATATTTATTTAATCTACAAGCCAATATTCAAGTTAATGAAAAATTATTGTTACAGTATTTTAGTGACTACTTTACCAGTTTATTATCTGAAGTAGAATGAATTCGTAAAGACCCTTAACAACATGATTCACTTGTTAGTAGCGCTCCCACACATTTCTATATCAGGTTACTAGATATCATGACTTACTTTTATTCCCATTCACATAAATTCTTTACATGAACGGCCATCGGACTGAATAATTTACCTAACTTATTGGAATTAAATGTTGTTAAACGAAAATAATCCAAAATATAATTCGATGTCTCATTTATGCCGGACTGATGTAATAGGAAAGTTTACGAAATTCTCGAATTACTTTCTACCAAAAGGGTATATTCTGCTCAATATGACCTCAAATGTCTAATATTGTTGTTTATGTTATTTGCATAAAATAACAATTTTATGATTAATTATAATTATAATCATTTTATATTAGAATCATTAGAATTTCATATTATATTGTTATATTTTTTATACTTCTCTAAAATATTGGTGAATAATGTTTAGGAAGAACATCACTATCTTTATGTTAGTTGGAATTTTGACAACAATCACTGCAACATCTGCTTTCCTAATGAACGCTTCCGCTTACAAGCCTGATGATCCTGCTGCAAAATATCACTGCTTTGCAACCGATGCCAATGGAAATTATAATTTAACTGCAGAAGGGGATTTGATTCCTTGTGAGATTGACTCAGGTGACAACGCATGGATGTTGACAGCCTCTGCTCTAGTACTCATTATGACTCCTGGTGGTTTGGCTATATTTTATGCTGGACTATCAAGACAAAAAAACGCTGTAAATACACTTCACATGGTACTTATGACTACAGGAATTATCGCTGTACAATGGACCTTATGGGGATATAGCTTAGCTTTCGGCCCAGATGCAGGTGGCTATGGTTTTATTGGGACACTAGATTGGGCAGGACTTGAGAATGTTCTTCACGACGTTCCCTCAATTGCATATGGAGGAATAACTGGAACCACCATTCCGCACCAGACTTATATGGTATTCCAGATGATGTTCGCAATTATAACTCCTGCACTTATTGTGGCATCTGTCGCTGAAAGAATGAAATACAGCGCATTCATTATTTTCATAATACTGTGGGCTACTTTCGTTTATGACTTTGCTGCTCATTGGACATGGTCGATTTCAGGCCCAGATAATTATGGAATGAATCCAGGTTATTCTGGCTTTGGATGGACCGGTACAGTGGGATCGCTTGACTTTGCTGGTGGGACTGTCATTCACATAACCTCTGGATGGTCTGGACTTGTTATAGCATTGATGTTGGGCAGAAGAATAGGATATGGCAAAGTACCGATGGAACCACACAACATTTCGCTGGTTGTTTTGGGAGCCGCCTTGCTGTGGTTTGGATGGTTCGGGTTCAATGCTGGTTCTGCCGCTGCAGCTGCCACAAACGCTACAAGCGCCTTTGTTGCGACACAGATTGCTACAGGAATGGCCGTAGTGACTTGGGCACTGTTGTCATGGGCTCACACAGGGAGAGCATCAACAGTTGGAGCTGCTTCCGGTGCTGTAGCTGGACTAGTAGCAATTACGCCAGCTTCCGGATTTGTTTCGCCAATGTCAGCACTTGTTATTGGAATAGTTGCTTCAGTCGCATGTTACGCAGCAGTTATGTTCAAAAATAGTAGAAAATGGGACGATGCATTGGATACTTGGGGTGTGCACGGAATTGGTGGACTTGCAGGGGCTCTCTGTACAGGATTATTTGCCGAGAAGAGATTTACTCCTTGGGGAGACGATGGGCTAGTATTCGGCAATCCAGCTCAATTATATGAAAATGCCGTTGGTGCATTTGCAGCTTTGGCATGGGCAATGGGTATAACTGCAATAATCATCAAAGTGATGGACAAAGTGTGGCCAGGAGGCATAAGAGTCACTCCAAAAGAAGAAGAAATTGGCTTGGACTTGACACAACACGGCGAAAGAGCTTACGTAAGCGAATAACTACCTCTTTTTTTCCAATTTTTTTATTTTTCTCTTACTCGATTTAATAATCAAATTTTCATTTGTAGGCTTAAATATATTCAAATAATAGGACTAACATGACCGATAAATTTACAATCGTCAGATATAGTGCGGGAAATGATAAATTTGAAATTTTGGTAAAGCCCGACCCTGCATTAGAGTATAAACTAGGTAAAAAAATGGATATTTCAAATATTATGATTTCAGATGAAATATACTCAGATGCTAATAAAGGGACTAGATGCTCCTCTGAGAAGTTAATGAAGCATTTCAAGAGTACAGATCAATTAGAAATCGCCAAGCAAATCATGGACAAAGGGGATCTAAATTTGAATACTGATCAACGAAGAAAGATGATTGAAGAGAAGAAGAGACAGATTGTTGAGTATATCAACAAGAATTTTGTAGACCCCAAAAGCCACATGCCGCATCCGGTCTCTAGGATTAACGCCGTCCTTGATGAGGCACGAGTGGCAATTGATCCGTTCAAAAGATTAGATGATCAACTCAAGAATATCATTGAATCTTTAAGAAAAATAATACCACTAAAATCTGAAATATTAGAACTAACTGTAACCGTACCTTCTCAATTTTCAGGACAATCCTTTAGTGTATTCAAAACCATTGGCGAAATAAAATCAGAGCAATGGCTTTCTGATGGCTCATTACAAGTTATTTTAAGTATCAACGCTGGCATGAAGAGTTCATTTCTAGACCGAATTGGAACTGCAACCAAGGGTTCAGCCCAGGTCATAGAGAAATGATAACTCTATTTTCTTTCGTCACACTTAAAATATAAGTCTGTGCTATCTTCCCAAAAAGGGAGAATTATGGATAAAGGATTTTTGAAATCTTGTTTTGGAGGATTACGCTATGCAGGATGTTAAAAGAAAATACGTTATTCCTGGTGATATTGTAGCTGAAGGAAATTTACGAGCGCTGGTTAATGTATTTAGGAATGGAAATTCAATTGTATCTACGCGAATCGGGATTACCGAAACAAATAATGAGGGCGCCAAGGTAATCCCGTTGTCGGGCATTTATTTTCCTAGGGCAAATGATATCGTAATAGGTAAAATACTAGATCATTCTTCTCTCTCATGGTCAGTCGATATTAACTCAAGTTTCGCTGCCCATTTGCCTGCACAAGATATATTTGGGAGAGATTTTTCGCCTGCACATGATGACATGGGACGTCAGTTATCAACAGGCGATGTAATTGTTGCTAGAATTGCGATTTTTGACAGGACGCGAGATCCGATTCTAACGATTCAAGATAAAGACATGGGGAAAATACCAACAGGTGAATTGTTAAAAATATCCCCAACTCGTGTACCTAGACTTATAGGAAAAAGAGGATCAATGATTCAAACTATTGAACAGGCAAGTTCTACAAGGATAACAATAGGTCAAAATGGAATAATTGTGGTATCTGGCAAGGATAAGGAAGGTGTTACACTTGCGATAAATGCAATTCACATTGTAGAAGTGGAAGCACATACGTCAAACCTTACGCAGAGAATAAAGCAACTATTGAATGTACCAGAATCAGAGATTGAAGGCGACAATGATTCTCAGATTAGCAACGATGCTGATGAAACATTGAGTTCAGATGAAAAATCTATTTCGAATAATAGCAATAGTGAAATGGGAGTGGTGAATCCAAATGGTTCAAAGTAGAAGCCTTATAGACGAAAACGGGAAGAGAAGCGATGGAAGAATAATTGATGAATTAAGGCAGATAAAGATTAGTGTTGGAATCATAAGGAATGCCGATGGTTCTGCGCTTATAGAATTCGGGAAAAACAAGATTATTGCGGCCGTCTACGGTCCTAGGGAAGTTCACCCAAAGCACATGGCATTGTCTGATCGATGCGTTGTGCGATGTAGATATCATATGTCACCGTTTTCGACAGACACTCGCAAAAGTCCGGCACCGTCTAGAAGAGAAACTGAAATATCAAAGGTTATTCGAGAGGCGTTGGAACCGGCTTTAATTCTTGAAGATTATCCTCGAGCTGCTATTGATGTCTTTATTGAAGTTTTGCAAGCAGACGGTGGTTCACGATGTGCCGGCATTACGGCCGCTTCTGTAGCATTGGCAGATGCAGGAATAAATATGCGTGATATGGTTTCAGCTTGCGCCGCAGGAAAGGTGGATGACAAGATAGTGATTGATATTAATGATACAGAAGACAAAGAGGGAGGAGCTGATATGCCGGTAGCATTTATGCCAAATTTAAAGAAAATCACACTTCTTCAACTCGATGGAGAATTGACTCCTGAACAATTTAATACTTGTTTGGATGAAGGAATTCGGGGATGTATGAAAGTATATGAAATACAACGTTCCTCTTTAATGGAAAAGTACTTTGGCGATGAAAAGGGGTTGAAAGAATAATGAGTATATCAAGAAAATCTACCATAATTGTAGAAAATCTACGGAAAAGACAGATGAGAGAATCTATTTCATCTGGCAAGCGGTTGGATGGGCGTAGCTTAGATGAAATAAGGCCACTAGAAGTTGAATTAGATGTCATTAAAAAGGCCAGCGGATCAGCATGGGTAAAATTGGGCAAAACAGAGGTTGTAGCAGGTATAAAAGTAGAGACTGGTGAACCTTTTGAGGGACTAGAAAATAGTGGAGCTATGATAATTACTGCCGAAGTGCTCCCAATAGCATCTCCTCACATTGAACCGGGTCCACCTGACGAAGAGACTATTGAGCTTGCTAGGGTAGTTGATAGAGGAGTTAGAGAATCCGAAATGTTAGACTTGAGTAAGTTGGTCTTGATTCCAGGAAAAGTTGTTTACACCATTTTCGTGGACTGCAGTATTATAAACGTAGATGGTAACCTTTTTGATGCTACGTCTTATGCCGTAGTAGCTGCTTTAGCCAGTTGTAAATTACCTGTGTTTGAAATCAAAGATGACAAAGTCATCGATACAGGAAAAACTCAAGACCCCCCAATTACTACCATACCAGTTTCTGTCACGACAGTTAAAATTGGTGAAAATTTGCTATTGGATCCTGATACGGAGGAAGAAGCATGTATGGATGCAAGACTAACGATTAACACAAACTCAAATGGTTCAATAGTTGCAATGCAAAAGGGATTAAAAGGGTACTTTTTGGTAGATGAGGTGAAGAGTATTGCGGAAAGAGCAAGAATCAAGGGCGCAGAAATTAGAGAGAAATTAAAGGGAATGATTGATCTTGGTTAGTAGAAATAAACACAAAATAGCCCGACTTAAAGGGTTGGGTGTAAAATATGGTGCCACCCTTCGGAAGAGATATGGAAAGATTTACAGAGTCTTGAAGAAAAAGAGACTATGCCCTAAATGCGGATCAATAAAATTTGATAGGAAAGTAATGGGAATTTGGTACTGTTCAAAATGCAACTATAAAGTAGCTGCCGGCACATATGATGTAAACTTTGAAAGAGCCAAGAGCAAATATTAGAATACAGGTCACAATAGATAATGTTTCACCCGAATTATCTCTTAGAATTGGAAATGCTATAACTTCCGCACTGCAACCTGAAACCAGATTTATAACCAACTGTGAAGAGGTAAGAGTTTCTGCAAGGAACGGTGCAATTTTTGTCGATATCAGTGCATCAGATATACAATCAATGCGAGCCCTTGTTAACACGTTTATCAGATTGTTGAGTCTATCGTATACGTCTCTAAATTTATGAAACGTTATAGATTTATGGTGGTAATGTTAAAAGTAATCAGAAATGAGTGAACAGGAATTACCCCCCTGGTTAAGAGAACAACTTACTAGGTTGCAACAACTACAACAAAATTTGCAAGCAATAATGATGCAAAAACAACAACTGGAAGCAGAATCTATAGAGATAGAGAAAGCTACGGAGGAACTCAAGAAATCAGAGGAGAATGAAGCAGTTTACAAAAGCGTTGGTCCGCTATTAATTAAAACCAAAAAAGATGAAACACTAAAGGAGCTAGATGAAAAGAAAGATCTTGCCAACACCAGGCTTGTGGTCCTCGGTAAACAAGAAACAAGAGTAAAAGAGAATCTAAAAGAAGTTGAAAACAAAATAAACGAGATGATTCGTATGGGACAAGGACCAACTGGAAACATGGGTACTAAACCAAATACCTGATGGTTTTTATCTCGAAGTAAACAGACGTTTGTTCTAATCAAAGGATTTGGTTTCCAAAGTTTAGAACAGAATCTCTGTATATTTATTCGAAACTGCACTTATTAGAATCAGGACGCATAATTATATCTATAATTGGTAAATAAATTTGCAGTTAGGATTTGACTAATTATATGACTAATTCCTATTATTCTTCCTCTTCTTCTTTTGGTGGAATAGGTATTTCCCTAGTAGTTTTTCTCATTTCAATGAATGTTTCTGTTTTCTGAACTCCTTCAATGCGCCCAACTCGTTCTGATATCAACTGGTGCATTTCATCCAGAGAGTGAGAATTCATTGTTACTAGTATATCGAATCTGCCTGTAACCTCGGAAACTTCAGTTACGCCTGGAATTCGGAATAATTCATTCAATACATTATCTCTTAATTTCGAATCCATGTTTATGCCTGTAAGTGCCTTTACGTTAAATCCTAGTGCCTCATCATTCATCAATATAGTGAACTTTCGAATTATTCCTCTCTTTATTAATCTCTTTATCCTGCTGTATACCACCGACGCGTTAATATTGATTTTTCTCGAAAGCCTAGGAACCGAAATAGATGCGTCATTTGATAGCTCCTCCAAAATTTTGAGATCTAAATCGTCTATTTTATACATAGAAACCACTAATTATATCGTAAATTTTGAGGTTAATAAATGTATTAATTTCAATTTTATGCAATTTTTTTTGTCAATAATGTATGTTCAAATAATTTTTTTCGATTTAAACATCTCAGCTAGTAGTACAGCGCCCTTTGCAGAGCCCATTTTTTCATTGTGTGTCAGGAGAACATACTTTACACCATTCTCAAAGACAGTATCCTTTCGTAATCTTCCAACAACTGTTGACATTCCATCGTTAACTTCTCTGTCAATTCTCGGTTGTGGTCTAGTAGGGTCATCATGGACAATGATATACTCTTCTGGCGCGGAAGGCAGATCCATTATTGACACAGATTTGGAAAAATTAATCATAGTTTCTTTTACCTTGTCAGGTAATGCAGCTTTTTCAAATTGAGCAAAAACGGTTTCAGTGTGTCCATCCATTACCGGCACACGTGTGCACGTACAACTTACCTTTATAGGTGCATTGATTATCGAATTGCCATCAAACTTTCCTAGGATCTTTTTTGTTTCGACTTGAACTTTTTCCTCTTCCTTTGGGATGTAAGGAATTACATTGTCCATTATATCCAACGCTATCACGCCCGGAGATCTGCCTGCTCCAGACAGTGCCTGCATTGATGTCATAAAGACACTTTGCAAGCCCATTTCGTCCAATAATGGTTTGAGGGTTATAGCCATACCAGTTGTAGTACAGTTAGGTAATGGGGCAATAAAACCATCCCATTTTCTATTCTTCTTTTGAATGTTCAACAAATCACAATGATTGTCGTTAATTCCTGGTATGAGTATGGGGACATCATCTTCATATCTGAATGCAGCAGCCGTACTTATTACAGGTACAGCAGAAGCCATCTTTGGTTCAATAACCTGAGCATCTTCTGACTCTAGTGCGGTAAAAATTAAATCTAGTTTTTTTGGATTTATTTCATCAACTCGATTAAGAACCATTTCTTGAACAGTGTCAGGAATTTTTTCCTTGCTATGCCATTTGAGGAGCGAAGTATTTGGATCCCTGAGTGCATCAATGTATTTCTTCCCAGCAGATCTCTCTGAGGACGCAATTTGCACAAGTTCGAACCATGGATGTTTATTTAGAGCAATTACAAATTCTTGACCTACAGCTCCTGTAGCCCCTATTACTGCAACTTTTAACATAATGTGCCGTTAGTCAAAACGCAACTAATATTCGTTTTCAGAAAAAACATATTATTATCCAGTCCTGTTATATAGCTCCGCATATGGATTTTAAATGATTCAATACTCATGCACTCATGGCGGGATTTACAATGTAAACCCAAGCTTAGTAAGAATTGATTTCAGTTCCAATATCAATCCATTAGGAATATCGAAAAAAGTTTTAAATGTGTTGCGAAAAAACCTTCCAAGAATTTCTTCAATATATCCTGATAATGAACATACAGCCTTAAGAAAAAAAATTGTCGACTATCTTGATGGCCAAATATCGCAGGAATCCATTAACATTGGAAATGGAGCTACCGAATTAATTTACAATTTTGTCAGAACTTTCGTCCGCAATCAAGTTGTCATACAATCACCAACATTTTGCGAATATGAGACAGCAGCAAGGAAGATTGGGGCCAAAATAAAACGTGTCGCCATAAATAATCGGCAACTAGACATTGAAAGGGTGTTGGAAAAATCAAAGAACTCTGACGCAATCTTTTTCTGCAATCCAAATAATCCAACAGGTCTTTTTTCCTACGGTATTATTGAAAAGTTAGTAGAAAAGATAGACAAATCCAAAATGATACTCATTGATGAAAGTTTTATAGAATTCGTTGATGAGGATAATCATCCAAAGAGTTTTATTGAAAAAGTTAATGAATTTCAAAATATAGTTGTCTTACGTTCATTGACAAAATCATTTGGGCTTGCGGGATTGAGGTTGGGGTATTGTGTCTCGCATCCTAAGATTGCAAGTAGAATTACGGGTAATAAGATAACCTGGAATGTGAACGGATTGGCGCAGTTAGCAGGCGTTACTGCTCTAGATAATCTTTCTCACCTAAGAGCTGCGAAAAAAATCATAAAATCTGAACGAGGATTCATGTATTCTAGAATAAATAATACTCTGAGCTCCTTTTCCGCAAGTAAGTCCGATGTAAATTTCTATTTGATAAAGTCGCATCATGTTATCTCTAAGAAACTTGGAGATTTTTTGCTCGAAAAAAAGGGTATACTCGTTAGGGATTGCAGTAACTTCACGGGCTTGAAAGATAAGAACATGTCCATTAGAGTCGCAGTAAAGACACACAGTGAAAATTTAGAACTATTTGATTCGTTGGAGTCGATTGACAAATGACGGCAAAACTCCTAATGATACAAGGGACTTCATCAGGGGCCGGAAAGAGTACTTTGGTAATAGCCTTTTGCAGAATATTTTCAGACATGGGTTACAAGGTTTGCCCATTTAAGGCACAAAACATGACTTCCAATTTCTACGTGCTTAAAGAAAAAAAATCAATCAAATTAATGGCAAGAATACAGGCTGTTCAAGCAGTAGCTGCTAGAATCGAACCTGATATTAGAATGAATCCAATACTGTTGAGACCGCTTGGTAATGAGGTTAGCGAAATAATTTTGGGAGGACTGAAAAATTTGCGTTTGAGCGCAGAAGAATACTACAGTAGATTCGTTCTCCAAAAAGGATTCCCCAAAGTTCTGCAAGATTTAGAAAGTCTTCGGAAGGACAATGATTTGATTGTAATAGAAGGTGCAGGATCACCTGCTGAAATTAATTTATCACAATATGATATTGCCAACATGGTTCTTGCCGAAAAAACTAATTCAAACGTAATTTTGGTAGCAGATATTGAACGTGGAGGATGCTTCGCTTCAATTGTAGGAACGATAGAGCTACTTCCATCTCGACAAAGGAAGTATCTAAAGGGAGTGATAATTAACAAGTTTTTGGGTCAAAAATCTATATTAACTAAAGGCATCATTTCAGTCGAAAAGATGACTAGAAAAAAAGTCTTGGGAGTAATTACAAAAACAGAATTCGATATTCCAAATGAGGATTCATTGGATCAAAAGAGATCAAAGTCATCATATACCAAAAGTTACCTTGAAGAACAAATTGACTTCGTTGCGCATACCGTTAAAAATAACACCGACATACAATATCTCCTAAATGTTTTAAAAATGAAATGAATAATGGATTCTGAATTCATTTTATTAACGCTTGCAGCTGGCACTGGCCTCTCATTCCTTTTTGTAGATCCTCCAAATAAGATTCATCCTGTTTCATGGTTTGGGAAACTGGTAAGCTATTTTACACCCAAATTAAAAGACAATAACCCCAAACGAGAAAAACTAAACGGGATAGTTTTTTCATTAACGCTGGCAATTGGTATTTCTTTAGCTTCATATTATTTTTCAAGTATCATTTACAAATTATTTGGAATATTTGCTTTGATAATATTTTCGATAATGGTACTAAAGCTTACTATGGCGATATTGACTTTGGAAAGACATGTTCAAGCTATCATTTGTGCACTTGAAGAAAAAAATTTGGAAGGGGCAAGAAAGAATCTTTCACTGATTGTAGGAAGGCAGACTGATACTCTAGATAGAGAACATATATTATCTGCCACAATAGAATCGATAGGTGAAAATATGGTTGATGGAATAGGATCAGTATTATTTTATTACTCGTTATTCGGCCCTCCTGGAGCGATTGCTTATAGGATTATCAATACGCTTGATTCCATGATAGGTTATACAGATAGTTATCACAAACATATGGGCTGGATGTCAGCGAAGCTTGATACTATTTCAAATTATCTGCCAGCTCGAATTTGTGCGTTATTGCTAATTATTTCGTCCAAGATGGTTGGAGGTGACTGGAAAAACTCAATGATAGTAATGCGAAAGGATCACAAAAATACACCCAGTGTTAATGGTGGCTATCCAATGTCGGCATTGGCCGGGGCCCTAAAAGTGAGATTAGAAAAAGTTGGTTATTATGAATTGGGTATAAATATCGAGCCGCTTTCAATTGAAAAATGCAAAAATGCATTAACAATGGTAAAATTATCCGTTTTGTTGTTTTTTATTTTGATATCATTGCCAATGGTATTATTTTTATGCTATATCGGATGGTGGGACTTTTTGTATGGTTTTTGAGCCATTGATTACTACTCTCTCTTTCTTGACAATTATTCCCACTTCAAAGTATGGCTTAGATTTAGGAGTCATAGCAAGGAATATGTATTTCTTTCCGATTTGCGGCGCAGTGATTGGATTGATCATAGGAATTGTAGGATTCTTTGCGTCAACATTCCTGCCAGAATATATTGCTAGTTTCATTATATTGGTAACATTTGTTCTGATTACTGGCATTCATCACATTGATGGATTAGCTGATTTTTCTGATGGAATTATGGTAAAGGGAGATAGAGATTCTAAGCGAAGTGCAATGTCTGATCCGGTAGTAGGGTCTGCAGGTGCTAGTGCTCTAATTATTAATTTCATAGGTTTATTTATTGCCGTATTAAATTTTGAATCATCCACCAGATTATTCTATGCTATTATTGTATCGGAGGTAATAGCAAAATATATCATGGTAATGCAGGCGTCCGTGGGTGAATCTGCATGGGCTGGTTTTAGCTCCCCATTCACAGTTGAAATGAAAAAATTATCCAAAATAATTACCTCGATCATTCTCACAGTCGTGTTGGTTTTCCTGTTACAAGGTATTGTAGGTCTACTAACTTTGGCAATTGTAATAGTTATCGGTTTCATCATTTACTGTGTGGCTTACAGGAATTTTGGGGGAGTGAGTGGTGATGTATTTGGCGCTTCCAATGAAATTTCCCGCTTAGCATCGTTAATGATATTATCTACAATAACAATTTGAAAATGACACAAGACATGTTGGCTTTGATTATGTGCGGTGGTAAAGGTGAGAGGATAAAAGATTTTTGTTCGGATAAAGCTATGCTGAAGTTTAATAATAGACCATTAATTGAACACGTTCTGATATCGTTGAAAACTTCTGAGCAGTTTGAGCGAATCTACGCTGCCGCGAGTCGCAATAGCAAAGTTACTTTGGAATTCTTGAATAATCACAATTACTATCACAGCGGTACACTTGAGATCATGGAGACAACTGGTTTGAATTATTCAACGGATCTCACATATGCATTGGAAAAATTGAAACCTTCTATTGTTTTAGTCTTGCCTTCCGATATACCATTGGTAACTCCTGAACTGATTAAGAGAATAGTTTCTAAATGGAAAGGAGACAGACAGTGTATTTCAATAGTAATGGACAAGCAATACACTGCAAATCTTGGCCTAGTCCCTAGTTTTAAAGTAAAACAAGGAAACAAAGAATATTTTCATTCCGGAGTAACAATTTTTGATACCTCCACGATGAACACTGGGAAAAGAATTAAAGAATATTATTTAAGACTTAACGACGAAAGAATCGCATTTAACATAAATACAAAAGAAGATTTTTTCCTACTTGAGAATTCAATCAAGCGTATTGATGATTTCCCCTAGGATCGTCGCTCTTCCACCAGTCTTTTTCAATATTGGGTTCCCACATGATTTGCAATTAATGTCATTGGTTGAGTGGGAAAAAATGACTTGTTTTTCCTGGCAACTGGTACATTGAACGGACAAAAAGTTACTTTTTGGTTTTGGAATCAAAATATTTTCTTTTTTCATTTCATATCACCTAATTAAGGTTGAATCTCCAATTTACGCATGCGCATCCCTTCTTTCATAGTTTTACGATGACAATTCTTACAAGTATATCTTAAAGTAATCTTTTTTGTCGTCTTGGCAGTTCTCTTGAGTTC
This sequence comes from Nitrososphaeraceae archaeon, assembly GCA_033272285.1. Lineage (GTDB taxonomy): Archaea > Thermoproteota > Nitrososphaeria > Nitrososphaerales > Nitrososphaeraceae > TA-21. The sequence continues at coordinate 75,653 of JASKBU010000106.1, forward strand.
TGGAAATTTTTGTCCACCGTATCCTTTCTTATCCTCTGCGTGTCTTCTTGCCCCTATCGCCGTTTTTCTATCCTTGCCTTTCTTGTAAATAGCCACAGACTGAGCTGTATGCTTCTTGCACTTTGGACAGAATTTCTTCATCTCTTTCTGCATCTTCATATTTTCAAATAGCAGCCTGTGGGTAATTTAAGGGAAACGTACATTTACTCATCTACTTGCCACTCTTAAGAATGCATTTTGAAAGAAATTCCAAGTTTTAACATAAGAGAATCTTAGCTATGCCTATTAGCTTGAGAAAATCTAATATACTGATTACTTTTATACCACAATAATAATGTTCGAAAGCGTAATTCTACAAATGGTACCGGCAAATATGGAAAGTTTCGGAGTATGGATACCTCTTGCATTCGGATTGGCTGTTGGTCTAGGTTATGCAATAGTATCAGCAGTTCGAAGGGCAAAGTAGTATCTTACCGACTTTTTTTCTTTTTATTAACACCGAAGTTGATTTATCATTATGATTAAAAAAATACTAACTGATACTACTAAAGAAAGGAAAATTAAAGTTGGTGCAGGACAAACTACAAGCTTCCTTTGGGAAGGAGAGAATGTTTTTTCAACCCCCTCTATGATTGCAGAGATGGAAGAAACGTGTAGGTTGTTGCTAAAAGAAGAATTTTTGCAAGATGAAGACTGGGATTCTGTAGGTACCTTGGTCAATATCCGGCATTTGAAAGCAACTCCGGTTGAGACAGAAGTTAAATTAAAAGCTAGGGTAATAGATGTGAAAGACAAGCGGGTAACTTTTGAAGTAGATGCGTTTGATAAGATTGAAAAAATAGGCGAAGGACTACACGAAAGAACTGTGATTAATGTCCCTGAATTTAGGGAAAGATTTAACAAGAAATTAAAAAAATTGGAAACTTTGTAATGATAAATTTGTAAAACATTAGATTTGATTAGATATAGATTCATTATCCTCAATTATGAAAAATAATTTTAGTTTTGACAAATTGGACAATGGTGACTGAATAAAAGTTTATATGATATATTTCGAGTCTGTAGATTTGTATGGCTCAGCAGCCTTCGAAAAGTGGAGGTAAGGTATCAAGACGTGACTTCATAAAACTCATGGCTGCTGCAGGTACTGTAATGACATTTGCGCCCTTTGTTGACTGGGGAAAGTTTCTGCCAAATCCAACGGGTCAGACAAACGAGAGACAACAGGTAGAACTTCCGGATGGTTCTCAAGCCAATGTCAACTCTTTTCCAATTAATCACTCAGAAGCTGTAATATATCCTAGATCTGATGACCCAGTTTTAAATAAAGAAGCATTTCGAACGTGGCAGTTTATCAGATTACCTGAAGAACTCGGTGGAAAAAAGAATGACGTAGCTTCTTTCAGAATGTATAGCATGGTTTGTCTTCATCTTTGGTGTCTGTGGAAATATTGGCCACAGGACGGAAGAAAAAGGGGTGAATGTCCATGTCATGGGAGTATGTATGATCCTCTTACTGGTAAAGCATTTGCAGGGCCTGCTTCACTGCAGGCTCCTCCTTCTAACGTATTACCTAGACTAGATCTAGAGATCTCTGCAGATGGTAACATATGGATTAAACCTCCAAATTGGAGTGTTAACGGAAATGGGGTAGTGGGGTTTGGGCGTTTCCTTACATAGAGAAAATAGCCTGACTCGTTTTCTCAGGTGGACATATGCTGGCGTAGATAGAACTCTCTTTATGGGAATGAAATTTACATTTCCAAGCAGATTTGTAAGTCCCCTTGGATTTTTGGGGATGCTGACATTTGTGATTTTTATTATTCTAGGAATTACTGGAGCACTACTCATGCTATTTTATGAGCCCATATTAGACAGAGCATGGAACAGTGTGAAGACAATCAACGATGTCATCCCTTACGGGTTTCATTTAAGAAATATTCATTATCATGCTTCAAACGCAATGGTCATGGTAGCTCTTCTTCACATGTACTACCAGTATTTCAGTGGTAGATACAAGATTAGAAACGAAATACTGTGGGTCACCGGAATCATATTGGGAGTCCTTACAATTCTGGAGGCTTTTACGGGCTACGACATTATTTTCAGCGAAAGAGCTGAATTAGCTATTTCAATCGCAGCTTCCCTTACCAATTCAATCCCTATAATGGGACCGCAGATGAGAGATGCATTCTTTGGTTCCGGCTTCCATGATTTCGTTTTGAGATTTTATGCTTTTCATGTCTTCTTCCTACCAATAGTTATGTTGGGTCTGATGGTTGTACACTTCCCGAGATTCCTAGTATTTGATGTTCCTATGGTAATGGCTATAACTGGTGCTATCATGCTAACAGGAGGAGTATTTCCGGTTGATATGGGACTCAAGTTCGATCCTAATGTTCCACCCGGTATCACTGTACCTGAATGGTATTTGACCGGTCTGTACGCATTCCTTCGTAGTGCATATGATAAATTTACTACAGGTGTGGCTTGGCCAGGCTTGTTTATTTTTGCATTGCTCATAGTACCATTTATCGATCGATACAAGAAATTTTCATGGAAGGATAGACCAATAATAACAGCGATAGGTATTACAAGTTTGGCTCAGATTATAGTTACTACTTACTGGGGATTTTACATAGATCCAGATAGGACCAAGTCGCTATTGGAAAGACTTGTGATTGATCCCATTTTTCTCTATCTTGTTATGATTTTGCTAGTTCCATTATCATTTGGCTTCACCTATATGATGATAAAACTAGCCAAAAATGCGGAAGCAAATGCAAAGATTCAACCCAAAAAGCCGTCAGGAAAAAGCTCGATAAACCTAACCGAAAAATGGATATACGGTATATTTATTGCTCTCCTGGCATTCCAGGTCTATCTCAATATTGCAGCTTATTACGCAGTACTTAATGGAATGAAAAACTACTCGCTCTTTATAGTAGGCATTATGATGCTTGTATTCGCTGGTATGTTCCATGTGTTCAGACACGCAAGATCGTTGCAAAAAGCCCCTCCACCAAAGCCCACAATGCCACCTATGCCAATGAAAGCGAAGCCACCTTCACTTACAAAAACTGGTGAGGCTCGAACAGGGCAGATTACCGACGGCACAAAAATACTTGAAGACGCTGCAGCAAAACAAAAAACTTTGGCTTCCACAAAGTCAGGGTCATCCCCCTCACAATCAGGTCAGTCTGTAAACAAAGCAGACTCTGCCACGTTAGACAGTGGCGAGCGTAAATTAATTTCAGATGAAAAAAAATAGATTTTCCTTAACGGTTTGTACGATTTACCTGTCGTATTAAAGTCGGATAAAAGACAATGCTGAGGGTGACTAATCTTAATATTATATATATTCGTGAATTTTAACCAGATGATAAATGAATAATAGCGCTGCAGGAATCAGTATCATTGCATTTATTATTGCTGTGGCCGCAAGCATGGCTTACTATCAATTTGTTTATACTAAAGAAGCAAATGCAAAACCGGAATTACCTGAAGAGGTTCTGAATCCTCCAGATAATATCAAAGTATCTATCATAGAAGGTTCATCACAGCCCTCACAGCAGAAAAACTTTGAGCCCAAAGAAGCAAGGGGTACCATGGGAATCAATAATAAGGTGATTTGGACCAACCTTGATACTACCGCCCATACTGTTACTACTGACACGCAATATACAGATCAGATAAACGGTCCGTTTAATTCAATAGATACCATTGGCTTAATAACACCTCAAAAAACTTTTGAATTCACCTTTACTAAAGATGGTGAATATGCTTATCACTGCGAACCTCATCCATGGATGACGGGTAAAGTAATAATCGTAAAGAGTTTCGTCTGACCTCTCCTCATTTATTTACTTTATTTTTGATTGTTGCAGGTTATAATAGTACAGCACTATACAATCTCATCATTCTAAACACTGATCGAAATTGATATTTCCTCATGGTAATATCTTGAGAAATGCAACATGATTTGCAACTTCTTTATGTTCTTGTATTATGGAAGCTCTGAACTTGGCATTTGAAGTTACTCGTGGGACGTGATCGGTCGTTACCACGAACCTTATTTTGCTTGCATCTTTTAAATCCTGTCTTAGTACAGGCATCCTTGCATATGAGTAATTGATTTTTTTGTCATTTAGTTTTATGAACGTAAAAATATCATTGGTATTTTCTATCTGTGAATTTATCACGATGCTGTCAAATCGGCCTAAGTAATTAATTTTTATCACTCCATTGATCTCCTCTTTGGGTCTAACTTCCGTCTTATCAAAATCTATGAGGATGTCATTTTCTCCCATAATTTTATGTTAAATATCGCTCAATTTTAATTATCATAATTACATCTTAATTTGGCCTTATTAATTCAAATCAATAATCGTACCGTTCTTTATTGAATGACGGTCAACAAATCCTGCACTTAACTCTATTACGTATAACGAATCTACCTGGGGATCATAGACCGTGCAAGCAAGAAATATCTTACAGGGTTCCAAATTTTTTTCAATATGAACTACGCTACTATTTGAATCCAGCCAGATGATGTCAATTGGATATTTCATTTCATTCATCCAAAAACCTTGTTTTGACGGTTTATCAAACAAAAATAACATTCCCTCATTCTCATGCAGCTTTTCGGATCCTGAAAGACCCTTGATTCTAAGTTCGTCGTTAGATGCTATGGCCAATAAGACTTTGAATCCATTGATTAAAACTGATTTTTTTTCATAATTTGGAAAAAAGTTCGAATTATCCCCACCTATATTGGTATTATGTTGCAACCCTGAGGCATTTAATTGAAAAGATGATACTGATAATATTGCGAGTTGAAAAGCAACAATCAATATTTTGTTTTTGGTCTCCAAATTGAGGAACAATGGTTCTCAATCGCATTTTAATTTTACTTTAGGTAGAATAATGGTTCACATAACATAGATCCCTTGTCTGAAATATTCAAACCTTCATCAATTCAATGGTAAATAATACCGCAAAAGTTAGCCAAGAAATCTATATAAAAGAAGATTTAGGTTTAAACAAAAAGGCCTTAATCTATGTCACATGGTAAACTGCGAGGAGTATTCATTACAGGCATTGATACTGAAATCGGAAAGACGGAAATAGCATGTGGCTTAGCTTGGTTTCTCCGAAAAAACGAAATAAAGGTAGGAGTCATGAAACCATTTGCGACTTCATCTAAAATCTATTCGAAGGATTATAAATCACAGGATACAGCCAAACTAGCCAAAGCTGCAGGTGTTGGAGATCCCGACGAAACATTAAATCCAGTGTTCTTTCCACTGGCTGCTTCCCCTTTAGTGGCAGCTGAGATTTCTCACAAACCAATAAATCTAAAAAAGGTAATTGAAAAATTTATGTTTCTTAAAAAAAAATACGACTTTATTATAGTTGAAGGAATTGGGGGAGTCATGGTTCCTATAACGCATAAAGTATCTTTATTGCACGTTGTACGCAAAATGAACCTCCCAGTTATTATTGTGTCACGACCTAAACTTGGTTCTATTAATCATACAGTTATGACCATAAATGCCTGCAGAGAATTTAAGGTCCCTATTGTAGGAATAATTTTTAATCAGATGCCAATTCGTCCTAATATTGTAGAATCTATGACACCATTTTATATTGAAAGATTAACCAAGACAAAGACACTATCGGTTATTCCTTTTATGGATAAATGCAATTCTAAGAAAATCGGATCTTATCTTCGGGATATTGAATTAATGAAGTACATAACATCCTCGTCAAAAATCAAATATGTACGATGATAGCCAAATCACACTGTTATTGTTTCAGCAGCTGCTTTCTTTAACCTATTCATAATCGCAAAGCCCGTATTATTGTAATTAATTCCTTGGATTATTATGACGTCGATTTGATCGCTATCGGCTTTACGAAGATTTGCAAATAGGTTCCTCGCAATCGTATCCAAAGCGTTTCCCATATACTGAACACTATCTGCATTTGGCTTCAGTGATTTGCTGGTAGTCATGATAGAAACTTTCTTTCCCTCATCCTTTAATTTTTCAGTCAGTTCAATGATCTTTGCCTTTGCACGTATTCTAGAACCTTCCACAATTACTACACGAGCTTTGGGGCTATAATGTCTGTATTTCATACCCGGTGATTTGTTAATCTTTTTTGTTCTTCTGCGAAGGCCTAGGAGTGAATGGTGAAAATGAACCTCGCCAATCTCGTCTTCGATCGACTCCTTTGAAATTCCACCAGGGCGCAAAATTACTGGAGTACGTAGTGTCATGTCAATTACAGTAGATTCAATTCCAATTTCAGTGCTACCACCATCTAAAATCAATTTTACTTTTCCATCAAGGTCGTCTTTCACATGACTAGCTTTGGTGGGACTTGGCCTTCCTGAGATGTTTGCAGATGGAGCAGCAATGGGGAAGCCAGACCTTTTAATGAGTGCGAGAGCAATTTTATTTCGAGGCATTCGTACAGCTATTGTGCCAAGACCTCCTGTAGTAATTTTAGGCACAATGTTTGATTTTTTTAAAACAAGAGTGACCGGACCGGGCCAGAATTTTTTGATAATTCTCATATCTCTTGGGGATATTTCACTTACCAATCCCCTCAGTGTTTTCATGTCTGCTATATGGACGATTAGTGGATTATCAGAAGGCCTGCCTTTAATTTGATAAATTTTTGATATCGCCGAAGGGTCTAGGGCGTTTGCTCCCAATCCATATACAGTTTCGGTTGGGAATGCGACAATTTCTCCACTCCTAATTAATTTGGATGCTCTTGCAATAATGCTGTCATTAGGTCTCTGAGAATTGATTCTTAATACTTCAGTTTTGACTGTCTTCTTCATGAATTGAATTTTTAATGAATCATCGTATTATTATAGGGATTCTTTTTTTGCACTTTTTCGCCATGAGGTTTGGTCGAGATTCAAGAGAAAATCAAATTCAGTTCTCTCCAGTTTAATAACTCAGTTTTTCGTGAGTTGGAACGACCGTTCCAGCAGGGAATTTCACGGTTCCCCTTATTTACTCTGGATTCTTCATAATGACCATATGAGCAAAACAATATGCAAAAGTGAAAATAATAGGGGAAAAATTCAGATAATGGGGGACATCGTAGACTTGTGTAAGGCCGGCATAAGAAAGACTCACATAATGTACAAGGGAAATTTGAGTTATGAACAAATCAACAGATATTTGTACGAACTTTTGGAAAAGGAATTAATTATTCAAAATCTCGACGACGGCGTACTAACTTATCGCGCAACTGAAAAGGGTCGTTCATTTTTGCAGTATTACAATATGATGCTCAGCATCTTGGACGAAAAAGTCGTTAGTATGTCTCCCGTTGACAAACTCACTTGAGAATAGAGCCAGATTCTAACTAGCGCTATGGATTTTGAAAATCAGGCTTTCTTTCACGTCCATAAGACCTAAACATAAACCCACTTACAACTAGCAGGATTATAAAACCTGAGGTCACGAGAGCTAATGTTATGGGAAGGCCTAAAATGAGACTGGTGATGATTGGGATCGCAGCAGGTATACCGATCATAGGCAACCATTTTTTTAATGAAGACGCATTCAAGCTCAATCTAGTCTAATACTGTTCTATTTATAATCTTTTTAAATTAACGATCACTTCAAGGAAATTATGACAAATAACGTAAGTGGGTTTTTTTCAATATTTCATACCATATCATTATCATTTTTTAGGAATCTCTAGCCACATTTTACATTAGATGCAAATGTCCCCTTGTTTCCATTATCGGATACAAGACTAACTGTTCCTTCTCCACAATTTCCTGAAAGTTTAACATCAGAAGGTGTTTCAACATCACAAATATTGTCAAATGCTTCAAAGCCCTTTAAGACAAAACTATTTGACGATGTCTTTACGTTAGTAATCATTCCTCCTGCAGAACCCAGTTCTTTGTGGTCCATATTCCATTCTGCAAAAGGTGTTCCTCCATCATAGGACACAAAGAAATTTATTCTGACTCCTTTGACTTCTTCGCCATTTCCACAGGAAATAGCACCTTTTCCTACTGTCTTTAATTCGACCCCTTCTGCAAATGATATCTGACCAAAGTAAATTGAATAAACTCCTAAACCAAAAACTAACAGAATTCCCATTATCTTTGTTCCATTTGACTTTTCCATTGGATTTGATAATAGGATTATATCTTTTAAGAGCTAGGTAAGATATTTCTGAATCATGTTATAGCATCTTTTACTGATATCTGGTTCGCT
>JASKBU010000107.1:0-2899 GCA_033272285.1 Nitrososphaeraceae archaeon
GAAATTATTCTTGTAGGCCGTCTTGTTTGGATGAAATTATTCTTGTAGGCCGTCTTGTTTGGATGAAATTATTCTTGTAGGCCGTCTTGTTTGGATGAAATTTTTCTTGTAGGCCGTCTTGTTTAAGTCTACAGGTAATCGTATTGATTGGAAAGTTTACACTTATTGTAAGTCTACACGTAATTCTTGTTTGTAAGTCTACCATAACATATGAAATCCATTGACCGGAATGTCTACAGCAATTGTATTGTGAGTCTACGTGTAATTGTACTGTGTGTCTACATGTAATTGTGGTTTGTGTTGTACATGTAATTGTATGTAATTGTACCCGTCTACTGTGTGTCTACATGTAATTGTACCATGTTCTACATGTAACTGTGGTGTGGATGCGTCTACTGTGCGTCTACATGTAATTGTACTGTGCGTCTACATGTAATTGTACTCGTTGGAAATTCGAAAGGTCTCAATAATTCATTATTTCCCGTTGGAGTAAAATATAATACCAATTGACATATCACCAAGGAATATGTGGAAAGTTATGATGCCAAGGAAGATAGCTTTTGGAGCGAATGCTGCAAGCGAATTTCAGTATCCAGAAAATTCTCTCATAATAACTACGACAACTCCGGATATCTATGAAAAATGGTTAAACTATATGGGAATTAAAAAATACGATATATACGACAAGGTAACTCCTGATCCTGCAATAGAGACAATCGAAGTAATCAAGAAAAAATTTGAAGGCAAAGAAATTTCTTCATATATTGGACTGGGCGGAGGGAGCTCAATGGACGTCTGTAAATATCTTGGAAAATTAACAGGAATCCCAAAAATTTTAATTCCAACTACTTTCGGAACCGGTGCTGAAATGACGACTTACGCAGTAGTTAGTTTTGATCACAAGAAAAAACTATTACAAGATGAAGCATTTCTGGCAGATGCAGCAATAGTTGATCCGTATTTTCTGCCTGGAACGCCATTTAATATTATGAGAAATTCTGCGTGTGATGCACTGGCACAGGCATCTGAAGGATATGATAGCAAATTGGGAAATCCACTTACAAAATTATTTTGCAAAGAAGCCTTCGATATACTCGAAGATGCAATCATGAATGAAAAGCCTGATCTACTACCCTATGGTGCAATGCTTTCTGGTATAGGATTTGGGAATTCATCAACTACTCTAGGACATGCGCTATCTTATGTATTTTCTAACGAGGGAGTTCCTCACGGTTATTCGCTTTCTTCTTGCACAACAGTGGCACATAAATTTAACAAGTCAATTTATTATGAGAGATTCAAACAGGTATGTCAGAAGCTAAAGTTTGAAAAACTAACTTTAAAGCAATCCCTTGACGAAGCAGCAGATGTAATTATGCCTGACAGAGGCCATCTTGATAATAACCCAATTGAAGTTACCAAGCAAGATATAATAAATTGTCTTGATGAGATAGTCAACAAAAACCCTTTGTATTGATACATGTTTCTCTGTCAATTATGAATGACGGATGCTGATACGGTAAGGTCGATCGTCTACTTTTCCCTTCTCATAATTGGTATCAAAATACACAAGTAAATTTTACGGTTAGAAAATGACCTAAAATCGTATCATTATAGGGTGAATTAGTAAAATTTAGTATGGCTGGCATTTTACTTCTCGCATTTAACATTGATAATTCGCTTGGATTAACTTTAGTTTTTTCATTACCTGACATTCAATTGAATTGCTTCTCGCGTTTAGGTTGATTTCAATCAATTGACTATTTAAAATAAGTCTGATTGCACCAGATAATCGAAAGAATCACAGAATACTGCCAGCCACTCCAAGGTTGCAATAACACAACGTCTGGAATGGTTAAGAAACCTTTAAATCCAGTTTAGCGAATCCTGAATCTTACATTGACTACGATCAATAAGAGCATGACAATTAATGCTCCTATTAGTGAAGTTTTCACCTATTTTGCAAGGCCCGAACACATGGCAGACCAGTTTCCAGAAAATATGGGTTTGAATGTAATACCAATAGAAGTAAAAAATGGGTTTGGAGTTGGAACCATATTCAGAATAAACGGAGATTTTGATGGCAAGAGATTAGAATGGGATTGTGAAACAACAGAATACATTCCTCATCGCAAAATCGTGGCCAAAATGATTGAAGGACCATTTAAAAGCTGGATAATTACCGTGAATTTTGAACCAATAAAAGAAAAGGAAACCAAGACTAGTATAAGAGTTGATTATGATATGCCAATGGGTCCACTTGGCGGATTTATAGACAAAATAAAACTCAAGAAAATAGCAGAACGAGGAATAGAAAATGGCCTATACAGGGTGAAGGCACTTCTTGAAGGAACAGGTTCAATTCCTGTTTACATAACTTTGGATGCATATAGAGAGATACTAAAAGAGAAGGAAAAGGCAAAACTCTCAGTATCAGAAACTATTATTAAGATAATAAAGGATCATCAAATCGAGAAAGTTACTCCGCAGTAAACTTACCTACTCGCTTCTACTACTCGGTCGCGAGGATTAGGGAATTTTATTTCTAGAATTTTCTTTACTTTATAAGTTCAAGTTTAATTTAAATAACACAACCTAAACACACAACTTTCATGGGTTCGTAGCTCAGCCAGGTAGAGCGTCTGGCTCTTAACCAGTCTATTAATAGGGTTAAAATGTCGTGGGTCCGAATCCCACCGAACCCGACCTATACTTTACCATGACTAGTAACATAAGAAATGTTACTGACGGGTCCCCTTTGCATGCTTTGCCCTTAAGATAAAGATTTACAAATATGTAAATAAAAATCAAAAAAAAATTATGGTTTAGAGTCAAACACTTTCTCTACACACACCTTTGCGTCAGCATTATTAATGCCCAATAGAGCTGTCATTACTTT
>JASKBU010000108.1:0-2553 GCA_033272285.1 Nitrososphaeraceae archaeon
TGGCCTCCGACTTCTGCAAAGACGTTTAAGACCAATATACCTCCAAGGCTAAACATACCAAGTGTGAATACTAGGCCTGTAAATGCAAACTTTTTCAAATGGTACATATTTCAAGGTATTATTAGGATGCTTGTTAATAAAAACTTTGGAATCAAACTACTGAAACCGAGGACAGATTTTCAAAATTTTCAGGCTTTGTCTATAATTCCATCGGGACAAGCAATATGGTTCATTGAAATTTCTTTGGATTGAAACCAGATTAAACAAATTTCTTGCGCAATTTAAGATATATGTTAATTTTGTTATCGAAGGTGAAATTACGTCCAAGATGTCATGGAAATTTTGATTAGGTTTTTTAGTCGTAGAGTAGCAAAATAATATATTGTCTCCCAGATTTGGCTTTTTTAAGAGGAAAACGCCTGACGATTTTCATGATAAAGAAAAAGATGCTAATTTTGCGAATTCTGTTACAAACAAGGAGTTATTAGAAATAGTAGAAAAAGAAAAAAAAGCACATGAAAAAGAGTTGATAGATAACCTCGCAGATACTAGGAATCAGGTGTTAGATTGCCTAGATCGTCTAAGGAGGAACGCTGATCAACTTGAAGTACAAGAAATAAAAGTGGAGAGTCCTCAGTTTGAATCGTTAATTAATACTTCAAAAAAAATACTGATTTCAAGTATTAAAAAGGAATCTCTCATAGAATCTTACCAAATAAAGACCTACGAAGATGCGATAAAGTTCAAAAATAACTTGGAACTGCTAATAAATAGATTTGGTCAAGTTGGAGATTCGCATAATAGAATTCTCAACGAATTCATGAGGAAACAGATAAACAAATTAAAAAGTGAGTTCGATAATCTTTCATCGTTACTAAAAAAAGTAGCTAAAATAATATCTGCCAAAGAAAATCAAATAAATTTGTGCAAACGATGTAAGGAGGACTTAATTATATTAGATGAAAAGATGAATCAAAGGAGAGCCCAGCAGGATAGACTTACAGAGTTAATAAAAGAAACGCAGACCATCGATAAGAATATTGTAGAAGCAAAAAGACAGTACGAAGATCTCCGAAAATCAGAACAATTTCTAAAGGCGTCAAAAATTTTGACAGAGATTGATGATAAGAAAAATGAAATCGCGGCGTTTGAGAAGAGCATGATAAACATGGTGTCTGTTCTCTCACGGCCGATAACCAAATTTTCTTATCAAGCCTCCAAGGAGACTCAAGGAAGACTTGCCACATTATTAAACCAGCCTCTAGAAATTTTCAAAGATAGTTCTCAATCTGTGCTACTATTTGAGGAAATTAGGAAAGATGTGGCCGATAAAAGTATCCAAATAAAAGACCCGGAAAAAACAATTCAACAAATAGATGAAATTGTAAATACTTTACCTACGTTATCTTCAAAGTTAAATAATCTAAAAGAACAACTGACTCAATTAGAATCGTCAGTCAACTCAATTAACATGACAGATTTAGAAGATATGAAAGATAACATCGAGTTAGACAAAAAATACCGTTCAGAAAATATTGCAAGAACCGAGGAAACAAAGAAGATTATCGCTGAGCTTGATACCGCATCAAAGACACTGAAAAAAAAGATCGAGGAAAATGTAGTCGAGTTAACAAATACAAAGTATTCCATTAATCAGCTTGAGAATTAAAGCCGAACTTTTCATAACATAACGAAATACTTACGTCATTGCTTGTCACAATTAAATATTGCAAACCATGCGTACAATCCATCTATCTACGTATGTGTTTTCAATTGATGGTATCAAAGTTGTGCTGATATAAACGTCTAAATGTCATTGAAGATGAGAAGAATTTTGAATAGATTTTCAATCTTGTCATTAAAACAAAATTTATATCCGATTAAATACAGGTCACGCAATTCTAAATGAAAAACGCTATCGCCAAAAGACGGAAATTACCCCTAAACCCATTATGCACAGGCCGCCATAGGTCACAGGTGGCACACTGACAAATAATCCTGCTAGTGCCACACCAATTCCACAACATATAGTAATTAATTCACCGACTCTTCGTTGATTTTTCATCGTCCAAAAACTTTGGAAGCAGGTATTATAAAAGCCTATTTGAACTTTTGGATACATTCAATATTTGGTCAATTAACGCTAATTTTTAGAATACACTGACAACTTTTTTCGTGCCTTAGAATTCCGTGAGTAAAGAAATGCATCTATGTTGTTACCACAAGAGTACTAATCTTATGGATTAACGAATGCTTAGGGCTAAGCATTTATGGTACAATGGATAGAAATTTGTATTGGTTAGAATCTTATATCAGAACCCGCACAATAAGGCGGATTCTGAGAATTTCTACATAAGCATCCCCAAAGATTGGAGTGGCGGAGCTGATAATGAAGTTACTGTAATTGTAGACGACGTCTGTGTAGTTGTGCCACAAACGATTGCTGGAGCTACAGGGGAACTCATCGTATTAAGATTGCTAGAAGCGATGATCGAAGGAGATGTAATAGATGCCGGCGATGTTCAGAAGGCTGTAGAGCACATATTATAGCAT
>JASKBU010000109.1:0-15726 GCA_033272285.1 Nitrososphaeraceae archaeon
GCGAGAAAATTGGATACGTTGAGGGACCCCCTACGCTTAATGGTGAACCGCACATTGGGCATTTGCGAGGAAGGATCATAAAGGATCTTTGGTACAGATACAAGACCCTGCAAAAAAATAGAGTGGAATTTCGAGCAGGATGGGACACTCAGGGTTTGCCAGTTGAATTACAGGCAGAAAAGAATCTAGGACTAACTGGAAGTAAAGCAGAGAATATCAAAAAAGTTGGCATTTCAAGAATTGTTGAAGAATGTAAGGATCTAATTAAAAAGAACGCCGAAAAATGGATCAAAGTTGATTCCCTCCTTGCTATGTCGTTTGATTATGAAAAAGCATACTGGACCTATAAAGACACGTATATCGAAAGGGAATGGCAGATTCTCAAAAAGGCATGGGAACTGGGCATTCTTAGGGAATGGTTTAGAGTAGTTGCATATTGCCCTTCATGCCAAACTTCTTTAAGCAACGCTGAAGTTAATCAGGGATACAAAATTGTCGAGGATCCCTCTTTTTATTACAAGATGAGATTAAAGGAAGAGAACACTTTTTTAGTCGTATGGACTACAATGCCCTTCACTTTAGTAACCGATGAATTAATTGGTGTTAATCCAGACTCTGATTATGCCTACATATCTGTCGAAAAGGAAACATGGATTGTTGGATACGATAGGTTAAATGATTTGATGAATGCATTTGGGATTCAGAAATTCAAAGTCGAAAGGGTAGTAAAAGGCATCGAACTTGATGGCAAAAGATATGTTCACCCATTATTAGAATCGATTCCGGGGCTCAAAGAGCTAAGTGATGACAACAAGATACATTTTGTAGTCGCGGAAAATTTCGTAGATGCTACTACCGGAAGCGGAGTAGTGCATCTGTCTCCAGCCAACGGTCAAGAAGATTTTGATATAGCCGTCAAACGCAATGTTCCAATTTTTGTACCTATAAACGACAATGTTGAATTTACCGAAGATGCTGGCATTTTTAGGGGCCAGTTTGTTCGGGATTCTGACCTTCTGGTAGTTGACAAAATGAAAGAAGCAGGAGGATACTTGAAGTTGAGCAAGATCAAACATCAGTATCCAACGTGCTGGAGGTCGAATCACAAGGTTGTTTGGCTTGCAAGGAGAGAATATTTTTACATGATAGATAAACTTGAAAATAAACCAATAACTGCTATTTCTAATGTTAATTTCTTTTTTGACTCACCAAAAAATAGATTCTCAGAAATAATAAAGGAACAAGTACCATGGTGCATATCCCGGGAAAGAGTGTGGGGCACTCCTCTTCCAATATGGAGCTGCAATAGGTGCGGAGCGAAAGAACCTTTGTTTTCTAGAGATGAAATTATCAAAAGGGCATCAAAGTTACCGGATGGAGAACGATTCGAATTGCATAGACCGTGGATAGATAATATTGAAATTAATTGTTCCAAATGTAGTAACATGATGAATCGAGAGCCATTTGTTCTTGATACTTGGCACAACAGTGGCGCATCGCCATATGCATCATTTTCTGATGAAGAATACAAGGATCTAATACCAGCCGCGTTTTTGACGGAAGGAATAGACCAAACAAGAGGATGGGCATATACATTACTGATGGAGAACGTAATAATGACAAATGAGGCTAAACCGCCTTTTCAATCGTTTCTATTTCAAGGTCATATCTTGGATGAAAAGGGAAATAAAATGAGTAAGAGTCTGGGTAATGTGTTGGATGCAAACGATCTCTTGATTAAAAATTCCGTGGATGCGATTAGATTTTATTTTATGTGGAAATCTTCTCCCATTGAATCGTTAAGTTTTAGCCTAAGTGAAATGGGTTCTAGGCCGTATCAGGTGCTTAGCACCCTCTATTATCTGCATGTCTACCTAATGCAAAATGGAACATATGATAAATTTGACGCTAGAATAATTGACATAGATTCAGTCATGAAGAGCAATAGTTTCACAATGACTGAATCCTGGATTTTATCAAAATTACAAACGTTGATCAAAACAGTAACAACACAATTAGATTCTTGCAGATTTAATGAAGCCGCAAAAAGTTTAGAAGAATTCATAATCAATGATCTCAGCCAAACTTATGTTCCAATGACTAGAGATGATATATGGGACGACAGCGTAGAGACGATCGAGCGAAGAAATGTAATTTATGCAGTACTCGGATTTACATTATCCCAAATTGACATAATTCTTCACATATATTGTCCATTCATTACAAATTTTCTGTATTTGATCTGTTTCCAGAATAAAGATATGGTTTTGCTGGAAAATTGGCCAATCTTTAATGGTAAATTAGTAGATATGAATGCTGAACAGGCAATAGACAGCGCAAAAAATATTATTTCTATAGTTAATGCTGCCAGGATGAAAGCGAAATTTAAGAGGAGATGGCCTGTTAACAATGTTATCATATTCGCTAAGGATACGAATATTCTAGAATCAAATGAATTATCAGAGATATTGAAGAAACAACTCAATACAGTATCACTTAGCATTAAAACTTTAGATTTTAATATTTTTCTTGAAAAAATCAATACACTATATCGAGAGAAACTGGTTTCCTTAAATGCAAAGCTCAAGATAAATAAAATTGCTCCTCGACTAAAAAACGATCTAAATAAGGCCCTCCGGGCATTTGAGAAAATAAGCTATACTGATTTGTTTGACAAATTGATGTCAAAAGACAAATTCAATCTAAAGTATGATTCTGGAGAGATTGATCTTTCAAAAGATGATGTAGAATTTACCTACACAGGAGAAACACCTTATGTTATGGTCGAATCAGAGCAAGAGAATATCGCTGTGTTTATTGATACTACTAGAAGTAACGAATTGATGGCCCTTGGCCTTATGAAAGATATCGCAAGAAATATACAACAGTTGAGAAAGGAAAGGGGTTTTGTTCCTACAGAAATATTGTCGTATGCCCATATTTCAAAACTAGACGCAGACGATATAGCATCCCTTGAAAATCATAAAGAAGAACTGGCTTACTATGTGAGAGTAAAAAGTGTGGTTATCACTCAAGACATATTGCAGGATATTGAATACAAAGAAATCGAAATAGATGGCAAGAAAATACTAATTTCTGTGCAGTAGTTATACTGATACCAATAATAGGATTATATGAAATAAGATATGAATCATCTATGACTCTTTATTTTGGCGAGTAAATTTGTAAGGGTCATATTCATGTTTTTGTCAAAAGTCAATATAGTTAGCTTAGAAACCTTTGTTAATAATCTAAATTTTGATTCATGGCATAATTACCAAGCTTTTCGACATTATTAGCTGCGACTGAATTTCGGATTAATTGATAGCTGCTATCATGACAATTACAGGAACAGAAATTTGTCAATATTTCATTCTCAATTATTAATCCTTTACAATCCCCATGATTATTGCAAACACAAATTGGAGATTTAGGCAATTATTGTAATTTAGTGCAACTATTGAATATTTTTTACTACAAAAAACATGGCAATAATTAAATTATACTTTTCCATTATTTTTTTGTGGAAGTTTACTCAGAAAAACGACCATGGGGATCCTTTGAAAAATTCAATGAGAATGAACAGTGTACGGTAAAATTGCTCCACATACAGCCTGGTTCCAGATTGAGCCTTCAATACCATCATAAACGAAAGGAGTTTTGGAAAATAGTTAAGGGGTCTGCGACCGTACAAGTTCAAAACAAACAATCGTCTCTTAAAGAAGGCGACGATATCATTATTCCATCTGGAGCAAAGCATCGGATTCAAGCGAGTAATACTGGCTGTACAGTCTTGGAGATTTCTTACGGTAGCTTCGATGAAAACGATATTGTCAGAATTGAAGATGACTATGAAAGAGCATAAATTTTCAAAGTTACATTCGTAACTATTACTCAGTATCCCGACAGGTAACCAATGGAGATAAAGCTATTCAAAATAATTTGTGTTGTATTTAACGAAATACAAATAAAGCCCTAATATCGCTTCTAATCTAATGAGCGCAAGTAAAAAACCCCACATGAATCTTGTGGTTGTGGGACACGTTGATAATGGTAAATCGACTATTGTCGGTCATTTATTAGTAGATATGGGTGTGATCGATCAAAGAACTATTGATTCTTTTGCCAAAGAGTCCGAAGAGACCGGAAAGGGTGATACTTTCAAATATGCTTGGGTACTCGATAGCATAAAGGATGAAAGAGAAAGAGGAATCACAATTGATCTGGCTTTCCAAAAATTTGAAACTTCTAAATATTTTTACACCTTGATTGACGCTCCCGGTCATAGAGACTTTATCAAAAACATGATAACTGGAGCATCAGAAGCAGATGTCGCAATTCTTGTGGTGTCAGTGAAACCCGGAGAAACTGAAGCTGCTACTGATCCAGGAGGTCAAGCCAGAGAGCACGCATTTTTGTCCAGAACTCTTGGTGTCGGCCAAATTGTTGTTGCATTAAACAAAATGGATGATTCTGGATATTCGGAAGCGCGTTATAACGAAGTGAAGGAAATTGTAGAAAAAATGTTGAAACTCGTAGGCTATAATGTTTCGAAGATAAGCTTCATACCAGTTTCTGGCTGGAAAGGAGATAACCTAGTCAAGAAATCGGAAAATATGGCGTGGTATAAGGGACCCACATTAGGTGAAACACTTGATCTTTTCGAGCCTCCAGAAAAACCGTTGGGAAAGCCTCTCAGGATACCAATCCAGGACGTTTACTCAATTACCGGTGTAGGTACTGTGCCTGTTGGAAGAGTGGAAACAGGAGTTCTAAAGGCTAATCAAAAGGTAATTGTAATGCCTTCGGGAGTTACTGGTGAAGTCAAATCTATAGAAACTCATCATACGCAAATGGAGTCTGCAGAAGCAGGTGATAACATTGGCTTTAACCTTAGAGGTGTCGATAAGAAATCAATCAAGCGTGGAGATGTAATTGGCCCTGTAGATAATCCACCAAATGCTGCGAAAGAATTCGAAGCGCAAATAATCATCATTCATCACCCTACAGCAATGGCACCAGGATATACTCCTGTGCTTCATGCTCATACGGCGCAAGTTGCTGCTACCTTATCTGAATTTGTGGCAAAAATTGATCCAAAAACCGGAGGAGCTGTTGAAGAGAAACCAAAGTTTCTAAAAACTGGTGATGCTGCAATTGTTAGAATAAAACCTGTTAGACCACTTGCAATAGAGACGTTTAAAGAATTTCCGGAAATTGGTAGATTCGCTCTAAGAGATATGGGAACAACTATAGCTGCTGGTGTCGTTAAATCTATTGTAGAAAAATATGACCCCAGTGCCAAAAAGTGAGTTTTATTAATGACTCAGGAAGCCCGCATCAAATTAACTAGTACCAATCTTGTTATGCTCGAAAACGTATGCCATGAGATAAAGGGCATTGGAGAGAAAAACGGAATTAAATTTAGAGGCCCACATCCTCTTCCGACAAAGAAAATGAAAGTCGTTACGAGGAAATCTCCTTGTGGTCAAGGTACTAATACCTGGGATAAATATGAGTTAAGAATTCATAGGCGTGTTATTGATCTGGGAGCTGACGATAGATCAATCAGGCAACTAATGAGATTAAAAATTCCTGATGACGTATACATTGAAGTTTCTCTGACGTAATAGTAATATTCTAATCATCTAACCTAATTCTTTTTTAATTCTAACATATGCATTCGATGGAGTAATCAAATTGGAAAAGGATTGTGGATTAAAAATTTTGGCAAGTATTTCGATGCCTGTTATTATCCTGGGACTAGGCCTACTAAAATACGAAAGCGCATCTAGTGCGATGACCATATCGGTTTGAACTGCTTTCAGAGAATTCCACTGGTGATTATGACTTAGGGACTCGTATTCTCTTATTATCCTTTCAAGATCAAACCCACAAGGTAAAAGAATCAAAATGTCTGGATCAAATTCAACAATTTCCGAAAAGTCCATCTTGCGAGATCGCTCCCCAGTTATGCTAATTCCATTTATTCCTCCTGCAATTTCGACCATTTGTGGAACCCAGTGGCCGCAGATGTAAAATGGATCAAACCATTCCAGACAAATTACCTTTGGCTTATTACTTTTAAAAGTAGTTGAGATGTTTTCGATTCTTTTTGTCAAGGAGGCACGGATTTGTCTGCCATCCGTCTCCTTTCCTACAGTTTTAGCGACATCGATAATATTTTGTAGTATATCGTCAACATTGTGAGGATCAAGAACTAGAGTTTGTGGCTTTTCATCTAAGTAACGTATCACCTTATCTGTTTCTTTAGTGTGTGGTGAACATACTTCACACAATCCTTGGGATATGATAAGGTCTGGCCGTATTTCCTTTAGTAGTTCAAAATCTATTATGAAGTAATCTTTTTGTAATCTTGAGAGTTCCTGGATTTTTTCCTCGATTTGCATACTTGTCATTGATTCCGAATCAAAAACTGGTTTTATTACTTGAGGCTTGTTCTTTGCCTGTGGTGGAAAATTGCATTGGTGACTTATTCCAAATAGCTTATCCTGAGATCCTAGCAAGTACAGTATTTCTGTTGCACTTGGAAGGAATGAAACAATTCTTGTAAACATTGAAAATTGTAATTTTCTTGATTGTATTAAAGAGCTTGCTTGCGTCTGTCTTATCTAGCGTCCAAACAAATGACAACTTGCCAAAGTTCATCAATCGTGAATACTTTATTAACTGAAATAGAGTTAAAGGTGTTAACAATGAGCAAATTCGCACTGACAAATGGAATGGATCAAAATGAAATTGATCGGCGTACCAAAAATCTTTTGGATTTATTTAAGCGGAATTTTCTCCAAAGCAATAGCGATGACTTTGTATCGGACGCTTTGGCAAATATGATGGTATGTAATTCTGTATACGCAAAGATCTTCGAAGGTTATTTAGCTCTTGCTGAAAAAAGGAATATACCGCAGGAGATAACCGACGGTTTTGTCAAATGGGTGTCTGATCAGTTGGATGAACTTAAAATAAAACTGACTGAAAAATATCAGAAAATTGATATGAGGTAAGATGGGCCCGATAGGTTTTACAATTTGATTGCTTATACCCATTTTTGCTTCTGGGTGAAATTTTACGTGAAAGCTTCATTTTTTGGTGAAATTTTATTCATCCAAAACCATTTGATACGGTAAATTACCAATAGAAACGTCTATATGATTACTTTGATGGATTTTTTGTATGAAAATCGCTCCATTTATTCTAGTGGCTATGATCGTTTTCGTGTTTTCGGCTGTAATACTCTATGCTGGGCATCTTGAAATTTTTGGGCAGTCAGATTACACCTCAAATTCCACCTCGATTTCAATTAGCAAGATCTTTAAGGACGTACAGGGCTCAGTTGTTCAGATTACTCGTGAAAATAAGCAAGCTCCTGATTCTCCAGGAGACGAAAACGTTACTAGTCTGGGATCGGGATTTGTTTTCGATAAAGAAGGTAGGATAATAACTAATCATCACGTGGTACAAGACTCCAAAAGCGTAGACGTTACTTTCATTGATGGTAATCGGTATGTAGCATCTGTAATTGGAAGTGATCCGTTCAATGATGTTGCTGTTATAAAAATTACACAAAATATATCTGAAAAACTTCGTCCACTA
Organism: Nitrososphaeraceae archaeon; assembly: GCA_033272285.1. Lineage (GTDB taxonomy): Archaea > Thermoproteota > Nitrososphaeria > Nitrososphaerales > Nitrososphaeraceae > TA-21. The sequence continues at coordinate 7,615 of JASKBU010000109.1, forward strand.
ATACTCGGAAATTCGTCAGTCGTGGAAGTAGGCGACCAGGTTATTGCTATAGGTAACCCTTATGGACTTGCTGGATCAATGTCCCTTGGTATTGTCAGTCAAAAAGGAAGATTGATTTCAACTGAAGGATCGGCATTTAGTATTCCTAGTGTAATTCAAACAGATGCATTGATAAACCCGGGCAATTCGGGAGGGCCATTGCTTAATACTCACGAAGAAGTAATTGGAATGAACACTGCAGGTGTATTGTCGGATTCCGGAGCATTTTCTGGAATTGGTTTGGCCGTTCCTTCCAACACAATTTCTAAAATAGTTCCAGTTCTTAATAGTAAGGGGAATTATACTCATCCATGGCTTGGTGTCTCTGCCAGCTCATTAACTTCCAAATTAACAGAGAATTTTGAGAATTTGAGTAGAGACTTTAAGGGAGTTTATGTCGATTCAATAACAAAGAATGGACCAGCTGATAAGGCAGGGCTTCGTGGAAGCACTACCGATCAATATGGTGATAAACACGGAACGGATATAATTACTGCAGTTGACAATCGTAATGTTACCTATATGGAAGATCTAGTATCATACTTAGATGAAAACAAAAAACCAGGAGAGAAACTAAATCTAACAGTTCTTAGAAATCAATCTTATTTGGATATTGGTGTTCTATTAGGCGATCGTAGTAACAGTACTAAAACTAATGACACAAAAGATCCATATGATTAAGCTTTGGCGCTGAACAAAATATGACATTTACAATATACATCTCAAGTATCATAGTCATCTAAGAATTCAAGAATTCATAAAGAATTGTAATCCGATGCTTGCAATATACATTAGTAAAAGTATGAATCCTGTCCTTATTCCAATCTCCTTTCTGAACAGTAAACCCACGGCAATCAACGTAACTGCCGTGGCCAATAACATTTGTTGTGTTAATATTTCAGTTCTGTCTATACTCGCACCAAGACCGCTGTGATAGATAGCTCCGAATACGGCAAACGCAAGTAATAACGTGTTGTTTAATATTTTTGAACCAAGTACATTGGCAATCGCAATAGATGTTCCATGAGCCCCTTTTCTCGCAAGTAACATCAACGATATTTTCTCTGGCATTTCACCGGCAATCGGGCTTATTACTACTGAAAGGATTATTGGTGAAACACCTATATCAACGGAGACGTGTTTTAATGATTCGATGAAGGGTTCTGCACCCAAAAAGATACCAATTGTTCCTATCATAAAGATTATCCCAGATTTTATTAACTGTTTTTGATTACTGGGAAGATCGATGTTCTCCAAAGAATTACTATGTTCCTCGATAACTTTTTTCTTGTCTCTCTTCTTTTCGATTCTCATTTCATAAAATGCTATGAATACATACACCAAGAATAAACCGGTAAACACTATTCCGTCCGTGAAATGGTAACCATCTATGAACAGTATTGCACTTATTACTGCAGTTAGTAATAGGAAAATCTTGTCCAGTTTAAATGAGCTGACATCTATTTTCTTGATAGGTTTTTTAGAAAGACGTGTAGTAGCGATTAAGAGCATTATTGCTAGCCCAAGTGTCATCATCAGGATGTTGCTTCCCAAACCTGCTCCCAAAGCGATACCATACGAACCGGCCGAAGCTGCATATACAACTATGGCAATTTCAGGTAGAGTAGTTGCCACGCTTAGCAATGTTCTTCCTACGAACTTAGCACCAAATCTAACTGCCAGATGTTCGGCACCATATGAAAGTAACCAGCTTGCAAAGGTCAATTCTCCCAGCCACATCAGCATGAGTAGAATATTATTTGATTCCAAACAAGTTCTGACTACTAAGTCTACAGAATATAAATCATAATACGATATTATACTGTCATACTAAAAAAAGTCGGACGGTTAATCCATTGTAAAAGTTAGTAATCTTGTTGCATTGTTATGCTAACATTCGATAGACATTTCAAGTTATAGGTACATTTGTCATGTTTGATATTGGTATCTTGATTTTCAAGACACCATTTGCATAGTCTGCTTTAGTCTTTGCATTATCATCTTCTGGTATCGAATAAGGGAGAGGTAACTTTTTTTCAATTCTACTTGGTCGTTGGCTAAAATGAATAGTGTGTAATTCAATGTCGATATCACGCTTTGCCCTTAGTGTAAGAATATCCTTAGAGATATTTACATGGATATCCTTCTTCTGAAAACCGGGAAGGTCTACAATGATGACAAGTTCTGTACCGTCCTCGTAAATATCCACTGGCGGTAAAACGAATTCATAAAATTCTTTCGAACGGTTGCCAATTTCCTTCATAATCTCTCTTGCGACGTATCGACTTACACCCATATAATATCTGTGGTCATCTTTGTATAAATTCTTTATTTTAAATCCTTCGGTGGCTGGAAAAATACACTGAAAAACTTTAGAGAAAAGAACCTCAACCTATCACTAGTCTGCTATCATAATTGCATGATATCCAGAGCTACATTCAGGACAACATGCATGGTCACATAAACACTCCAGACAATATCTATGGGCATCATAAAACGTACAAATACTATCAGAGTACAGGCAGTTTTCACAAATTACAAACTTTCTACATGGATTCGACTCTAATCTATCCACAATTTAAATTGTCCCAAATCGTATATTAAGCTTTATAGGCAAATAATAGAGCGCTAAATTATTATCAAAACATCTGAAATCCAAGTTAAAATTATGTTCGCACTGTTATCGACTTGATGTAACAAACAAGAAATAAAAATAATGTTCTTGAGAAATAATGGACCATGCATAAAGATGTTCCCAATATTGACAAAATGGCAGGCATCAAATTATACTCAACCAGATTTGAAGGCATTGGTGGCTCAATAAAGCTAAAAAATGAAGATTTTAAAGTTCTAGAACTGCTTGTTGACTCTATTTCAAACAACATATCCAGCTTTACTGATAAATCATACCGATTTCCTGTATTTTTACTGCATAAAAGTGGGATGGATTCGAATCACGCCATTATTGAGATATCGAATCAGCTAGGAACAAGAATCAAAGTACTTGGAATTAAGGATTCTAAAGCAGATACTACGCAATATGCTACATCTGACGGCAAAAAATTTAGAGAAGGCAAGACAACCCACGCTAATTTAACATTGCTTGGATATTCAAGGCAATCATTAAAAAAATCACACATAATGGGAAACCAATTTCAAATAAAAATTTCAAATATAACAAAAAGTAATATTTCTGAGTTTATTCCTGAAATACGAAACATTCCAAATTTTTACGGGCTTCAACGCTTTGGTAGTGAAAGGCTTGTTACTCATTTAGTGGGCAGAGAGATAATCAAAAGGAATTTTAAGAGGGCAGTTGAGCTATTTTTATGTCATACGACAGAATACGATACCCAATTTAGTAAAGAAATACGAGAAAAATGCAGGGATCCAAACAATTATGGGCGAGTTGTGAAAATTGTTCCAAGAGGCATGGATCTAGAACGGAATATCTTACGAGCACTCATTAATGGTAAAGATTACATAGGCGCTCTAAGATCCGTCCCTATAAACATACGAAGACTGTTTGTTCATGCTTATCAGGCATATATGTTTAATCAAACTTTGAGCTGCATTATTGGAGATGGTGAATCAATTACTAATTGCTCTAAGAGTGATTTCTGTTTCAAGTTAGAGAACCCATTGACGTTGGGAAAATTATTGAAATATGCCGGCGAGGATAGCTCTAACTTGGTCCCGGCAATGCATTTGCCTGGTTACTCCTTCAAACTTCCGGAAGGACGGTTCGAAAGGAATTTGTCACTCATTATGAAAGAAGAGAATATTTCTCCCAAAGATTTCTATCTTAAAGAAATGCAGGAATTAAGTGTAGAAGGTGGATTTAGACAATTACCATTGTTAGTAAATGATTTTTCTTACTCGGATAATTTATTGATAAGTTTCAAAATACCCATTGGTTCATACGCAACCATTTTGTTGCGAGAATTAATGAAACCCATCGATCCCATAAAATCTGGTTTCTAGCCAAAAATATTCAATTTCAGAAGAATTGGAAGTGTATCAACATAATGATGCTTTGGGCCAATAGTGAAAGCGGTCCTACCCTATCTATGTAATATAAATATGACTTTTATGCAATCTGGAACAATGCTTGGAGGCAGGAATTTCCATAAACTGATAGAGGATGAACTAATCAAGTTTTCCAAAAAACTAGCGCTAGACTATGACCAAAATGAGATACACGTATTTGAAATAACACGTTGTACTAGACTGTCTTATTTTGAGAGAATGGATGCTTTTGAAGATGAGTTTTCATACGCATTGTCCAAATTACTCCAAGGTTCGTTTAGAAAGTTTCTAAATGGGATAACCCGAGAGTATAAAGTTGATGAACTTACTCTTTACGCAACTGTGGATTTGATTATAGATAATGACATCGTTATTAACTTCATACCAGTTTCAAAATTACCGGAATTTCCACATCCATATGACCTCCTCTACACCAATGCATCCATGTTTGTTTTCGAAACCCAAGGCGGATTCATAATTTATTTTACTCCTGAAGGCAAGTTTGTTGAATTCAGCGTTTCTCCAAGTAAACGAATGTTTGAGCAAGTTGTACGAAGAGCAAGAATCTTACACCTCTTACTTAAGGACAAAAAAACGCCAGTTGTAGAACCAAGCGAATTTTGTATTTCTTGCAAGTACTTTCAAAGATGTTTCGGACAGCAAAAAGAATCGGAACATTTGCTCGATGTCTTTGGGATTGGAAAGAAAAAATAACTGTCAAGAGGTTTGTTTTTGTTCTCTTGATCCCTTTATTAACTGATTAATTCTTTTGGTTCGAACTCCAAATAGGATACCAGTGAATATTACAAAAGCTCCTGTTGCAATACCATACATTAAAAATACATCTGACATACTGCCATTACTCTAAATCATGAACATTTAATTTTTTCTGAATTTCCACATTCAAGGCTTGGGGTAGACAATACTGAATTCCCCTTCGCCTCCAGTCGATTGAAAGCTACTTGTTTGCTTAAAGAAATAAGTTCCATTCACTAAGAATTGTGAGGTGCCATTATTTGTGGCAATCTGGGACAGATTCAGACCACGGTTTGTATCAATTATTTTCTTATCTTTTAGAATCAGGGTTCCGTTTCCAATAACTGGAAAAATACTATCCTGGGAATCAATAAATCCTTCTGGTCTTTGCCCTATATCACCTGAAACAATTCTCGTAGAATTGGAATACACGTTGTACGATATAGACTCAATCATTATTGTAATCTTATTTGGATTGTACACATCAAAAATGATTGAAAGGTTTCCCGTTTTGTCATCAACTATGTTCGTAGTGATGTTTTTGATTGACAATTTAGGCGGTACAGCATCCTTGACTGCATCATCATTGAAATTGAAAATACTTGCCTCTACAAAATTCATATTCATAATACCTAATTTTGAAACAGCATTTAACTGAAAGTTTCCATTGATATTGGAAGAATAAATAACAGTCAATACTAATGCAATCGTTACAATAGCGCCAGCAATTTTATTCCCCATGAAGTGTGCTATAGTCAATAGATTATTTTAGTCTATTTATTACGAAAGTGCCAGTTTGATATCCCAGACGGATTTTGAACTATGTCAGGATAATTTTTGGACTAAGATTATATTTATGACTGAATAATCCTGATTATGTTCATTGGGGCCAGAAGGGCCATTCTCATAGGTGTTATTGGTGCAATCGTTGCATTTATTGTTCTGTTTCCTGCTATACCTGACTTACTGAGGGGAGGCAGTGAATTGAGGGACGTGACCATCGGCATTCAAAATATCACGATAGAAAATACGAATACTGTTAACAATACTATCCCTTTAAAAGTAACTTTTAAGATAAATAATCAGGGCGATAAAGTATTATCCACTTCCAAAGTTGATTACACAATTTACGCAAATAATACCAGTTTGGGTAATGGGTTACTATCGTATGAAGATATACCACCAAACGGAAGGCCACAATTGTATCCGCATTCGCCCACCACACTTGAATCTACTTTCATACTTGATCGTACAGCATCTAATTCAGCACTATTCGATAAAATACACGATGAAAAATTTATGACAAATTCTACAGAGTGGAACGTAAACGGAACAGCTCAGATAGATTCTGCATTTACAATATATCCAATTGATTTCCGCGGCAATCTACCAGCGCAAAATTAGGATTTTATTCTTCGTTCTTTATGAAGCTCTTTTCGAAACCAGCGATAATCCATTCTTCAAGCCAAACACACTTTGCAGGACTGTAAGGGCTGGTCTCATCTTCAGAAGAACATGAGTGCTGATAAGCACAACTGAAGCATGGGGCTCCTTCAACACATTCAATCTGTATCGGCTTTCGATTGTATTCAGCAATTGCTGATTTCTTGACTATTAATTTGTATGTCCACCTGCCTTTGTGCAATATTTTTTCACGTGATATCAATGACTGCTTTTCAAGATTACCTGCAAGTCTCGATCCGTCTCTACTGTCAAGAGAGAATTCCTTGCAAATTTCCGTTTGAAAAACACCGTCCTCACCACTTTTCAGAATTGCTTGAAATACCTGCTCAAATAATTCGTGCTTATTTTTATACATACTTCTTGGAAGATTAACAATTTGAGACAAAAGATAGATTTGTATCAAGCTAATAATATAAAAATCTTGGCATTATCTATTATAATTCTAACATATATTGAGGGATATTGACATTTTCTGTCCTTGGTTAGAAATTTCTTAATTTGTTCTGCATTCCTTGCCAATTTATTTAGCTTAGTCATCTCAGTCATGTACATTTAGTTATCTTGGTTGGTCAGCCTGGTTATTTTGTTACCTTCACCTGAAATTGATAAACGTTTCAATATTCGAAAACGATCTGCAATATTGGTCTACATATGGTTTCCAGATCTATTCTTATCCTCATGATTCTTGAGTTTTGGATGAATGCAAATATGTCAACTGCGGTCACCGGGATTTGAACTTGCCATGTATGGGAAATCAACTACAATTTTCTAATTAAACTTTTTTAAATTTGATATCTACTAGAAGTTAGTACAGTTACTTTCTACTAGAACTTTCGTTGGATTCTGCCTTGATTTTCTAGATTACGTGGTTTTCTATGATTAGTCAAATTCTTGACAACAGTGACATACCAGAACGACTGTTAATTGTGTCATTGATAACGTATTTTATTGTGCGGTGCAGAACGAAGATGTTCTGGGCCAAGGAGTTGGCTAATAATCAATCAGAATCAGATGTTGAATTTGGCGAAAACGATGAATAGAACTTACTAACAGCATCATCTTTTAATTTTTTTATAGTTTATTGATAAGGGACTATTACATCGCAGAGGAACCGATGTGTCAATTGATGGGCCACGTCTCAACCATTGGCCCGTCAGCTTCTAATTGTCTTCACTACTTGATGCGTGAATTAATTTTCTTGTAGAAACGTCATTTAAAAAAAAATCTATTTTACTTTGAATCGCAATATGACAGGGCTAGTTTGAATTGTTCGGAACTACCGTACATTCCACTTTGTGAGAAGCCTATTATTTGGCTTCTACATTCAGCGTACCCTTTCATTGTTCCTTCAGTAAACGCCATTCCTGCATACATTAACAAAACTACTCCGATAAAGATTGCTGCCGATATAAGTAGAATCGAAGATGTTTTTGGTTCGCCAAGTTCGGATTTTGTAATTAAACTTGTCTTGACTGGAGGCTTCAATAAAATGCTCATAATCGCGCTTCCCTTCGCATTTGTTTTTTAGTCATACACTTTATGATGCGAAAGGAACACTTTAAGTCTAGTATAACCTGTCTCTTACTAATACCAATTACTTATCATATCTAATATAACGATTTAGAGACCCTTCTGCTGATCTTTACATACGCAATAAAATAGATAATCCAAAATTTGTATTTCGCTGTGCAGTTTGTCGGATTCGAAAATATCCTGCGACTGATTGACTTTTAAAATAATTTCATTCAACCTTGATTCCATAACTTCAAATATTTGCACATTTGGATTTTTGATATTCTCTAAAACCCAATTTATTAATTCGAT
>JASKBU010000110.1:0-14322 GCA_033272285.1 Nitrososphaeraceae archaeon
CTTTACCTTCTAGGATAATCTTTATTTTATCATTAGCATCTACGGATACTTTCTGATCATCGGCCTCCGGTGATTGATTGGTTGCTTCAACTTTTATGTCGACACTGCCCTTATTGCTCTCTGCTCCTTTATCATCAACCACTTTAAATTTGAATTCATCATCTCCCGAGTAATCCTCTTCTGGTGAGTATGTAACAGTACCGTCCGACTTGTCAAAATTATCAAGTTTTCCGTGTGATGGATCCGAAACTATGTCAAATTTAATTTCATCATCTTTATCATCATCTTTACCTTCTAGGATAATCTTTATTTTATCATTAGCATCTACGGATACTTTCTGATCATCGGCCTCCGGTGATTGATTGGTCTGCGCAAATATGCGCTGGCCATCATAAAATTGAAAAGTAAAATTAATGACATTACCACTAATCAGAATTAGCAGACCTAATATCAGGCATTTTTTATACATGTGTGCCGCATAATAATATCTATCCACATGCATAAAAACCTTGAAATTCTTAATATTGGTCAATTTATAAAAATCCTCATACATTTGCCATTACTATGCTTTTTCATTATTCTCTCAATCACTTAAAAATTAACTCACTAGTAATCTGATTCGAAGCAACATTTGTGTCAATTTTGCAATTTATTGAGGAGGCACAATTTCTCTAACGCTTAGATTTTTAAAATCAACATCGGTCGCTGTGTCCCATCTAAATGTAGTAATTGGTCCGCCCCAACTTATGATCTGGTCTGGTGCTCCCCCGCACTCTACACCCTCTGTGCCCCAACCACCTCTGTCTACATTTTCGTCAACTTTTACAAAGTTGCCGCTATTGTTTGTGTCTAACCACAATTCAGTTTTTACAACTATTTTGTTATTCTCTACAAAATTGTATACAATAAACTTTATTCCAACCCATTTATCCTCTATGGAAGTTGTGGCGGTTTTGAGGCCTGTAAACACATAGCTTACATGCCATTGCTCTTTTGCAAATCTAACTTTTCCAGAAAAAAATACATCGCCTTTTGTGGAAGAACCCTCACACCCTTCAGGTGGACCGCTGCCAGTATGTCTACCCCCCCTGCCATATGGTGCAAAATTATCATCACTCGGGGAAGTATTCACTTTTACATACTGTGTCATTTCAAAATTCCTCCAGTCATTTGCCGCCAGCATGTAGCCTTTTGAAGCAATCGCACTATGATCCAATGTAGGAATATTAACGGAATTGTATCCTGTTGAAGTATATACATTCATGCGTACTTGGGTCGATTTCATCTTCCAAGACCCATCGGGATTCATTGTAATTGTGTTTTGAGGATTAAATCGACCGTCGCCAAGCGGGTTGTTCATGTTCATATACCATTCTTCTCCATTATTTTTCGTTGGATACAACTTTATGATTCCAAATTGATCATTATTTGGATCATCGACGGTTATACTTACCGTTGCTGCATTACTATCAACAGTACCATCATCTGCCTTGAATGAGAAACTGTCAGTGCCTACATAGTCCGTATCTGGATTATAATTGAGATTAGGGGCTGTACCTGTCAGTGTACCATGAGCTGGCTGTGTTAATACGGTATATGTCAGAGGGTCATTATTGGAATCTGTAGCAGTAAGAGTAATGGCTTGCTGGGTGTTCTTATTGACAGTTACGGCCTGGTTATTCGCAATTGGCGGGTTATTAGAACCAAATGGAAGATACAGGACTTGTTCTGCTGTATTGAAAGAGGTACCAGCAAATGCGTCTGTGACTTGCTGTATCGTTAGGTCATCGTTCCACACTCGTACCTCATCCACCTGTCCTGTAAACAAGTTTCCTGGTGGAGTAACCCTAGAATTAGCACCCACCCTTACTGGTTTCGTCCCGGCAGTCTCAGCCGATGCACCTCTTGTTGATTTGATTCCAACCTGTACACCATCGATATATAAAATGACAGTAGAACCACCATATGTTACCACAACATGGTGCCATTGATTATCATTATATGTCTTTGTAGAAGTAACAAAGTAATCGGCTGCACTAGTTGATTCAAATCCACCGGTTATCTTCTCGGATTTTGTCATCCAAATTCCATAGTTCATATTCTGACCTGAACTCTCACTGCCTACACCGCCCTTATTTACTATAATGGCGTCAGATGCAAAGTTACTCGAGGTTTTAAACCAGACAGCCACGCTAAATTGAAACAGTTGCAGTAAATTAGTACTTGTCACATCTTGATAATTGGAACCTGCAAGGATGAGTGCGGGAGCATAGTGGTAATTTCCAGATGAGACTGTTTGAGCATCAGCTTTATTAAGTAAATTACTATTGATTTCTGAAGCGGAAAAAAATAGTATTATCCAGCCAGAAAGCAGAAAGAGAAACCTAAGATTTTTTCCATTTTGAAAGGGGAAAATTTTGTCGAAAATCAAGTATGTGAGGCAACTCAACAATCTATTTATTAAGAATTCTTCTTTCTGCGTTCTTTATACAAAGAATCCGATGTATCAGACACCGTAAATACATATCTTATTCCACTTGTTCTCAAAGACTCATTTAACATGGAATTCATCCTTTCGACGTCATTTTTTACTTTGGATTCAGTATATCTATTCGTGCTAGCAACAACATATTGAAAATCATCATTTTGATATTTATGAATCTCGTATATAACTGCCATATATTCGACAATCTAGAGATGGCCTTAATCTTATTTTGGTCCAAAATTAATTGACAAGAAAATAAAACTACCTTGATTGATCGTAATATTTTTGCTAAATGCTTGGAACCTCAGTCCAATTGTATATTTGAACCGTTATTTTTCAGCCAAGTTTTACAATGCTTGTATGTCGGTAATGCATCTTGTACCAGCTTCCAAAAAAGGCTTGAATGGTTAAATTCAATCAAGTGAAATAATTCATGGATTATTATATAATCAATAATGTTGATAGGAAGTGCGGATAAAAGCAAGTTAAAATTCAAATTGCCCTGTTTTGAACAGCTTCCCCATCTAGTCTTTTGGTTTCTTATCCTTACACTTCCATAAGATATTGATAACTTTTTTCCATAAAAGGGGACCTTGTTATCCAATATTTTCTTAGTTTGTTCCCTATACCATCCTACAACGGTTCTTTTGTATGTACGCCTATCTTTTACGTGGAATGTTATTTTCATTAGATTCTCAGATATGGTAGCATATTGTGTGTTGTCCTTAACAATTTGAATCTCATACTTTCTTCCCAGGTAGACAATTTCGTTCTTCTGAAGGGGGCCATATTCTAGTTTATCGCTCAATTTCTTATAGGATTGTATTTTTTTCAGAATCCATTTATTATTTACAATGATGAAATTCCTAATTGATTCAATGCCCTCGTTTAACGGACACATAACAGAAACCCCGTAACGGTCCACCCTAATGCTTAACCTCCTGCTTCTTTTACTTTTTAGTAATATCACGGATACGATAGAGTCATCAGGAAAAGTTACTTCCAAACATGATTCGGTGCTCAAGTTACCTTGACATTAATAGGAAGAAATTGTCACTATTTTTATTTATTGATGGAAATATTGCAGCCGTTGCAATTTAACCGGGTCCAACAAACTGGCAAGAGTGTCAAAGGTACTAGCAAGCGGCCTTATCCGAACGTGAACGTATATATTTTGAATCCGTTTCCATTTGCATTTATCTCAATTATGTGGTTTCCATAGTTTTTATCGTTTACAATATTGTAGAGCCTCTGACCATCTATCTTCAGGGTTCCCTCCGCATCCGGATCATTCCCTTTTAATGTATTACTAATATTGTTATCTTTACCATCCACCTCCACGTTTAACTGACCTTTTCCACCTGCGACGATATTTACGGATTTTGCTGAGTAATCCAGTACGATACTCCCGTTAGTACCTACAAGCTCCATGCTGTCTGGATTGTTCTTCCATGGCCCTTTAAGGTAGATAACATTAGGTTTCAAATTAGACGCAGGTATTGTATAGTTGACAGTTTTTTCTGGACTGAATCCTTCTGTATTTCCAAGTTGATCTGTTGCATATTGATACCCAAAGTATAATTCAGGCGTTCTGATTTGATTAAAATCAACTGATTGTGTTTGTGGCGTACTCAATTTTGTTCGATTAATTTCCGCAATTTGAACACCTTGTTGCTTCATTCGTTCTGTCAACAATTGCCTAATGGCATTTTCGGTTTCCAAATAACCTCCTTCTCCGATATGATCATACCTAATATATCCTTCTGAATCTACAAGGTATTTCCGTGGCCAGTAACTATTTTGATAAGCGTTCCAAGTATCATGATTATTGTCCAGCAATACTGGATATTTTATTCCAAATCTTGTTACAGCTTGCTTGACGTTATCTATATTTTTTTCAAATTCAAATTCGGGACTATGAACTCCTACTATGACCAATCCCTTGTCAGAATATTTTTGATTCCAATCAACAAGATACGGCAGGGTCCTGATGCAGTTAATGCAACTATATGTCCAAAAGTCAACCAATACTACTTTTCCCTTTAGATCTGACACCTTTGTCCCGTTTGAATTAATGTACGCAGTAATTCCCTCGAATTCCGGTGCTTTTTTAAGTTGAGATTTGTCTAGTGGTAACTCTACAATTCTAATACTGCTTGCACCGTTATTTTCAGGGGATGGTTTATTCAGTTCAGGATTATTAAAGTAAATTGCAAATCCTACTATAAGCGCCACAACGCCTATTCCAGTTAACAAGGCACTGAGGTTATCCTTATTCAGCTACGGTCCCCTTTCTATTTTGATGATCTCGTTGGCAAGTGGAAAATTACCCAGTATACTGAGACTATTTGTAAATACCAGTATTCCAAGTATTATCAACATGATTCCCATTGCAGGATTAAAATATTTCAAATGTTTCACCATTTTTCTAATTACGCTAGTGGCCTGTGAGAAGAAAATGCTTGTTACTAAAAATGGTATTCCAAGACCTAACGAGTATGCCAGTAGTGCATTGTAGGCGGCTCCGGGTGCAGTCGCCGCCAATGTAAGAGTACTTCCCAGTATAGGTCCCACACATGGAGTCCATCCTGCAGCAAATGCAGCTCCAAACACAAATGATGTAATGTAACTGGTCTTGAATTTAGGAATAGACGTAAATTTCTTCTCAAAATTAAGGCGTCTCAATTTTGTACAGAGTATTAAGTAAACACCAAATCCTATAATTACAAGACCCCCAACAGACGTCAATACATTTTGAAAGCTTACCCCTACACTCAGCAAAACACTATTCAGAAATACTCCAAGAAGCGCAAAAACAAGAGAGAATCCCAGAACAAAATAGATGGTATTGAGGAAAATGTTTAATCGGGTGGATCTTTTTAATTTGAGAGTTTGTCCTGATTGTCCTGATGCATCTTGAATTTCATTTAGCGTTGTTCCAGAAAGATACGAGACAAATGCCGGTAAAATGGGCAAAATACATGGTGAAAAAAAAGATCCTGCACCTGCAAGAGCGGAAAAAACGATGCTAGAATCGACCATATTCATAATGGTTCTTTTTTTGGATTAATACTTTTGTCCAGATTAACACCAGATTTATTACAAATCTAAAAGTACCTTGTTTCTATATTTGCTATTTACTATGGTTACAACTCGAGTTACAAAAAGATTGGGGTTTGTGGATTCTATTCTGGTTGTATTTTAAATCTTACTTCTTTATTTCTGTAAGTCGCAGCGCATCTAGATCCTGCTCTGTTTCCATCTGATTCTTGTTTCCGTATACTATCAGTATTCTATCGTCGTCCTTTATCACATAATTTGCAATTGTGTCCGTTTTGTTTCCATTTATATAAAATTCCAAATTTGAATTTCCATTACTGCAATAGTTTGTCTTATTTTCAAGAGTGAAGCAATTATTAGTAACATTCATCCCTACGCTTCTAAAGAACTCTTCCACTGGAACTCCAGTTGCATGTCTGTGCATTGTATTGCCATCGTTATTTTCGACATGGATATATTGGGATCTAACTTGGTATTGTGACTGACTGAAATCTAGTTTTTGACCATTTATTTTGACTGCGAATGCTGCGTGAACATGTTCAGAGCCAAGTGGCCCAAATTGCCGACTTGGTTTTACCAAATGTTCAGAATAAATATTTACTGCATATGCCAAGATGGCCAAGAGTACTATTACAGCCGGTATAATTATCATCAAATTCTTCTTTCTTCTCTTACGAGATACGGCAAAATAGCTCTTATCATCTCGCTCTTTTCTTGGATTGAGTGCCTTGTCTTTATTTGTATTATTGTCTTTCTTTTTATTATTCTTCATATTCACGCATCAACTAATGATTTATTCAATAGAAACTTTGATGGATAATTTAAAGAAATCTTTACAAGAATTTACTAAAAGGTATACGATTTTGATAATGAAAATTAAGCAAATTACGGGCTGGTGCAGATTTGCTTGAATTTTTCAGGCAATTCAGGGTTGCCATAATCGTCAGAATACGCAGAATAGACATTTATTTTTTCTCCATGCTTAATCTCGTAAGGTCCAATCAGCCTTATGTTATTTCTGTATTCTTCGTAAAGTGGTCTTAACTGCATAGCAAAGTTTTCAGTAATGAGAATGTGCCAGCTGTCGCCCAAGTCCATAACTCTCCTTGCCATTATTATGCCAGGACCCCAAACGTTAAGCCTGTTTGATATATCATAAACCGTAAATACAGGTCCAGAGCTCAAACCGATTCTTACCTTTATTCTGTTTTCAGGTTCCATTCGCTTATTATATTTGCGTAGATATACATGCAGCTCAACGCTGAGCTTGTAAGGCAATTCCGGATTGTTTTCATACCCTATAGCCATGCCGTCACCTGCCGGAAGAATTATTTTCAGCTCATCGGATATTTTCCTAAACGAATTACAGGAACTTATGAATTCATTCAGCCTGACTATCTTTTCCTTCTGCCTGTGAACCGCCAGTTCTGGATTAGATAGTCCTACAATATCAATGAAGCAAAAATGATAATTCATCAATATTTCGTATTTTGGATCAAGGTCCTTGAAGACCGACATAAATTTTCTATATGTTCTTGCGCACCCTTCCGCATGAAATGGCAGGTCAAGGTAATATACCGGAGGATGCTGAATGACTCTTCCGTCCAGAGTACATTTAAGTAAATCATCAGCAAAGGTGAATCTTCCATTTTTATCAATATTAAACTGTATCCAAGTAGGTTCAGACATCGCATGGCCAGCCATTGAAAGTAATCGTATTTTCCTAATCAAAGAGTCATTAGACTCTTCAAATTTCATCTCCATTATCCCATCACAAAACGACACTATGGGATGATATTCTGAAGATACGGGAGAATCAATAGTGAAAATTCCAATTGCCTTTGTTTTCTTTAATTGAAGAACCAATTTCGTCAAAAACCTCCTTACTGAAACAACTTCAAAAATATCACAAAAATGATTCAACGAATCCATGACAAAATAGACTATATTGTTTTCATCTAGACTGTGACTGTCATTTTGATATTTGGAAGCATCAATTTGTATATCTGAAAGAAAAGAAGTTATTCTATCCAATGCTACATCTAGTGGCTTTTGATTTGGGGTATCGTAAAGGAGAACGGGGTTTACAAGTAGTGAATTGAATTTCTTCCCGTCGATGTTAAGTAATTCAAATTTTTCTTTATCAGTGACCTTCGAAGAAAGAAAGATGCATTTTTTTCTAGAACTTAAACCCTCTTCAAGAAACTCTCTACAATAATCTCTCTTTCCTATTCCCGGTGGGCCAGACAAGAGAAACAGTGTCGGTGAAATATTTTCCTCACCATCTGTGAGTTCAGCGAGTCCCGGAATGGTCATTTGAGATATTATATCAAATTGGGTCTATATACCTGTTTTTTGTGCCTGTGAAAAACTATGAAAAATCTATTGTTTCATATTTCTATCATAGATTTTAACTGGTTTATTTGTTGTGAAAAAGGATGATCAGGATATCCAAGAACTGTTAAGAATTCCTTCTGGGCAAATTGGATATCGCAATAACAAGGGATTGATGTCATTATATCGATTCCCGTCTCAGAACTCAGTTTCTTTACAAAATCGTCTGCCACTGGAGTTAGAGTGGTATAATTTGCATCAGAATGATTTTCGTGAGATTTACCTATTTGCAAATAAGGGATACAGTAACCTGCTATCCTGTTAAGAAGTAGATAATATTTTGTGTTTCCTTGTTCCTTGAATTGTGCCAATATTTCATTTGCAATCATCTTTGTTCCTCCAATATCCATGTCTCCCATCTTTAAAGTCAAAAATACAATATCTGATAATGCCAAGGCATTAATCGCCCAAAATCTGATTCCTGGACTTGAATCCATTATTACATAGTCAATATCGTTTTTTTCGATTAATTCTTCTCTAAAGTTAATGAATCTCTTGAGCATGGTCATTCTGTTTCTGTCCTCCTTTACACCTTCAATTTTGAGAATATCTTCTCTTTTAGGGCTAGAAAAACAGCCTATTATTTTTCCATTCAAAGAACTTTTCTCTGAGAATTGTTGTATGGGTGTTACCTGAACTAGCAAGTCATCTACTCCACAGGCGCCCACAATGTAATCATTTAGGGTATTCTTGATCTTATTTTGGACGACATCGCCGAAATAAGCATGTAGGCTTGGTGCATATACATCGATATCAACTATACATACATTGTTTCCATTTTTAGCTAATAATGCGGCCAGGTTAGCTGCCAAAGTAGTTTTTCCAGTGCCGCCCTTATACGAGTGAAATGTAATAACTTGCTTCAAATTATACTAAAAGAATGACAGATACAGGTTTTTAAGTATATGCTAGAATACTTTTTTTATTTGGTACGTAAATATGTGTATAAAATCTCTTATAGCAGTCAATCGATTGTATTTGTCCCGATTAACTGTCAACATGCAATCTTAAGTTTTAAAGTGATTTTTTCATAAGCGCCGGAATAGACTGGCAAATTACCCGATGATAAACAGACTCCTGCAATAATGTCTGCGAAGTGCGGGATTCGAACCCGCGATCCCGAGCTTGGGAAGCTCGTACCTTAACCAGTCTGGGCTAACTTCGCTTAATCGGCAATTAGATCTTACAAACAATAAATTTCTATCTTTGCTTAGAATCATCTTACATGTTTCGTCAAAACTGTCATGGCCTGTAAACTAGTTGTAGTAATAATTGACTCGCGGCTTGTTATTGAATCACAGTATGATTACCATTTATGGTCCTAGGTCTGTTATTAAGTAACAATTAGTCGAGATCAATAAATGTGGTACTTGAAAAGAAAACTCTATCCATACTTATACCATTCAAAAGGGGCGAAGCATCAACATATAAAGCTAAAATTATAATGGTCAGTCCACGAAGTATTTGACTCTCTCTTTTTTAAATTCTTTAGAACTGAACAGAATCCTATATTCATCCATTCCTACAAACTGAGATAGTTCTGTGGCTATCTTTTTGGCACCATCAATTGTTCTGGCATGAATCATGCTGAATAAATTGAATGGCCAATCTGGATACACTGGTCTTCTATAACAATGGCTAACTTGTGGGAACGATGCTAACTTGTAACCAACTTCATCAATTTTATTCTCAGGGACTTTCCATACAATCATGCCGTTAGCCGTAAATCCCACATCTCTGTGACGTAGGATTGCTGCAAATCGTCTCATTACACCAATTGATTCGTATTCTCTGGCTTTCTCAAATAATTCGTCGATTGTAATACCAAGATTGTTTGCAGAGCCATCGAAGGGCCTTGGAATTACCTGCAAATCTTTTTGCAATTCCCTGATGAAATCCTTGTCTCTTGAGGTAAGTTCAAATTTTTTTTGATCCAGATTTTTTACGTTATCGTCTGGTGTCAACTTACTGGGGTCACTATTTACCATGTCCAGTTTAACGCCTATTTTATATAATTTCAGAGTTGGCAAAAGACGGAATTTAATTACACCTTCAAAAGATGCCATTTGTTCAAGATCTTTTTTTAAATCTCCTTCCGGAGGAACGGCCAACGTAAACCACATGTTAAATCCATGATCTCTTTCATAATTGTGGCTCACGCCGGGGTGTTTGTTGACTTCCTGTGCTACAAGGTCAAGTTTGTCTTTTTTAACAGCAAATGCAACTAGCGCGCTTTTATACCCTAGTTTCCTAGTATCAAAAATAGCATTAATCTGTCTTATGAGTCCACTCTGTTTCATTAAAGAAATCCTACTCATCGCATCATTTTCAGTAATACCGTGTTTAGTTGCTATTTCCAAATATGGTCTTTGAGAAAGAGGAAAAGTCCATTGAATATCGTTCAAAAGTTGTTTATCTAACGGATCAATGTATTGTTGATCAAGCTGCATTTAAGATAAATTCACTGACCAAGCATTAAATACTTTGTCATAAAATCCAATACCTGATATCCTTTATTATTAATTAGGAAGCTGGTTTTGCCTTTGATAGCACATAAGAATATATGAATTAATTACTTGTAAATTGTGTAAATAATTTGAGTGGACAAATAGTCGCATTTCAAGGGGAGCACGGAGCATACAGTGAGATTGCGGCCCTAAAATTTTTCCCCAATTCAGAACTCATACCCATGAAGCTATTCCAAGACGTTTTTGATGCGTTACACAATAATAGTATTGATTGTGCAGTCGTTCCAATTGAAAATTCAATCGAAGGATCTGTAAACGAAATTTATGATCTACTGTTAAGCACAGAAAAAAAAATCACGGCCGAAATATTCCTAAGGGTTAACCATTGTTTAATTGCATTACCAAATAATACTACAATAACAAGGGTCTTCTCCCATCCTCAAGCCTTAGCCCAGTGTAGAAACTATCTCAAAAAAAGAAATGTTGATTCTCTGCCTACATATGATACAGCAGGGTCCGTCAGGTTGATAAAGGAAAATCAAATTCTCGATGCCGCTGCCATTGCAAGTAAGAGCGCTGCAAAATTTTATAATATGACAATTCTCGATGAAAATATTGAGGATAGAAAAAACAATTACACTAGATTCCTCGTACTGTCTGATGAAAAAACAAGTCCTTCTCAGAAAGATAGAACTTCAATGATTTTCGGATTAAAACACACGCCTGGTTCATTATTTTCAGTCATACGAGAATTTGATCATAGTAAAATTAATCTCACCAAAATAGAGTCAAGGCCAACTAAAGAAAAACCTTGGGAATACAATTTTTACGTAGACTTCGAAGGTCATGTCGAGGAAGATACGGTTAAAAGTACATTGGCTAATGTTCAAAAGAAATGCACTTTTCTGAAAATACTAGGTTCCTATAAAAGGGGAACAATAAATTAATCTCAGAATTTAGGCGTACCTAGCTTTTATTCCAATTCCCAGAACTATGACTCCAGTTATCAGTAACATCATATGAGCTCCAAATGCCAGCGGGGAAGCCTTAGTTTCTACATCTCCATCAATTTGAAGTGTGGAATTTCCTGTATTTTTTGTTTCAATTCTATATTGGCCTTCATTGTTAGCAACGAGATCGTATTCATAGTGTGAACGATTAGTAACCGAAACAATAACTGTATTATCGGGGCTTTCAATTTTAAAATCAAATTCAGACCCATCAATTATTATTTTACCCACATTCCCTTTATTCATTATGGGTGTGACAACGTCCATGTAATTTACATTCGGATCCAACGTCTTATCCAATTCTACTTTTCTGGGAACATTTGAATCGATCAATGAGGCAACACCAATTACGATAAATGCTATGCCACTTATCATAAGAACATAGAAGGTCTTTTTCCTATTCATATCAAAACTGAAGGACATCGCACTAATTAACGATGTGTTTTTCGTCGAGATGTCATGTCAGCATGAGTCAAAATTGAAAAGAGAGGAATGGAAAGCTCATTGCCAAAGTGCTTGAGTCCATCAATAAGAAAAAAGAGTTTTATATCAATATTTCTGACAAATTGAAATCATGGCCTGAAAGATTGATGTTTTTGAAATCTCGAAGTATTTCTATGAAATCATTGTAAATCCTATAAGGAAGGGGAAAATCTTTATTTATTATTGTAGTGGACTTTAATCGTTGAACAATAGTCCATCGTTGAAGATATCTCTAATTCTAGGAACAATTATTATGATTGGAACTATTGTTCTTTTTAATAATAACAGCATATACGCAAAGCAGGCGATCTGGAGAGACTTTGATAACATGAAAGACTTGGTAGCCGCAATAAGAAGTGGAGAAAAAAATGATAATAATATTAATTGGGAAAAATTCCAAGACTCGGACATATTTCAGAATGAAGATACAGACTCCAAAGAATGCCTCCAACTAGCACATAAAATAGGGAATAACCTTGGGGACTATGAAATTGTCCATTGCTTCAGGGATGAAAATTATTTTAAGATCAAATATACTGAATCTGAAACGCCTGAACCCCAGCCAGAAACCAACGCATCCCTAAATGTCCCCGAACCCCAGCCAGAAACCAACGCATCCCTAAATGTCCCCGAGGTACCAGAAACCAACGCCTCTGAAATAGTTACTCCACGCATAGACCTTAACATTACTGTTGGGAAAGATCCTATTACTCGCGGTGAAAATCAAATGGTAACAGTCCTAGCATTGGACCCCACAACGGGTAAAGAGCTTGATCGAGTTTTTATTAAACTTGAAATTAAGGACCCAGTGGGTATTCTTGTCAAGTATTATACTGGTACAGAGGGTAATCTCACACGTACCTTTAAAATAGGCGAGAATGCGACCGGAACCTTTATCATTTCAGCAACTGCATCACAAGCAGGAGTTCAAAGCACGAAATCTCTCACATTTCAAGTACAGTAAAGCATGTTATATGATTGATAATAGTACTACAGTGCTTATTGAAGAGAACATTCTTTTAATCTTCGATCTTGAGAATCATTTTTTTCCTATCTTTTAAAACGTAATTCCTATCATCTTCTGTACTATTACCGATCGATGAAAAGGATAACTTTGCTACCTTCAAGAGGCAGTACCCAGATGTTAAGGAATTTTCCCAGTATGTAGTTTCTGTTCGGTTGATTCAACATCTGTACCACTTGATTCATGAGTGTAGTGGGGACATTGCTAGAGTTATCATGCCAAATATTGTGGTTTTCGTTCTGTTCTGTTCCAAATTTATCTAGTGAATGGTCATTCCACGATGTTGAATTTATCCCAATTCCGTTCGGTACGATTAGTAATCTTCCATTAACAGTAACATTAAGGTTAGAATGTATGTGCATTATTATTTTATTACTAGTTTTATTTTCACCTGTTACTTTTGCATCTATGTCCGGAGTAATTTGTGACATCAGAAAAAATAAAATACATATACTCGCTCCTGACACTGATAGCACAAAATAACCTATATGAGATGAGATTTCATTCCTTTAAGTACTATGTAGAACTATCAAGATAATTTATAGGATATTGGAACTGGTATTTTTTTCAATAAGATCAAGTTGCAAGATTTCATATTTTTGAGGCTAAAATAAATAAAGTCAATCAGGTTTGAACATGTATATAGTATTAACTATGCCTAGCATTGAAAACTATATTGACTAACAATATCGTACATTTAATTTGAGATAAATTCAATCTAGCCGTCAAAAATACAAATTCTTTTTAAACTGAGAATTGTTATTAGCATTTTACATAGTTGTATTCTGCATTACATGATTTCCAACTCATCAACTGATAGAAATTTAGCTCATTACCTTTTGTCACTAGTGATATTTGTTACTCAACTTACCTTATTAGACAACTTTCACGATAGATGTTAGGATCTTGTATAATGCATTTACCTAAATTTGATTAATGACACCACAATTTTTTATATGTTGTTGTTGAATTTTAAAATGTTGAACAAACGACAATCGGTGCAAATATCTCTTCTCGCAATAATAATTATTACTCTTAATACGTTCTTTTTTGTTGGCAATATGATTCCAGTACTAGCAACTACCGGGACATCCTCAGTTACTGGAAGTGATGGTAGATCAAATTCCAATGATACATCAATTGCCGAACATCAAGAAAACAGATTAATTAATAACCTTGTGAAAACAGGTAAGTTCACAGAAGATGAAGCCAGAGAATTTGTAACAAAAGTGATGAAGAATGGAACTGATGAAAGTAATGTTATTGCTGGATTAAATATACCTGAAGCTAACCTAACTGCTAATGTTCCTGTCCCTGAAGCTAACCTAACTGCTAATGTTCCTGTCCCTGAAGCTAACCTAACTGCTAATGTTCCTGTCCCTGAAGCTAACCTAACTG
>JASKBU010000111.1:0-3516 GCA_033272285.1 Nitrososphaeraceae archaeon
CAACGACAATGTCAAATATTGAACTCAGCTTGTTCAGAATTGCTCCATTACTGGATTGAGTACCCGACATTGTAATAAGCGCTGTGGCTTCTAATTCTTTAATAAGGAATGATAGTGCATTTACAAACTTCAATACTTTGTCTTCCTCAAAAAGAGTAAACATATGTGTCAAAGAATCAAGGACTATGGCATACTTTTAATGGTCATTTAGAGAAGATGTAGATTCCTGAGTCGTTCCTCCGTCTGTATTGGTAACAGAGGACCATTGATCTATCGTATTCTGTATCTCTTGAAGAGTAGCTGAGAGCTTGGGTTCGTTTATATTATCTGACGGATCTGATTCTTTATTACTAGTGGATACTAAATAGGGATTCAGAAATTTCAGTTTGTCAATTTTTTCATCAGTTATAGTATCGAAGAGATTTTGATATTCCTTGCGGGTCATACTCGAATTAATGTATATACAGGCAAATCCATTTTGCAAGTTCTCTATTATCATCTGTCTACAGAAGAGCGTCTTGCCTCCTCCAGGAGGACTCATGAGTAATATTATCCCAGAATCAAACTTTTCAGCTGCTGCTTGTCCTACCAAGCTTGAAAGCCCTGGTATCCTTAATTCAGGCATTATATTGATTCATCTTGAGTGGCTTCGATTTTTTAAATTTTCCTCTAAATTTTTTTAAGTTGCTCTATAAGTGACTCAATCTTACCTGCAAATGGATGATCGGGATATCTTAATGCTGTCAAAAATTCATTACTATCAAATTGGATATCACAATAACAGGGAATCGAAAGTATTGTGTCCATACCAACGTCTGCACTAAGTTTGGAAATTACTGTAGTCTGATTGTCGACTGTAGTTTTGTATAATTCTTGATTGGAGGAATTATTTTCACCGGACAGATTAGGGGGCAAACAATATCCCGCGGCTCTATTCAAAAGCAAATATGATTTAGTTCCAAGCTTCGTCAGGCTATCATAAATTTCCTTGGCAAGCAAGCGGGTTCCTTTTAGATCTATGCCGTCTAACTTTAGGGAAAGAAGAATTGTGTCTGCAATGGCAAGAGAATTGATAGACCAATACCTTATACCGGGACTCGTGTCAATTATGATAAAATCGGCATTATATTTGGAAACAATCTCCTCTCTTAACATGAGAAATTTTCGTAATAATTGTATCTTGGAACCTTCTTGCCTTACTGCACCATCAAGCTTGTATATTTCGTCTTTTGAGGTACTAGAAAATGCTACCAATAGCTTTCCTTTTGAATCACATTGCTCGCCATTCTTAGATGGAAATTTCTTTAAAACCGCAGATAAATCGTGTATTACTTCGTCAACAGTGGCATTTTCAAAGAGATAATCATTTATTGATTTATGAGGTTGCCATTGGAAATAATCTTGTAGACTTGGGGCGTATACATCGAGGTCCAGTAAGACCGCAGTCAACCCTTTTCTTGCCAGCGTAGCTGAAAGATTTGAGCTGATGGTTGATTTGCCGGTGCCCCCCTTATATGAGTGCAAGGCGATGCATTTAGTCATGTTTCCATAAATTCAGCGCCGGAGGTATAAAGGTGTCTAATTTTAGTTTGGCGGGGATATATGCAGTATAGTATTTTAAATAGTCGCTATATTGAATTCGGTATGGATTTTCAAAAACTTTGCAATGATGTGCTTGAACTTGATCCAAAGGTACGCTTTGTTGGAATTTGTGATAATACCGGTGAAATAAAAAG
The DNA here is from genome assembly GCA_033272285.1 of Nitrososphaeraceae archaeon. Lineage (GTDB taxonomy): Archaea > Thermoproteota > Nitrososphaeria > Nitrososphaerales > Nitrososphaeraceae > TA-21. Next base: position 1,737 of record JASKBU010000111.1, read on the forward strand.
CGGCGGACTTAGAGAAGGTATAAAGAGCTTTCTAACAGATGAAGAAATTAAAAAAGCAAATCTAATTACACTCCAAAGATGGAGACTTCATAATACCCTAGCAGATAGAATTGGCAAAGCCAGGTACGCCATGGAAGAATATGAAAAAGTTAAACAAATCACATTACCGCTGCAAGATGAACATTTACTCTTAATCAGCACGGAAGTAGACTCTGACCATGGAAAAATAATTGAGTCTGCAATACAGCATATTATTTCAAGTTACGTAAAGGATTACCTTTAATGGGACTTGTAACTCCTTGCTCATGTCTATCGGGAACAAAGAATGCAAATCATCTATTCATTTTTTTCTAGTTTTGGCAACCTCTTCGATAACTTGTTTCAAATAGTCTTCGATTTCTGATTCAGGTACTGGTGTTTCAATTCCAGTTTTTTCTGCTAATTCCTTTTCGTGTTCATCAGCGACGTCTTTGAGTTCGCCAACTGCCCTCTTCACCTCAGTTTCCATTTGTGCTGTTCCAATACTTGAAAGTAAATTATTGTCACTTTTTGCCAAAGATCTCAGGTGTTGACGCAAAGTTAAATCCTGAGAGAGAGACAGGGCAGAAGAGTATAAGCCAAACAACACAAAGTAGGAAGCAAGTGATAGTAATGAAAGGGAATTAACGCCAAATGGAGGATACGCGGCTATGGTCACGCTTATGTTGTTTGAAAAATACAAAAGAACAAATCCACAGGCAGTAATTTTTAGAAAAGTTTTGACAGGACTATCAGGCAATTTCTTTGAAACAATCCAAAACGAAAAGGCAAAGAGGATACCTACTGATGCTGAAACTAGTGCTATGTAAATATAATAAAAGAAGAGATTAGGATTTGTATCTGCACTAAGTATGTGGAGTGCATCAAGTATTGAACTCGTATAACCTAAAATTGGTAATGCAATAATTAATACTATTTTTGGATTACTAGTTTTCTTACTGTAATGATATAGCAAGATCGCACTTGCAAATAACACTAGTAGGAATGATGCGTAATCAATATAACGATAAAATGAGAAGAAAATATCAAAGAAAGTACCATCCGGAAAATCACTGAATTTAACTTCTGACGTAGGCGTAATCCATTGATCCTTTTGAGAGAGCAAGTATGCGGATCCTGAACCGGAAACCACTTCGGATACGGCAAGGATTAAAAAAGCAAGAGCATACAGTAAGATTCCTATACTTTGTTTCTTGTTTTTATACCAAGACAAGAAACTTAATGCGAATATAACAAGAAGAGACGCAGTAAAAAAATTACTAATAAAAGTAACAGACAATAAATTAATAATCGAATATCTAGAGAAAACCAATATCTGAATAATTATTAGAATTACGTTGGCAGCTAATACGTACTGTACTATTGAAACAGCTCTGTGTAAAGTTGCGATAAGAATAGATCTTGACTTTATGGCACTACTACTAGAATTCATGAATTTCATTAAAATGGTTTGTCCCAGTATGTAACCGACAGATATAAAGACAAACAAAATAATTCCTGCTGATGATGCGTTAAATTTTACTATAAAGTCTGCAACAATATAATCTACGTTCTCAATAACAAGCGTTACAAGAATCACTAAAAAGAAAACAGAAATTATTTTACTAGAATTACTTGTTAAAAAAAAAATTTTTTTTAGACATCAAAACTCATGTAGTTGTGTCTACTGTTAGACTAACAGCCTCTATCGATACAACCGGAGATATTTCCAGTCATATTGCCTGCGCTGGTTGCGTTAGTC
>JASKBU010000112.1:0-8666 GCA_033272285.1 Nitrososphaeraceae archaeon
CAATTGGTAAGCTTTAAGTTTCTGCTAATCATTAAGGTCCATTTCTTCGAATTGAGACGGGCTGGTCGTTTGTGAATTTTTTGACATAACTCTCGGCACTAAATATGGAACCATATATCCATATAATGGTTTGAATAATAAATTTAATTATTGTCTATATAAGCAGTTGATAATTTGTTCCTTCAAATGATTATACCACATCATAATTTATATTATGTTCCAATATTCATAATCTAGAGAAAATATTGTCAATTAATAAGCGATTGGTTCTTTTTAGTTTGTTATTATTAATCTCCTTCGCTCTTTCTTCAAACTTCATTGGTAACCCACCTAGTATCTTATTGTTTGAATACACAAATGCTCAGACCCCAATGAATAGTACAGCAACGGGAAGCCAGAATCAAGCAACAGAAGAAGTGTTTATAGTGCAGAATACCTCTATGTCAGTACCAGCTACAGTTACCCATCATGGTCAGCCTCTACACCAAATAGTTTGGGCCCTTCCACTCAGAGAGGATGGAAAAATTTGGTCAGGTAGTGTATCATTTACAGCAAGTAAACCTATTGAGGTAGAGATAATACATGATTATAAACCACAACAACCAATAGATGAAAAACATGGAGAACCATATAATTTCATTGCGCCAGGCAACAGAAGTATTGCTATTACTACGTTGAAAGACATAGTAGATGTACCTATAGAGATTAATGGAACAGGCCTCAGTACAGGATCATTTGAATTCGCAGGAAGTGCATTAGTATTTCACAAAGCAAGTGGAGAACCATTTACTGTTACCTATACTGTTGATGCTGTAGCTAAGGATGTAACTAGGTAAAGGTAGTAATTATACAGTCTATTTAGAAGGAACATGATATCCTTTAGGCAGCAGTCTACTTTTACCTAAATGGTTTGCTCTATATGTAAAGAGGGCCCCTCACTCTTTCTCTATATTAAGTGGAAACAGAACCAACCTTAGCGCTGCAAAATTTGGTATTGTGATTAGCATTTATTGATTGAGTTCCACGCTGAATAGATTTTCATTTAGCGAACCCATTTTTGTAAGTTAACCTTTAAATCATTAAATTACAAACAAACCTTGTAGATATTTACTAAGTAAAGTATCAATAATTCGGGTTCGGTGAGAACCATGTGGAATTTCACACTGGTTCATTCTTGTAAGAAATTGTAATAACAATGAAATAAGTTACATGAAAAGATGATATTCAGTCGGACGTAAACAAGTTTTAATACTTGCCTGAATTAGAAACGCATATGAGTTCAGAGGAAAATTTTAGAAGATTAGGTACAAGTATTATAATGCTGGAAGAGAAATTGGAAGAACTCAAGACATATTCACAGGAGATGGTACGGGATAGATCAAAGTTTGATCCAGATGTTTTGATAAATATCTCGAATCGACTAATATCTGCTGCTTACGAATTAAACCAGTCATATAAAAATTACAAAAGTGGTAGACCTACTCATTAACCTCATTTTGCAATATCTATATTCTTTCTTAATGCTACAAGGATCATAAAAACTTGTTGTGAAATAAGTAACATGAAAAATGATATTATATTTTAAATTCGTGTGGGGCCAGTGGTTTGTGAACCAAATTTGACATTATTTTTAGACCTGTCTTCTTGAGAAAACCAACATATTCCTAGTAGCATTCGTGCCGGTCTGGGTTCGTCGGGATTCGAATCCTGCATGTAGTAGTAGGGTTCTATTACTTAGTATTTAGCTTTTGTTCAGACTCGAATGAACATTATTGACAAATTCAATGTTGTATAGTCACGGCCTTCATAGAATCATATCAACCTAATGAATCTGTAACTTATTATATGGTTAAGGTAAAGCTCGCTTTATGAAAACATTATCTTGTAGAGAAGCGGGCTTTGATTGCGATTATGTAGTGGAAGGAGAAACTGAAGAAGAGATTTTTAGAAATGGAGGGCAACATGCGATGAAAGAGCACGGAATGAAGGAAGAGGACCTAACTCCAGAATTCAAAGAAAAATTAAGAGGATTGATTAAGTCTAAGTAAAATAGGGATCAAATTCTTTTTTGATCTTCTGTCATGGAACGATGTCAGAGCTTATTTCTTACAGCGTTAAACTTTTTTTGGATTCAACTCGCAAGTCGAACAATAATTGAAAAAATTATAATCAATCGTGCTAGAAGCATATCTCAAATTGTTGTCCTAGTCCTTTATTTCACTGGACAGATTTTTTGTCATGTACAATCTATTGATTGCTTAATTTACCCAAAGTCTGACATAAGAAATTGCATGGAGTGTGTTCAAGAAATATATCTTCAGCTTTCAAACCATGAACCTTGATCGCATGATCTGCCCCTTTACTCAAGATTTCCTCTTCAGTCTCACCCTCAATCACGTAATCGCAATCCAATCCTGTTTCACGGCAAACGAGACTTAACAATACAGCAGTTAGACATTACGCCACTTAAAGTATTAAGTTTTCTCATTCAAGAGCCTGCGAACTCCAAAATATGGCCCTCAATTTGGCCTTTGAAGGTTTATTTAAGATGTTTGGATAGATTATGTGCTTTGAAGCTATTATCGCTAAATGTCGGTCTTCCACGTCAAGTGAAATTCCAGAATGAAATTGTAACTACTGGAATCTTTAAGGAACCAGTAAGGGGTCGTGTAAGTTTACGGAAACTCAATCTCGATGGAGACAAGCAGGCTGACTTAACAGTACATGGCGGTGCCGACAAGGCCATCTATGCCTATGCAGGAGAACATTATAGTTACTGGCATAAGGAACTCCATGGCATGTCATTGCCTTGGGGTATGTTTGGTGAAAATTTTACTACACAAGGAATGTTGGAAGAAATGGTTAACATTGGAGATCAATTCCAGGTTGGAACAGCAAAAGTCGTGGCAACTCAACCTAGGATGCCATGTTATAAACTTGGAGTAAAATTTGGAAGAATGGATATTATTAGAAAATTTTTAGCAAGTGGTCTTACAGGTATCTATTTCAAGGTAATGAAGGAAGGAGAGCTAGAACAAGGTGATGAAATTAAACTTATCAAAAAAGATGAAAATAATGTTACGATAAAGGATATTGTAAGGTTATACACTGTAAATAAGGATGATCTTCAAACAATAGAACGTGCCGTCATGGTTAAAGATTTACCAAATGGTTGGAAGTTTCATTTCATCGAACAGTTAAAGCAGGCAAGAAAAAAATGATAGCCATCATAACCTGGTATGCAAGCAAATGATAGGATCCATGAAAAGCGAATTAATAGATAATTATGGTAGAATTGCAAAAAAGCTAAGAATCTCTGTCACAGACAGGTGCAATATGCGATGCGGTTATTGCATGCCAAAGGACAATACAAAGTGGTTTGATACTACTGAAGTTCTCTCTTTTGATGAGATAATTAGGCTTTCATCTATTTTTGCTAATTTAGGGGTTGAAAAAATAAGACTAACCGGAGGTGAACCTCTGGTCAGACCTTCAATAGAAAACCTAATCAAATCAATTGCAAAGATAGGTAACATTAAGAGCATCGGGCTAACAACCAATGGGTTGCTACTTCAAGAGAAAGTAGAAGCATTAAAATCCAGTGGTCTTGACAGTGTGAATATTAGTCTAGATTCATTTAAAGAAGATAGATTTAAGATGATGACGGGGGTCAATGGACTAGACAAAGTCGTAAATTCTATCCAAAAGGCAAAAGATGTTGGATTTGATGTAAAGATAAATACAGTTGTCGTCAGGGGTTGGAATGATGATGAGGTTGTTGAATTTGCCAATTTTGCAAGACGCACAGGTATCACTGTCCGATTTATAGAGTTTATGCCACTAGATGGGTCAGGGATATGGAGGAACGATCTTGTTTTTAGTAAAATGGAAATGATGGAAAAACTAGAATCCAATATTGGAAAAGTTTTTCCTGCCTCAGATCAAGAGATGTCAGCACCTGCTAAACTCTATTCTTTTTCAGATAGAATAGGTACCGTAGGATTTATTCCCTCTGTAACAGAGCCCTTCTGCAGTCAGTGCGATAGGATAAGATTGACTTCTGATGGAAGATTCCTTACATGTCTATTTGAAAGCCCAGGCTATGATATCAAGAGTTATCTGCGTAAAGGAGCATCAGATGAGGAGCTTAGTCATCGCTTGGTGCGCTGTGTGGCTATGAAACAGGAAGGGATAGAGAGTCTGATAAGAATTAATGGTCTTAAGCCAAAACTAAACCTCATGCATACAATTGGTGGATAAGTTCAAATTGAAATCGGATATTCCAGATAACGACAGAATAAAAGTCAGATTATTTGCAATTTTGAGAGAAATGGTGGGTGAAAGGGAAATAACAATAACTGTACCTACTGGTATCACAGTAAAACGCTTGAATAACGAAATATTAAAGAAGTATCCGCAGCTTAAATCATTTAGTAACAAATTTGTAACTTCTGTAAATTGTAAGGTTACTGCTGGTGATGCCATTATTACTTCCAAGGATGAAATCGCTCTTTTACCACCGGTCAGCGGGGGTTGAATCCTTGATTAGTATTACCAACAAACACATAAGTTTGCAAGATGTAATGTTTGAACTAGAGGACAATTCTGCAGGCGCATTATCAATCTTCATAGGCAACGTCCGTAATCAAGGGCGGTCTGGTAACGTTTCGGAGATCTATTATGAGGCTTACAGCGAGATGGCAGAACAAAAAATGAGAGAAATTGAAAATGAAGCACAAACAAAATGGGGAATAAAAAAATTGGTTGCATTTCATAGGATCGGCAATATAAAGGTCGGTGAGACCAGCATTATAATTGGGGTCTCTTCAGAGCACAGGCATGAAGCTTTTGAGGCATGCAAATATATCATAAATAATGTGAAAACTCGGGTACCCATTTGGAAAAAGGAAATATCTGAAGAAAGTCAGAAATGGGCTAATGGGATCTTACTTGAGTAGAGAAAAGATGAACGATAAAAAGAGCAGGGGTATGTTTGATGTTGGTGCAAAGCCAGATTCCTACAGAACCGCAAGGGCAAAGGCGGTATTGAACATTGACGCTAATACGGCAGTATTGATTGGACAAGGAAAGTCTCCCAAGGGGGATATTGTCGAGGCAGCGAAGATAGCAGCCACTTCGGGGGCTAAAAAAACATCAGATCTTATACCATACTGCCATCCAATACCTATAGATCACATTAAGGTTCAAGTATCAGTAAAATCCCGAGCAATTGAAGTCGACGTAGAAGTTAAAAGTATTTGGAAAACAGGGGTAGAAATGGAAGCCCTCAGTGGAGCTTGTATCGGTGCATTGACCATATATGATATGCTAAAACCCATAGACGATACACTGTTCATCTCATCTGTCAAGCTTGTCGAAAAGTCAGGAGGAATAGGCCAATTTGCAATTAAGGTGGGAAATAAGATCAGAGCAGGTGTAATAGTTGTCAGTGATTCGGTTGCAACTAGAAAGCGGGCAGATAAATCCGGAAAATTCATCGTTAGAGCACTAAAAAATAGAAGTATTGACTTAGTCAAATACCAAGTAGTGCCTGACGATAGTTCTGCTATTGAGGAACTCTTAATAAAATATTCAGATGATCTCCATTTAAACTTGATATTGACAACTGGAGGAACAGGACTTGGTCTAAGAGATGTAACACCTGAAGCTACAAGAAAGGTTATAGAAAGGGAAATAACTGGAATTGCCGAGGGGAGCAGAGCATACGGTCAGAGAAGAACACCTTTATCTATGCTCTCAAGAGGGGTTGCGGGAGTAAGGGGAAAAAGTCTAATAATCAATATTCCAGGAAGTTTAAGCGCGGTATCAGAGTCCCTAGAATTCTTATTTCCGGGGCTAGAGCATGCGTTCAAGATGATGGAGGGACACGGCCATTAATGAACATTTATTGATAATACTTGTTCCCCTTTTCTTTGCAATAAGTTTTATTTATTCTAGTGTTGGATTTGCAGGGGGAAGCAGCTATATTGCCATACTAGTAATTGTTGGGGTAAATCTATTCACCATCCCTCCCGTGTCATTGGCTCTCAACATAGTTGTTGCTTCAATAGCGCTCTTCAATTATTTAAGAGCAGGTCACTTATCACTTCGTATATCTATTCCGTTACTTATATCAGTACCATTTGCTTTTATTGGAGGTTCTACTATACTACCAGAAAAAACTCTCACACTAATCTTCGTAATTGCTCTTTTTTCAGCTTCGGCCATGCTACTATTAAGTGGGAACCAAATAAAAATAAGGCGGGACAAAATAAGAAAATTAAACCTAAGTCTACCTAGGCTTTCATTAATTACATTACCATTAGGTGCTATTTTAGGGACTGTTTCGGGCCTTGTTGGAATTGGTGGGGGGATCTGGTTATCACCAATCTTGATATTAACTGGTCTAGCAAATCCAAAGACAGCTGCGGCGTCAGCAAGTTTATTTATACTCACAAATTCGGTTAGTGGGCTTGTTGCCCATTCAATTACCAAGGAGGTTGATTTTGCACTGATTTTACCATTGGCCTTTGTAGTCCTTCTTGGAGGATTTCTAGGCTCCAGGTTGGGGGCCTTTAAATTCAGTCACGAAAAATTGATTTTTATTATAGGAATTATAGTGGCAGTCGCAGGGATTAATCTGGCAGCTAGGTTGTTTAAATGATGTATTTCTAAAACGGAAGGAATATTTTTTCTGACTGGTAAGGTAATTCTATCGGATTACCTGATGAAAAAGACAGACACGGAAATATGTTTATTTTTACTTTTTGTCCCCTTTTTAGCATAGTCAAGCGTTCGGGTACCAAAATAAAGCCATTGCTCCCTGTTAACACTGTTATGTCCGTAGTTTCCCCAGTTATAGGCTTTGCATGAAATTCGCCTGATGCTGATAGCGTCATCTTCACATATACTATTTTGGTAAAGTTTTGAAATTTTTTTCGGGCGTTCCAATCTTCAGTAAGCTTTGCTGAAATAAATGGTCTATTAAAAGGATGCAGACCCAACATAAGTCTTATGAGTGGCTGCGCAAATATAATAAAGGCGTTCACAGCTCCTTGTATGGGCCCGGGAAGAATAATAACTGGTCTGCTACGAAGTGCAGCAAGTCCCGTTACCCTTCCACGATCAAGTTTTACTCCGTGTACCAGAATTCCTGGTTTTCCAATAGCATTTATTGATTCAGCAACAAGATCCCGCAATCCAACAGAAGATCCGCCCGTTGTTAAGATGATATCACTTTCAGATAACGCAAGTCTAATTTTGTTTTTTATCTTCTGAATATTATCAGGCGTAATTCCAAGATCTAGAGGAGTACCTCCTGATGTTTCAATTAAACTAGATATTACTCTACTATTAGTATTTAGTATTTTTCCGCGCTTTATGTCAGTAATGTCTTCAGTAAGTTCATTGCCTGTAGGAATAATTGCAACTCTTGGTTTTTTAAAAATTTTTAGCTTTCGAATTCCGAGCATTGCGATTAATGCTAAATCCTGTGCCCTAAGAACGTGCCCTTTGTTTAGTAACAAATCCTTACGTGCGATCTCACTACCCATATATGATACAAACGATCCTTTAGCCAACTCTCTTTGAATTATAATTGAATTATTTTTAGATTCAAACTGTGTATATTCTAGAGGAATAACTGTATCTCCCAAACGTGGCAGAACTTCGCCAGTTGAGACCCTAATAGTTTGTCCTTTAAGCAGGATTTGGTTTTCCCTCTTACCAGCTTTTTTCCTATGCACTACCCTAAGTTTTATTGGTCTATCTTGAGATATCGTACTAATATCGTTATATTTTATAACAAATCCGTCCATATGGGAACAGTTACTCGACGGAATATCAGTATGTGCTATTATATCAGTCCATAGGACCCGTCCAATTGCCTGCTCAGTAAAGATTGATTCTGCCATTGGTCTAATATTTATTGCATTCATTAGTTTGGAATAGCTTGCCCTCACGGATGTATAATATGAAGGTGTCCAATGCATTCCTATTGTATGATTCACTTAGTATTTAAGAAAGTACCGCTAAGAGAATTGGTCAATTCAATCCAAGCTTACATTATTTTCCATAGTCCAAATCTTCTCCTTAGGATTCAGGAGTCAGATTATTCTTGACAATAAAATCGCCTTTCGATGGTAGAGCCTTCAAAACTTATCGAAGCAACTAATATCTGGCTTAAGCATTTCTTGTACCTTCCAGTGTTTCGTTACACATTTAGATACTCTTTATATAATATGATTTGGTCATAATTACTACTATTCGCCATGTCAAACCAAATGAGTGTTAGCGTATTGGTGATAGCTATTGGTGTTAGTGTTCTGATAGCAGTAACATCAAAAGTCATCTTCAGTCAAGTCCCATCAGTGAACGATACACAAGATAAGTCCGCCGTCAACAATCAGACAATGATGATGCCAGGTGGCAATATGACTTTTGGATCTTCGCTAGATAATGCTAAAATGCATTTAATGGAGGCAATCATGGATCTAAATGAAGGAAACATAAAGGGCGCAATTATGCAGCTAAATATGACGGATCAAGGAATTAAGATGCACGAAAAAGAGATGATGGATATGATGGAGAGTATGAAACCAAATATGTCCGCCAATATCGAAGGCTCAAAATGAATCATCATAAACGTGCGAAGGATAGACTAGAAA
>JASKBU010000113.1:0-5309 GCA_033272285.1 Nitrososphaeraceae archaeon
ATAATCCTTACTTCCTGGTTCGTATTGTTTTGTTTTAGAGCATTTCTGTTCCAGTAATGACTTTTATATCTGGCACATGCAATAGGTGGGTTATTTGGATCCTATCTCTTGACAGCCACACTTGATCACAGACATCACACTTGAATGCCTTAATCGGGATTATTGCCATCCGGAATCTACCAAAATTCGTGGGTTCAAATTCTTGAATGGCTCATCTTTATTCTCCTTGACTAGTCATTTAGAAAATCAACTTTCTGAAGGAATCTTTAAACTTCTTTTCTTGACAAGACCGTCGCTAAATTGAGATCTACACATAAAGTAGCGCTTTTTCATTTTGTTCTAACCTTGAAATATCTTTTTATTATATTAAATACGAACCTGTAATTTAAGATTGAAGAACTGCCGTTTTCTTACCAACATATTGCCACTATTACTTGTGGGGTTTTTAATGACTTTTTTATCTGTTCTCTCCTACGAACATAATGTCGTTTCAGGTCTGTCCACAAAATCAGCTGAAAACAAGAAAACAGGTGATAAGACAATAATTTTTATTTTCTCTGATGGACTCAAAAGCCAGTTCACAAATGCAAAACCAATTCTCGATAAATATGGATTCAAAGGGACATTTGATGTAGTCTGCGACAATGTTGGAAAAAAAAATGGCTATATGGATTGGAATGAAATAAAGACCTTACACGATGATGGTCATGAAATTGGTTCGCATAGTATGTCTCATGTCCGTCTTACAGAATTGTCGAAGGCCTCAATTGAATACGAAGTCGGAAAATCAAAAAAATGCTTGGATGATTACGGAATAGATCCAAAGAGCTTTGAGTATCCATTTAGCACCGGCTCAGATGATAAAGCCATAGTTGATATTGTTGCAAAACATTATGATTTTGCAACCCGAGGTAATGATCCCCTCATGTTTCTAAGATGTGACGGAATGAAGCAATATGGTCAAAAGGATTGTAAGACCTTTACCGATAATGGTACCCCCACCTATGCCAACAAATATTCTATTAGGAATTGGAGCCATGATTTTGAAATTGTGGAGAATTCTTACAGCGATTCACAGGCATTGCAAAGATTCATTGAAGTTGTGAATGGTCAATTAAAGTACAATAAAAACGGAATAATTAATGCGATTCCGATTATTATGTATCATGATATTGGTGGAGAAAAAAATTCTGTTACTGATATTGATCTCTTTCAAAAGGAAATGAAATATATTCATGATCACAAATTTAACGTGATAACCATATCGGATCTTGCTTATAATGAAAAAGATAATTATCTATATGTAAAAGACCTCATCCCTGAAAAAGAATTGGCAGTTGAAAATGTTACTACACCAGCAATAGAACCAACAGCAAATGTAACAACAAACGTGACTACACCAGGGATACCTACAGGAGGTAATCCAATACTTGAAGCCCTAAAGCAACTATTCGGATTAAAATAGCCGATGCTTTGGATGAAGACTAAATATAAAATTTTTTCAAAAGATTTAATGTGAAAATCTCTACATCCAACATTCAATTATTAGTAGTCAATTATGCGTAAAAATCACTCGTATTCAATGTGTTTGTTTATCTAATCTTAAGAATGTTGAAAATTGTCAAATTGTAATTCGAGTGCAAGCACTTCTGTGAAAGCGAGGACATTGGCGCAGTCATCTGAATAATGTGCATAATAGGAGATCAACTCACTACTCTTGTTATTTGTCGGAAATCAAAATATACATATCATAGTATATGTTAAGTATATGCTATATTTTTATATTTCCAACTAGTAGGTAAAAATGTGAAAAAACTAGAACTGTTTTTGCAATCCTGTAGAAGCGAACACACAAAAGAACAATACGCTTTTTTGATATAAGATTAAGTTTGAAACGTTACCAGATAAAATAGTTAAATGAGTTTAATTCTAAAATTCAACTCGATGATTATACTTTTTATTTTATTCACAATCGATATATGCTTAAATTGAGACTAATTGGCATAATTGAACAGTACAAAATATGGAGTTTTAGAACAATAAGATGAAAGATACTTCTAAGGTTTTCAAGATTTCATTAAGTTTAGCACTAATGGTATTTGTTTTTACAATGACAACTGGTTCTTCTTTATTTAATATTTTAAAACCTGTGTCGGCTGCTGCACTAACAGGTGGTGTATCCGTCTCACCTGCCAGTAACATAATAAATGAAAAGGCTTCATATAATTTCTTTCTTAAAACAAAGACTACAGGAACGATAAAAATCATTCAAATAGATTTTCCATCTAGTTTTGATCTCTCTAAAATTAGACTGATAGAAAGGAGTGGCATTGGCTCTGGTTCATTATCGTTCTCAGGTTCAACTCTGAATTATACGGTAAATAGTGCTACTAGCGTCGCTGCTGGAACGACTATTAAACTCGAAATAGGCAGAATAATTGCGACAGAAGCGGGAGGTCATACCGTCAGTATGAAAACAATAAGTCCGCAGAATGTTGTAATAGATGGGCCAACATCATCCAGTTCATTTACTATAAAGGCCATAACTGGTGAAGATGTTTCACCTGGCTTTATAAAAAGAAAGACTTTGCTCGATGATGCCGCGGGAAACGTACACGGATGGAATCCTGATGGCTCTGCCAAATTTTTTGGCATTATTGATGGTGACATCTCAGGACCTGCTAATAACATATTTGTCAGCGCAATCGATGAGGACGGAGACGGTTGTAGGACCACAGATCTTGCTTCTGAGGAGAATTTAATGAGTATTATCTGTGACGCTGCTCCGGCTGATAATAATAGCCTCCATTACTTAATAATTAAACTTCCCGCGGAGGTTGTAACATCAACATCAATAACTTCATCTGAATCTCTACTTTCCTCATCTATACCTTCATCTCCATTCGACTCGTCCCAGGATAATAATGATGCTCTGGCTATAAATCCTGACATACAATAAAAACTTTTATTAAAGCCAGAAAATAGGCTTCTACACGAATGAGTGGCCTTTAGATAAGGACCAAACTTCATACTCTGATTTACTTGATGGTTCGAACAATGATGACAACGGTCCTGAAGTAAACCCTGGATCGGACTAATTTGCTAAAAACTGTCAAGGGCATACAAGGGCATAATACTTGTTCTCCTTTTGGGTATTCTTAATGTGGCAATTTGCAGTATACCTAAGTCAGCAAAGTCCCTTAGATGGAGCCTGGCGGATTGTATGGTAGTAAATACCAATTAATACCAATATATATGATGTTGTGTCTAATATAATAACATGGCATCAAATAAAGAAGAAAGGAATAGAGAAAGATTCAATCTCGCTCTCGACGAAACAAAATCAACAGTTAAAAAGACTACAGATGAAGCAGTAAAGGAAATTCCACGATATACAAAAGCCGTTAACGAATATCAACAAGAGACCATTCAAGCAACAAAAGATATAGCAGACAATTTTCTAGAATCTCAAAAAGAAGTTATCCACTCAATGCAATCCTTATGGGTTCCATACATTGAAAATGTACAAAATTCATATGCGTCCTATTGGGTATCACCACAAAGATTTACAGAAAATTATGCAAGAGCAGTAAGCAATATCACAGACAGTACAATAGTCGCAACCAGATTAGCGAACAATTACATATTTGCAAGTATGGATGCATGGAAAAATTCAATGCAGCACGCAAGAGACAACGCAATAGAATTTTCAAGGCTGAGTACTAATGTCGCAAATACATTCGAAAACACTGCAAGAGACAATTTAAGAGACTTTTCAAGAGAATACGAAAGACGTTCAAGACGAGAATAAGCGCAACATTATGATAGATTAATAAAAATTAATCTATCCACTCTTAATTTTTTATAATAATAATAAAATCCATTAAGACAAATATGTTAATTCTTCAAAGGTATAATATCCGTCGGCTTAAATTAGTCCTCGTTATCTCCAACATCAATGTCTCCTGATTCATCTGCATCTTCTCCGGTTCCTTCCTCAGAGACTCCTTTATCATCCTCTTCTATGGTATCAGAAGCCCCTGTTATGTTCTGTGTTCCAGTTGTGCTGCCTTTAGCGTAAATATGTCCACCTACCTCTCCGTCTGGATGATCACTTGTCATAATGTTAACATATGTCTGATTCGCGGCCATTGCGGATTGAAGAGCGGATAGATCCTTTCCTTGCATGGAGCCTTCAAAGTCAGAAGCAGTAAAGTTTCCTTTAATTGCGACTCCGTCCGACCTTTCATTCTTCTCGCCTGTTTTCAACAAATCAACTATCGGATCTCCATTTTGCCCGATTTTTCCCATAAATATTTGAGCGCCTGAAACATCTGCTATTCCAGTTATATTGATCTTGGATTTTATGGCGTCATCTTTTATTTTGAACGTGGCCACCCCTTCTGCTGTTGAATCAACGGGTGGAACTTCGTTATTTGCATCAAGTTTCGCTCTAAATTTGTTCTGGGCGTAGACAAAATTCGAGTATGTAGTTGAGATAAGTAGCAACGATAGCAGCGCACCAATTATTATAACTAAATGTAGTGTTTTGTTGTGTTCCATTAATAGATTGACAACCGGTCACATATAAAAATTAATTGACGTTTAGCCAAGCGCCGAAACCAACATAGAATTGCCGGTTTTAATTTATTTTATAATTTGTTGTATGTGATAATTTATTATGAATTAGGTTAAGTCCAGAAAGCAATCTGACTACTGGTGGGATCTCTTGCCTGTGGGCTTCAGGGCTGAGTGCTCACCCACCAGTATTTTTACATACTAGAATCATATAAAATATTTTTAACTGATAATCTATTGCGGCTTGTGTCCTTTACTAACGAAATTCCTTACAAACTTATTTTGTTCTTCTATCATCTAACGCTTAATAGGAATTTTGCATGTAGTCTTGTTGGATGCCCTTTCGAGACAAAACCAACAACTCAAGGATGCCTAGATTACGCCAACGAAAGACACTTTTGATAATTGCAGCAATTATTATTGCAGCAACTATATTCGTTTTAATATTCTTTTTATGGACGAAAATAATGAATTGGAAAATACAAATACAAATACAAACTACCTACCGCCTAATTGTTATTCGATAAATGGAAAAATAATATGCCCGAAAAAGTAATTCAATACTTAACATGAATGAATAATATTCTATTCTTAAATTCAGATTTAAGATAGTAAAGAAGAATCTATACTTTTTTTACCACTTGTTCTCACCCAATCCACTTATACTTTGTTTAGTATCATTTTGCGATAAGAAACGTTGAACACAAAAAACATCTTAATGTTCGTAGCAC
>JASKBU010000114.1:0-1671 GCA_033272285.1 Nitrososphaeraceae archaeon
GAAGAGTTGAATTTTACTATAAAGTCTGCAACAATATAATCTACGTTCTCAATAACAAGTGTTACAAGAATCACTAAAAAGAAAACAGAAATTATTTTACCAGAATTACTTGTTAAAAAAAAAATTTTTTTTAGACATCAAAACTCATGTAGTTGTGTCTACTGTTAGACTAACAGCCTCTATCGGCACAACCAGAGATATTTCCAGTCATACTACCTGCACTAGTTGCATTAGTCGCGTTTCCCATCAAAGCCGTTGCATTTGTTGCATTTCCCAACATGGACGTATCATTTGGCATCTGTGAGTATGCCATACTTTGCACGCCAATCAAAAGGAATAATCCTCCGATTATGGTAACTGCCATCCAAATTTTATTTTGTGACATAGATATCGAATTAATTACTATAGTATATAAACGTAGTATACTTAGACTCCTGTCTACAAGCCTCTTATGGGCGTCTTTTGTGCTCCTATACCATCCTGGCTCAATGAGATGGAATTATTCTTAATCACCATTTTAAAATACGATTAGTCTATCCACATTTCCCTGTGAACGAAATTATTAATCTTGTTATCTAGCTGGCTTATCATACCATAGCCACTCTTGCCCCCTGAATATACATATGAAAAGTAAATGAAGATGAATATGTTAGAGACACCCTCCATTGCCTTTCTATATTTCTCATTTTCTATAAAGACCCAATATCTCTTTTCCATTCCTGGCAACAAAGGCCCTATCTGAAATTGATTTTTATCGGCTTTAAAGTTCTCCATTGACGTTGATTTATCCGGCTTTGTTTCCGAAATAGTACAGGTTACTATTACATTTGATGCAGGAACTTCTCCAAAATTCTTCATTGCTATAGAGTACTGCTTTTTGTTATCATCCTCTCTCAAAAACTCAAATCCACCACTAGGCCCAACCCACGGTCTAAACCTTACTTCAGTCTGTAATTTGCTTACCTTCGCTAATTCTGCAAAATCTTTCACAGTCTTCCACAAAAGCACAACAACACCTGCTTCTAATAACACTCCGAGTATCTCAGAATATTCTTTAATCACAGCTAATGAAATTGGATTTTCATTGGAGTGAGTCTCATCCGCTTGATTCTCTGTCGGGACCTCTTGAGACTTTATGGATACCAACAATGACATCAAACAGACAAGCAAGAACAATGATGCTAGAAAGTACCTATACTTTTTTGCTCTTGAGGCTAATTCAGATTTCTCCAATATCATGGCATAATTATATTTATTTAAAATTGTTTCTGTCATACACAATCATGGTAGAAAATTAATAGATTTTGCAAAATTGATATTTCAAGTTCATTCACTGTTAATTTTGGTGTCAGAATTTATGTCATTACAAAGAAATAAAACTTTTCTAAAATCAATAGCTATAAAAGGATTTCAAAAAGTTTAAACAACTGATTTTTATTAAACTAAAGAGTGAACAAATTTTCTATAATATTTCTTATTGCTATTTTTAGCTCTATAGTTTTAAATCCTTTATTCGTTAAAAATGGGATTCCAGAAGGCATCACCGTTATCTCCCAGGTCTTAGCCGAAGAATCATCAGACAGTGACGGTGGCGACTCTGGCGACGATGAAAAAAATGATGACTCTGGCGACGATGAAAAAGATGATGACTCTGGCGACGATGAAAAAGAC
>JASKBU010000115.1:0-2522 GCA_033272285.1 Nitrososphaeraceae archaeon
AACACCTATTGATACAACTAATACATCTTCCCCACAAACAGAAACACCTATTGATACAACTAATACATCTTCCCCACAAACAGAAACACCTATTGATACGACTGATACATCAAATTCGGATAAAATAGCTCTCGATCTTATCGTGGAGCATAATCCAATTTCAGCTGGAGACAGACAAACAGTTTCACTTACTGCGTCAGATCCCGTTTCTGGTAATACACTTGATAGGGTGTTTCTACGTTTAACTATCAAAGATCCCTCCGGTAATATCATAAAGGATTATACGGATAATGATGGAAAACTTGAACCTTCCTTTAGAATCGATGAAGACGTAACTGGAGCATTTTCAGTATTGGCAAGCGCCTCACAAGCAGGTATTGAAACTACAAAGTCAATGACCTTTGTTGTTCAGTAATGTACATCCATATGTCTGTCAACACCGGAAATACTAGTTTTCATAGATTAGGTGATGAGCCCGCTGACATATTCTCTGCTAAATGAGCCAAGATCGTAAAATCAAAGCAATATGTCAAATCCATATTTTTCATTAGAAAGATATCTCAGATTATACTTTACTATCTATTTATAAAAATTCAATTTTAGATTTCCATATTTTTAAAAGTATTTAAAAATTGGTATATAGCCATCTATGATTCGTCCATTCGTCGCTAAAATTAAAAACTCGACAATTTAACTTGCAATTAATACAATATATAGTATGTAATTACCTCAGGTCACGTCATGATGGGGAGGCAATTTAACCGGATCTCCTCTTACATCAAAAAGTCCCATCCAGCCTAAATCGGTAAAGTCTGTCTGGTGTGCGTGAAACATATAAGTTCCTGGATATTGATATGTGAACTCCATAATGCCTCTGTCTCCCTGTGACATGGTTACAATGTCTGTGTTATAATCTGGGGTTTCATCTGTACCAGCAGTATAATAATTAAACATGGCTCCATGTATGTGGAATGAGTTGACCAGGTCAAATTCTAGCATATTGACAACATAGATACGATAGGGCTTTCCTGTTTGCAATACTATTGGATTCATCATATATTCAAATGCCTTCCCATTTACTGTGTAGATTTCGTTTCCCCGTGGTTCCTCAGTATCTAATTTTGGGACATCCCCAGCACTAGCCTCACCACTATCATCACTTGTATGGTCCATCGTTGTTGAAATTTGAGTCATGTTGGTTTCAGCGCTAGTCTCGTTACTATCTGTACCTGCGGTCATGTTGGTAACGGCATCAGTTTGATTACTGACAGTGCTATTAGTCATAGTCATGTTCTCCCCACTAGTATCGACTTGCTCAGTTGTTTGAAATAAGGCGGCTGGAGGTAATTTAACTGGTCCCTCCTCATCAAGATCCAGGTCATAACCATTAAGAAGCATGGCCATCTCCGTCATTTGAGGACGTGGCTCTTTAGGATCTATAATCATCATTCCATAAAGCCCCCTGTTAATATGATCGGCTATTGGATCTACATGGCAGTGATATGGATATACTCCATAGGGTTGGGCAACAAATTCATAGGTGTAACTCCTACCTGGTGAAATGGCACCTCCTGGATATCCACCCATCGAAACACCATCGTTCTTGGCGAAATGAATAGAATGAGTATGCAATGAGTGCGGGTTTTCATTCTCATTACTGTTAATAACTCTAATTCGAACTAGATCACCCTCTGTAACTCTTATAGTAGGCCCGGGTATCGTGCCATTAAATGTCCAAGCGTCAAAGACATGTCCTTCATATGAAATAGGTATTTTTTGGTTTTCTTCAACGATAATTGTGAATTGTCGAACTGTTCTGCCAGTTTCGTCCTTTGAAACATGACCGCAATTAAAATAGGTAAGATATTCTACTGGAGTTGGCTTCTTGCTAAGTTCTGTAGTGCAATTCTTAATTTTATCGTATTGCTCTTGAGAAATGTGATTTGCTGGAACCTGGCCAAAAACAGGAAGAGTTAAAAAAGGAAAACTAAAAGACGAAAAAATCAAAATACTTGACAAAACCGATGCAAAAAAACATGCATTTTGCCTAAACACGTTTAACAAGGATATTCTTTGATATAAAAACGTTAATTATTTTCAAATTTCTACGACTGCAGTAAACAGATTGATAATGAATTTCATTTTTTGTTCCCCTAATGTAAGGATTTTGAATAATTAAACTTGCAATAGAAGAAAATCCTATTTCCCAATATAGGAGCTGCTCTATGAACTATTAATTTTGATTTATTTTATTTCGACTATTTTATTTTGAATATTTTAAGTTCGAAACATCGAGAACTCTAGGAAACAAAGTTTTGCACATGATGCCCGGTGTAACACCAATACCTTTATTTAAGATTTGAAAAAAAAGCTCTTAATTTTGTATTAACTCAAAGAAAAAAGCGAACCAGATATCAGTAAAAGATGCTATAACATGATTCAGAAATATCTTACCTAGCTCTTAAAAGATATAATCCTATTATCAAATCCAATGGAAAAGTCAAATGGAACAAAGATAATGG
>JASKBU010000116.1:0-3253 GCA_033272285.1 Nitrososphaeraceae archaeon
CTATCATGTCACCATTATTGAGCGTTTTAACTTCACAGACCTTAACCCATTCAGCCATACCTAATCACAGCTAGTAAAGTCGTTTACCTATACTTATAATGTTTTTCGAATATATCATCAGCTTCTCTATATCTGGATTTTTCGACTTCAAGAATGTGCTCCATCGCTTCATCAGTTTTGAGCATTAATGGTTTTCCAAGCCATTTATTTTCCATCAAATAATTTACCCATGCTCTTATAGTAGGACCCATTTTCCGAGATAATGGTTCTAAAAATCCACTTACAATTTCTCTCTTTGCTTCTTCGTTACTAAGTCCTCTACACATAAGATAGAAGATTTGGTTTTCATCTATTTGCGCAACAGATGCCGAATGCGTCGCCCTTACTTCATTCGTTTCAATTTCTAGTCCGGGTATCGTATCGGACTTTGCACCTTTATCCAATAATATAGAATGACCAGCAAGATATGATTCCGCAGATTTTCCATTTTTATTAATTTTTATCATACCCTTAAAGAGTGACTTCGAGTTATCTTTCATTACTGATTTTGATAACACTCTTCCCCTTGTGTTTGGTCCCTCGTGAATGAGATTTGAGGTCACATCAAACGACTGGTCATTGACGCCAAAAATAATTTCAACATCTTCTGCACTCGCTCCTTCTCCCTTCATAATATTGTCAATTTTATATCTTGAAAGCTGGGCTCCGAATAATCCCATATACCAAGACATTTTTGCATCCCTATCAATGAATGCTTTCCTGTTTGAAAAGCTGACCGTGCTTTTCTCATCCATCGCTTGCAGTGTTACAACTTCCAGTTCCGAGTTTGATCCAACATAGCATTCTAAAAGTTCAAACAATGACTGTTGAACATTATTATCAGGATGTTCATTACTATATAATTCTTGAACTATGCTTGCCTTTGAATTTGATTCTGATATTACGATGTTCCTTGTTATCGAAGATGTTCCATCTGGTGCCAATACATCGACGATTCTTATTGACTCATCTATTATTACATTCTTTGGTATATACACAAAAATACCAGAGTCAAAGCAGGACAATTCCAAAGCTAGAAACTTATCTTCAGTATAGTTAAGTTGATTTGAATACAGTCTATCTTTAATAATACTTCCGTAATTCTTTATCGCACTCTTAAGATCTGAAATAACTACACCTTGTTTTAACAGCTTTTCTGGAACATTCGAATGAACTATTGAAGAGCCTATTTTAAGAATACTAGTTTCCTTTTGCAGTTCTTTTATCCTTTCATTAAGATACTCTTCTGGAGCATAAGTTTTAGTCCCTTGCGAAAGATAAACACGTTCCGGATATAGAAGATTAGCATCAGAATATTTCTTATACAAAGGTGAAACTTCGTGAGGAAGAGAGGAATAGTTTGAAAATGCATTATTCCTTATTTCCATCATCCACTCTGGTTCTGAATTCAAATTACTCTTTTCCTTTACATATTTGTCATCTAATGATGATAGAGAAATAAGACTATTTGTCAAATTATAGGATAAATATGGATAAACATATTATCTATCTTTCTATTTTCAACTTTTATCTGCGAGTGCCTTTATTAACCCTGATTCTAGCTAATTCTAGCGCTGACAGTCGACCCGTATGAATGAAATCTATCAGCTTGTATTGGTCAGAAGAAGGTGCAGAAAATTAATAGATGCACAATTTGGCTAGCACTATTTCAAAACAGATAAAAGATTGACTAGATTTTTTTCTTCTGATGAGAAGGCAGATAATAGTTATACTGATTTTAAATTTAATCTTAATTCCCGCTTTTGCTTTTGCTCCAATTATTTACGAGAACAATTCTTCTCATGCAGCATACGTAAGAGCTTTGCCTGTGAGCACTGGACAGACTTTAGTTGATCCTTCTTTGAAAGTTGAATTAACCTTTAAGGATGGTCTTAAGGGGCCAATAACTGGTATGGCCTTTCTTGGGCCAGATGATATTCTTGTCTTGGAGAAAAACACCGGAAAGGTCCAGAGAGTATTAAATGGTAGCCTTCAAGACACACCACTTCTGCAGGTGAAGGTTGGAACAGAAGTAGAGTTGGGGATGTTAGGAATTGCAGTGTCAAAGAGTGAAGAGGGAAAGACCTTTGTATTCCTATACTATACTGAGGCTAATAGTTCTGGAATCGTTATTGGTAACAGATTATACAGGTACGAATTGGTCGATAACAGACTTGTAAATCCACTTTTGCTTTTGAATTTGCCCGCAAATTCTCCCATTTTTGGACATGAGAATAATCATAACGGCGGAAAAGTTGTGATAGGACCTGACAAGAACGTGTATGTTGTAGTGGGGGATGTAGGAGGCAGAATGGGCAATATTCAGAATATTATGAGAGGCAATGCTCCAGACGGTACAAGCGGAATCTTAAGAGTGACGCAAGATGGCAAGTCTGTACCTAACGGCCCGTTTGGGAGCAAAGTTCCAAATATACTATATTATGCATATGGGATACGCAATAGCTTTGGGTTTGATTTTGATCCTGTTACTGGTAACTTGTGGGATAGTGAAAACGGTGGAATCGACAAGGATGAAATTAATTATGTATATCCTGGCTTTAATAGTGGCTGGAGAAAGACCATGGGTATGGGTCTATCAAGATTTGACCCCAATGAAGATTTATTTCATTTTGAGGGAAAAGGAAAATACAGTGATCCTGAGTTCGTATGGAAGGAAACTGTTGCTCCAACAGCTCTAAAATTCCTGAATTCATCTAAACTTGGAGCGCAATATGAAAACACGATATTTGTGGGCGATGTTAAAACTGGCAACCTTTACAATTTCAAATTCGATTCTAATAGAGAACAGTTACTTTTGGATCCGCCCTTAAATGATAAGGTAGCCGATACTCCTCAGGAAGTTCAAAGTGTCATATTTGGTCGAGGGTTTGGAGTAATAACGGACATACAAGTTGGACAGGATGGCTATCTCTATGTCTTAGGGATAGATGGGACCATCTATAGGATTGTGCCTGCGTAAGTGGCCACGAATCTAAAGCATACCTATGTAATACATGGCATGTTTTGATTTGTTCAAAGATATTTTGACTTATTCTTAACTTAAAATATAGCTGACCACAAGTTAATCATATGAATTCAGCAGGCGGCTTCATAAAGGCAATAGAATCTGGATCAAAGCATCTTCTTATCAAGAGATTTACACTCAGATATCCAGAAAAGAAACTAAAGTTTGTAGGCGATGGATATCAATTTG
>JASKBU010000117.1:0-5625 GCA_033272285.1 Nitrososphaeraceae archaeon
AAATTAGCAACACTTTCTTTGTGGATTCCTAGATATTCTACCTTGATAGTAACATTACTGGGTGTTATTATTATCACAGGCCCATTTTTACTATATATACTTGAAGACAATTTGAGCTTAGTTATTGGTTCGTTATATGGTACGTTTTTGATTTTAAAACTTTCATTTGCCGGATTAATGGTTGTGGTAGGCGGATATAGTAGTTTTTTCATCCACAAAAAAGTCACCAGTTTGCTAAAGGTTCGACAAGTTATAGGGGATAACTCGAGTAACTCCAATTTACAAGAGCAACCAGAAAACGAAAGAAGAACAGGATCAATAGTCATTACATTTAGGAGGGCTCTGGTGATTGAATCCATTTTTGGAATAGCCTTGCTTATTAGCGTGGGTTTACTCGTAAATACTGGTGTTCCCGCTAGTGAAGCTCAGAATCAGTTTCAAGCAACCACAAACACCACCGCAATTCAGAATGAAAATTACCTGAATTCCAGGTTACTCGATAATAACACCAAAGTTAGTTTGTCAATTACTCCTTTTGAAGTTGGCAATAACAATTTCAATGTGTCATTTTCGGATATAGATGGTCAACCCATTGATGTACAGTCAGCCGAAATAAAATATAGTCAAATTGAAAAGTCAATCGGTCCTATTACCGCTAATCTAGAAAAGAAATCACCCGGTACGTTCTCTGTAAATGCTTCATTTGGCATTCCAGGAACATGGGATCTTGAGATCCAAGCAATTCCAATTAAAGAAAATATGTCTGGTATAGTGGCCCCGTTCAACAATTTGAGAGTAAAACCAAATCTTGATCAGCTGAGTTTCAATGTGACAGAATACCCTATATCAAACAATAAAATCCAACCTTTATACCCAGTTTATGATAAGAGTAGAAATTACGTATGGTTTGGGGATACCTCTATTGGAAGCGGACGTATATTTGCATTTGATATTAACGGGCATAATTACATTGAACACAAGATTAATGGTACAAACATTGTGACCCTTGTGACCTTGGACTCGAAGAATAATTTGTGGTATTTAGATCCTCTTACAAAAGTCATAGGCAAATACGATCCCACTAAAAATATTAGCAGAATATTTCCATTTCCTGGATATGTGACCCCATCAGGTATCACAATAGATTCAGATGACAACATTTGGTTCACGTCACCCTTGTCCGGTGAGGTCATGCGTTTTGACACTGAAACTGGGAACGTTACGCTAAAATTACAACTAAAGGACAAGGATGCACGTCCATTTGCAATTATGGCAGATCCAGTTAGCAATTTGATTTGGTTAACTGATGAGGCAGGAAAATTAGCAAAAATTGATCCAGCTAATAATTATACGATAACAGAATATTCTCCTGGTGGTAACAGAACGTTGTTGAGCCCAACTGCACTGATGATTGATAAAACCACTGGAGAAATATATATTTCACAGCACGATGGCCACAGAATAACAGTTTTTGATCCGTTGTCTAGAACGTTTACTGACCTTCCAGTAATTAATGAAGCAGGACTGCCATTTGGGATGGCTTTTGACAACTATGGGAACTTATGGGTGGCAGAACATACAATAAATAAAATCGCTGTAATAGACACTCAAAAATCAAAGGTGAGAGAGATAGAAGTTAAAAATTCTTCGCCTTTTATTCAATGGCTGACCTCTGATTCGAACGGTAACATATGGTTTGCTGAACAAAGAGGTAATGGTATTGGAATGATAGAGCCAAGTTCAGGACCATTGGCTCAGCAAAAGGCACAAGAATCAGGCAATACTTCCACACAAAGCATAGGATCACGTGCTGAGTTTGGAATTAACTACCAAAATTTTGTAGCACCTGCTATCCTTATTGGGATTATATTTAGTGCTTTTATGTTTGCTAGAAACACAACACAACTTAAATCAAATATTGCCAGAATATCCGATAGATAGTAAAGACCGGGGCATCCTATGCAATCTCACTACAATGTCACATAAGGACCGGTCAGAGTATTTCTTCTTTTTAACTTACTTATAATTTCGTGTATTCATGATTGTATGTGGGGACTCACAATATATCTGATGTATTTTGTCGATTACCTACGAGGAAGAAAAAATAAAATATTTTGCAGAGTATGTGGACTTAAATTAAAGAGCGAAAATGATTTAGATATTCACGTTAGAAACAATCACAGATACGACATATGAAGCAAAGTCGAGACTAACTTGCATTACCGGCTGGAATTTTTTGTGGTAATGTATGATCTACTCAAATCAATGAATGAATATCCTGTAATTTGCGAAGTGGCATGCCGACGAGAATATGAAATCTGCTGGCAAAAACCAAGTGTTGTTATTCAGGATTTAAAACAAATTGGCTCAATTCCTGGTACAATAGAAAAAGCAATTTATTAATTGGCTCAGGAGATGTTCTGAAATATGGCGATTCAGAGCGAGTATCTGTCAGTGCCTCCTAGATCGGACAGTGATTCTAAAGCCAGTTATTTATCTTCATATTCTGCAGGTGGAAATCTCGCAAAAAGACCGTTATAACCGTTAGCGGTGTACCAATCAATTTAAATTTGGCGATAGTGATATTGAGAATGTGCAGTCGCAGAGAAGATACAATCTATTAGATAATAAACTCAAATTTTTTGCGATTACCACAATCATAGTTTGTTCTCTCATCATACCCGTAACGATTCCTCATATTTCACATCAATCCATGATTTATCATATTATTATCCACATTGCCAGTTTGAATATTTCGGTTTTTCTTGGATTGGTGTCCATTTTCGCTTATCTGAAAAATAGCAACATTAGAATGTTCTTTATGGCGTTGGGATTTGTAACACTTGCGATTGTAGAAGGAATTATGCTACTATCCTCTACAGGTAACATTGACAATGTAATTTTACCGTGGGTAAATATCGAGTTACCACATATAGTACTACTTGTAATGCTAACTTTATTTGGGCTGGGATTGCTTAAGGCAGCAAATTGAGCGATAAGATGGATTCTATTTATATTACTTCTTCAAAGGCGGATTTTTTTGATACATTGCCGGAACTGCAGCAAAAGTTATTGTTATTTATTGGTGAAAATCCTGGAATAAGATATAGGGAATTATTGAGATTAATTAACTCATCAAATGGAGTTCTATCCTATCATATCAACAAATTGGAAAAGATGGAACTTGTAAATGTGGATAGGAAATCGAGAATCACAAGATTCTTTCCACGAAATATTTCAAATGAAATTATGGTACTCTTGGGAATTTTGAGAAATCAAACCTCATATGAAATTATGAAACTTCTCTATGAAAGTGGTCCAGTTTCCCAATCAGAAATAGTAAAATACACCAGGAAATCAGCATCTACAATATCGTGGTATATGAAAAAAATGCTGGGGGATAATATCATTTACATAAAAAATAAGCAAAGTACCTACGATGGTAACAATGATATAACTTACAAAATGCAACTGACGGGTAAGAGAGTGAATTTTTATGACTTGTCAAACAGAAACTTGGTAAGCGATGTGATGAACAAGGCCAATACATATATTGACAGAACTATAGATAATTATTCAAGCGTAATTGACTCCTTATAAACTGTGTGTGATTTACTTATCGTTGTCAGGCTGTATCAAACAAATTAGAATCGATAATTCCGTTCCCTTATTTGATGGTAAACATACATAAATGTTAAAAATTACATTTCAATCATGGATCCTTTAAATGAGAAACCTGAAAAGGTAGCATTCATTGCGTACAATATAGGTATTTACGAATCAATACAGAAATTTGCTTCTCTGATTTTGGCCGGCAAAATTGATAGGAGTCTTGACACGAACAAAATAGCTGAGTTACTCTCTGAAACTGTAACTTTTTATGACGCCGACATGATTTCCCAATTGATTAACATACTTATTGGAAGCAATTCAAAATCACCAGTAGGTAGGGTGGATACCGATGAGGTGAACTATGTAATTGATCAACTTAAGGCCTGCGGGATCACTTTACCATGAATTAGTTTAGGTATATCTTGTCTGTTATTTTCTAATAGTTATCTTTAAGAAAGAGACTAAAATGTCTTAATACAGTAGGGAATTCTAACAATATATGTGTGTATTAATTCAGCGTTTAATTGACACAAGGTACTTCTTCCTATTCAAATCATGATTTATTAAATGATCTTTGGATTAATCATAATTGTAGCTTAGCGGTTCTTTAATATCAATCTCTCACACTATCATTCATGGAATATATGGGAATAATTGAAATGATGGGGTTGTATGTTGTTGGATTTTCAGTGACACTGGGATCTCTACATTTGATATCAAGTCTAAACACTGTAAGGAAAAGAGGAAAGAAAACGGGTTACTTAAAACCTTCGTTCGATATCCACACAAAGAACGACTTGAGATAGCTTTTATCCAATTTTATTGATGTAACATGGATGCATCGAAACGTTTGCTTACTTTATGCACTAGGGAAAATGGTAAAATTACACGATATCCAGAAAGGTTGAGAATATTGGAGAATGGTGTGGAACATTACTTTGTAGAAGTCACTTATGAGGATGAATTGCAATACGGTTTGTAGGCTTATGGGGAAGAAGCAATAGCATTATACAAGGAAACAATGAAGACTGTTGGACAATGATTTGATGAAAAGGTGAATGGTAAACTTTCAAATTTTTTACTTTTGCATGTCTTCATCGCTTTCCTTTACTAGATCCAGAGAAACTGAATTTATACAATAACGCTTGTTGGTTGGAAGAGGGCCATCATCAAAAACATGTCCCAGATGCGCTCCACATTTTCTGCAAGTTATCTCGACTCTCGTCATTCCATAACTGTTGTCTGAATGATATTCTATATTGCCTTGGTTGATGGGTGCATAGAAACTTGGCCAACCTGTACCTGATTCAAATTTTGTATCGGATTTGAATAGCTCATTCCCACAACACGCACATTGGTAAATACCTTTATCCTTAGAATAATAATACTTGCCTGAAAATGGTATTTCAGTTGCTTTATTTCTGCATACCTCGTATTGCTCAGGCGACAATCGGCTTTTCCAATCCTCATCAGTTATCTCCTGTATTTTCTTTACTTTTTCAACCATGTTCTTAATAGCATTATTTAGGTATAAAAAATAATTGTCCCAAGTTCTGTGTTCTCACATGCCGTGGTATTGATATTGTATCAACCTATCCATTTATAACATTTACATTAAGTTGCCATTCCTAAAATGATAAGACTGAAACGCATTGTGACATTTTATATCAGGGTTAGAGATCAACATTTTAAGGGCTGGTAGTTCAGGGGTACGAATGTTTGCTTCGCAAGCAAAAGGTCGTGGGTTCAAATCCCACCCAGTCCATCGTACCCTCGGTTCATGTTACATACCGAAAGGACAAAGTTCAAAATGAGTACACAACCGTGTATTTAACTTCTCGCCCGAGAAAGAATACCTCAGAGATTAACTTGCGCGATCTGTATAAGCGGGAAGGGCGACTTGAAGAGTGGATAAATAAAGTCAAGTCGCAACTTCAAGATCCAGATAAGTCTGATGTTTTAAAACTAGTAGAAAATTTGAGAGAAAGGGAAAAATCATCATTGTGGATAATC
>JASKBU010000118.1:0-15039 GCA_033272285.1 Nitrososphaeraceae archaeon
ACTAGCAGTAGCAATGACGATAATAAGGGATCGTCAACTAGCAGTAGCAATGACGATAATAAGGGATCGTCAACTAGCAGTAGCAATGATAAGGATGACGATGACAATAAAGGATCTGACGATGACAAATCTTCAAAAGAGGACAAAAAATCAGATTCCAAGGATGATAAAAAATTTGAGTTACCATTCCCGTAACCTGTTATGTCTAAAATGCAGTATCAATTTCCAATCACAGCTTACTAGATTTTCTTCTTAACTATAAGAATTGCCTTAGCTTTAGATACCATGCTTGTCTCTACCGCTTACTTGCTAGCTATCATCCATTTTTTTGTTGAATATTCTACATACCGTCAGTACCTTTGCCCATTCTTCAAGTGATTCAACAACGGATCTCGCCTGATCAAGATTTTTGCCAACTGCGACCACGCCATGATTTTTTATTATTACTGCCCTTACGCTAGAATTTTCAAAGCATCTTGACACGTTTGTTGCCAATTCAACAGAACCTGATGGAACATTTTCTATTATAACAGGATCGCCTACCACTATTTTTGCCTCTTCCAATACTTCGTCAAACTTGGATGATATTGAGATTCCGAGTGTGTACGGACTATGACAGTGAACGATAGCGTTTATCTCTTTATACTCATAAATCTTTTTGTGCATGCCCCATTCCCTGCTTGGTTTGTGTTTACCAATTATCTCGTCTGTTTTTAGGTTGACTTTAACTAGATCTGCTGTTTTAATTTTATATCGTGGTATCTCACTTGGGGTTATCCACATCCATATTCTTTCTGCTCTAACGCTCTGGTTACCAGATATTGCTGTGTTTAATCCAGATTCGTAAAATGTCTTTACACAATTTAGAAGCTCAGTCTTGAGACTCAATGGTTAATGTCGTTATAGTTACCTTGATAATATTTATCAATATATGTCTAGATTCGGTATATACATGCTCTGATAGCTTCGACTAAATATTGTTCTTACTATATCATGGTAACATATGATATTTAGATTTCAATATCCTTGTTTTTTAACATATTGCTAGCTGGACTTGCCTTGTTCCTGACCGTAGTTTTCTTTTAATGCCTTTTCATCCATGTATATTATCTCCCAAAGATGACCATTAAGATCCTCAAAGCTACGTCCGTACATCCATCCAAGGTCTTGTGGTTTCCTAGATTCTTTTCCACCAGCTTTAATTACATTCTCTAACATCTGATCAACTTTTTCTCTACTTTCAGTTGACAGCGCCGTTATCACTTCAGTATTTTTCGTAGTATCACAAATTTCTTTTTGTGTAAAAGTTTTAAAGAATTTTTCAACAAGGAGCATTACGAAAATGTTCTCATTGACAACCATGCAGGTAGCATTATCATCCGTAAACTGTGGGTTAAATTCAAAACCTAGCTTTTTGAAGAACTCTATCGTTTTTCCAATATCTTTCACCGGTAGATTAACAAAGATTTGATTTGCCACATCATCAGTTGATATCTTGCCAGTAATAAATTATTAAACTATTGAAATTAAATGTTAATTCAAGCTTCAAGAAAATCGGAAATGTTCAAGATTAGGTCTGAATTTGTAAAGCAAAAATGACCTAAAATGAAATATACTGAGATGAGTAGAAGCGAGATTTGTTTTTGCTCCGCCGTTAGAAAATCGTTTTGACCCAATGTAATACTATTACCGTAAAGTTATCTGCTGCGCAGATTATTCAAATGATTAACCCTATAGTTCTTAATGTGAATCTCATATTATGATTCCACATAAGAGTAAGAACGAAGTCAAAGTGGATAATGACGTGGGAATTCTAATATGTGACCGTATGTAAACTATCATTCGATACAATGCAATATTATAAGGAGCACAAAGCAACGGAAGTTAAGGACGAAGGAATGACATACAGAGGCATAGATAAGATAGTTCTTACCTTGATTGTTGACACCAAGACACAAAATCTCAATAACTAGTATTTTAGCAATCTAGAATTACCGTGAGTAAACGAGTTATACATCATTTTCGTCCACTTATAACTAGATTCAATCTTGTTACCAAATTTATTATCGAGTTTTTACAGAAAAAAATCTTCGCTACAAATAGAAAACTAAAATGAAACTGTATACAATTAGAACACAAAGAACACAACTTATGCCAATCTTTCCTTTTAATTATATTTCATACCGCTTGGGTAATATCCCCCTGTTTTTGTATGTAATCCATATTTTTTGTTGAAAACTTATCCGGATTTCGCCTCTTTATTTCGGGAAATCGTCTCAATAAATATATAGACGTTGGTAAAGGGAAATTAATTTATAGTGTCAAAAATAAACCTAGACGTAATGATGAACAGGAAGGCTTTACTAGACTTAGATTCAAAAATACTTACATATTCCAGCATCTCTATCCTGGCAATACTCGCCTTGTCATTAGGTTCTGGTGTTTACGCAATAGATTATAATTTTAAAGACAAACTACCGGGTGATAATCATGGAGACAATCACCCAACTGAAAAAAATTGTAAAAAATCTGACACATTGGAAGAAATATCTATAAAAATAGATGAAGAGAAGTGTCAAATCGATAATATTAAAAATTACAAGGAATGGAACTTTTACAAACTTGAAGATCCAGAGACAAAGGCATGTATAAAGTACTATGATGAACTCGGTAACTCCTTGGTTGATTATGAATTAGTATACTGTTATGCATATCCAGAAAAGTACCTTGACCAAATTAACTGAATAACAATCTCTGTATGACTGACGAGATCTTCGTTGAAAGCAGCGGTATAGGGCAATCGGACTTTTGACAAGGTATTTTGGTGATTTATGCGAAGACACCTAAGGTTCATCCCCTAGGTCATTTCTATGCTTATCTGTAAATTGTTAAGCTGAACCAACGTCACTGGAGCTTACTATATGTTTTTTTCTGGTAGCATATACATATCCAAAGGACGCTAAAATTATTAATATTGCCAAAACTGGACCCGTCATGTCTGGTAATATTTCTGAATTGGTGATTGTTTCAATTGAAGTAAGAGCTGCCACTGCCAGGGCTGCTGCGCTTAAAGAATAAGCCATATATCTGAAGCCCCTAGTGTTGAATATTCTGGAAAATGTGGATCGTAATATGAAGCTGTCTAATGTATCAATAGGAATCATTCCTATTGCGAAGAACCCTGCAAGGACTAGGGCAACCTGGACCCCCAGAGTCGCTGAGGCTACTGCGGATAGTGTAATAGCAGAGATTTGAGTAGCGGTATCAAATCCTAACCCAAATACTATTCCTGTAATCAAGGCAGAACTAAAAGGATTCATTATTCCGATCCTAGATAGAATCTTGGTTGCAAGGATTGCTGACCCAGTTTTACCCCATTTCTTCAATGAGTAAACGTTTACTGCTCCAATCACTCCCAATGCAATGGCTCCTATCACTCCTCCCCAAAATGAGAGATTGTCCACACTTGTTATACTGCCCATAAAATATATGATAAGAATCATTTCGGCGAGGACAGAAATCATATGGCCCAAACTAAATCCGGCCCCTATCCATTGTGATTTTCTTGCAGCATTATGTAGTCTTACTAGATTATCTATTGCTGTTATATGGTCTACATCAAGAGCATGACGTAAACCTAGCAGTACCATTGTAGGAATCGAAACAAGAACAAATGTCAGTGTATCTGCCATTAAATAACCTCTAAAAATATCAAATGATGGTGCTTATATCTTTTAATTCATTCTACTCAGGGAGCAGATGCCAAGCAACTGTACATTATGAGGATAATGTATAAGGAGGCTCTCCATTCAATAGACTACCTGAACGAAACTATGGAGATTAACGGATTAATCTATGGATGTACTGGTCGATCTTAATTGACAGTATTTTCAGAGTCATGCGCTGGCAACAAATCCTTGTCTGAATTCTGGATCAAAGTAAATTATTCAGATTTTGACTTTACAATTATGAATCGATCATCGTAATTTCCAGTTCCGACATTGTAAAATGATCCTGTAAGTAAGTTTTGCTCCGTTTTAGTTATATTTACATGTAGAAATCCAGTCTCACTAAACTGAGATACCATAAATGGAGCTTGTCCTCTGAAATCATAAAGATTATTGCCCGCAGTGCCAACTCCAACATAGATAGGAACACCCGGCATGGAATAATAAGAAGTGTTTACGTCCTTTATTAATGGCTCCCGCGAGTCCTCTACATTATGTACCAATGGATAAGATCTCTGATAATTATGATTGTGGGAAGTGATAACTAAATCTACACCATACTTTTCAAACAGTGGAGAATAAGTTTCTCTGAGAACTTCAGTTCCCGGATGAATAGTAGGTGAAGTAAAAAATGGTCTGTAGCCATAGACCATTATCCAGTCTATGCCGGAATTGTTAGCAGCGTTCCTTAGATCATTTGAGATAAAATTATATTGTTCCGACCCATTTGCATATGGAACAAAGAGACTCTTCCCTGTAGACATTGCCAGGAAATGAACGTTTTTGTAATCAAAAGAGTAAAATGGGCTTTCTAAATCAAAATGTCTAACAAAGTCACTAAACCGTGATGATGAACGTGCCTTATTGCTATCAGTATCTGCTTCCCCTAACGTAATTTTAAACCTGTCATTGTTATCTAATTTTGAAACAATATCAAAAAAGCAGTTAGGATTTTTCACCTCTGACAAATCCCCCAGGGCAAAGGCCAGATCGGTATCTTGTTCTTCCATATCCTTTATGGTTTGTCTGGTCTTTGAGTCGCAACCATAATCACCTGCAACTACAAAATCGAGTTCAGAATTTTGAATATCCAGATCCAGATTACCGCCTAAAGTGCTATCTTGAATGTCCAGATTACCGCCTAAAGTGCTATTATCTTTTAACGCTTGAGAGGAATCCACGATATCAAAAGAATTTGTAATAAAAGATGACTGATACCCCTGACTTGAAGCGTCTACTTCTACGGTTAGAGGCCCGACGTCGCCTTTCTTTCCAATAGTCCAGGAATAAATGAACATGCCATTATAATCCGTTTTTCCTACAAATTCTTTCTCAAAGTTATTTCCTGGATATATCAATTTTCCATTTATTTCAGCATTTGTAATTGGTCTCTTGGCTGAATCGGTAACAGTTATTGTAGTGTTTTGAATATCGCCTCTTGCAATCGGGTTCTTCTGAGCGAGAATTGAAACAAGCAAGGAAGTATTGTTATTTCCTGATTCTTCAATGTTTGATAAATTAGTTTCTGATACATTAGAACGTTGTACAGATTGTATGGGACTCGACTGTGGTGGAGCTATCTGTACGTTACTTAAATTAGGAATTCCATTAACAGATACGCTATACCATCGTGTAGGTGCGGACTCGCACAATAATTTTGCAGTTATCTTGTTCATACCTTCAATAACATGTGTATAGTTGTTACTTAAAACGAATTCCCATCGAGAAAAATCATCCAACCCCTTAATTCCTTTTGCAAAAGCATTTTGGTAAGGTCGAATATCATTAACAATTACAGATACTGAACAATTTTTAACATCATCATCTGAAGATTGACCTGAAATTAGTAGATCTTTTCCTACAGTTGCCTTTTGCGTCGTAACAGGGCTAAGTATCTTTATTGACTCCTTCTGTGTTAAAAATGGCAATTGTTCCGTTGAACTCTGGGCAAATATCAACTGACTTGGAGTAAACATAAGTAAAATAACCAAGGATAAAAAACTCATAGTAATACGGAAAGATAATGTTGCCTCACCGGACATTTGGCTTAAAATTGATACTGGTCATATATATTCTGAAGCCTAGTATCTGCACATTTTATCAGGGCTCTCACAGCAATAACTTCAGATATTTACGCGGTATTTACGCTCAATGGATTCTGTTCTCCTTAAACTAATTTAAACCCATTTGCGAAACGTACAACTAGATTATTAGAGCTTGAGGTAAACGGAAAGCCTCGATATTGAGTTGTGAGGTCAATTAAGAAATAATTAGATAGAATGTTTCCTAAGTTAACTACATGGTCGAAGAATCCTACATAACTAAAGTATTGCCACATTCAATTAAATTTTATTTGCCTCGGACCGAGGGTTACATGGATGTTGTAAAGGAAATAGTTTCCCGATTCGGGAGCGTGTCGTTGATAGAATTAGACGGCTATTTTGAAGGAAAATTTGAACCTGTAAAGTACATGCGGTTAGAAGTTCACACAGAAATAATAGAAGAACGACGTGTTATAGAATATGCCAATAAGGTTCGTATTAGGTTAAAACAAAATTCATTAGCACTCGAATTCAATAACAAGTTGATCCTGGTTGTTAAAAACTGAAATTACTCAGCAATGAGAAGGAAATTATTACATGGAAGTTAGAGTTGTAATTTCCTGAAAATGTTTGTTACCAATTTAAGAAAGTGTTTAGTTCTGTCATATCAATTGTTCTAGAAAGTGAACTACGAACATTAAAATGAATGCAACACAGAGATACAAAGTGAAACAGATTGAATTCAAAATCCAAAGCTACATTAACAAACGAGAGGTGCTAATACAAATGGCGAAGAGTCTAGCAGTAACAATTCTTCTAGCAGTAGTAATTGCAGGGCTTGGACATGTATATTTAGGATATAAAAAACGCGGAATAGTAATTTTGATTGCTCGAATATCCATTTGGCTGAGCGTGGCATTGCTTGTTCCATTTCCATTAAGTATTGTTCTTGGTTTGGGCTTGGGCGGTGGTTTTTGGCTCTGGCAGTTAATAGACGTGGTAAGACTATTTAATAAAAGGAAGTCAAATTTAGATGAATCAATAAATCAGAAAGCATGAGACTTGATTTTTCAGATTTTACAGTCCTAGTTATGGTATCAGAGCTATACCATGCACTTAATTTTACCATTAAGATTATTTCCCATCCTTTAGGACTGTATTTCCTTTTGGGATCCTAGACGAATATCTTCATTATTTCTAATACTAGTGCTGCGACTGCAGCACTGGCTGGTATAGTGATAATCCAGGCATAAACTATTCTCTTGCCAACACCCCATCTAACTGCCGAAAGCCTTTTTGTAGCTCCCACACCCATGATAGCACCAGCGATTGCGTGAGTAGTACTAACAGGAATACCTAGCCAAGCCATAGACGTCAATATGACACCTCCTCCTGTTTCAGCACAAAAACCCTGGTAAGGACGCAGACTAGTTAACTTGAAAGCCATGGTTTTAACTATCCTCCAACCTCCAAAGAATGTCCCGAGTGCAATCGCTATAGCAGAGGCCAATATTACTTCGATTGGAACTGAGAATGAGGTAGAGTCAAGCATACCACCTGAAATCAATAAGGCGGTTATAACTCCCATTGTTTTTTGCCCGTCGTTAGCACCGTGTGTTAGCGAGAAAAAAATTGAAGAACAAATTTGAAGCCGACCAAAAATCTTGTTTACATAGGAAGCAGTATACCTCCTGAATAAATACATGATAATTATGGCTATACCAAATGCGCTACAAAAGCCTAGAGTAGGAGATATTACTATAAAAGTTAAGGTCTTTTCTATGCCAGGCAAAACTAGAGCTGATGTTCCTCCTGCAAGTAATGCTGAGCCTATTAATCCTCCAATTAACGCATGACTGCTGGAAGACGGAAGGCCGAAATACCAAGTAACAAGGTCCCATATTATGGCCCCTATTAAACCTGCAAATATGACATCGACTGTAGAAAATGAGGGTTGTATGATTCCTTTTCCAACTGTTAGTGCAACAGCAGTACCGAAGACGAAAGGGCCAGCAAAATTGGCAACAGCTGCGATCCCTACGGCATATAGTGGTCTAAGTACTCGAGTACCTACTACCGTTGCAATAGCGTTAGCTGAGTCATGAAAACCATTTACAAAATCAAAGAAGAGGGCGGCCGAAATAGCAATGTAGACTGAGACTTCAATTGGAAGCAAAGCTAATCCTCAGCGATATTTTAAAGCGACGTCTTCTATAGCGTCAGCAACATCTCTAGACCTGTCCAGCGCATTCTCCAGTGTTTCGTAAACTTCCTTCAATTTTATAATGTCTATTGCATCGTGCGTTTCAAACAAATTGGCAATTGCAAGACGGTAAACACTATCTCCATCATGTTCACACTTGCTAATTGCTTTCGAATGTATCAATAGTTTCTCTCGCTTACCCTTATGTAATTCCGACACACCTTTGTAGATTCCTTGGGTTGCCGTTACCAATAGAGTAACTAATTCCTGTAAATGAAGAGATGGCTTTTGAATCTTAAAAAGAACCAGTTTATCAGAAGTACCATAAGTCGCATCAAGCACCTGGTCTATGGCACTTGTCAATTCGGAGATGTCTTCCTTGTCAAGTGGTGTGATAAATGTCTTGTCTATTATTGTAAACAACTTATGAGTAAGTTGATCGCCTTCCTGTTCCAAATTTTTTAATGTAGTGTTATTTTCCTTTAATCTGCTAAAATCGCTTATTGACTCAGCCAGAACAGATGCTGCCTTCACTAAAATACTTGCTTGGTTTTGCAATAAGGTCATAATTTCAACATCATTTGCACGTACCCAAGAGAGCCAGCCGCTAGTCATAGAGACTTGGTTGTAACTTTGATTATAGATACTTTTCCGAAAGCCAGACTGACTGGCTCACTTTCACAATTAACCTCTATCGTCGAAAAATTATAAATTAATGTAATGAATCGATCATTTTTATTAAAAATTGTCGTATTGTATAGAGTGAGCTACTACAAATTCGCATAGGTCATATACCAGGCTATTGCTAAAAAAAATAAATAGAATGTTGTAGATCTACAGAAACAAGTCTGGTACATGTTGTACATGTTAGAGCCAATTCAAGCACTAACTATCTGTTCCAGATTTCTGACTGAGTTTACTATGATAATATTTGTTCTTTTTTCATTACTATTTACTAACTCGGTATTTGCGATTTTTGAGGTACAGGCAACTACTAATTCGAATTATAAATATCCTGTAACGACACTTTTAGATTCAATGCCCAATAATCCTGCTCTTAATGGATCTTCAATGTTTGCCGGTTCTCCACTCTCTATCACAAAAGAATTGAGAAATTTGAATGAAACAATTCCCATCCCCGGAAAACAAGGACACACCACATCTAATAACGACTATATATTCTCTGAAAACAAGAGTGAGATATCGACTCCAAGTAACAATTCTCATACCGGAGAGTTTGGTAAAAAAGTAAAGATTGCTCTAGTCATACCTACATTTACTGCTGCAGCATACGATCGATCTTTCTATTTATTTTACAATAAATACATCAATGTTACGTCAGGAGTAAATATAACAACAGATTTGAACCTGTTATCTAGTAAAGTGACTGAAGAGCCATCTTCAAGCGCATCAGGATTTGCTATGCTATACCTGCTGGGAAATCTAAAATGGATAAGTCCAGAGTCGCATATTGGCTTTATAGCAGATCAAGATATTGACAGAGGTTCAATATTTCAATCAAATGGTAGCAATATTTACGATGTCATAATTTTAGGGCATCAAGAATATGTAACTAAGAAGGAGTATGATAACTTGAAGCAATTTGTCAGTGATGGGGGTACGATGATTATTTTAGATGGTAATGTCTTTTATGCTGAGGTAAAATACAATAACAACAAAGATACCATAACACTTGTTAAAGGTCATAGTTGGGCATTCAATGGTAATTCTGCCTGGCGAAGTGTAAACGAAAGATGGAAAAATGAAACAGCACAATGGGTTGGAAGTAACTACATAAGTGGAATAGCTA
Source organism: Nitrososphaeraceae archaeon (assembly GCA_033272285.1). Classification (GTDB taxonomy): domain Archaea; phylum Thermoproteota; class Nitrososphaeria; order Nitrososphaerales; family Nitrososphaeraceae; genus TA-21. The sequence continues at coordinate 9,784 of JASKBU010000118.1, forward strand.
AATTTAGCAACAATCCTTTTGATTATTTACCTCATGAAGAACAATATATAACGAACCCTAAAGACATTATTTTGCTAAATTATAATGCAACCAGCTCTGGGCCAAACTCTAACAAAATCGGTAGTGCAGTAGTTGCAACATATGAGCTAGATTACCAAAAAGGAAGAGTAATTGCTCTTGGGCAATATTCGGACGATATCATAATTAACGGTACCTTTGACCGCTACTTTGATAATTTAATTTTACAATATGCTGTGCGTAATCAGGATTAATTAATTGACTATTTGCAATGATTCTTGATTCTAGATTCAAAAATACGAGTTTGGACATTATATCCATTAGAATGTGATGCAATGTCGTTAATAGCTAATCAGTAATACATATTAAATCACTTTGATAATTCTAATAAGTATTCTTTTGATTTTAGCAAGTTCCAGAATAATTTTGAGCTTTCTTCTAGTTGCCGTCCTTATCAGTGCTACTTCAGTGGGCTCATATGCATCGACAACCAAAATGACTAGCAGCCAACCTATCAACGGGGTTGTCATGAAAGGCGCTTTTGTTAATATGAAACAGCATGATAACGGTTCACCTGAAGCTCCACAGGATTACATTGATGATAGTTTAAAAATGATTTCTAAAGCTGGTTTGGATCATGCCAGATTCTTGTTCTATTGGGAGGCTTTTGAAAGGGACCCCAAAGCTTTCATGAAGGAAATAGAATCCGTAGCGAAAGCAGGAGATAAGTACGGAGTGAAAATCATTTATGACAACCATCAATGGCATACTTCTTCCTGGCTTGAAGACAAAGGAACAGGTTTTCCTTGGTCTCTGTTTGAAGATTCAAAATATTCCAAAGGTGGTGGCGGTAACACTCCTGACAAAGGTGCTCAGGTCTTTTGGAAGGACTGGTGGGACAGATCTGTGAAAGATAATGATGGAAAAGATGGTTGGACACTAATGGCAGAATATCTAAAGAAAATAGTATTGGCAGTCGATAATCATTCAAGTACCTTGGGGTACGAAATATTAAGCGAGCCTCACGTTGATAATACGGATCAATGGTCTAAAATAGGCAAATTTAATAGCTTTATTACTGAAGAGTTGAGAGATATCACTAGTAAAACTATAGTCTACAGCATGAATGTTCCGGTTGACTTGAATAGCAACATTAACATTTCACCAGAAAACTTGGCAAAAATGGCACCTTCTTCTAAGCAGAACATCGCTTTTAAAATAAGTGTCTATGGAGTTCCTGATAGAGATGACTACCAAAAAGAGAGATTTGATTTGTTTTTGGATACAAGGGATCTAACTGGAGTACCGTTATACATAGGTGAGTGGAATAACGTTGTAAGGACAAAAGAGGGTGGAGTATTCAAAATCAACCCAGGTGCGAGCGATTTTACAAATTCTAATGCCGGAAAGATACTCGAGGCTTTTAAGAAAGAAGGGATCTGGGGGACGGCTTTTTGGAAGTGGGATTATAGGGATGCAGATACGGCCAGCTTTAATTTGGTTAATGATGAGGGTGGCAAATTAGTTCCCACCAAGTACTTTGGTATCTTAGAAGATACGGTCGAAAAGGTTTATGGTTCTTTCGATAGCGTATCAACTTCGGATGTATCAGCTTCTGGTAATACATCAACGGGTGGTGATGATGATACATCAACTTCGGATGTATCAGCTTCTGGTAACATATCAACTCCGGATGATGGTAAAGAGACCAATTTGATCAATAAACTTGTGAAAACAGGAAAATTCACAGAAGCTGAAGCCAAACAATTTGTATCAAAATCGATGCAGAATGGACCCGACGTTACTTCAACTTCCGACAATACTCAGTCATCTAATACTCAGTCATCTAATAATCAAACCAATAGTAATGATCAGCCGTCCAAAGCTAACACAAATAATCCTGAAAAGTATGACAATTTCGATGACCTTGTTGATGATATAAAAAATCACGTTGTAGATATTGAAGACATTTCCTTGAATGCTTTCCAAGATTCAGGTGCTTATCAAGGAGCTGATCAAGAAACGCAAGACTGTATTGACCTAGCAGCAAAAATAGGAGATAATCTTGGTGATCAGGAAATAGTAAACTGTTCTGAGGATCCAAACTTTTACAGGAACGAAATATCTAGTACAGGCAACAATGACGACAACAACTCTGACGATAATGGTAACTAGAATGTGCATTTTAACTTTGTAACAAAACTTCAAAATATGTTAATTAGATATTTAGAAAAAAATTGATAGGAGCTTGTAAATTTTACACAGGTGAGGTAGGATAGATAATGATAGTAGTCGTGTATATGGACTAGTTTACTCAGCAATGGCAACGCATTACTTTACACAATTAGATTGGAGCATCCACAGCTGTCAATTAATAATTAAATCCAATAATACTATCTAATCACCAGTCGGTAAAAGAACTTCATAAAAATGGAAAGGATAGCGAACTTTTAGACGGTCAGCAGGATAAATACTTCAATTGCAGGTTAGTCATAAATTATCAGAGATTTTTTTCTTTGCAGCCTTAAGTCCTGATTTTATGTTATCGAAGACATCTTCCGCTCCCTCCTTAAATTCACCTGAGGAATAATCGCTTTCTAGACCTGCTTCACCACCGAACTTTATCCTACCTACAGTGCTATCGCCTTTCTCAATACCTACTTGAGTACCGCCCTTTAGTATACCTGAACTACGGGCTCCTTTCTTCGCTCCTGAATTCCTTGCCTTAGTGCTCATATTAGTACTCTTTTTAGCACTTCTTGCCTTAGTATTCCTCTTAGTACTTCTTGCCTTAGTGCTCATGTTATTTTTTATGATTACATGTTATTTAAATTAGTCAAATTTGACCCGTCAATAATTTGTGACTACGTTAAAGGCAGAACAACCATCGAAGGGAGTTATGAAAAATTTAAGTCAAATGTAATGACAAAAGTATAGACTCTAATCTCCATTTTTTAAAAGTATCTAATAATAGTAAAAAAGGTACCCGGTGGCGTTTGTATGGCGGTCATTGGGAAAAAATATTTTCTTCACCTGTATAAAAGAATGGACAATAAAGAATAAAGGTTCTCAGTGAGGTAAACAACTTGTTTTTTAGTGAGCTATTCTGCGTTATCTTGAAGCCTGGTGGATATCAAGAACTTGCCGTTTATTTCACATTTAGCACTGCCAACCAAAATACCGTCGGGGCCCGTTACTTTAGGCAGGTTAATTTGTAAGTTATCAAAGTCATATGTTACTTCCATATTTTTCCCCGTAATATTGTTAAATATATTATCTACAACCTGGGGCCAATTCGTATCTTCCTGATTGCCTATTTCTGAAGCAGAGTGATTAACACTATTCATAATATGCTAAAACCATAATTGTATATATCGATTTCAGTTTTGAGTGCGTAGTGCTGAGCAATCATCATTCAGCTAACAACATGATTTGTTTTAGCACATAGGCAGTCAGCAATTCTGCATTCCTAATGCTTATTTTCCACACATTCTCCACCAGTAATCCCACCATTTACTGTGGCATTTCCTTTAATAATAATATCTTTTTCATTTGATTGAGATTTTGTATCTTTCATTTAGGACCAAACTCCTGGACGTATGAACTAATTGTGTCATTATATAATTTGTCATCTTAATTTAAAGGTCATCATCATTTAATACAGATTAGATTATATCTAAACATAATCTAATATTGTTGATGATGATTTGTAAATACTGCAAGAATTCACATAAGTGACTTATAGGACTTTTTTGTTATCTCAATTATAGAAATTAAGTGTCATCAGAGTTTAAGCCAATTTCTAAATTTTCATAACGATCGAAAAGTTCATGAAATTATTAATCGATCCTTGACTATCCTCATTAGTAAAGATTAATTAGAGAGGAAAGCTGCTCTACCTGCGGATTTTATTGTTTATTAACGTGTACTTCGATATATTATATAACAATCCAGTGAATAAACAAGGTTTGGTAGAAGGTTATTGATTTTTTGGTGACTAAGAAATGGCTAGTATCCATAGTGGATGATGAATTAGACATCGTGAATTTATTTAGAGATTGCCTAAGTGGCATTAATGATATCTTGATATTTACATTTACCGATCCCTTCATCGCTCTAGAACATTTCATAACCAACAAGGATACATACTTTTTAATAATTTCTGATTTGAGAATGCCAAGCCTTTGCGGTATAGAATTCTTAAAGAAAGTTAAGAAAGAAAATCCTCTTGTAAGAACGTTACTTATGACTGCATTCGAAGTAGATGATAAATTATTTCAAGAATATACTAAAGCGGATATCATAAATGACTTTCTACAAAAACCTATTCGGTTAAAGGATATTCGTTCAGCGGTTATGAAGCATCTAAATTCGTATAAGAGGAATCTAAAAGGCTAGATCGTCAGTTACTAATTTTATTTTTCTCTTGTCTAGTTTGCATTTGTTTAAATCATTTTTTTGATATGATTCTAGAATTCTATCGATCTCATGATGTGGGAGTCCTATTTCTTTTTCAGCTAGTTGCCCTTTCCAAAATCTAGGACTGCTAGGCTGTTGGACAATCTGCTCTGGGAATTGTAGTTCTTTTGCCAAAAGTTTCACATGACTCTTTATATAATTCTCCAATCGGAAGGATATCGGCTCCAGCGTCACCGAACTTGGTAAAATATCCTAACATTGATTCGCTCTTATCGACTGTTCCTAGTACGAGAAAATTATTGATTGCGGCATGATAGTAAAGCAGTGCCATTCTTAGTCGTGCTGAAAAATTTCCTCCGGCAAGTTTGTCCTTGGGTAGCCTATTTAACAAAATTTTTTTTCCTCGTTCAATATGGATTAGCTTATATTTGATTCCCAATTTTTTGCAAGGGTGCGAGAATTGTCAATATCTGTTTTCAAAGTCGCTCCTTTTTCTGGGAGCATAAGACCAATAATGCTATTGTTTTCAAGCTCTTGATGCTAACTTTACAGTAACATAAGAATCAACGCCATCGCTGAGTCCTACTACAATACCATCTTTCTTTCTTGTTCTAAGTTAATCTGAAATAAATCTTGTAATTTTTTTAATAACTTTTTCGTAACTTAATATTACAAAATCGTCACACAAGATTATTCGTATTTATCTGACTCTGCCTCTGTTTGTTTTAACGATTCAAGTATCTTGGCATTTACAGCGTCCATATTCAAATTTTCTTTGAGGTAACCAGTGAAGTCAGTCGGCGTAATTATTCCGAGTGG
>JASKBU010000119.1:0-3693 GCA_033272285.1 Nitrososphaeraceae archaeon
AATTGGACGAATCAGACAGGCGACTAGAGGTCGCTCTTGCCAGAATGGACGAAATAAAGAAGCGGATAAATGAACTCGAAGCAGAAAGAAATGACCAACTAAGGTATACCTTTATTGAATCGCAATTAAAGAAATTCAAGGCAATCAAATACTCAAATAAAATTAGGCATCTAGCAGACCAAATAAGTAGCCGTAAAAAGCTGTTGGGCAACAATGAAAGCAGCATTGCGGTCCTGTCCAAAGAGCGCGAAGAACTTAGAAAAGAAATTGATAGAATTGATAGGGAAAAATCTAATTTTATGAGTCAGGTCGATGCATCTAACAAATCCAAGGCCCAAATAGATACAAAATTGACCAATGCGATCTACCAACTTGAAAGAGAAAAGGCAATTATCAAGGAAACAAAAATACGGATGACATCAATAGAAGAACGCTTTACCTTCATTGAATCAGAGGATAAAAAAATTGAACCAGAAGTTGAGAGTTCATTAAAGTTACTGAGCGATAGAAAAGTTAGCAGTGAAGATAAGAGGTCTACTCTATCTAGGCTGAAAAATGAACTTGAAACTCTGAATGCCCAAATTGACAAGATCTCAGCCCATGTGAACAGAAACAAGAAATTTAGAGAAAGCCTACTCCAAAAGAAATCAAGACTACTAGAAATTGACTCCCATATTAAAATTAACAAAGCAAAACTGGAGGAGAGAAAAATATTTAAGATTAACAAGATAAACGATAATAGTTCATCAACCGAAATAATGAGCAAGTCCCTCAGAGAAAAAGAACAGAATCTAAATCATTTGGATAAACATACTTGCTATTCTGAACTAGATTCTGAGAAAAGACTTGCTGAAGATTTAAAAATTAAGCGTAAAAATTATTTGTATCAAATAGAACTGTATGAAAATATTTTGAACAAGGCGCACAAATTTGCATCTCCATATGAAGATAAATACTCGATGGCAGTTGAGTTGTCAAATGAGGATTTTGCAATTGCAGATCTAATAAAGAATTCACTGGATTTTAAGATACTTGGCATGGTAAAGCATCTTTTAAAATACGACGATGTGTATAAAAAGGCAGTTTTTGCTGTAGCCAAGGATTGGATGAAGTGCTGTATTGTTCCAACAGCAAAGGAAATGATCCGCTTGGCATCGTATATCAAGGAAAGAAATCTTCCACGTTTCAAGATGATTTCACTGGAGCAACTTAATTCAGTAAATAGAGGATACGCGGCAGTAAAAGATTATGATTTTATTGGGAATCTTGCAGACTTGGTTCAGTCCAATGTTCCAAATCTTGTTGATCATATTTTTGGCAATGTAATTGTGGTAAGAAATTCTAAAACAGCTTTTGAGTTATCTAAACGCGGACATAGGTGTGTTACTATTGCAGGTGAGTTATTTGAGACGCATGCAAGTTCCCTTTCGTTAGATTTTGGCTCTCAAATATCAGATCTTACAAGAGAAATAATCCTGAATGAATCGATTGAATCATTGCTGAAAAACTCTCATGTTTTGCATGCAGAAATACAAAATAAAAAAGAAACGTTAGACAAGATAGACAACGAAATTAACAATAAGGAATCAAAAATTAAAGGTTTGGAAAAAGTTGTTGCAGAAACCACTATTAATCTTAATCACCTGTACGAAGTAACTGAAGGTTTGAGAACTGAATTTGAGAAATTAAAAGTCATCAACGGCAGTTTGTCGGCAGAAATTACCAACATTGATACAGAATTATCTAAAGCCAAGAAAAGACAAGAAATTATTTCCTACTCGCTAGCAAGCTATACAACAAGAATTCAGTCCATAGGAGATGACAAAATTGATAATGAACTATCAGAGTTATCATACAGGAAGAATGAAATATTAAGAACCATTGAAAACCAAGAAATTGAACTTAGAGAAATAATCACGTTAATTACCTCGCTTGAGAACGCTATAACTGCAACTGTTGAAAGACGCAATGACTTATCCTCTGAAAAGGAAAATCTTGAAACAGAAAAGATAGAAAGAAAGCAACAGCACGAATCTGCCAGTCAAAAACTTGAACAGCTTGAAAAGGAGCTCATAAGCCTACGTGAAGAAGAACAAAATATTATTGACGTGTCCGGAGACTCTTATTCGATATTGCAGGATTATGAAAAAGAGATAAAGACATTAGATGAGAAGGAAAGGCATCTGTACAGGGAAATAAATTCAATAGAAAAAGAATCCATTGCAATAAAGAAGGATATTTCTAATTTTTCAGCGCAAGAATCACAGATTACAAATGACTTGATGTGGTTAGGGTTCAAGGAACTATTAGATAGCGAAATTACCAATGTAGATATGCTAATACCAGAGTTGACAAAAGAGTACGATGAACTTAAGACCAGATTGAATTTACGTGCACATGAAACATACATTCAGGTAATAGACGGATACAGGGACATGTCATCAAGGAAGAATTATCTGGAAAATGAGAGGAATTCGATTGTCTTATTTATCAATGAAATCGATAATGAAAAGAAGGATGTATTTATGGATGCCTTTAAAAAAGTAGACGATGATATTCGTAAAACGTTTGCCGACATCACCGGTGGTTCTGCTTACCTTCAAATTGAAAATGAAGATGTTTTTTCTGGAGGCCTGTTATACCTTGTTCAATTTCAGGGAAAGCCGCCCAGAGAATCGACTTCATTGTCAGGAGGAGAAAAGACAATGGCAGCAACAGTCTTTTTATTGGCCCTCCAATCCCTAAAACCGTCGCCCTTCTATCTCATGGATGAAGTGGATGCGCACCTTGACGCTCAAAATACTGAGAGACTTTCAAAAATCATGGTTGAAAGATCAGTTGGTAGTCAAATATTGATGGTAACATTAAAGGAGTCCACAGTAGCAAAGGCAACTCAGATATTTGGAATTTATCCAAAGGCAGGCGCGTCGCAAATTGTTCACTATAATAATCCAGGCAAGGTACCGTTGGCGCAGATTAGAGCAAGTGAATAATTAAAGCAAAATGACGACGATTATGGGTTTACCAACTTAATGATTGATGATGGGCACTTGACAGGGCAATTTATTTCTCATGGCGGCAATGTTTTAGATAGTTTACCATACTAAAGTAATGCATGCTATGTTAGATCAAGATTAAGCGAACGAAATAATGTACCAGCATGTTGGTGTTTTTGAATTGAATTTATGAATTTGAATTGTTAAGATTTGAAATTTGCAGCAGGTAACGGTAATTTCGCACTCGCAGATTGATTTCCGGATGAAATTCCGGTAACATTTATGCTTGACCATTTACTAACAGTTGGTCCTGCAGGTGAGACCAAACATATAATTTTTGACGTCAGTTCATTAGGTCCTCCTTGGATAAGATGATATTTAGATGTATATGTGAAATTCCAGGTTGAAAAATCACTTGAGTCGTTCACTCCAGTTGGGGTTACGAGTTGATATGGTTTGAGGTTATTCCAATCTACATAAACTTGACAGTTCGACGTCGAATTATCAGACGAAGTTCCAAATATGGTAAGCTCGCCTACAGGAACCTCCTGACCTGGAAGAGGGGATTTTATCCCTATGGATATTGCATAAATGTTAGCAAATGAAAAACCTATGATAATGAAAATCATCCCTACAAGTCCACAAAAACCAAAAAAAACGGTTTCAAAATTCATATTCGCTGTATCTATCATGACCT
>JASKBU010000120.1:0-7226 GCA_033272285.1 Nitrososphaeraceae archaeon
TGTTTGTGCATTTTCGTTTTGATCTTTAGAGTCTTCAGTGTTACTGGTACTTGTACTTGCACTGGAACTTCCCTGTACGTAACCACTATCTTCTAAGCAGTTTACTATTTGATTACCTGCAGGATAACTATTTTGCCCACCGGCATCAGACAGACAAGTCAGGAAATTTTCATAGTTTTGAGTACCCGTGTTGCTGACTTCATCTTCTTCTTCACCAATAGTTTGTGCAAAGGCATTCTTTGCCATAGGAGTTGACGATACAAAGATGATAGCTGCTGCGAGAAATATGACAGCAATTGACATTTTCTTGTTCGTATTCATATGTCGCTATCTTCTAAAATACAACGCAAATAACTGTTGGCTCTTTATTTTATAGCTAAATCTTCACATCATTTATTCAATAATCATTTATCAAAACGATTGAAAAATCTGGATTCAGTTTCAATTGCCTGATATCTCAATTAACCAAAAAAAAAAACTATGTCTGCAAACACACAAATCAATATTTAGACTGCAAAATACCTAATTAGATAATGAAAAACAGGAGAAGGTTAAACTATTGGTAATTCAATTCAGCTCAATTCAGCTCAATTCATATTATTTTTCTTCTTGTTGATTCGCCCCGACTTGTTGTAAATAGAACTGTTCTTTATCGATTTTTTCAGGTTTTACTCCTTCAAGCTCCATTAGATTTTGTAATATTCCTTTTCCTTTATTTATCTTCCCATTTGGTAACATCACTGTCCCGTTTATGAATGAGCTACTACCACATATTGGATTAAACAGAGCCTCTACTTTTCCCCTATATTTCAATAATGTTCTTTCGGGAGAGCCGTCAGGATTCAAGAAGAATCTTCCCTTTCTATAAATAATCCTTGCATCTTGAGGCGATGTTATAGGTACCTCTTGTTCCCTTGTAAAATTAAAAATCACCTTGAGGTTCTCAATCTTTTTTGTAATATCAATCAACCAATTATAGTAAATAACGTTCAAGGTATCTACAGGATGATGTTCAGTAATATTGAAGTCTTTTTTTGCACTATCAACTGATAGCTTTGTATTACTATAGAAAAGAACAAGATTATATTCCAGATCGTTCTTATCCTCCATATACTGGATCAAACCTCTAGCAGATTCTGCTCCATTTGCACCTGACCAATATGCTACGTTTTTTTCAATTCCAGCAGCCACTTTCCATAAGAAATGTTCTTTATTTGGATTCAGCTTCAACTTGAACCTATCTCCTAACTTGACCTGTTCATTAAAATAGGCTGCAAAGGAATCTGATTTTCCTGTAGTAGGATTAATGTAGCCATATGGTTTTTCTTCCTTTATTGTAAGTTCAATAAAATTCCTTGACGGTGACGATGCGATTGAATAAGCACGATTAACCAGATTCTCTTCACTTCCTCCTGATTCAGTAGGTCTTATTAGAAATGCGCTCAAAGTTACAAATTGGCCTAATTCAAAATCAAATCTTTGTGATTCAGAAACTGGCAATAAAGTGTACGTATATGTGTCGTGTGTCTCCTTGACTTTGCTACTAATCTGCCATTCAAATTCTTGGTGCTTCATTTCCGAGGGTCCCGGCATTATGTATCAAAATTATAAATCCAGGCAACCTATAAAAACATCATATAAAAGAACACGCTCAATTTTCTAGCCCACATGAAAGGAATAGATGACCACTAAATACAATTCATTTGAGTATTCGCTTTTTGGTTCTACCTTGTGCACTTCACGCATTCATTCATTCATTCTTTTGGAAAGTTATTCGAATAGCTATCGTGCCAATTAATACTGATCATTAAAAAAAATCTCTAATTTTAGCGGAATAATCAATCGGAAAATAGTCAAAGTTAAGAAACATGATCTCGGATTGATATGATGCAAAAGGAATTTTCTTGGGCGCTTGATATTCAAAAAGAAATTTCAACAAAGCTAATATCAGATGATACATTTGATAAAATTGAAAAGATTTGTGGGATGGATATTTCATATAGGAATGAAACGGCATATTGCTCCGGTGTTATAACTAATACTGCATTTGACATTGTGGCAACCATCAATATCAAAAGCAAAGTAGAATATCCATATATTTCTGGATTATTTTTCCTAAGAGAATCCGGACCACTACTAAAAACTTTGGCTTTACTAAAAGATGAGAATGATTTTGATGTTCTTCTTATTGATGGCCACGGTGTATTGCATCCAAGAAAATGCGGTCTGGCGAGTTACATTGGGTATAGCATTGATAAACCAACTATAGGTGTAGCTAAAGGTCTATTATGTGGTTCTGTAAAGAGGGATCACTTCGTAGAATATGATGAAACAATTCTTGGATATGAGTTTAAAAAGAGAGGCAAAAGACCAACTTACATAAGCGCTGGACACAAAATTAGTTTAGAAAAATCTATACAGATCGTTGAAAAGTTGACCAAAGACGGAGAAAGATTACCCGAACCCCTGAAAATTGCAGATCTTAACTCAAAAAATCATTTTAATTTTGTTTGAGAATTCAATCTCACTTGAGAGATATCTTCAACTCCAGTTTTAGGCTTATTCTTATTAAACCAACTTTATAATATTCACCTATGTCTCATGACCTCATAAAAAAATTGGTTTCAGATATTCTCGACACAGATAGTATTATGTTCTCAGTAAATAGTGGAAGTGGGATCTGTGAAGTTAAAAGCGAAAGAGGTTTACCTGTTCGTGTAAGCGACAAATGGTTGACAATCGGAAATGACGATAAACCTTGGCATATTCATTTGAATCTTGAGAGTTTAACAACGGCAAAGTTCATAATAGAAGAAAGACAGAACGGAATGAACGGTTATAGTATTAGGTTCTTCGATTCTCAGGGAAATATTATAATGCGCGCTAATTTTGTAAAGATGTATGACGGCAATGGCAATTTAATATCTAAAAAGTACGAAAGGTATGATGAATTATTTACAAAATATGGTAATAAAGAAATTATATCCTTTCATGATAAATGATCCTATTTAATATATTGATATAGGAATTTGAATCATGCCTCTCTTCAACCTTTTTTTTGTTCAAGGACTTGAAATGAAAAGTTCGCCGATATACTATAATTCAGTTGTTGGCTGTTACTCTGAAACTATTCGGTGAATAGTAGCACTATACCGGTAACCTAGATTGAAGCTAAGTCGAAGTTAAGTCCCAAAAATCTTCTTTCGGAGTATCATCAATTGATTCATTATCTTTATTCAAATAAATTTTGTATCCTGTTGGATGATTACGATCGGATTTGTTTAGTGCTTCGGTTATATGACAATTGTGTGATAATTTTTCTTCAATATATGCAAAGTTTTTCTCACAGTTTATGTCAAGTTCACCAGAAGGATTATGAAAAAAATTATTTTTTACATACTCCAATACGTCGTGCCAGGTAAAAGCCTTCATTCTACCCATCAAAGTATTTTCCGAAAATCTATTTATATAATAACTATAAATATAAAACAGTTCAGCTTTTTTGTCACAGGCATTACAGTAATAATTCTTACCTTTTGGAGCACAATTATCACATTGTTTGGTAATCATTTGCATACCATTACCTACGAGTTATAAATATTGATTATTATTTTTCTTGTTTTATGTATCTAAAAACGGCTTAAATCAGACGCAAAATAACCTTTGAAATATCTGAAGCATATTAGTAAGGTATTAGGAAGGCAAAGATACATTTTTTTACGAGATACTCGAAAAAATAATGTTTGCAAGTTAGGAAACCTCAATTCTGTACGCTATGCAACAAAAATCTTAAATTCAAGTACAAACCGGATAAATCCTGGAACATTCCTGGGTTTCTTTGCAGTGACTGTCATATGAAAACAACAGAGGAGTTTGTCATTAAAAAGAAAGAAGAAGAAGCAAAAATTAAACAAAGGCAAAACCAATGTTTCATCTGTAATGCAATCATAGACGGAGATCAAAAAAAGAATCCAAGATGGCAATGGGGTTTGGAAAATGATATTACTTTATGCAAAAAATGCTATGATAAAAAAGAATCAGATTACCAAACGAAAATTAATTTTTGTTTAAAGTGCGGCAAAAAAATAGGTTTCTTTAGGTATAATCCAAAGCCAAAATGGCAAATTGATGGACAATTATGTAGAAAGTGTTGGGATATGATGAACGTCTCCAAAAACAGGTGATCGCAATTTTTGTTCTCAATATGACTGGTTAAATAAACAAACTTTATCATGGTTTTTATGCGACTAAAACACAGGATTCTATATTGAAACGAAAGGTCAAGAAATCAGCTCCCAAGAAATCAGCTCCCAAGAAGTTTAAAATGAAATCCCTAATGTGGGCTATTATATTTGGTGTAGTATTAGTTGGAGGCTCTGCAACTGCATTTTTGACGATGGGAAATAATAACGCACCCAAGAATCCAGAAAATACTGACCAGCTTTTAAACACACTTCTCCAGCCAATAGTTCAAAATGCATCAGCATTAGGAACGAGTAAAACGAACGTGACACTGATAGAATTTGGAGATTATCAATGTCAGTATTGCGCAAGATTTCATAAAGAAACCAAAGATCTAATTGTTAACAATTATGTCAAAACAGGCATGATTAATTTCATGTTCAAAGATTTTGTAATAAATGATAGACCGTCAGACAAATTATCCACACTAGCTGCCATTGGATCTTATTGTGCTGCAGAACAAGGGAAATATTGGCCCTATTATGATGAAGTATACAGAAATTCAAAGGGTGAAAACATAGATTGGGTTTCTAAGAATAGTTTAACCCAGTTTGCAGTTTACGCAGGTGTTAAGGATGTAAACAAGTTTTCAGCATGCCTTGATTCCAAAAAATATGAAAATTTAGTTGTTATAAATGACAATTTGGCAAGAAGCATCGGTTTAACAAGCACTCCTACTTTCATATTAATTGCTGAGGGAAAAATGCCTCTAAAAATAGTAGGGGCTCAGCCTTATTCTGTATTTGAGAGTGCGATAAATCAAGTCCTAATGCAGGTTCCTACTTGAGTAACATTGAAATACTAGGGATTATAAGTTCCGAAAATTGCATTTGGAGAAAAAGTTCATTCCTGCTCACTGAGGTTACCCTTACATTTTCGAGTACATTCAGTTTCCCATTATTATTGAACACAAGATTACTCACTTTTAGGATCAAAAGTAATCGGTGGGTAAGAGCTTAGTATTGAAACCAATATACTTCCATAATTATGAAAAGAATTAAAATTGTGGCAAGCACAATCCAATCACGATTGAATTTTATAACGAATAGACTTAATCTCAGAGGAGCAATTAATAATAGGGTTTTCTGAAATGGATAATCACGTAAATTCAAAAAAAGAGATGAACTATAACGTGAAAGACGTTTTAAGTGTATTCTTATTTATAGCCGTTTTTCTGATTATCTGGCAAATTGTATTTTCCCTAGAAATTTGGCCACCTGTATCTCTACCCTCCCCAGCGATGGTTGCTCAATCGTTTGTTGATCTGGTCTCCGAAAATATTTTGATAAATGGGCTCGCCGTCACTCTTTGGCGATTGTTTATTGGATTCGTAATCTCAGTGTTGATTGGCGGATGCGTTGGACTTGTTATGGTTAGATTCAAACAATTTGGCAAAACTATGAGTTCGTTTGCTTTAGGGCTTCAATCTTTTCCAAGTATAGCATGGGTACCCTTTGCTATTCTACTTATTGGATTCAATGATTTTGCTATACTTTTCGTTATTGTGATGAATTCAGTTTTCTCAGTAATGAATTCTACTTATGGTGGAATCAGAAATATCCCGCCCATATATCTACATGCGGCCAGGAATATGGGAGCTAGTGGAATTTTACTATTCAGGTATGTAATGATCCCTGCATCGGCCCCTTCTTTAATAATGGGCTTGAGACAAACTTGGTCTTTCGCTTGGCATGCTTTAATCGGTGCAGAAATGTTGATTACTACCGGACTGGGATTAGGGTATATTTTGGCTATCGGAAGAGAGTTCTCCAACATGAGTCAGATAATAGCGACTATGATTGTTATATTCGGAGTTGGTTTACTATTTGACAGATTTGTTTTTTCAAAAGTTGAAGAAAAGGTGCGAGAAAAATGGGGGTTATCAACCTCATGAGGAAAAGGTAGCATGTATTGTATTGTGTAGTATGTCATTCCTATCCAAGGTATCTCTTGTGAGTGCCGATAATTTATTTTTATTATCAGATTAATTCAAAACAGAAATAAAATTAATTTTAATTATTTTCTTTCAGCTGCGGAACAATTCTTGATGTAATTGTTTCCCTCTAGGGAATATTTCCCTTTTTAGGAAATAATTTTCAATAGATATCCTTCCTGGACCAACAATAACTAGAGTAATGCATATTGATATCAAGAGTAGTTCAAATTCATATCCACCGACAAAACCCTTAGAAAGTTTGGTGAATACTATTGCTCCAGTCATTTCAATAATGAATAATAATGAAGCGATTCTTGTTAATACACCCAATAATATAGCCAAACCTCCTATTACCTCTAGGAGTGCTATGGGTAAGAATAATTCAGGAGGTAAATTAATAGATTGAAAAAAACCATATCCCCCAGATACACCGTAAAATTTCGGTATTCCATGTGCAATAAATACAATACCGGTCATAATCCTGATAGGCAACAATCCATAGGAAAATGCGGTGTTCATAATACAATATGTCATAATATTTGGTCAAATTTAAATAATTAAGGTGATCAAAATTTTCAGTTAAGGAATTTGAATTATATTCCCATGATGTGAGAACTTTTTCGTATTAATTTTCATTTGAGGTTGAAATATCAATAGTCTTATAACTCTAAATATGGTAATATCTTAGTATAAGCTAAAGAGAAGAAATTTCCATTATTTACGATTAATTTTATAATTTGAAAAAAATGCTGTAATTCATTAGTTTTTTATTAATTTTATCGGTAAATTATTTTATTGCTTTTATAATGAAAGCTCA
Organism: Nitrososphaeraceae archaeon; assembly: GCA_033272285.1. Taxonomy (GTDB): domain Archaea; phylum Thermoproteota; class Nitrososphaeria; order Nitrososphaerales; family Nitrososphaeraceae; genus TA-21. The sequence goes on from JASKBU010000120.1 coordinate 6,996, forward strand.
AGAAAAAATTTAAATAAAGTAACATTGTTTCTCATAAAAATGGCTAGAATTTTTATTTTGTCATTAGCAATCACGTTTGCTTTAAGCATGTTACTAGTACCTATGATTGGTACTGGTGTGTTTGCTAACATGACTGGAATGGGCAGTAACATGACTGGAACGGCAGGTAACATGACTGGCAACATGACTGGCAACATGACTGGAACGGCAGGTAACATGATCAGTAACACG
>JASKBU010000121.1:0-10711 GCA_033272285.1 Nitrososphaeraceae archaeon
AAATTAAAGTAGACACAATTGAGGCGACGATGAGTGCGGCTATACCACCTATTATTAATAGCGTTCCACTTCTCATTACCATGTCCAAGTCGCACTAGTATTTACGCTTTTTGTCTTGTAAAGGTATTCGGTAACATCAAGATCCTTGACATAATGAAGGATATGTTTCTAGAACAAATGAAATTCGGTGTGCTGTATAAGAAAATAGCACTGTCTGTCTTGGGTCTATCAGAAGCGTACTAAATTTATGGTAATTTGCTTGAACGAATAAAAATCTAGTTAGATTGGGTTTTGAAATACAATTTTGAAATGGGAATAAAGTAAATAGCAAGTCGCGGGTATATTCTCACATTTGTCACAAGATGACGTAGATACATTTCTTGACTTAGGTTGGAAAGTGGACTCGCAGTTACATCCAATTTGTTGTATCCAGTCTAAGGAGAGACCTGACTATTCGGATATGGTCCGTATTCCAACCAAGAAGATGGACAAGCATACGGTAATAATAGCTCAATCGGGCTCTGGAAAGTCATTCTTCCTTGGAAGACTTGTTGAAGAAATTATGATCAAATCAAAAGCAAGGTGTCTGATTTTAGATCCTAACGGCGATTTTAGGAAGATTTACAAAATTGATGAAGAACTGTGGCGTCCTAATCAACCTCTAGTGAAAAAATATGACATAAAGACAGGCAAGGGGAAACTCACCCTTGAGACCAAAGATAAATTTGCAGAAAAATGGGACCCGGTAATGGACGATTTTATCATAAAGACAAACAGAGTTCCAAAGGAACCCAATGCGGAGGAGCTAAAAGTATGGTGGCCATCAATATCCCTCGAATTTCTCATACAAAGTGATAATCCAAGGAGTACTGAAATGTTTCACTGTCATAATTGGGCAAAGGAACTGTTCAATCAATTTGCCCAATTTTCTGATGATACCGATGGAGAAGATATCATAGTTAAAGTCAAGAATATTTTCAAATCGCTGCAAGAGATACCCAATGAGGAAAGAGAGAAAATGGTAAAAAGATTGAGAACGGATGGAAAAAAAATGGGTGAAAATTTGGGAACAATCACGAATGATACGACTAGGACTAAAATGAGCAAATTGTTAAAAAACGCAATCAAGTCAGGCTCCTTATATGATTCACTCATATCATTGGGAGCGACAACCTTGGATCACGAATCTATGGAAAAAGCCAAATTTGTATTTGAATCATACAGTTGGGATACAGTAAACTCTTATTTTGGATTAATTGAACGGTATCAAGCTCTTGATGTTCTTGCTAAGAGACCTTATTCTTCGAAACGTCAGAGACGCTTGGTGGTAGTAGATTTGCCTTCCATAAATAATAATGAGTTAAGAGCACTTGTTCTTAATTCAATACTGACTGAAGAATGGGAAAATGCTGAAAAGAAATGGGAAGAAGCTATGAAGAGTCCTCGTGATGAAGATCGAAGGGTACCTACTTTCATAGTACTAGATGAAGCACATAATTTTATACCTGCAAGTCCCCGTTCTCGGCATGAATCCTTGGTTAGAGAACAATTTCGTACAATCGCAGCTGAAGGAAGGAAATTCGGTTTGTTTCTTATCTTGGTGAGTCAAAGACCGGACAAACTTGATGATTTAGTCCTATCCGAATGCGGTAACAAAGCAATTTTGCATCTTGATTCCCAATCAATGGTGGATAAGGTTATCAAAACACTAGGATTAGACTTTGACATAGAATCAATTGAACGAGAAAGAATTGTGAGCTTTAAACCTGGGAGAGTTCTTCTTGCAGGAAACTGGGCATGTGAACATAATATATTCTATTGCGCAGCAAGAAGAACTTTAGAAGGAGGAAGAAATCTAGAAGATGAATATTGGGCAAGGCCGACTTGAAAAAAGAATCGATGTATTGCATTTCTGTTCATATTTTCGCTAACGTTTGCCATAGGAATCTTGATTACTTTATCGAGACTTGTTTTGTCAATTAATTTTCTTGAAATATTCGCGACGTCTGTAGTTAAATAATTAACTATACACAGACGTTACCTTGAATAACTGGATTTAAAATCTTGAAATAAGTTTTGCTTGATATTCTCTACAAGATTTTTTACCTCGTAAACATCATTCAGCTCATTTAATTTTTCTGATCTTATTCCGAGCGATTCCAACTCAGATACCCAAGGGATGAGTGAATTGGGAATTCCGGATTTCTGAGTATAGAGCCTTATTTGCACAATATAAAAATGGTCCGCGCTTTATAATAAGATACTGCTAACGAAATCTTTAGACTGAATAAGAAAGCAACTCGGATGATTCTAGTTTTGCCAGATATCATTTTAGAAAAACTGCTCTTGCACATTATAATTTTCAGATATTTTGAGTAACCAGTTATGAAGCTAATTCAATTTCGCTAGTTCATTTTGCAGGAAGTTCATGCATCATATTTTGCTAACGAATTATAAGAATAGCAAGTAACTAGCAAGTAACATGAAGAAATTATGATATTACATTGAACCGAATAGCATGCCCATTATTCTCTGAATAGATAAATCTTTGCTAGATTTTATGTATATTTTCAGTTCTTTCGCATCGAGGTTGTCAGGATTGGAATTTGAACTGCAAATACAATTGCATGTCAGAACTATGTTTTTGCAGTTTCGACCTGTATAATCCATTCACAGTTCACATTAGCCTTTTCATGATGCTTCCTAACAGCTTCTTCATTTGGTGCATCAAGTACACAAAAACATACATTCGCGTCCTTATTGAAAAGAAGATCCACATGAGCTACACCAAATTCATCCCTAGGTGATGCACAGAGCTCTTGAAGATGTTCCTTAGTAAAAGGAACTTTGTGAGTATCCATAAATATTGGCATCTAATAGTCTACCTCCTTTTCAAAAGACCAATCACGCATATAAGTTTCACCCTTAAGATTGAATTCCTTGTAGAATTAAAAGAAATCTTTATCCTAAAAGTAAATAAAATGCTTTCGGCCACCGTTTGCTTGGTAATAAAGAGCAGTTTCTGAGAATTGTATTGAATTGCAATCATGATCCCGTTGGAGAGTTATATTATAACCATGGTCAGTGAACTTAATGCAAGTAGAATATGGGGCGACGGACTGTCCAAATGCAGATGGGATTCCAAAAGACAGTATCATCATTATTATTGAAGTTATAATAATTCCCAACATAGGGAATATCTTTGATATTCTGGCATATTATTAAATATTTTGAAACTTTATAATAATAAATAAAAAAATAGTTATTTCAAAGATTCAACTTGTTTTATTTGTTGATGAAATTCTGCTTCAATCTCGTCTGATACTTCAAGTATAAACCTAATCTGATTCATAACGGATAATCGGTAGAAATTTAATATATCGCCTTCCATATTTTTGGATTCACGCTCTACATCATGAATCTGCTGTTTTACCCTTTCCATTATTTCATCGCATATAAGAACTGCTATTTCTTTCTGAAATTCAACATGATCCTTATTTTGTTTCTTCAAGTGTAGTCTCAATAATTTACTTATTTTTCGTTTAGATCTATCATTGCTCATTTCTTGAATCATCCCGCGCATTTCCCACATATATCCTGTCTATCCAACCATTTCCCGCACTTTGGCATGATTTAATGTTCACGATCAACACTTTGAGATTGAGTCTGAAAGGGTCATAGCATTTACTGAATGGTGTTGAGTGTTAAACATTTTATAATTTGTTGACTATTTTGTAAACAGCCAAGAACACATAGGGAGCTGGTGGGGTTTCTTGTTCACTATCAACGCCTCTCAACAGTTCTAATTAACTTTAAAGATTAATAATATTAAATATTAAATAAAAAAATAGTTTTCTACTTTGATTGTACCAAAATAGGTTTAGCAAAATCAAAGTCGTGTAATCCATTTCTTGTTGCTGTAATAGTGCAGGGAATATTATCTCTCATAAAACTTGACCACATCGTGTCACAAATTCTGCACTTAAATTCGCCTGGAGCACTGTCTGGTTTTATTATTCTTACCACAGTATACTTATAGCAACTCAGGTATAATTACCCTTGTTTTATTTACTTATTTCATAAGAATAATGAGCCCAACGATTAATGTCGCAACCATTAATATTAATGATAACACGGTCCACTTTGAAAGGTCATGACATATCATTACTGGATGATCTCCATTAGTGCCAAGCCAATCTTATTATCCATTGCTTTCAGCTTGACCATTTAGATGGATAACGGTCTGGTTGGCTACAACATAAAATAAATCTAAATACTCTTCCTCGAACTTTCTCTCGAGATTTGTTGGGTGTCTTTCAATTTTATTGTATAAATAAATGTTTGATGTTGTTGTAATTTATCTTAGAAATCAAAGAAAATGGCTCCAATCAATGGAAAAAGTTAGGTTCCCTTTAGTATCAAAGGTTATTTATCCTTCAGTATTTTGAGGAATGTATAACATATTCCACTGAATTGCATTCATCACAATTCCACGAAACGTATTCGTGACATATAATGCACGAAGAAATAGGACTCAAATTTGATCCACATCCTCTGCATGAACCTCTATTATACATACTATTAGATCAGGTAACATATTGTATAAAGGCTATAGTTCGTGTATATTTACTCGTGTATCATTACTACTAATTTCCAAGATATTCTTTTAGAAATTATTGCCTAAGATAATAAAAAATTAAAATATCAAGATTAATAACGGATGAAAGATAAAGTAATGACGTGTTATACATAATCAGTTCGGTGTTAATAGGTGTGATTTTGCTACTATCTTTAACAGTGGCTAATAGTCTTTTTGTGAATGCTAGTAAAAGTTTTTGTTATGATCAAACCGATGACGGCCATCGTTGTTTTGAGACAGAAAAGAAATGCAAGCAAGTTCAAAAACATGATGAGACAGCTGAAAGTCGTTGTTATATTGATTTGGTAAATTAAGGGACATAATTGAAATTAAATACTTGTATTAGAAGTTTTAGATACCTTCAGTACCAATTACTATTATTGGAATTTGTTAATTTCAAGCAGACTCTGCTTTCCGCTTCTTCAATTATATTTTTTATTTTAATAGACCCTAATTTCATAATGGAAAAATCTGTTTTTGGAGGAAACGATGAGTTCAATTCCACAAAATATTGTTTTGGCTTCAAGTGGGGTTCCGAAGGTACAGGGGATGGCCAATTCTTGCGTCCTCATGATGTTAACTTTGATTCAAAAGGAAAAGTGTATGTTACTGATAGAGATAGGAATGATATTCAAATGTTCACACAAAACGGAACCTTTATAACAAAATGGGGCTCAGAAGGAGAGAAACCTGGAGAATTTAAGATCCCATATAGTATAGAAATAGATAGTTCTGACAATATTTTTGTTGTAGATCGTGGTAACGATAGAATCCAGAAATTTAACGAAAATGGTACATTTGTACAGCAGTGGGACAGACCTGAAAAAGTAAATGGATCGGATCAAGAATTCGCAAGTCCAGAGGATATGGTAATAGATCGGGAAACTGGTGCAATCTATATTACTGATACTGGAAATAAACGGGTTGTGAAAGTCGATGGCAATTTTTCATATTTATTGGAATGGGGTTCTGTTGGCGAAGAGAGTAACGAAAAGGGCAAATTTAATCACCCTCATGGAATTGACGTCGACTCCAAAGGTTACGTGTATGTAAATGAATTAGAGAATCCACGGATTCAGAAATTTCTTGAAAATGGAACATTTGTAAAACAATGGGGGTCTGAAGGAAAAGGTCCCGGACAATTTACACCTTTGTTAGAACATTTGGAAGTTGATAATAAACAAGATATGATATATATGGTTGATGGAGCTCTCAATCCCAGAATTCAGGTCTTTGACACCGATGGTAACTTCGTGACTTCCATTGGGACCAAAGGAAATGATGATGGTGAGTTATCAAAACCCGAACATGTCAATATTGACTCATCAGGAAACGTGTACGTAGTAGATAGGGGTAATCAGCGCATGCAAGTATTTTCTCCTTGTTAGTAAATTCATAAAACTTCACTGAACCTGCCCCTTACTGGCCGGAATCATTACTCGGCTAAAAGTCACTTGAAAAATTGGAAATATCAGAAATAAAAGATTGATTCCCATAGTAGAAAAATAAAATTCTGGAAAATGATTTAGATTACTAATACTAGAACAGGGAAAGGTCCATTGACGAAAGTGGGACTAAAATAATACAAAGCAATATGTCTAACTTGATAATTATCTAAATTAATTAGAGACAGACTATGAATATCTTATGTAAGAATCTTACAGTAAAGAGTTCTGTATGAATCTACTTAAATACTAGTTTATCGAAGATATGGAGTGTTTAGGACCTTTCAGAAGCTTGATAAATGTAAACAAGATAAGCTGACTTTTTTGTTTGTTACCATTTTGTCAGGGTCGATATCTATTCTCGGATGTACGGAGCTTAATTATGTGAACGCACAAAACATGTCAAACTCAAGTACGATGGGGATAAACATCACCAATTCGACAGATGATGGAAAAGGTATCAATGGAAATTCAACAGCTATAGATACAGAAACAAGTTTACCATCTGAAGATGCTGGCGGTATTGCCAGTTTACCTAAATGCCTAGGCTCAGCACTTTGTCCAGACTAGATGCTAGCCCAAGGTCATATTATTTATGATAACTAATTACAGGTAACGACCCTCGGTTGAATCTAAGACCTTACTGTAGTAACATACAATATTAACCTAGAATTTCAGACACTCAAACCATTTAATTTGAATTTAACAATTATGGTCGCGTAAATATCATCGACAAGTTGCGGATGTTCTATACCATCACAAAAAAACATTATGAATCCACTATCATTTGGTAAGTTTGATAACTAATCTAGTAAATATGTTTCCAGAATGATTTTGTTTAGATAGTAAATACTATGTAAATGGCAAGCTAAATGAAAAACTCGAACCTACTCCATTTGAGTTATTCTCGGCCCATATTCTTCCTCCATGTGCCTCTATTATCCCTTTCGAAATAAAAAGTCCTAGGCCTGTACCGTGACTAGATGTAGTGACGAACTTTGAGAAAAGTTTTTGCATTGTCTCTGGAGTTATACCGCTGCCTGTATCGATTATAGTCACAACTACCTCCTTATCATTATTACCATTATTATTACTTACATTGGCTATGCTGGTATTTATGGTCACTGTTCCATTTTTAGTAAAGTGTATTGCATTATTCAGCAAATTGGAAAGTACTTGATAAATTCTGTCTCTATCGGCGTATATCATAATTGTTTCTTCGGGTTCAAAAATTATCTTAACATTACTATTGTTTCCTTCATTATAACCATTTTCAATATCATTTATCACAGTTTTAATCTTCTCATTGAGATCAATTGGAGATTTGGAAAGCCTCAATAAACTGCTCTCTATTTTGGAAACGTCTAATATGTCACAAGATAATCTTTGGAGTCTTTTTGCATTTCTCATTATAACATCCAGTAACTTGGATTGATGTGAATCAGATACGTAATCGCGTAAAACATCAGTAAGTCCAAGGATAGGTTGGATGGGAGTACGCAGTTCATGGGCGGCCATATTTATAAACTCCTTTTGTATCTTATCGTGCTGCCTTAATTGCTCGATAGCATTCTGTAATGAAAGGTTAGATGTTCTTAGCTTCTTGGACACGACACCTAATTGTATATTTGACTTGTTTAGGGCATTAGTTCTTTTGACTACCTCTTTTTCCATAGTATTGTTCCATTTAAGTAGCAATATTATCAACGATCCAAGAGATGCAAAAACAGCTACTAGTAATGAATAACCCTTTAGTCTTTCTGTGAATAATGTATCCGATATCTTTGAAAATATTACCTTAGTTGGTGTTACTATTTCAAGAAAATATGTCGGCTCGTTCTCTACCAAAATTGGTTGTCCAGTATTCACCCTTTCCGACCGTCCATAATCATACATACCATAAGTAGAATTCCCTTTGAGAAGAGTTCGCGTTAGGTTATTCAGAATCTCGTTGTGACCAATGAAATTCTGCGCTATTGTACCAAAAAAGTTCTTTCCGACTAGGGCCCTATCAGCACCAACAGCAAGCATCGTTCCATTCTTATCAAATATGACTAAAAATTGGGAGTTGATATCATGAACATTTCCGTATCTCGCAAAAAATTTTTCAGTTGGTATTGATGCACCTACTAATCCCACGTATCGATTATCATCCCTATTAATAATAGGAACAACAATATAGATCGTGTAAATTCCTTGCCTCTCAAAACCTTTAGAAAACACTGGCTCTAGATCTCTTTTAGCATCCTTTACCCATTCTCTCTGTGAAAAATCTGCACCAAGGTATTCATCTCTACCAAGATGCGATAGACTTGTAGTTACAACATCATTTTTGTCCAATACAAAAATTTTGTCTATTATATCATCTATTAAATTGTACTTTTCTTGTATCAAGTGATTTGTTTTTTCTGAATATAAATCCCCACCCTGCATATAAGCCGAAGTTGTCAAACCGTCAAGAACCATCATAACCAATGAAAGGTCTGAACCTATATGTTGTGAAAGACTTCTTGAGGCAGCTCGTTGTCTATCAACCTGTTCTGTCAACAGACTACTTCTAACATTATTCTCTGTTAAAGTTTGGATATAATAAAATAAAGCAAATGAAAATATGACAATTAAAATTACAGAGATAATTCCAATCCTATAAATCCGTGGTAATGATAAAAGCATGTAGTTACATTTCTATTAATAAAGTATGTTACTAATTTCCTTTTCCTCTGCTTCGTATAAGTTTTCTTCAGATACACAGTCGCCAAAATAAAAATTGCAAAGAAATTTTGAACTTTGTAGATTGGTACTCGTCAGCGCAATAGCGTTGACAATTTTATCATATTGAGCGATAAAGAAGCATTTTGAAATACTTAACTGTCCATTTTCAAATAACACCATGCTTTTCTTCCTCTCTTATTTATTCTCGAGACCCAATTTCATGATAAAACTATTTACTCATATTTTTTTTCACAAATTCGATGAATTTTTCTCTCTCTACGGGCTTTTGAATTAGTTGTTCCTGTTTGAATTCAGGAAGCAATGTCGAGATTTCTTCGATTATTTCTAGGCAGGTGGCAAAGGTTATCTTCACATTGCCATTTATGGTTTTTAATTTGTGATAGAGCTGAAAACCGTTGATTTCCGGCATTCTTATATCACTAATCACCAGGTCGTAAGACAATGGATCGCCATTTGCATAATGTCTGAGTGCTTCCCTGGGACTTGAGAATGATTTAACTTCGAATCCGGCATTGATTAGAAATGTTTCTAACACGAATAAATCATCTAATTCATCGTCTATGAGTAAAATTTTTGGAGTTCGTAATGGCCTAACGCCATTAATCACATATTTTTTTATTTCATGCAATGTCGAGTTTAGAGGATTTATAGGTGCTATGTTTGTCTGCTTCATTCTTGACAGCGAATAAAGGGGGTAAGAGTACTTTCCAGCCCCGCAATAATAACTATCCATTTCGTGAAATGCATATGCATCATCAAGCTCCTTGAATGATCGTATTACTCGATAAAGATCGTTCCCTGCTACAATACTATTAGGTTGTGCGTATATATTCATTTTAGAGCATAGATTTATTGTTGATCCAAATACATCCTCACTATCAGATCCATCGAATCGAGTTATCTCTACTTTTCCATAATCAACGCTTACCCTATATCTGATTGTTGGTAATCGCTGCTCCGTTAACATTGAATTGATAGCAAACCGATCGTCTATCTGAGCAAAGCAGCATTCTAGAACATTTTCAAAAACCCGCATGTTAGTAATATCTATTGTATCCGGAAAATAGGATATTATTCCATCGCCTACAGTTTTAATTATATTGGCTCGATATTTTTTGAGAATATTTGAAATTTTGTTAAGAAATATCCCGTAAAACGTCCTGATGTCTTTAGATCTTCCTATCGTTGATACTATGCCCGTGGAACCTATAATATCAATTACACTCACGCAGACTCTCTCTGAGTAATCTGTAAATGGGATTCCACCGGTATTTTCTTGCTCTCCTTGAGACGCTAATGAGTTTAAGGGCTCAGAACCTGGTTTGCCATAATTGGTCGACTTATTTCCTCCTAGATCATGTAGCTGATTACTACGATATGACAAATTGCCGATTCCTGTCTTTCTAATGCAGGTATCCATTGTCCATTTTTAAATCCTTTATTGTTCTTAAACAATGCTTACTTTTCAAATACTGATCAGAGAATAATCTTAATTGCCCTGTCTATATTATTTTAATTTAATCTAGGACGATTAGATTAGAACACATTTATTGCCATTTTCTCATCCCAGTGATCGTTCTGCCAGCCTATCACACAAATTATTAATGACAGTAATCGAAATTAGGACATAGAAAGCGATTGATCAAACAGCATTCTCATATTAAGTATTTGGAAATTATACACCGAGAGCAATTTTAACAGTCTTGATAAAATTCTCTCTGTCGACAGGTTTCTTTATAATGTCCTGTGATTGTATATCTGGAAGGATACTAGTTAATTCTTTTGCAGCATCAAGAGCCGAAGCAAACAAAATCTTAGAAGTTGGATTAATTGCTTTCATACATTGATATAACTGAAGGCCGTTGAGATTTTCCATCCTTATATCCAATATAAT
>JASKBU010000122.1:0-3440 GCA_033272285.1 Nitrososphaeraceae archaeon
GAAAACAATGCAAAGAATCGTGGAAACGACACATAAAGATGTAAAATCAGACTATTTGCATTTTCATAAATGCTATAAATAATATAAAATAAAGAAAATTTCATGAGCAAGAGTAAAAACCATATAGGGTTTCTTTGGTTTGATTTTATAAAGTAATTGGTATGTATAACCAATATAGTAACTTATTATTGGTTGATAATTATCAAAAGGATCGGGAGGATCATAGTTTATGACAGCAGCCAATAAGGAAGTGGATAAAACCAAGTCTCAAAATCTCCCTAAAAGCACATCTCCTTTTATCTCTATGATTACAGGCGAGAAGAAATCTAGTGTGGAATCAGATGCAATCTACGATACGGACACTCAAATAAAGCAAACACAGGATAGGATATGGAAGGCGCTTAAGAGGAGATACCAGTATGATTCAAATTTGGATTCCGGACAGAATTTTCTGAAAAATCATGTCAACTCCAAGATTCCACTTGTTATTTTGTATGTAGATTTAGTAGGCTCAACAAATCTTTCAATGACCATTCCAGTTGACAAATTAGTCACAATAATACGCGCCTTCACTTATGAAATGTCATCAGCCGTGTATAGGTACGGAGGTTTTGTTTTGAAATATGTGGGAGACGCAGTAATTGCATTCTTTCCTTCTTTATCTAACAAGTTTGTAGTATGTGATAGAGCTGTTAGATGTGGAATGTCCATGTTAACTATTATTAAAAATGGATTAAATCCTATATTGAATCAATATGATTATCCAGACTTAAGTGCAAAAATTGGAATTGATGAGGGCGAAAATATTATTGTTCAGTATGGTCATGATGAAACTTCTCCACTAGATATTCTGGGATATTGTATGAGTGTCTCATCAAAAATGACATCTTTAACAAAGTCGAATAATATCACAATAGGCGATGATGTATATGTAAGGTTACATCCTGAATTGAGACAAAAATTTGTTAGAGTTAACTACAGTGCAAGAGAATGGAATTATGTAAGCAAGCGAACCGGTGAACTCTACAAACTTTATACACTAAAATATTGAATGTCTCGTATATTATTGCAAAAATCGAGTTCATAGAAAAGACTAAAATATACTAAATTTCTAGAAACATCATTGTCTACTGCATACATACTTGTGAATTGCACCCTTGGTTCGGAAGAAAGAATAATCACCGAAATAGCGAAGCTACCGGATGTAAGAGAAGTACGTGGGACATATGGCGTTCATGATATTTTCGTAAAAGTAAAGTCAGACAATACTGAAACAATGAATCATACAATAACTAGCAGAATAAGAAAGATTCCCGGTATAACATCTACTGTTACTCTTGTAGTAATTGAAGAACAAGGCGGCAAAGAAATCAACTAATTTTCGACGGCATATTTTTCTGACTTTCTTTATTATTTCTTTTTATTGCATATATAATTAGGCCTGATGTTACTGCCATCGTTATCCATCCCAAAAAGCTCATAATAAGATAATAGTTGTATTGTGGAATCAAGAGGGATATACCCGCGATTACGGCACCTATCCACCAAAGAATAATCAAAATTGGAAGATTAATCCTAAATGTTATCACCCTCTAATGCTTTCGTCAAAACCCCTAAGATATCTCACTACTTTTTCACAGTTCATACATTTATCATATTCAAAGAAATCAAAATCATTGTACTTTCTATACGAAAAAGTACTATCATGATTACAAAAGATTCGCTTGAATGCAATTACTAAAGGATTCGTCATACCTATTTGTCTTACATTCACATACATAATAATAATTTTGTCGCTAACATCAATAATTTTTCCGTATCAATTCTACCCAAGTCGTACCCAGAATATTCCCATAAAAATCAATTTCTGAGAGCAGATGCTTTTCCATGTTCTGAGAAATTCAGCTATTCTTATAAAGGAGATTCATCGAAAGCTTTAGTCTTGGGCGAAGTAGAAGATGTGGTAAACAAGTTCAATGATCTCGATAATACGTTAAAAAGGGTATTTTCCAAAGTTGATCCACTCTTGGTTGTTTCTTTAATATTTGATAGGAGTGCAAACGGGAAAAGTATCTACACCCTAGAGACTATTTTGAAAGAGGGACTTGACACAGAAGCAATTCGTAATAATGTCATTAGGAAGACTGGGATGTCTCCTGCCTTTTATCTGCGAGGTACAAAGATGATAGTAAGTCATCCTCTTGATCTAGAGTTCTTAAAGTGGATAAATGACCAAGTGGGCATTGTTAGTATTAAGGGCAGCAAGTTCAGTGCTGGTGGCTCTAGCGACTTTTAAGTTTAAGCAAAGCCAAAGAAATCAAGATGGTTTCGATCCTATCTGTCGTGTTAAATTCTAAAGATATTACCGGCTGTTATTGTAACAAAAAAAAGTTACCCTAAAAAAGATCAAGCTACTAAGACTAACAGATCTTGGGACAAGAGGATGTTCAGCAATGAGCAATTTCTGAAAATAAATCAAGATTTGATAAATAAGTGTGCTGGATATTTTTACGCTAGATATTCGTCTGCAATTTTCCCTAACTGTTGATAAGCTAGAGATTCTTCCAAGCTCTAATGATTTTGAAAAAGTCTTGATAAATCTATTATGCCGTCGGTGAGATTTGAGCTCACGACAGCTCGGTCTTCAGCTTCACCCCAAATAGGTCGAGTGCTCTCCCAGGCTGAGCTACGACGGCACAGCTAACCTTTTGTACAAATTATATATAATCTTGTCTTGAGAAGCATTTAGCTATGTAGAGTGACACTTGTCCAAAAGTCTAGTACTATCTTCCTTGAGTTGGCTGTATATATACATCAATGATTGCTCTGATGCAATTGGTTTCTTGTTAAACAATTTTAAATTTCAAGCATTTACATTTTTTGCATTCTGATAAGGGATTCTTGGCAACCTTTCGGAAATGATGTAGTCTCATATGCCCGCAGGCGCATTTGTCAAATTGACTCATCTAGCGTGTTTGTTATGCTACTTCCATTCCCACACTTTAACCGAGCAGTTTCCTTGTTCGTCCCCTACGTATTCAAAAACACCCACCGTGTTATCAAGGAATGATAACTTTCCTCCACCGGTTAAAGTTGTGCGAAAAAACACTGAACCGTGGAATCTTATTTTCCTTTCGCTGGTGAATCTTCCTATTCCTTGCGCCGTATAAGTTGCTATGCCGTATCCGTCTTTGGCAGATATTACTCCTTGCGCTTCTGCGTACATTACCGGTTCCCCTTCAGCATTCTGTCTTATTACTGTCCAGAATGTTCCTTCGTCTATAGCCTGTACTTCTTTGTATTTTCCCGTCATTATAAAGGACCTTTCTATCTTCGGTCCCTCGACATCAAGAACCCTGTGCCCTGTTACCTTGCCTGTTTCATCTTCAATTAATTCTCCTAATACCATAACGCTAGATAATTAGACATATATTTAAGTC
>JASKBU010000123.1:0-5133 GCA_033272285.1 Nitrososphaeraceae archaeon
TGATGATAATGATCCCATACAATTTGCAATCGTATCTGACCCAACCGATGCAAGTTTGGACAATTTTGACACCACAAAAGGCACGTTAACTTTTGTTCCGAAAACAGACTATATAGGAAATGAGAGTTTTGCATTCAAGGTAATTGATGATAAAGGAAATGAAAGTAATGTGGCAACTGTGAGTGTAGCGGTGAAAGAAAACAATCAAACAAATCAGGCCCCCTTGGCTTTTGATCAGAGCACTAATGAATCCAATTCTGATATCCACAAATACGTTGTATGGAGTGCAGGCGAGGAAGAAGATAGATATATTCTTTTTGCTCGAAGTACTGATGATGGCAAGTCATTTTCATCGCCACTCAGTTTGAGCGGTAGTAGTCGTTCAAATGTATTTAATCCTGAAGTTTCATCATCTGGTAACAATATCTATGTGGTGTGGCAGGGGCAATCTGCTACTGGAAATCAAGACATATTTTTGAGAAAAAGTTCAGATTATGGTGCATCCTTCAATGCGGCAGAGAACATAAGTAATGATCCTGGCGGATCCGGAAATCCCGATATAGCTGCAGTTGGTAACGACACACATATAACTTGGGAGGGTACAACACCAGGTAACAATTTTGTATTCTACACTAAAAGCGATAATGGTTCTGATTTTGGGACCCCTCAAAAACTGGGTGGAAATCAAGGAATATCTTACAGGCCAGAAATTTCAGTAAAGGAAAATACAATGAGATCCCCCGATAGTTTTACGTATAAGGCAGTAGATGACATGGGCGCTGAGAGTAATATTGCTACCGTGGATGTGAATCTTGATACAAATACAAACGGTGAATCTAATTTAAAAGATAATGGTAAAAGTGTATCAATAGATTCAGCTCATGAAGTTGAAATCACTTTGAAGGCGAAGGATAAGGATAAGGATCCATTACAATTTGAAATAATAACGCCTCCATCTGAAGGACGCTTGTTCAATTTTGATCCTAATTCTGGTACTGTCAAATATATTCCAAATGAAAACAATGAAATAGACATAGACTGGCACAATTATGTAAGCGGACATGATAGAGTTTTGACCAAAAACATAGAAAGTAGCGATACTCCCATAGGTAAAGACAATGGCGATCCTTTTAAATCAAGATAATAATAATTAAAAAGAGATAACAACTTTTAAAAATTCTTACCACGAGTAAACAAAACACTTGGCACATTTATACTGCTATCGAGTCGAAATAATTATTATAAACTATGGATTCTAATGCATAATGAATTTAGTTGTCGAAAATAAAATTCGGTATAGTTATTCCACAAGGCTGGAGAAATGATCTGCCACCTAAATCGGTTACAGAACAATTCAAGTATTCAAAAGATATTGTAATTGCTGCAGAGAAAAATGGCTTTGATTCGGCCTATGCCTATGATCATTTTATCCCCCACTACAGATATCCAACGAAGGGTAACTTTTTTGAATGTTATACTCTATTATCCGCCCTTTCCACTTTTACAAAGAAGATAAAATTAGGGCAGATAGTGACTTGTAATTCTTATAGAAATCCTGCGCTTCTGGCAAAAATGCTATCCACATTAGATGTCATTACAAGAGGACGTATTGAGTTAGGTATAGGAGCAGGATGGTATGAAGAAGAATACAACGCTTACGGTTATTCCTACTTCTCAAATGTAGTTCGTATTTTGCAGTTGGAAGAATCAATTCAAATTATAAAAAAATTATGGACAATGGAAATGGCAAATTTTCACGGAAAGTATTATTCCATTAATAACGCCATCTGTTCTCCAAAACCCCTCCAAAAACCTCATCCCACAATCATGGTGGGAGGATCTGGCGAAAAATATTTGTTAAAGGTCGCCGCCAAATATGCAGACCGATATAACCTTTATTTCGGAACACCTGAAGAGATGAGCAGAAAGATAAACATTCTAAAAGACTATAATACCAAAAATAGAAAAATTGAATATTCAATCGTACTTCCTTGTGTTATCGTTCGGGAACATGAAGACTTGAAAAAAATTATAAAGAAATTAAAGAAAGAAAAAATGACTGAAGGGCAGTTCAAGAAATCAATTGCAGGTGGGCTGACCGTAGGGACCATTGATGATATCATAAATGGAATATCCAAATATGTCAATATCGGTGTTAGCCATTTCATTTTTCATTTTTTGATTTTAGATCAGAGTGTACTCAAGAAATTTTCCAGGGTCATGAAGATTTCTAGAACATTACGATAATCTTTTTTACGCTGTATTTTAAACAGAATATTTAATTTCATGTTCAATTGATTCTTATGCTAATTTGACAATAATTGCATCTAGAGTTGATTCGGAAATTGATGTACTCTTATCGGAGCTACAGCAGCTGATTAAAGTTCCTAGTGTCTCTGCAAAAAAACAGCCGACGATTATCAAATGCGCAGAATTAGTTTCTGAAATAATGTCCAGAGCAGGCATAAGCACAGAGATTATAAGGTCAGAAGACAGTTCTAAACAAATCCCACCCGTAGTATTTGGCGAGGTCAAATCCAAAAGTAATCCAAAAGGAAAGACTATTCTATTTTATAATCATTACGATGTTCAACCACCCGAACCAATTGAATTGTGGAATGATGATCCATTTAGTGGTAAAATTGATGGTAACTTTATCTTTGGAAGAGGATCTTCTGATGACAAAGGTGAATTAATTACCAGAATAAAGGCAATAGAGTATTTTCTCAAGGAATCAGGGGACGTTCCTTGCAATGTCAAATTTTTAGTTGAGGGCGAAGAAGAGATAGGTAGCTCTCATCTTGAAGAATATTTGGCCAAGAATAAAGAGAAATTTTCCTGCGATGCAACAATTTGGGAATTTGGCTATGTAGATGAAGATGACGTACCCGTAATGAGTCTTGGAATGAAAGGATTACTTTGTGTAGAATTACATGCGAAGTGTTCCAATGCAGATCTGCATTCCAGCTTAGCAGTCATAGTTGAAAATCCGGCGTGGCGGCTAGTTCACGCATTAAAGACTATACGCGATGAGAATGGCCAGATTACAATCGACAATTGGAATAAAGATGTGAGGGATTTTTTACCCGAAGAACTCGAATGTATTGGGCAAGATGAATTCGATATTTCAGAGTTCAAGAAAAGTTATGGGTTGAATTACATTTTCAATCAGGAGGATATTGAGGAAATAAAGAAAGCACTCGTAGGCGGAGTTACTTCCAATATAAGCGGCTTGTTTTCAGGTTATATTGGTGAAGGTTCGAAAACTGTTTTACCAAGTACTGCCATGGCCAAACTCGACTTTAGACTAGTACCTGATATGATTCCACAAAAACAATTTGAATTATTGAGAGAACATCTTGACAAAAATGGATTCAGTGACATACAATTGAATTTTTTGAGCGGGGAACCTGCATGTAGGATTCCGCTAAATGACGAATTTGTAATGCTAGTCGAAGCAAGTGCTAAAGAGGAATATGGAAAAGTTATCAAAAGTATATCTTCAGCTGGAACAGGACCCATGTGGTATTTTAATAAAATATTGGGATGCCCATGCGTGAGTATTGGTTGTACTTACAAATATAGTAGAATTCATTCGCCAAATGAATTTGCCCGAATAGATTTGATTAAGAAGACGACAAAATGCATTGGAAATATAGTTGAAAGATATGGCAAGATTACGGACAAAAATTAGAGAAAAAGCAAACTTTAAGAACCGGAGCCAAATAAACGGTAAAAAAACAATGGACTTGATAATTATCAAATATGTTATAGTGTGACCATATATCGGTATTTCAAAGACATGTATTTAAAATAAATATTTATAAGTGTATATGCTAAATAAAACGACTAATAGGCTTTTTTAATAAATAGAAACGAATCTTTGTAAGAGAATTGCATTCTTTGTTTTTAAACTTTACCTACTTACATGAGGTGTTTTTTACATGCAAAATTATTATTTTCTGACTTTCCCTAAATCTTGGATTTTTACGGCGAATTTATTCCGGCAATCAGGACAAATATAAAACACCGTTGCATAGGAGCCAGTAGCATAATGCTCAAAATCGATTACTGACGCAGACATAGGGATTTGATTATTGCAATACATAAATAGGATAACCATCGATTGGATACGTTTGATTATCTCCTGTTTTGCATTTACAAAATGAGGATTACTTAATGCTATCATCAATCATTTAGTAGCCTAAGCTTGTATATAATTAGCGTAAGTTTATGAGACTAATTTACAAAAGTAATTTTATTGTTTCAAACGTTCATCATCGTCTGACAAAATGGCCGAAACAATAAAAATATTTGTCAAAATACGTTCTAACTTCAGCCTTTTTAAAGAGCCATACTAATTTGCTCTTTTTTACTTAATAGATTAATTAAGGAATTTTGAATTTGAACTAGTTTAACAGGTTTAACTAAAACATCTATATTCTTATCATAAAAAATATCATGTTTTGATATTTCTTGCTCTAATAGTTCAAAAGCGGTAATGAATATTATGCATGCTGAAGGAAACTTCTTTAAAATTTCTATTGCAACCTCAATTCCATTCATGTTACCAGGCAGTCTATAATCTATGATGTATACGTCTGGACACTCGATATCAATATCTTCCAATATATTATCGGCGTTGACATATGTACGTAGTATTCTGTGACCCTTGCTAGAAAGATAGTCATTGTAAAGTTTTAGAATATCCTCTTCGTCATCGAGTATCATTATTGTAAATATTTCTCTTGTTGCTTCCATGAATTTTTCAACCCGCAGATCAATTAGTCGAGTCGATTAACAGGTACCGTTGTTGGACCAACATACTTTATAGGGTGTTATGTCTCCGTTAATAGTAAAATTCATTGGTGTATATCAGATGAAGAAGGCACCAACCAATTGCCTAACAATGAATTCAAGATTAACGTACGATTACGTCAAAATTTTATTTAACACTTCTAATACAAGCATCTAATTTTCAAGCGAGATACGAAAAAATATTTGATTGATAAATTCGAATTATTAAGTAGTTTATTGAGCAATCAAAGTTCGTGCAAAAATATGTTATAGGAATAAAAATTGCCTCAGCAATGATTGTAGCAGCGTTTTTAGTAGGTGCTCCAACTTTGGCAA
>JASKBU010000124.1:0-4900 GCA_033272285.1 Nitrososphaeraceae archaeon
GACAGGCAGTGACTTGACTGGTCAAGCCTTGAGTGGTGAAGCCGATTCTGAAGACAATAATCAAACCTCAACTGAGGCAACCGGTGGTCAAGCCTTGAGTGGTGAAGCCGATTCTGAAGACAATAATCAAACCTCAACTGAGGCAACCGGTGGTCAAGCCTTGAGTGGTGAAGCCGATTCTGAAGACAATAATCAAACATCAACTCAGACATCTGGTGAAAGTGAATCGAATCAAAATATTAACCAAACCATAGAAACTCAACAGCAAACTCAGAATAATCAGACAGTTAACATCCAAAATAACATTGAGATGAAACAGAAATTAGAAATCGCTATCTCAGAAGAGGAAGGTGAGGCACCTATTCCCTTAGAAGAACAGAATAGGGTTGAATCCTCAGATCGCGTTATAGTAACACAACATAAAGCACTTACTGGTCCTGACTGTAGGACAGGAAATGTTCTAGCTGGTGCTTCAAATGAGGAAGACTTGAGGGTTCTGAGTGAATGTCAAGAAGCAACAGGGGTAGTTATGCATACTAAAAAGATGGATGATGGCGATTACAAGTTTTTCTTGAAGTTGGATGACAAATTCAAGTTCCTAACAAATGAAAAGAACAATGATAAAACAGATGGATTCTTGGTGGTAGAGATAGTTCCACCTGATCAAGGCAAAAGCGGAATAATTCTTCCAAAGGAAGGTGACCGAGTCCATGTTTGGGGAGCATGGGTTACAGACAAGCCAAAAGGATGGCATGAAATACACCCTACCTGGAAAGTTGTTAACGAATAGTATCGATACATCCTTTCCAGAATATCTAGCAAAGAACTCGCACTCTATTAGCCAATTTAGCAGCCTCCTATGCTTATCGATGGCCATTGCCGGATTTCTTTTTTCTTTAATGGCTTCAACGACAAACGCTCAAATTGAGGTTACCGTGGATGAGGATATGTCGACTCAAATATCTAATAGCACTCAAAGTGAAGATGCTGAACCAAGACCCGATATTTTATATTCTGCATTAAATAAGGACACCATAGTCGGTGAGGTGTTAAATAATTTTAGTTATCCTATTGAATTAGTTCGCATAACAGCAACAGTATATGACAAGAACGGAATTATTGTTGCAACAGGAGACAAATACGTTAACGACTATCTAATAAAGCCTGGAAACAGGTCTGGATTTGACATTTTTTTAGATGAAACGTTACCTAGTAAGAGTAAGTATACTCTTACAACAAGTTTTGAAAAATCAGAGGACGATAAACCTGAGGCACTACAATTGAGTGTAGGCAAAAATTCTAAGAACACAAACACATTTAGAGTCCTTGGAGAAGTAATGAATCAGGGTAAAAATGATGCCAATGCTGTGAAGGTGTCAGCAATATTTTACGACGAAAAACACAAGGTGATAGACACAGATTACGTGTTTACTAATCCAGACATAATCAGCCCAAATAAAAAAGCGCCGTTTGAATTTTCGTTCTACGCAGATGATCCTGAGAAAATCAAATCTATGGCCTTCAATGTTCAAAGTGACGAGTATTCTCTAATAACAGACAACGGTCAAAACAATACGATACCACAACAATAGCAGTCAAAACATGCAAAAGTAGCTTTTGGGAAATCGCTATCATATTTCACAGATGAAATTGACGAGTCTTCGGATGTCGGGATTC
The DNA here is from genome assembly GCA_033272285.1 of Nitrososphaeraceae archaeon. Taxonomy (GTDB): domain Archaea; phylum Thermoproteota; class Nitrososphaeria; order Nitrososphaerales; family Nitrososphaeraceae; genus TA-21. Next base: position 1,678 of record JASKBU010000124.1, read on the forward strand.
GAACCTCGCATGTATTAGGGCTCTACTAGCTTGTTATTTTGCTTTTATGGTAACAGTTCAATTTAGTTTAAAAATAAGAATTGGACAAGAGAATGCCTCTTAGGACAGACCTTCTACTATACTTGACACAAAATTTCTGGTAATAGAACCATCTTTATCAAGAGTGGGATTAAAAATTGTGACACTGATACCCATAGCTTTTTTCGACAATAGTAATAACTTAAGTAAATTACTTAGTTCTGGGAAGGTTATTCCATCAGGTAGACGATAATCGACTGCAGGCATAATTGAGTCATCTAAAACATCAGCATCAAGATGAATCCAGAATCCCGAAAGTTCATTTTTGAGAAGTGTTTGTATGCCTAAAGTAGCGGTATTTTTGAGTCCTAACTTTTTTACATCAACAAGCTCTACGGCATTGATCATCGTAGTCTTCTTAATATCTTGGCATCCATACTGAGCAGATTGTGCTGAATCACGATATCCAAATACTACTATATCTTGTTCCTTTACTAGTGGCTTAAGGTGGTCCAGATTACTAAGAATATCAGGACCATGACCTGATACTATTGCCAAGTCCATATCTGCTACCTCGCCCGTCGGAGATTCTTCTGGTAAATAAAAATCAGAATGTCCATCAATAAAAAATAGCCCATATCTGCCTAGACGCCTTAATGCTAAAAGATTACCAATTAAGATACTGCAATCACCTCCAATGACCATGGGGAATTTATTTTTATGTAACTGACATTTCACAGTCTCTGCCAATTTTAGGCTATACTCTTTGATTGCTTCAGCGTTTAGTAATTTAGTTTCTTCATCACGACTATGGTTGTATGGCGATGATGGAGCGACTATTCCACAGTATTGAGCATTTAATCTCTCAAGTAAACCTGCTGCCCTTAACGCTTTTGGAAGAAGCTCGACTCCAGTCGGGCGTAATCCCAGTATGGAAGGAGCGTCGATCACTGAATATTCTCGTCGATTATGCATGGTTATTATTCTTTAGGGATGAGTTACTATTATTTTTTCAAGTTGGTGGGTTCATTTTAACTAATCGACTATATATTATTATTTTAGTACCACGGACGTCGGGATCCTATTGAATATTCAATCGGAACTTTTTTTAAAATTCTAAATAGTAAGCCGCTTCTATTGTTACTAATATAACTACAAGTTTAAAGTTTATTAATTTATTTATTAATTACTTCTCAAGAAGGATTAAAGACAAATTAGTCCCTAGAAAAGAACTTGACCTAAAGAAAATGGAAAACCTAATAAGGGAATGCAAAAGTGGAAATATTTCATAGATCAAGAGATCATCAGTATCTGATTTATGTCTAGTTATTAAAACCTAAACCTAATATAGAATACTTTAATAGTATATTGCAATAAGAAGCCTATGTCTACTAACACTGTTCATTTACATCGTGTACTTACAGCAAAGCCAGAGAAAATTTATCGTGCTTTTCTTGACCGTGATGCCATGGCTAAATGGTTACCACCCAATGGTTATACTTGTAACGTTAATCACATGGATGCAAAGGTAGGAGGAACCTACAAGATGTCTTTTACAAACTTTACCACTCAAAAGAGCATGTCATTTGGTGGAGAATACCGTGAGCTGGTTGAAAACGAACGCTTACGTTATACGGATAATTTTGATGACCCAAACTTATCTGGAGAAATTCAAGTAACTGTAACGTTGAAGAAGGTTTCACTAGGAACAGAAATGACCATTGTACAAGAAGGTTTGCCCACTGTCATTCCTCTTGAAGCGTGCTATGTAGGCTGGCAGCAATCATTGAATAATCTAGCAAAACTAGTTGAACCTGAAATCCCAGAGTAAAGTTAGATTTTCTATAACGTTCATTCGGCCAAAATATTAAATGTCATCAAGTGTTCGGACGTCAGGATTCGAACCTTGCATGTAGTAGGGTTCTACTACTTGGTATTTAGCTTTTCCGATTCTTAGAAAAAGGACGCGTTAAGCTAATTAAATTAACATAGTGTAAGAATTTGTTATCATATTAACAAACTCTTTCCTAGCGCTTAAAAGCCCTCTAACTTTCAGGGGGTCTTAAGCCCTTGTAAAAAAGAAAATATTTTTACATCCATTTTGCTAGCTTTTACATTTTCTAAAAGTTTCGGTGAGGGATTACCATAGATCGTCAACGAATAAGGAGCGCCAAATTTTTTGAAAATTATTCCCTGCAATTCTCCAAGATATTCCTGATGTTTTAAAGCAGCTTCAGAACTCGCATATACTTCTAATATTTCAACCTCTGTTTTGTCACTACTAATGAACCAATCAAATTGAAGAGTCCCGCTATCCTTTTCCTTTATTCGATTTATATACTCTGACACATATTTTTTGTATTCTTCCAACATACCAAATGGGATTTTCACCTTAGCCCTCACTTGGATCTTAGACAATAATTTGAAGACTCCAACAAATTATTTAACAATAACACTGTTGTTGCGCGTTTTAAATTGTTACCCTTTGAAGAGTATATGAAGCCGTAAAAATGATTTAGAATGCTATTATAACAAAACCTAACGTGTTACTAGAGCTTCAATTACATGAAACTAAATAGACGCTAATTATTATAGTGGTAGTGATGGTTGCATCAAAAGAACAACCCAAGTATTATGAAATGCATTTACTGGCTGGTATGATACCAACGTCTTTGTGTTATTCACTGTATCTATAGTTGAACCAGCCTGTCCACCTATAGCAGCCTTAAAACCCTTGAGATTAGCAAAAGACTCAGGAATTGTACTTTTATTTATATCAGAATCAGCAATCTTTTGTCCATTACCATCCACATACACAACACGCGTACTGTTACCTAAAGATGTAAGATTAAGTGATCGAAGTTCTTTATTTAAAACACTAAAATCAATACTACTAGCCCATACTCCAGCAATAGTGGAGTTATCCTTTAAGGAATACACTGGAATTGCAATCTTTGCTGTTCTGGCACCAGAAGCAGCTGCAGTATTGTGCACATTTCCTAAATAGGTGTCATTTGTTTTAATCGCCCCTTGAAAATAATCTCTAAATGCAAAATTGTTCAAGGTAAGAGTCTGTTGTATAGAATAATGTTCAAGAAAATACATATTTCCATTTGGCATAAGAAGGAAAATTTCATATAAATCATTATTGCTAGATAGTATGTTCTTAACTACTTGTCTTTTTTCTATGTCTGCGTATTGAGGT
>JASKBU010000125.1:0-3257 GCA_033272285.1 Nitrososphaeraceae archaeon
GCAATAATCCTTCCCAAGAAGGTGACAGGATAATATTCGCCATAAGCAACGGTTGTTATGGTCTCAACAGCCCACCAAAACGCATCGTAAAGATTATGGATACTTGCATCAGGGTTTGGAGATTCAGCTAGATAAATACCAAAAGCTCCAAAAATAATAGTTACTAATGCGAGGGCTGATAGGGATGACGCACTCCATGATAACTTATCTGCTTGATACTAGTTGACAGTAATTTCAGAGTTATAAGTAAACCTTGGTCGGATTCATAATATCTTTGGTAGTATCAGCAGGAGCGTTGACATACTCACTTGTAAAGGCAGAAAGATAGTCCAGGAATGATTAATAATAAACCAAACTACTCAGGTCCTCGGACGTCGAGAATCGTATTGTTAACAATTCGGATATCAAAATATTTTTAAGTTTCTTTTTGTTTGTCCTTCGGATCGTTATTTATGTCATGATGAAAACATGTGAAATCTCTACGCCAACACCACGTACCACAATTGGGCAGAAAGGCTTTGAGAGTGTTGGATGAAATTCGGTATAGCAGTTAAAGCAAATCCTATCATTTTCATATAGATGAGTTATTATTTAAAATGCGGCCATAGGGAGGCACATTGTTAAAAATTTGAATCCATACAGTTTTTTACCATTTAATTTTTTCTATGTGTGAGGCAGAATCTTGTAAGATAAGATACCCTCCCTGACTGAACGGTTAACAATAAACTCACACGCTCAAGTAATATTAAAATAATTTTTTTACTTTGTTTATGCTTAAACGAGAATTTTCGCTCCGCTCCAATACTTACCGAAGCTATGGGGCTGTTATCTCCTATTGATTTCTCATCATCGCTATGCCATCCAATACCTTCGTTGCCATCATGATATAAGTTCAATAAACAAGAATTAAATTTTGTGTTCTAAACATTCTCTACAGTTTGTTTAAGGTTTACACGTTCTCTAGTCCATGGTAATGCTTGCTTTAATGTATTTGAATAAATATACTCATAGTTGGAATCGCCGTACCAAACATTCTATTATACGTAACTATCTCACTGATGAAAACACTTCAGCAGAACTATAATATAATGAAATTTTAAAAGCCATTTGAACTCCCTCTTCATGAAATTTTTCTTTAATATTAGAATATCAAATTAATTCACCGAAATGTCTCTACCATCATCTAATAAATTGTTGACGTGAATAATTTCTGTAGCTCTTTTTAGAATTATGATCTTTGACTTGGGAAACAGTTTTATGTGGCTAGGATCTCATGATTCCAAATGGAAGAACTAAAATCCCCCGGTTGGATTCGTGGTGTACAAATTGGCTTGGGAGCTGTTGCAGTTATACTATCAATTTTTATTCTGATTAATCCAACACTTGCAACTGTTTCAATCGTATTGATAGCCAGTATAATTCTATTGATAGTAGGGATAGAACAGGTAATATTGGGTTTGTTCGTTAAGCAGAAATCTCGTTTTGTAAGTATAGGATTAGGAGTTTTAGTTATTATACTATCATCCATTATCATTGCATACCCAAAGGGAACTACCGTACTCCTGATATACATACTTGCATTTGCTTTGCTATTTAATGGTGCCTCTAGGCTGATTCACGGTTGGAGAGATAGACTGCGCAGGGGGTGGTCTAGAGGTTTTAGAATCGGAGTGGGCGCATTAGAAATCGGCCTATCGATAGCAATACTTGTGTCTCCTAACATGGGCGCTACCCTCGTTGGTATTCTCATAGCAATAGCTCTTTTGATAGCTGGTATTCAGATAATTATCGCAGGAATATTTGGAAGAAGGTCACTATTAAGACGAGCTACTGACAGGTAGGTAGAATTCGTTATATCTTTATGATTACGGATCAAATATCTTAGTTATCTTTAAGAATATCAAATATTGAAGTTGGATCTTCAGATGATGACTTTACATCGACCATATAGTGACCAAGATTTTTCATGACTTTATCATCAATGCTAACTTCAAATGATAAACCTTCGCCTGTCCTAATTAGGTAACAGTTCATATTCCTTAGTATTACTGATTGTTGGTGACAGAAATCTTAGTCTTTCAAATCTTGTCAACGTTTTCACTGTTATCCTGTCCCTTATGTACAAGGGTTGATAACCTTGTTCGAAGCCATCGGCTATAAAAATTATATTAAAAAATTTTTGTGTTGGGGACGACCTGTTCAATTTTCTTGAGCGAGGGTATCAAATTCTACTGGAGAAATGGAAGATCAGGATTTTAAGGCTTATATGATTAAATACACTCTGGAGTGGTTGCATCTTTGGATAGATATGAAAACGAGTATTAATTGCTATATCGCTGTAATCAATGTAAATTTAGTTCTATTTAGGAATTATTTTATAATTCGACCCTTCGTCTGTCGCTCTCAATCCTGAAACAGGGCTATCTAATAAATGGGAATGATGGTATCCAAATTTAAGAACCTATGCACATAAGAAACTCATAAGTAGCAGAAGTATTTTAGAGATAGCTGATGACCGCCCCTGATCTACCTTTTCTAGAGTCAGATAGAATAATCTTCAAACTGTTTGCATGCCAAGAACATTTGAAGAATATAAAAAATATTAAATTGCAACACGGCGATCTCTTATCGAAGGATGCACGAGTAAAGGCTGAGATGGAAATAGATTCATTGATTTCGCAAATGATTGGAACCGTTGATTCTCTACTATTTAGAATAATTGATAGGTTTCAATTAACCGGCATTCAAAGTGATAGAATAGAAGTACCTGCGATAATTAGCGGGTTGTCAGCGCAGAGTAATGGAATAGAATTGGCAAAGAAATTACAGGACGCAAATCTGCTAGGTGGGTCGTATTGGAGGTTCAAGGATTTAAGAAATTATTCATTGAGTGGTTCATTGCTTTCGGCAGAAGCTTCTTTGGACGTCATTCCATATTTTGAGCAAACCCTCGTCCAGCTTAAGGAATTCATCAAAAATATCATAACGAATGAACCGATATTGCAAACGAAGGAATCACAGATATGATTAACGAAGAATCTCGTACAATCGTTGTAATCATAGACACAATCATTTTATTAGTAGTTAATTGATATGATCAACTTCTGTTCTCTGAAAGGATATGTTTCTAATGTGAAGAATGTTTGTGGAGTATGAGTGGAGTATGACATCACTATGGCAATTATATCCAATCTTACTCGCTAATTGGTTTTAATGACTAGTTTTATTGTTATTTTGATTATATTTATTTGAAATAA
>JASKBU010000126.1:0-2732 GCA_033272285.1 Nitrososphaeraceae archaeon
TGGTTTTGAGCTAGTACATTGTTTGTACCTGCTATTAGAATAGCGCTGATAGCTATGAATACTGCTATTAGAGGTAGTATTTTGTTCGAGTTCACAGAATTTTTCATGTGTAAAATTTCGATATCACTATACTATATGAAATTTACTTATCGTTTGATCACTTATTAGTCAATAAGCAATGCATATATCGTCTATTACAAGTTGTAGGGCAATGAATACGCAAATACTCAATAAGAGAATGATTATTCTTGTGAGTACCGCATTACTAACAACACTGATGCTGACTGCTCCGAGTGTCTATGCTGCTTCACCTGATTTGACAATAACGGATTTTGGAGTCGATGATGATGGGAATCCATTTATTACTGTTAAAGGAACAGCAGGTGGAACGGTGCCAGATGAAACGGGTGATATCTATGCATATGTATTTTTTACGGATGATGGGATTTATGCCGTAACATCTCATCCGGGAATAGAAGATAGCAGTGAAGTAGAAGATGATGAAGAGTGGCATGCGCATAAAGTAACACTTAATGGAGATAATTGTGTTACATCTTTAAATGAGGATGGTAATGCATCGCTAGATGGTAATACTGTTACAGTAGAAGATACAGATGCGGATTCAGTAGACAAAGTATTGACCGCGGTTCTAAGCGCAGAAAAGAAAGGTGGGATTTGCGTAGCAAAAGTCTTTTCACAAGACTCTTAGAAATAATCCTAATACGAAGTACCCATCCTTATTTTTTTATTTATGTGAATCTCAAGACTCTGTCATGCATGGTTCACAAACATTCCAAGGAAACAACCATAAGCACATAGTCTATAGTTCAGTTGTAAATGCTGATAAAAATACTGGTACTCCTCATTTTGAGAGTAAATATAAAGTTGAGCAACACATTAAAAATTCTGGCATCCCTTATACTATTATTGGTCCAACATTTTTCATGGACAACTTGCACAGCTACTCACTGGCAGTATTACAACAGGGTCAAGTGGCATTACCTTTATCTCCCTCTCGTATTCTGCAACAGTGCGCTGTTGAAAATATTGCAGAATTTGCTGCCCTCGCATTAGAACGTCGTAATTCATTCATAGGTAAGCGAATAGATATTGCATCTGATGAGATTACAGGAGAGCAAGCAGCTAAAGTTTTATCAAATGAATTAGCACAAGATTAGGTATGAACAAGTTCCACTGGAACAAATCCGTCAAGCGAGTCAAGATCTGGCAGTCATGTTTGAATGGTTTGAGAGAATAGGACCTGGTGTAGATGCTGCAGCTCTACATAAACAGTATCCAGAAGTCAATTGGCTTACATTCAAGGATTGGGTCAAATCTCAGAACTGGGGAGACCTAGCAGCGTCCTCTACAAAATTCAAAAACATGACATAGTATTTGCAATATTAACAGTAGCAGGTACTCAAGTTATTAGATAAATAAAGTAGCAATTAGTTTTTGTTTAAAAAAGAGACTGTACAGAAATTCTTATCACTATAAACCCATTTATTTTAACTCGATGAACTAGCGCTATTTTTAAAAAATATAAAAGAGCCGTAATTAATTCTTGCTTATAAATGAAAAAGGAATTTATTCTTTCAAAGATTGAATCAGTCCACGACGGAAGTCCTTACGTTTACGTAGGATTTGTTGACCCCAACGATTCCAGTTCTAGAGAAGCGCGTCAGCAGAATCCTTTTGGACCTAAGGCGATGGCATTCACTTCCCCAGAAGATTTGATGAAAAACTTGCCCAAAGCCATGGGAAATGTTACAGGAATGATGGGTGGTGGTGGTCTTAGTGATACTCTCACATTCAAGTTAAGTATGAGAGAGTATGAAGACATGGGCCTGAAAGTCGGTGACAAGGTATCAATAGAAATTAAGAAAAAGCAAGATAGTGGTATTTAATCTGAATTTTTGAATGATACGACCCATCTCTGGAACGAACCATTCCCACCGTACTCCTGTACCCTGACGCCGTATATAGAAACTAAAAAAATATTATTGTTTTATCTAGTTTATTATGTACATTATCTCTATGATTAGAGATGTGATTGTTGGAAAAGACATTGAAAAGTATTGAGCCATTTACATCAGACGCAAAAAAGAATTCGAGATTCTGTATTGGATGCGGAGAACTAGCAACCAAAATTGTCAAATACAGTACTGAAGGAGCAATAATAATAGAGAAGTATTGTGATAAATGTGCCAAAGCAATTGAATATTGTTGGCCAACGTATGCGAATTAAATTTGGATAGATGAACCCCCAAATGTACCTAATGGGTTCGAACCCCAATCCCACCGAAGCTCAGAGTTTGTACGAAATTATAGAAGGATAAACACCACTCACAATTATCAACAACAATTTTGGCTTGTTCTAGATTATTGTGTCAACATGTTAATATAGTAAATTTAACAGTTCAAATATATGAAATACAGAAGCAGAACAGAAATAGTATCAATGATTCTAGAAGCAGCAAACGGTGGTGCAACTAAAACAAAAATCATGTACAAAGCCTTCCTCAGCTATGCTCAATTGAAAGAATATCTATCTGTACTAATTGAAAATAATTTAATAGAATATTTAGAAGGTGTACATACGTACAAAACCACTGAAAAAGGATTTAACTTATTGAAAATGCATAACGAAATTGGAGAACTCCTCCAAAGTCCAATAAGAGAGTCAAGGATAATACAATAAATAAAAGTGATGGGTTCCTAAATCGTAATTC
>JASKBU010000127.1:0-31391 GCA_033272285.1 Nitrososphaeraceae archaeon
TGGGAATAATTGACGCTAAAACGGAAATGACAGGAAGACTCACATTAAACTATACACAAGCAGATATGCTTACAAGCGCTTTTGGTAAAATAGAAAATGTGAAAGGGCATGAATTTCACTACTCAAAACTGGATGAATTGCCAAAAGATTCACAATATGCCTACCATATGAAGCGAGGTGTTGGAATAGATGGTGGTAGGCATGACGGTATCTTGACACATAATTGCATGGCGTCTTACATGCATTTGCACTTTTACGACACCAGATTTCCTACTCGATGGATAAAAAGTTGCCTCAAATATGGAAGAAAATAGGCATCCTATTATGTATCTTGAATAAGTTACCGTGAGTTAGTAATGCCAATAATCTCCACTTAAAATATTCTATCCTGCTAGGTCGAAAATCAAAGACACAATTCTAGGTCTGCAATTACAACTTAATATTTGTTGTAAAGTTTTCATACAGTATTATTCTAATGTTGAAATGAGAGCCTAAAGAGTCTACGTCTACGTAATTTTGATATTCCCCTGACCAATTGTGAGAATCTTGTTTTTATTGACCAAATTTCTATCTAATAAGCCACGACCGTCGTAAACAGGAATATTTCCAATAAATTTCTTACCACGTTTCTTGTATTCTTTGTGGTCGGTTGACAAAATTATCAGATCTGAATCTTTTACTGCTTTCTTCAAATCTGAAGTTAGCGACACATTATCATATTTTAACAAATTTGGATCGTTGCTCACAAAGGGATCATGAATTCTAATATTCTTAATTCCAAACTTTTGCAACTCTGTTATTACCGCGTAAGTTGGAGACAGTCGTGTATCGGAAACATCTCCTCTGAATGCCAATCCCAATATGGTTACCTTTGATTTGGGCAGATCTGAAAATTTTAATAGTTTAATGGCCTCTCTTACACAATATGATGGCATACCATCATTTATAGATCTGCTTATGTTTGTTACTTCACAAAGTACGTTCATTTTATTAGCAACATCAAGTACAAATTGAGGGTATACCGGTATACAAGCTCCTCCAACCCCAATCCCTGCTTTATGTATATGGCAGTATGGTTGTGAGTTTGCGGCATCTCTGGCTTGCCAAAAATCAATTCCAGCAACTTCACAAAATTTTGCCAGCTCATTAGCAAGTGCGATATTAACATCTCTATATACTCCCTCAAACAACTTTTCTGCTTCAGCTGTTCTAATACTTTTTAAAATCAACACCCCTTTCTTGAAAATGAGTGAATAGATTGTATATGCCAACTGTGCGCTATTTGGTCCTAAAGATGAGAGTATAGCTGGATAGTTATTTTCGATATCTGCAATGGCTCTTCCTTCATAAATTCTCTCAGGATTATATATCATACAAAAATCACTTTTTACACTCAATCCACTTTCTCTTTCAATTATTGGAATCACAGTGTCTTCCGTCGTTCCTGGAGGAACACTAGGGTTAAGTGATACTATGTCATTTTTTTCCAGACCCCTACCAATCATTGTAGCAACAGCCGAAACCGCTGTGAGATCGGCGGAGAGTTCTTGATTCTGGGACAATACAGGAACACAAATCATCTTAAAATAGGAATCCCTTGACGCCTTGACAGGATCGTCATATAACTTGAATCGCCCCGTATCAATCCCATTTCGAAACGCTTCATTAACGTTTGGTTCAGGGATTACAGTTCTTCCTTTTCTTGCCGCCGCTAGAACATTTTTTGAATTATCGACCCCTATGACATGCGCTCCTGCTCTAAGCCAGACAGCTGCAAGTGGGGCACCAATATGACCTAGACCATAAACCGCAATCCTGAGCTCTCCGTCCTTTATCTTTTTTACTACCTTCCTATCTTGAATTAGATTGGAGGAGTTACGCACCATAGGCTTCATTTACTGTTCCTTAATATGTACATATTGAATTTAATGCGAATAACAAAATTGATTGATTCAACATTTTAATGTCAAGGTATTTTTGATTATTGCAAATAAAAATTGCTAAATTCCTTCAGAAAATGAATATTATGGAGTTTGTCTTTACGACTCTAATTTCTTAATTGCATTAGCGATTCTTTCAACAACTTGAAAGAACTGAGGATCGAACTGTAGCCTATCTTCTCTCTTCCATTTAGTGTATAGTCTTACTCTATCTTTTTGCGGATCTATGCTAATCTCACCTTCTCTAACCATGAATGGTTTTAACATCTCAGTTAGCTCCTTGTCTGATGCCAAACTTTGAGCCAGTCTGCCCCCGATCCACTCTATATCAATCACCTTTTTATCTTCAAAATGTCCCTCTGTTTTTGCTCTAGCCTTTGCCATGAATGCTGATGGGCTAGATATCTTTACTGGTTCAATCAAGTAGTGTATTTGAAAATATGGTAAGGCGCCATATGGAAGCGGGTTTGGATCTTGTCTTGCCATCGATTGATCTACGGGATTTTGGATTAAAGCATATATCAATGTAATGCAGGCAAAATCCATTATGCCAAATTTGGATTTGTCTGTATTTTTTTGATTTCGCAGTGCTATGCCTAGGATTGAAAAATCCTTAGTGCTCAAGTGCTTGAACTTTATTAAATCAATATTATCGCAGAACGATTATCTGGCCCCTAATTTCACCATTATCGTGGTATGGTGTATCAATATTCACATATGTGGTTCCATTTCTCATTGCCGAAATTAGATTGATCAATTCTTTGCCACTTAACGTGCCTACTAGATCTGAACTAGTAATGTTTCCTCTTATCGATGTTCCCATCTTAATTCCATTTTTTTTGCTATCTTTCAAAAGGTCAACAACTGCTTCGCCATTTACTCCCTTTCTTCCAAGATGAAGATCCGCACTAGTTACATCAGAGGATCCTGTTACTTTGATCTTGTACTTTATAACAGTATCAAATGAAGTTGTTCTAAACGAGGCAGTTCCATTTACATTAGAATTGATTGGAGGCGAAACTTCCCCTCCAGACATTAATGCGGAAAATTTCAGTCCTAGTGACTGCGTCGATAATATTGTTGGTCCTGAAATAATTATCAGACTAATGATTGCAAGTACTAGCTTAGTACATGTAATTCTTTTTAAAATCATTAGTTTGCTAAACTGTAATTATTCTTTCGACCTAAAAGCCTTATGTTCTATGATTCTACTAACTCTACTCAAGCACTGGATATTCCATTAACCAAGCCAATCTGGTATTTCCCGTTACTGTGATTAAATTATTGTGTCAAGAAAATTAGAAATTTCTGAAACTTTAATTCTGTCTTGAGACATAGTATCTCTATGTCTTATCGTGACTGTATCATCTTTCATGGTTTGGTTGTCAATAGTCAACGCAAAGGGCGCTCCTATCTCCTCGAGTCTTCTATATCTCCTGCCTATTGAACCTGACTCATCATAAAATGTCGAATAATCCAATTTTAACTTTGAATGTATTTCACGAGCCTTTTCGCGAAGACCATCTTTTGTCACAAGCGGAAAAACTCCCACAAGTACAGGGGCTATTTGTGGAACTAGTTTTAACACGACTCTCTTTGCTTCTGTATCCTCATAGTAGGAATGTTCTAATATTGAGTAAATACTTCTGTCTATTCCCATTGACAATTCAAACAAATGTGGCAAAACTTTACTATTATCTGATGGATCTACGACATGCAGATTCTGTTTGCTTACGTCACTATGTCTTTTTAAATCATAATCTGATCTGTAATTACATGCTACCAATTCCAGCCATCCGATGCTAGTTTCAACTTCAAAATCAAATGCTATTGTTGCATAAAATGCTTTTTCCTCGTCTGATAGTTGCCTGAATCTAGTACGTTCCATGTCAATCCCGGTCTTGCCATAAAACAGAGAAAGAAGAGACAGATAGTAAGCCACAAGTTTGTTTGGTAAATACCCTTTTTGTAACGCTTCATTAGCGCTTACTGAATGAGTTGAATTCTTTATTGACAATAAAAGGGGTGTATCTTTAACCTGTTCAAATTTTGGTATTTCATCTAATCTACTGGGGTTACAAAATACTTCAATTTCTGCCTGATAGAATTCCCTTAACCTCAATAGACTTTGTCTTGGTGCGATCTCATTTCTAAAACTTTTACCAACCTGAGCAACTGCTAGTGGGAGTCTTCCTCTCATTGTCTTAAAAAGTCTGGGGAAATCGACAAAAATTGTCTGACATGTTTCTGGCCTAAGATATGCCTGCTCTCTGGAAGGACCAATTTCCACTTTAAACATCATATTGAATCTACTTGATTCATGAAATGGACCATTACAACTACCGCATTTCAAAGAATATTCCATTATTAACTTGTCAATTTCACTACCTGAAAGTAGTTCTGGGGTCTCCTTACCTGTTTTTTCAGTTATGTATCTATCTGCTCGGAAAGTTGCTCCACAGTTTTTGCACTTTATTATAGGATCGGTAAAATTGTCAAGATGACCCGAAGCAACAAAAACACTCCTGCTCATTATCTGTGAGCCATCAATTTCTATCATGTCATCGCGTCTAAGTAACTCCCTCCTCCATAATTCAATGAAATTGTTTTTTAGATTATTACCTGTTGGTCCGTATTCCCAAAATCCTGCATGAGCATCTGCATAAATTTCGCAGCTTGGAAAGTAAAAACCTCTCTCAAGGGCCAATTTCATTACGGTGTCGTAATTTTTCATCTTGTTCTATTTCTCTTAGATTCTGTGATTTACCATGCATTTATTATTATTTGCGCGACTAATTGTGAGGTGAGTGTAAGTTAATTGCGTTGCTTTCTAAGTTTACGCACAAATGCAAGGTTCTTAGCATCTTCTTCAATAGACACGAACTGAGGTTCCATTACCATTGGTATACTGCCTATTGTTTTATGATTGATTATTGTTCTAAATCCTGCAATTCCTATTTTACCATGACCAACCAACTCGTGCCTATCAAGATGAGAACCAATTTCATATTTGGAATCGTTCAAATGAATAAATTTGAGAACTCCAAGACCAACTAATTTATCAAATTCACTAATAAATCGTGCACAGGCTTCTTCGGTGCTCAAATCATATCCCGATGCAAATGCGTGACACGTGTCTAAACACACGCAATATGTCTTACTCGAAAGTTTATCAAGAATTACTCCTAGTTCTTCAAGTTTGCTTCCCATACTACCTTTTTGACCCGCACTGTTTTCCAATAGAATGGTAACATCCAATTTCCTTTTGAACGTTGATTTATAATTATCAACGGCTTTCTCGCAACTTTTTAACAATTGTTTAATACCGTTATCACGCCCCTGCTCCTTATGGCTTCCGAGATGTATGACAAGATATTCAATACCTAATTGGGAACATCTCGCTAGTTCACTTGTCAATGAATTCAGTGATTTTTCGAATAATTCACCATCTGGACCTGATAGGTTGGGCAAATAAGGCATATGCACTGCAACTGAATTCTTCTTTATTCCACTTTTTTTCAAATTGGTTTTGAATAGTTCCACCTCAGATTCTACCAGATCCTTAGAGCGCCATTGCCTGGGACTCCTTGTAAAAATCTGAAACGCTGTACATCCATTTTCCACTGCATTCAAAATGGAGTTTTGTATTCCACCTGCAATAGAAACGTGAAATCCAACCCTAAAACTCAATTGCTACTATGTTTGTTACTAGGATATTAAAGATTTGTATTTATTTTTATTACAGTATTTCGTATTAAAGTCAAATCAAAATTGTCAATAAAATTGGGATCGTCTGAACTGGCGAAATATCCTTTCTTACAAGAAGCTTCTGAATACATCCAGGAGACAAAGTTTGATTTTGAGGAATTTGATCGTCCTGAAATGACGCATATTATCAACAGAGCTGTAGACAAATTGGAAAATGAGCTCAAGGGAAAAATTTACTCGAACTTGGATGAATACGAAATAGAAATTATGACATTTTTGGTCTCTCTATTGCTCATAAAATCAATTGGGCTGGAAGAAATATCAAAGAAATGTTCTCTGTTCGAAGCCATGAGGGTAGAAAAATTCCTGTCTACAGATTTGAGCACAGAGAGATCTCCACAAAAAAAGAAACTGCTTGTTCAAAAAATCTTTAAAGAGTTATTCAAGATCGATATAGATGTAGATTCAACTTCAAGTATTTGTAAGTTGAGTGTTCCCGACTATCTTCAAAGAGCTTCTAAGATGAACGAGCAAGAATGGAAATTGATAAACCGATCGGTAAAAGATGGGTATGTTTATCTTGATACTGATGAAGCTGTAAGGTTAATCCGAAATGAATTAAGCAATTTGATTTATACTCGTATAAAAAATATGAAAGTCTACGAAGTACCGCTCTTAATTAAGTCAAAGGCTGACGAACTGCGTAAAAAATATTCAGGCCGATACGTTTACAGGAACCAATTTAAAATATTGGAATACCCGCCTTGCATAAAACATGCCATGGAGATAATAAACAAGGGAGAAAATCTTCCACATTCTGCTAGATTCATGTTAGCCACTTATTTGCTAGCAATTGGTAAAACAGAAGATGATGTAATTGAAATATTCAAGAATTCTCCTGACTATAATGAAAAAATAACGAGATATCAGGTAGCGCACCTAGCAGGAAAGAAGGGAAGCCACATAAAATACTCCGTACCTTCTTGCGATCGATTAAGAAGCGAAGATTTATGCTTTGCAATTAAAGAATGCGAAAACCTGGTAAATCCAATTCAATTTGGAAGAAGGAAACTAGTATAATTGAATCAATTAGAAAATCCCGGTGAAAATACTAAATTTCTCAAAGACGTGTTTAGAAAATACTATTTTGAAAACAAGAATTTCCCATATCTGTATTCAATGGAAAAAAGGGAGTTTGGATACAGAAAATTTGACTCTATAGTGGTTAGACATCTGTCATTTAAGACAACGGGAGAGCTCGTAGCGGAATTAGTACGAAACGTTCCTCTGGATGTATATTACTCAAATGCATATTATGCGTTGCCAACATACCCCATTAATGAAAAACAATGGGAAGGTGCTGACCTGATCTTTGATATTGACATTAAAGACCTGAATCTTCCCTGCCTTCATGATCATACTTTTTACATTTGCAATGTATGCGGTTTTGTTAATTCAGAACAAAAACTATGTATTAATTGTAATAAGGGTAAAAATAATGACACTTCTATTCCGTGTAAGAAATGTCTTTTAGGTATAAGGAAAGAAGCAATAAAGTTACTTGATTTCTTACGGTACGATCTTGGAGTGAAGGAAAGGTACATAGAGATTTTTTTTTCTGGAAATGCCGGATTTCACTTCCATGTAAACGATCCTAATATGAGAAACTTAGATTCTAACTCGAGATCTAATGTTACGGATTATATTATTGGAAATGGATTCATGTCCGAAAGCATTGGTGTCCGCAGATTTCGAAATGGTTTTACCATAAAGTTACCAAAAAGTGGTATAACAACAGGTTGGAGAAAAAAGATAGCATCTGCATTAGGGATTAATCAAAAATCAGAATTAAAACTCAAACATCTAGTTGAGATGAATGGCGGATATGACGGTTTTAGAAATGAACTCATCAAGATTGCTAAAAAGAATGGAGTACCTATTGACGCTCAAGTTACCAATGATATACATCGTGTATTTAGATTACCCGGTAGCATTAACGGTAAAAGTGGTCTGATTAAAGCGAAATGTAATGATTTAGAATCATTTAACCCCACAAATGATGCATGCTTATTGAGCGACTCGGAAGTTCAGATTAACTTAAAAACTAAGCTGAAAATTAATCTCAAAAATACTAATTTTAAACTAGAAAGTACCATTGAAAAAGTTCCATCTTATGTCGCAGTATATCTTATTTGTAAGGGTTTGGCCACAATTTCTAAAAGCCAATAACAGAGAAAAAAATGTTTTTGGAATAGAGTATTGCCCGTATTATTTACCGTGTAAAAATTTTTATCAGCAATTCAAGTATGATTATTATAGGTTCATATTCGTTAATAAGCTAGAATTTGACTGTACTTGTTGTTGACAATGGTTCTCCGTTTGTCAAGGATATTGCTTTGTGTTTGGATAAAATAGGTCAGGATTATGTTTTAAAGAAATATTACGAAGATTTCAAAGTTTCAAACTTTGAAAAGGTGATACTGTCAGGTCGCCAAAAGTACAAAAAGGAAATCAATTCTGTCAATTCAAAAATTATTAAAACTTGCTTTGCTAATGAAACTCCCATACTGGGGATATGCTATGGCGCAGAAATAATTGCGCTTACCTTTGGCGGCTCAATATATAAAACCGGCCAGGTCCAGGGGCTTAACAGAATTAAGATTACACTCCCTAGCATACTATTAAAAGAAACATATTGCAATGTTTACGAAAGCCATTCATATGCCATATCACATTTGCCTGAAAATTTTGTTTGTATTGCAAGTTCAGCTTCTGCAAAACACGAAATCTTTTGTCACAGTTCCAACAGGATCTTTGGTACACAGTTTCATCCAGAAAAAAGCGGGCATTGCGGTACTGAACTGATTCGTAATTTTGTAAGTCTGTGACAAGAATTTTATTTTACTTTGCTTTTATCCTAGATATTGAAACTAGATAATGAACATACTCTTATACTTCCACTGGTGGAAAACAAGACGGATCATGTTTGTCTTCCCCTGGCCATCAATGTAATACTGAATTATTGGGGTGAATATGACTTTGAGCAAGAAGCCGAACAGAGATCTAAAAAATATAACGACATCAAAGGTTCCATTTTTATTGAGGGAATCGAAATCGCTGAGAGTCGTGGATTTTTAACTCACATCTTTAAGAACGATCTACTCGGACTAAAGAAAAAAATAGACCAGGGTATTCCCTCGATAGTTATTATGCCCGGCTTGAAGGAAACTATTCAACATGCAACGGTAGTAACTGGGTACGATCCTAATGAGAACAGAATAATCACCTACGTTCCAGAGCCTGACACAGTCGGATCAATACCCGAAAAAAAATTCCTTGAACTTTGGGAACAAGACGGTTCTATCTCAATTACCATTATTCCAAAAGATATGAAAGAAATTAACAGCAACGATAATTCTGCCGCAAATCCGGATCTTTCGTACAGGATGTGCTTTGAGGCTGAAAGGTTACTACTAAGTGGCAATCAGAATAAAGCTGTAGAGAAAATAAAGAAATCAATTGAACTTAACAGAAGTAATGAATTTGCATTGGATATGCTAGGATCAATCTACAACGAATTGAAATCCGATGAGGCAAAGGACTATTTTGAAGAGTCCATCAAATTGAACCCAAAATTTTATTTGGCATATCGCGGAATAGGAAATTATTACCTTAGAAAAGAACAATATGACCAAGCCGAAAAATATTACTCAATAGCGATTTCTATCAATCCAACAAGATTTGGATCTATTTATAAGAACAGAGGAATTGCAAGATTGAAATTAGATGACAACAAGGGTGCAAAATCGGATCTAATTTCTTATCTGGATAAGTGTCCACAAGCTCATGATAAAAATAATATTGAATTGGCCATAAAAGAACTTTCGTCCTAGTTGTGAAAATTTAAGTATCACAAGTTACTGCAAATGGGAATTAAATAAAACCTAGGCGCTGGATTGTTATATTTGATATGACAAATTGCATCTTTCAACGAAAAGTCTAGAGAAATGATCTGATAATTTCTAGTGCATTCTTAATCCCATCATAATTATCTGTGAGCTTCGTTAACTTCTCTACATTTTGCATGTAGGATTTATCATCAAGTATTTTATGGATAGCTTGAGCAATTTGTTCTGCATTTGTTTTAGAAGGTTCAAGCCTTATTCCAATTTTCATTCTTTCAACTTTTTCGGAATTACCCAATTGCTCCCCATGGTTTTGAATAGGAATGGTAACCATGGGTTTTCCATGTTGTATTGCAAGCGATATTGCCGCATGACCAGCTCTAATTACTATTAAATCACTTAAGGCAAAGATTTCATCCCGTACAGGACACCATTCATAATACCAGCCTGTAGAGGAAAGCTTTCTGGGCACAGTACTGCCATTTGGTCTGCCTTCAGATATAATATACTGTATGTCTTTTCTAAAGTACCTTGATGCCTCTATAATAGTTGATATCAAATTTAGACGGGTTTCATATGGTCCACTGATGTGGATAAAAATTATTGGTTTACTCCTTTCCAGATTAAGTGAGTGCAAGACATTATTCATTGCCCGATCGTCACCATTCCATTTTGCTGTTGTAAATCCAATGTAACGTATTTTTTTCTTTACAGATTCCAAATTCCAAATATTATGTTCGGCTATGGTATAAGGTGGAGGAAGATCTGGGATAAGTAATTTTTCAGACAAACTCCACATAGTTCCAAAAAATTCCCCATTTAGCTTTTCAAAAATTCTTGCCAATTTGAATTCTCTGATCCTCGGAGATAGTAAGAGCTTTATCTGGTTCAAGATAACTATTGAAGGTATACCCAAAGTTTTTGACGATAATATAGGAGATAACCGGGAATCGGAGATCACTAAATTTGGATTGAATGAAGAAATGTTTCTATTTTCTTGAGCAATCTGCCTTGCAAAATTTGTAAACCATAATGGTATGTTGGAAATACTATTTTTTACTGAAAATCCACCGTTATTCCAAGCAAATTCTATAGGAGGCACTTCGACACACTCGTATCCTTGGTTACTGATATACGATACTGCCTCACCGTAGGAAGAAAATCTTATAGTAACGTAATCGTCCTTAAGATATTCCGAAATAGAGAGGAGCCTACTGGCATGACCTAGACCAACACCATATGGAGCTAAATAGGCCCTTGCCATGATTTGAAATATCCGTACTTTATTATATACTGAACAGATTCGTGAATATACTTTATGGTTGTAAAGATCTGAATCAATTTTCTATCCGGCAGAAAGATTACTTTGCCAGGACTGAATGACATCTTCATTTAAGTTTCTATGAAATTTTCAGCATATATCTCACTATTTGGTAATTTTTCTCGGAATATATATGAACGAAATGTGTACAAGTTTGAGTCGGGTAATAACCAAGCATCAGAAGGCGCACCTGCTTTATAGCACAAATTTGTAAGATATTGCCTAACATTCCAGTTCTGTTCCACTGGAACCTGAGGTAAGAAGAGACCAGAACCGTATCTGCTTTCTAGCACGAGTCCATCTCTTCCAATTAGAATTTTGTTAAGAGATAGATTAGTATCTTCGACTCTGATCCGAAATGGTTTTGTTAGAACAGAAACTTCAAAAATTACCTCTTCAAGTTCTTTTTCACTGACGGCAATGAAACGTGGATCTTGAGTTGCAGCATTTATTGCAGCATCAATCACAGAATCATGAATATCCTTTGATGGAAGAACGTAACCTATGCAACCACGTAGATTTTTTTCATTGTTCTCTTTATTAAGATGATATATAGTAACAAAAACTCCAGACTTTTTGTTACTATTATTGGCAGAAATAACTAACTTCCTGTTTTTAACAAATGACTCGACAGAGGTTCGTGCTAACCTCACTAGTTCTTTGCCTTCTTGGACGGTTATTTCGTGTGCATCCATAACGATTACACACAAAATTTAAGATTGAGAAACATAAATTTAATCATGAAGTAATTCGTCGCCGTAAATAAGCTTCATCTCATCGAATGTAAGTTTTCTTCCACTTGACATCTTCTTTAATGCGGCCTCCTTTGCTATGTTCAATAATTCCAGGTTTTCTTTATTCCTTCTTATTCTTTCCTGAGAATTCTCATATTTGAATTCACGTTTCTCTCCAGTTCCGCCAGACCTGCTTCTAAAGCTTGACTGCCTCGTGCGCCTATACTCGATTGCATTTAGTTGGGTATTTACCATCTCCAGCTTTGCTTCTGCTTCGCGTAGTGCACTTCTAGCTTTTCTTCTGTCTTCATAAAGGCTTTCTCTCAAATTGAGTAATTTGTCTAAACTGCCTTTTAGCTTGCCTATTTTTTCTCCTAGTTCGGACTTTTGTTGAAAAATGGAATTAATTTTGGTCTTTAACTTATCATATTGAATCGAAATTGTTCTGTAATCATCTTCTTTTTTGTGGATCATCTTGAGCGAATGTAGGCGTGTAGCCATTTCTTTTGATCTAGCAACTAGTCTCCTTTCTTCATCTTTCGTAAGTTTCTTGGTTTGAATATCCCTTTCAATTTGATCCAGGTTTCTCGCTAGATTTATCATATCAAATCTTTCCTTACGTAGTTTGTGACCTACAGAGTCATTCGCCTTTTCATCAAGATTTTTCATCTTGTTTCGTATTTCCATCAAATTATTTTTTAGTTCTAAAAATCTTGTATATTCAGCATCTTTTATGTCATTTACCTTCTTTAGTTGGGTTCGTAGCTCTTCAAGATCCATTCTTTGCTTGTCTATTTCTTTTTTTGTAGATTCAATCGTTTGATTAAGCTCTTCTACTTTTTCTTCCCCACTCTTTTCTTCTGCAAGAAGTGTTTTCTTGAATTTCGTCAAGGTATTTAAATTCGAATCAATATACTTGCTTGATCCATCAATACTATTACCATTTCTTTCAATATTTGCAACTACGGATGACTTATTGTCAGCGTCTGTGCTGTGGTCTTTTAACACTTCTATCGTGAATTTTAATATGTTCAAAATATATCTTTTATCATTTCGACGACGGTTATTGAATTCGTATATATCTTTATATTTGATAAATGAGCAGTACTGCTAATAATCATGGACGAGTTTGAAAAAGATTTTCCGGATTTTGATTGGAAAAATACACCTGCGTACAAACACCCAGGTGGAAAAGATTGCCCTTGTCCAAAACATGAATATATAAGAGAACAAATTAACGTGGCAAAACATATTTCAGAAAATAAGGAATCTAATCAAAAGCATCGGGCACAAATTACCCTAAAGTTTTGTCCAGATCACTATAATGTTTATTTTGATGAAGTTATTCCTTCAATGCCGCTAAAATATAGACTGATGACAAAATTTGCATTGAAAATACATGCGATTCTGATACAGCGGTTGTCATATATGCAGTCTGATCAGTGCTTTTATTGCAAGTTCGGGTCAGGAGGATTCGACAGAAAAACCGAACTTCCTCCTATATGAGATTAATTTCTCCGAGCTTTCTAGAGTGTTTTTAATCCAATTCAAACTCATACTAAGCCCAAGACCCAGGATGTTTCTTAATACTATTGACAGATAAGGAATCTGTGTTTTGGTTTCTGAGTAATATCCTGCATAGAATGCATCTTCTATAGGCTTGTACTTTACCCTGTCTAAGCCTATTAAACTGCCCAAAAATGATCCTATGTCCATACTTTTGGCAAAGATTGAATCTTTTTTCTGTATGAATGCCAAATCCGTACGCAATACCTTTCTTGAAAAAGTTACAAGATAATTCTGAGATTTGTTGTCTGTGAATGAATAACCAGATTTGTGAAGTCTACCGGTAATAATTCCGGCAGCAAACGCTAATGAAAAGTCATCAGCGCCTGAGAGTGCTTCATATAGATTACCCCCAGAAATAAATTCTTCAATTAATGAGCTAGTAGAGATCGAAATTAGCTCAGGTGTTGAAATCCCTACCGATTGCAATTTTTGTCTCATTTCAAATCCCTCGTTGAATGTCATCTTGCCACCAATTTCAGGTGGAGCAGAAGGGTGTGCTAGAAGAATTGAGAGTACTGAGTACGAAATAACGAGAATATAATCATGCAGGTTCTTACTTATCTTATTTCGTTTGACAACAACCTTTTTACCGTTCATCTCGGAAATTGATATCTCTCGTTGCCAATTTACGAAATACACTATTTTACAATTAACATTTTAATGAATAAATACATTATTGGTCGCTTTTGGTGTAAGTATTTTATTCCATAAGATCGAAAACTAGTAAATGGTGGACCGAGTGGGATTCGAACCCACGACCTCAGCAATGCCAATGCCGTATCCTACCGGACTAGACGATCGGCCCATGATTTCGACTCAGACCTACACATTAATATCTTATGCCTAATTATGTTTTTAGGGTCGGATTCAAGAAATTGTGAGATTCAGAATTAGAATGTATTTATGTTAGAATCTAAGATAAAGATTCGATAAAAATTATAATTACCTTTGGTACTAAATTAAAGAGGTGGATAATTCCTGGAGACCTCAATTGGTGCTGTAATTAGATACAAACCACCAACTTCTGTTAAAGAGCCTGAATTCCTAATTTTGAAGAATAGAAGAGGGTCGTGGGGGTTTCCACAAGGTCACAAAGAACTTGGAGAATCAGAACTTGAAACGTTGGTAAGAGAAGTAAGAGAAGAAACTGGCATAAGATTTCTCGATGTAATGTCATTTATTGGAACGATAAGATATTCATATATGAAGTTAAATGGGATAAGATCGCACAAGGAAGTCAAGTTCTATTTTGCTACCACTCCTACTAGGGATATAGTGATTTCATATGAACATGCTTCTTACAAGTGGGTCTCGTTTCTTAATGCACTTAATTTCTTGGCACATAGACAGTTAAAATCAATTTTGATAAAAGGTCATCGCACTGGATTGTATTAAATGATCAATATTGGTAACAGTATAGTAATAGATTTATACCCAAATACTCAATCGAACTTGAGGAATAGAAAAAATGTCAGCCGGTAAACGTGTTGTGTTAACAGCCGACCGCAGTCTTATGACAAATTATAGAGGTAATTTTCTTTATGGTTTTATTGCATGTGGCCCGTATGAACTTGTACCAGAATTTGTATTTGACAAGTTATTTTGTCCAAGCGTTGAAACTGATAGAAACACTGGTGAAGTCAAGGTTGCCCAATGCGGGCTTAGGCGAATTGAAAGTGCTTTGCTAAAGGAATACCAAAGAGATGATGTTGTAATTGCTCATCCAGAAATGCTAGAAAAGTGTATTGGTCCTAACACAACTGTAGTAGGAATAAATGTTATGGATCCACTGGGTATGGCACCAGTAACTACGACAATGTCGCCTGAGAAATTATCATATGTTGCCATGAAATTCAAGAAAATGTGCGCTTCTGTAATTCAGCTGAAAAAGAAATATGGGTTTAAAGTTGTAGTTGGTGGAAATGGTTCTTGGGAACTTGCCAAGCCTGATAGAATGAAAATACATGGCATTGATACGGTCGTTATCGGGGAAGCTGACGAGTTGGCATTAGACCTATTTCATGATCTAGAATCTGGCGATGCCCCGGAATTGCTTCATACATTTGTGAGAAATATTGAAAACATCCCTCCGATCCAAGGTCCTACTGTTAACTCATTGGTAGAGGCGATGAGAGGCTGTGGTAGAGGTTGCGATTTTTGTGACGTAAATAAACGATCGAAAAAAGATATTCCGTTGGAAAGACTCCAAGCTGAGGCCAACATAAATTTGAAGTACGGATTTGATTCTATTTGGCTTCAATCCGATGAAATGTTGCTATATGGTTGTGATAATAAAGATTTCATACCAAATGCAGATGCTATTACTGATATTTGGAAGGGCTTAAAGTCAACAGGTGCAAATTTCATAGGCACTACCCATATGACATTGTCTGCGGTAGCCTCTTCGCCAGATCTAATAAGGGATTTATCGAAAATCAATGACATGGATTCCAGTGGGAGATGGCTGGCTACAAATCTTGGCGTAGAAACAGTTGCACCGAGAATGGTTAAAAAGCATCTTGGCGTAAAAACAAAGCCCTATCAACCAGATGAATGGGGAGCAGTGGTACGAGAAGGTTGCAGAATTTTGAATGAAAATCATTGGTTTCCTGCGTTGACACTAATTATAGGTTGGCCTGATGAAACACCAGACGAAACTCAATATACAATAGACTTGATTGACGACTTTAGGCGCATGAAAATGAGCGGTCTTGTTGCCCCTCTTTTGTATCAAGACTTTTCTGAAAGGAATTCAATGCACTTTGGGAATCTGAACGAATCTCAGTTTACATTATTTTGGAAATGCTGGCAGTATAACCTTAGGGTCATAAATGATATTATTCCAATAATTATTCGCAACAAGACTTATGGTCCTGCAATGAAGGTCTTTATGGCAGTATTGATAAAGGCTGGGACTTGGGCAATTATGAGGTACTTGAAGGGCTTGTCAAAACAATTGTTCAATGGCCAGGTACCGGAAGATATCGTCGAAAGATATTCTAGGAGTAGATCTGTTTCCGAAACTTTGTCTCCAAAACTGTAGGACTCTAGATCGTCTTTTTTTAACTCTTATTTAGATTCTCAATTTCTTTAATAGCACTATCTGCTATAGTCGCAATCTTTGGCTTGAGTATTATGAAATAATTCTTGTCAGCTCTTTCTACCGCACTTACAGTCTTGTATTTCCTGGTTGAAATATCAAATTCTATTAGACCAGGTTCCATACTTCCTTTCGCATATATCATCATTAGTATGTCGCCAGATACCGGGGTTAGAGGCAGAATAGAGAAGACGTACCCCTTGTAGGAACTGGCCGGTAGAACTTGTTTCATGTATGGGGCGACAGATACTAGGTATAAAAAAAACTCTTCAATAGTGGAAAACTCTTCATATTCAAATTTCATATCTATTATTTCTCACTTGTATCCTTGATATAAGGTTAAGGATTATAGAGCTGTACAAGACAGCTCACTTGCAAATTTATCCATATGATTCAAACTTTACATCATAGCTCCCATCTTTTCTCTTATTTCTTTCCGTCACAAAGCCCTTAGGAATCAAGTAATCAAGTGCACCATCAACTGTTCCTTGCCATCCACACACATAGAAAATGGTATTTTCAGGGGTAATTGATTCTCCAACCAATTCTTCTAGAGGGGACTTGTCAGTTCCCAATTTTGGTCGCAAAAACGATTCAACCCTGCCCTTTTGACCATTCCAACTTCTGTTAAACCATTCTTGAGGTCTACTTATACTGGCACGATACCTAAAGTTCCATTTGTCTTTTCCGCTATCCAGACTTTCATTTTCAAGTTCTGTTAAAAGTTCTCTATAGCTAAGTTCGTCAACATAACTTGCACCATGTAATATTACTATCTCTCGGGAACTGCCAATGGATTTTAGGTGAAGCGCATAGGAAATAAACGGTGCTAGTCCGGTCCCTCCACCAATAAGAACCATTCTTCTGTTATCTGGGGTACCGTCGTGTTTCTTATCATCTATTGTAAAGGCCCCTGTAGGTTTTACCCAAAGGATTTCATCTTGTTCTCTTCTATTAAATAGTTCAGTAGTTAAACGACCTGGTACTGGTTTTTTTACCCATCTTACAAGTAATTCAAAGACGTTTTTTTGCTCCGGCGGGGACGCTATGGAATAGGCTCTTCTTACTATTTTTCCCTCAGATGGCACATGCAGTCCTATTGTTACGAATTGCCCTGCTCTGAAATCTGGTACGCTGCCTTCCGATGGTTTTATTCTGAATATAATCAAGTCTTCCTTTAATACCCGTAAATACGAGATTATGCCCTTATTGTCTACCACCATACAACTGTCAAATCTGGCCGGCAAATAAATACATTATTAATTTAAAGTTTGTACAATGCACAAAATAGAAAAATCATTTAATTTGATCCAAATCTGATGAACTTAATATATTTCTCCGGGACAATATGAAGTAATGTTCAAATCAAATAATTCTGATCAAAATGATTCTAAGAGCGTGGAAGATATCGAGAAACTAATTAATGAAAATAGCTCTGAGCATCAATTACTGCTCGAATCATTCAAAGAATCCATGAATCTATTTGCAACAGAACGATCAATGGACACCTGCCTCCAATCACTGAATATTTCGATTCAGTTAGCCAGCATAAGATCTACCTTAATGGAATTGTACAAGTCTTATTCACGTATTTTGGAAAATGAAGTTAGCCGTCTAAGAAAGATATGCCAGGACAATACTAATGAAACAGACTCTATGAAAAAGTAATTCGGTTTCTAATATAACCTAGATTCTCTATTGTAATTTCAACGATATCGCCGTCCTTTAAGTACTTTGGTTCCTTCATAGACATAGCAACACCTGCCGGTGTTCCGGTAGAAATAATGTCGCCAGCCTCTAGTGTTATTACTCTACTTAGACTCGAAATTATCTTTTCAATTGATATTACCATTTTGCTACTAGAAGAATTTTGTCTAATTTCGCCATTCACCTTTGTAATGATCTGTAGATTTTGAGCATTATTGATTTCGTCTTTGGTTGTTATCCAAGGTCCGCATGGTGCAAACGTGTCTATGCTCTTTCCTCTTGTGTATTGTTTATCTTTGAATTGTATATCCCTAGCTGAAACATCATGGAATATCATATATCCGAATATAGATTCGGAGGCTTTTTCAGGTTCAATATTTTTTGTATTCTTTCCTATAATAATTGCTAATTCTGCTTCATAGTCTAGGCGCTGTACAAACTTAGGACATACAACATCATTAAATGGATGGTTTAGCGTCGTCCTTGGTTTAATAAAAATAACAGGCTCATCTGAAGGTGTGAGTCCGGCATCGCGCGCATGATCATAATAATTAAATGCCAAGCAGATTATTTTTGCAGGATCTGAAATCGGCGCTAATAGGTCGGCTTCCTTAATATTGTTACTATATTCTATCGTAGTAAGATATTTTTCCACTTCTCTAAACCATCCCCTGACAATGAATTCCTTTACTGTTTGAGGGATTGGAACGCCAGTCTGTTCCTGAAAATCTTGTTTTGTTATTATTTTCTTTCCATCAGCAGATATTATTCCGTATGTTTCTCCAATTTCTTCTATCTTGATTCTTCCTATTTTCATTTTGTCTACCTATGTATAAAAATTGCAGTAAATTCCTCTTCAGTGATACAAAAACCAAATCTAATAAATTGTACTTGAGTACGGGATTTTAATTGTAAAATTGAAGATTCAGCATATCCTTCTATCTTTTCTAAACTTTCTGGATTGAATTTGTCATTTTGATATATCTCTTTTGGAACCATGATTCTGTATTTTGTCATATTCTTCTCTGAGACCCACTGAATTTTCTTCATATCTTTTACTATTTCATTATTCAGATAGGAAGCAGTGATTAACTTTTTATTTTCTAAATCTATCTCATTTATTTTTACATTATACAATTCCATGAGTCTTACTTGTTCATCTTTGGTAAGCGCAACGGCATCATCACGTGAAATATAAATTACATTGGAAACTTCAACTTCTCTCGTGCCAAGATTACTAGTAGGATGATTGTTCAATTTTACCTTGGTGTCTTTACCGTCTTCAACAAGTAACATGATTGGATCTTTCACAAAAAATAATCGAATAGTAATGGGATCAATTATTTTCCTGTTGATAGATTCCAGTGTCTTAAACGGAGGTTTAGTTTCTGCCAAGGTCAAGCCTAGACTCAGTACAAAGCTCCTAATTGCCTTTGGATCAAATCCCCTTCTGCGTAGTGCTGACAGGGTAAGAAGACGCGGGTCGTCCCAGCCTTCTATCATCCCATCATCTATCAATTTCTTAATTTTTCTTTTGGAAACAGGCATGTTTTCAAATTCTAATCTTGAAAATTCTACAACTTTCGGCTTTCTCAACTCCAATTTATGCAAAATATCTTGGTATAACGCATTTCGCAATTCGTACTCTTTGGTTCTTAATGCATGAGTAACCCCATCAAGGCTATCTTCTACAGGTGCTGCAAAATCGTAAGTTGGCCACACGGTCACCTTCTGACCCAAGAGCGGATGTGGTGCTTCTATGATTCTAAAGAGTGTCGGATCTCTCATAACCGTATTTTTATCTTGCATGTTCCCACGAAATCTAATTATTGCTTCATTTTGATGATAGGTTCCGTCAAATAGCTTGTCTAACTTTTCCTGATTGTACTCTGAATTATCAAAATTAACCCTGCACGGACATTCAACTTGTTGCATTCTCATCATATGAATATTGTTAATTTCGCAAGTGCAAACATACGCATGTCCGTTCGTTGTAATTTTTTTTCCAAGTTTGTGTAGTATTTTTATGTCATCAGATGTATTCTTTATAATATCAGGTTTAACTCCTAACCATTCTAGGTCATTTCTTATTGCGTCGTAATATTCTAATTTTTCGTTCATCGGATTAGTATCATCAAAACGTAGAATTAATTTACCATTATACATCCTGGCATATTCCTCATCTATTATCACTGCCTTTGCATGACCTATATGAGGATAACCATTAGGTTCTGGCGGAAATCTAGTAACCACCTGAGATTCTGACACCTCGAGTTCAGGAAGTGGATGTGAGTCAACATGTCCGTGTCTAGACTTGGAATCGAGAAGGTTATCTTTAGAATATGTACTGTCTAGATATTTTATTTGCTGTTCTAAATCCAGTTTATTTACAGAGTCAACTACGACTTTGATTTCTTCGATTAAGGTTTTTATTTCTTTTTTTAATTCAGGTTTCAGGCTCAGTATCCTAGAGAGAACGGTATTTACATTAGTACTTCCTGAGTGTTCGGATGCATTCTTCAGCGCGATAGCATTAACTAATCTGTGAATTTCTTCGTTACTGCTCAACAGACTATAAACTCCTTTCAACTATAAACTTCGCAGAAGATACGAGTGCATTTTTAGCACTTGTTTCGTTATAACCGTCGATGGCTTCAAAGGCTTTAACCATATTTTCGTGAGCCGTCTTCCTTACCTCTTCTTCTATGTTCAGAGAAGATATCGCATAAACTGCATCTTCAACATAATCGCGATTAGCCCCTTTAAATCCAAAAACTTTCAAGATTTTTTCTCTTTTATTTGTATCTGCATGCTCTAGCGCCAATAATATGGGGAAGGTTTTTTTGCCCTCTCTAATATCATTTCCAACGGCTTTTCCCGTAAGTTCAGGATTACCAATAACGCCTATTAGATCATCTATTAATTGAAACGCAATCCCAGTAAATCTGCCAAATTTAGATAGGTTTTCTACGTTACTATCCGATGGGTCCGGAGAAGACAGAACACCTAATGCACATGAAACTTCAAACAAGGAAGCAGTCTTTTTTCGTATCATCTCCAAATATTCATTTATGGTAGGTATTTTTTTACTGGACGCCATTTGTATGTCGAGACCTTGACCTTCACATACATGAACGCAGGCGGTAGATAAAATCCGATTCATTTCAGCTATGATGTTGTCCTTATGGCCTGTCTTTTTTCCATGCAGAGACAGCACCTGGAATGCTTTGGAAAATAAAATATCGCCGGCTATAAGAGCTATTGGTAGACCATATTTCTTGTGGACCGTAGAGACCCCATGACGAATATCATCATTATCCATAATATCATCATGAATCAATGAAAAATTGTGGATTAGCTCAACTGAAGCAGCGGCGGGTAACGCTTTTTCTTCGTCGCCACCAAACATTTCACAACTTTTTATTACCATAAACGGCCTAAGCTTCTTTCCCCCACTGGCCAAATAAGTACCCGCAGCATCATACAACTTGGCGGGTTCACCATCCAGTATGGATAGAGTAAAATTTCTTACTCGTGATACCAGTTCATAAAGATCGTCTTTTAGATTATCCATTTTTTCACCTTTGCTAACTCTCCAGTAACTATGAATCTTGATTTTCCTAACTCCGAAATATTTTTGGAACCAACGAGAAACATTGTGCTTTTCAACTCTATCAAAGTCTTGTTAGTAAATTCGCATAAACTTTCGTAAGACTTTGAAGCATGTCTAAGAAATGGATAGGCCATTCCACACATATTTGCTCCTAAGGCAATACACTTTGCTATTTCTAGGCCGTTACGAATACCTCCTGATGCAATAACGGGTAGTTTTACCGATTTTCTCACTTCCATCAAACTTAGTGCTGTTGGGATACCCCAATCCCAGAATAATTCTCCCAGATTTATTTTGTTAGAGTCATGGGCTGTTTCGGCTCTTAATTTTTCTACACCTGCCCAGCTGGTTCCTCCAGAACCGGCAATGTTGATAGCAGAAACACCAGAGGTTTCTAGTCTTCTAGCGACCTCCATTGAAATACCAGCTCCGACTTCTTTTACAATTATTGGAATATCAAAATTTTCACAAATCTCTTTTATCTTTGATAAGACTCCTTTGTATTTTGGTTCTCCTTCCGGTTG
Organism: Nitrososphaeraceae archaeon; assembly: GCA_033272285.1. Taxonomy (GTDB): domain Archaea; phylum Thermoproteota; class Nitrososphaeria; order Nitrososphaerales; family Nitrososphaeraceae; genus TA-21. The sequence continues at coordinate 22,122 of JASKBU010000127.1, forward strand.
GATTAGCTCTTGTAGTGGATTCAAGTGGACCACAAGCGCATTTGCTTCAATCATGTATATCATTTTCTTAATATCCCGTAACTTCAGTCCCTTTGAAAGTTGTGCACCACCAATATTGGCAACAAGAAAGGCATTAGGTGCATTTGATCTTGCTATCGAATAAGTTTCAGAAAGTTCACTGCTCAATAGTCCTGCTCTCTGACTTCCCAGTCCCATACCAAGTCCAAATTTTTCTGCGACAAGTGAGAGTCTTGAATTTATTTTAGTTGCTTCTGGAGTTCCCCCGGTCATTGAATCAATGATAATAGGAGCATCAAAATTATGTTTAAGAAATTTTTGATTTGTCTCAACGCCATCGTAATCGATTTCTGGCAGGGCATTATGAATTAATTTGATAAACTCTAAATATGTTGACGATTCTTTTGCTTGAACGTTCCTAGTTAAAGGAATAACTATTCCTTCCTTTTTACGTTGTTTTATTACTTCAATATTCGAAGGAGAGTCAGATTCATCAGGCATTTCGGGTACTGGACCTTTTTCCCTTTATTACTGTACCTTCTGTTTTCTTATTACCTAATGCTTTCAAGATTCTCTCTGGTTTCAAGCCGTTGACAAAATGTACATCAATTCCTGTCAGTGAAATCTTTAATGCCTCACGAAACTTTCTTTTCATGCCTCCTGTAACATCAAATTTAACATCCGAAAAATTGACCGATGATTTTCCCTCGATTACTGGAATAACCTCATCACCATAAGGATCCTTGTAGATTCCATTCACATTTACAGCAAAGATTACTTTGCTGGGTTTTATGACAGAGGAAATAATGCCCATCAATTCGTCACCAGACAGTATTGAGTATTTGTGAGGTGTTCTATATACAATGTCTCCGTATGTTACGGGCGTTATCTTATCACTGGTCATAGAGGTCAATTCAAAAATCTTCTTTCCGAGTGGTTTTTTGTCTAAAATAATTGAGAATGGTGGAACAGCATACGGTTTCATTTTTAATTTCAACATTGATTTGACTATAATATGATTTAATGAAATCATTGATTCATGAACGATCGCTATGCCTTCGGAAGAGTATTTCTTTGGTTTTGAATGCATATCATATTTTGTGGACCAGTAATGACCAAAAGATCCCCCGCCGTGTATTAGAATGATGGGCACTTTTACCGATGCTAGTGCTTTAAGGATTCTATCTATGGCAATGTAATTGACACTGATCGGTTTTTCCTTGTGTGTAATTACAGAACCTCCGAGTTTTATCAGAACTACTTCCTGCCGCATTAAGGTTTAGGTTTTCTTAAGAAAATTTAAATTTTAATATTGAAACCACAATTAACTTACTATTACGCCATTATAATCAAATTTACCAAGCATCCATTTGCCAGGACTTTTAGATATTTTGGCGAGCATCTCCGTGCTTTTATCATTTGGTAAAAGCGCAATTATTGCTCCTCCTCTCCCAGCGCCCGTCAATTTTGCCCCCAACGCCCCATTATTGAGACAAACATCAATCATTTTTTCAATTTTAGGATGCGATACACCCAACGTGGACAATAATTTCTGATTTTCTGTAAACATTCGCCCAAGTTCCAATTCGTTGCCTTCGAGCATAGAATTCACTGCTCTCTTATAGATCACGTTGGCTTTTAGAGAAAGATCCTTAAATTGGCTTGAATTTTTCTCTCTGAATTCCTTAACCTGTGACACAACTTCTCCCGTTGAATGTTTTACTCCGGTAGTCCCTATTAATAAAGTAAATTTCTTTTTGGGCCTAATATTGCTAAATCCCTTGTCGGGCTCATAATTTATAATTCCTCCAAAAGTACAAACGTAACAATCTACTCCAGATGAATTCTTGTGTATGTTTTGTTCCATGAGCTTTGAAGTTTCATAAACCTGATTTCTGTTGTTGTCTGAAAATAAGGAATAGAGTGCTGCAACAGTCGCCACACAGGAAGCTGCTGATGATCCTAGACCTTCTCCATAGGGAATTTGAGAATCAATATCCAGATCAATACCAATTTTGGATTTATTCTTCTCAGATAATACATGTGATACACACTTGAAGATTGGATATAGAAATGACATGTGTTTGTCACGAATAGAAACGAGATCCGCGTTACCTTTCGTTAGTGTACAAATCGAACTTTCCCCAGATTTAATATTGATACGCAACTTGTTGTTAGTTTGCGCATCTACATGAATTCGTTTATTTATTGCTGCGACTATAGCAGGATTATTGTATACAACAAAATGTTCTCCAAAGAGTATTACCTTTGCTGGGGCTGACGATACAGCCTTGTTTATGCTGTTGTTCATACAAATAGTATTGATGAATACCCTACCACGGATTTATTATCTCCTGATACGTCGCCACTTGTGGCATACTTTAACAACTTGCCTTTAGTTGCCCCCATTTTTTTTGATATCTCCATAACGGTGGCAATGGCGCCATATCCACATGCAGTTATATTAAATGAATTCAAATTTGAATAAAATTTTTCAATATCAAGCGATAGGATTGCAGAAATTAAGAGTTTATCTTTTTCATATGCCTGTGTATTCGGTTCGTAGTGTGTAAAATCGGACGAGGCTATCGGTATCATATTTCGTTTCTTTATGGAATCATAAATTCCCATTCCTAATTTTCTACACATGCTCTTGCCCTGATTAATTAAGATGATTGGGACTATTTTGATTTCTTTTCGTATGTATTGGAGGAATGGGAGTTGAACTTCAATGCAATGATCTCTGGAATGGGCCAATTCATCAAAATTAGCCACGCCGCAATTTTGGTATATTTCTTGAGCTAACTCAGAGTCTATTTCTATCTCGCCAAGGGGAGTTTTCCAGGAGCCTCTATTCATTACAGCTACATCACTTCCTAAACCGTAATGGTTCGGGCCAAGTATTATTACAGATTCAAATTTTGTTGACGAAAGTTCGTAGAATCCGTTCGCGGCCACTGCACCGGAATACATGTATCCGGCATGAGGGCAGACCATTCCATATATCTTTTCAGTATTACTAGACGGAGGTAACTTTCCTGGACCAAATTTTGAATCCTTAAATAGCGATTCAATATTGAGATTAAGTTCGTTTGAGTTTTTTGGGTAGAATATACCAGCGACAGCAGCTTCTCTTACGTGCGTACTCAAGATATCTCTTCGACCAATTTGGTCTCAAAGTCATCAATTGAAATCTTCATCTCAGCGTCGGACTTGATTTTCCCCTGTTTCTTCAATACCTCTCTTGTAAGAAGCCAGTATACTGTTGCAAGAGCCTTTCTTCCTCGGTTATTTGCTGGTATTACTAAATCTACGTTAGAAGTAACATTATCACTATTTGCAATTGCAACAACCGGAACTCCAGCCCTAGTCGCCTCAAGTACGGCTTGCTGATCCGCTTGCGGATCTGTGACAATGACTACTTGTGGCTCCATATAGCTTGAAAGTGATGGATTGGTAAATGTTCCTGGCATGAAACGTCCTATAATCCCAGAAGCTCCTGTCGCCTCACAAAACTTTTGCACTGGTGTTTTTCCATATTCTCTGGCCGACGTGACTATAATTTTTGAAATGTCTGCTCTTCCAATAAACTTTGCAGCCACGTCAATCCTGGTAAGGGTCTTGCTAATATCTAAGATATACAGGCCTTCTGGATTTGCTCGAACAATAAAGGGTGACATAAATTTAGTCTTTACAGGAGTTCCTACACGTATTCCTGTTGAAAGTATCATTTTTTCTAGGTTATCATTCTCAATCTCCTGATTTTCTTCCCCCGCTTCCACGAACGATTGGCTAGAGGTGTCTTCGGTTGATTGATTCTCAGATTTGGATACAGAATCGTCTGCATTTTCTTCTTGATTTGCGCTTGCCATTTTAGTTGAATGACAAATCCATCATGCCTTTTATTAAATCATACTCTGAAAGTCTTAGAAGTTCATTCAATTTGGATACTCGTTCGCCTCCAACAACTCCTGTTTTTATCATTTTCGAGCATGTTGCGAGTGCAATGTGGGCTATATGTACGTCAACTGATTCACCAGATCTATGTGAAGTGATTATTTTGATATTATTTTTGGTGCAACTTTCTGCAAAATCCAAAGCGTCATTTAAAGTCCCAGCTTGATTAACTTTTAAAATAGCACCACTACACGCACCATATTTGCTGGCTTCAATCACTCTTTGGGCATTCGTAACAAGCATATCATCGCCTGTAACAAGACAATTCTTATTTTTTTCAGTTATCCGTGCCATGCTTTCAAAATCATCTTCGTGAACTGGATCTTCTACATAAATTAAATGATAATTCTTAATCAAATCTTGAACAAAATCAATCTGCTCTTCAGTATTCCTAACTAGTGCTTGTCTTGCATAATTGTAATGATTCTTTTTAGAATCCCACAGTGAGGAACTTGCAAAATCAATACCCAATCCGACCTCTTTTCCAAGATTCAAGCCAGAGTTTTCTATCGCCTCAGCGACGACAGATACTGCTTGGTCATTATTCAAGTTGGGCGCCCAGGCACCTTCGTCACCCCTGCCATAGGTAAATCTATTGTCTATTTTTTCCAACAAAACTCTAACCTCCTTGTGTATGTTGAAATTCATCTGTAGTGCTTCCATGATGTTCTTTGCTCCAATTGGACAGACAAGTACTTCCTGAATATCAGGTGTGCCTGGGCCCGCGTGGGATCCTCCTCCAACTACATTCCCAAGAGGGTAGGGAAACCGAAAAGGCCCTTTTCTGTTGAGCATTTCGAAAAGGGGCATATTCAGTGATAATGATGCAGATGCGGCAGCCGCTATACTCAGTCCGTATGCAACAGATCCACCTATTTTACTGAAATTACCGGAATTATCTATAGATCTTAGGATTTCTGTGATGGTTTTTGGATTAGATGATTCGACTCCGATGAATTTGGGGATATTTGAATTAAAAGTGCGAAGCGTCAATTCCGGATCATTACCTAAAAAACTCGGCACTTCATGAATCCCTACGCTAGCACCTGAAGGAGCGCACGCTCTACCCAGAAATTCGTTATCTGATATTACATCTATCTCTATGGACTTTGATCCTCTGCTGTTATAAACAATTCTTCCCTTCAACGATGAAATTAAAGGCATTCTTCATCGAACTTAATCTATTTCTGATTCAATTTCTGACATACGTCTTCGTAATGCTTCGTAATACGGTATTACCTGATATATCGTTTCAACAGATGAGACAAACATTCTCCTGCAGCAGTACCGCTTAATATTTAATGAGTCCATAACCTCCGCGGGATCTTCTCCAGCCTTAATTCGACTAGAATACTCGCCGTATTTGTTTGCAATTACATTTCCACAGGTAAAGCATCTTATAGGTATAAGCATTGATTTTTTATCTTAGTATGGCTTATAAAAACCATTTATTTTTCGTCTAGCATTTATATAGCAAATATTCAAATTAGCGATTTCGGAACCGCTAAATCTATGCGGGAGTCGCCCAGCTTGGTCAACGGCGTAAGATTGAGGTTCTTATCCCTTAGGGGTTCGTGGGTTCAAATCCCATCTCCCGCATATACTTAAATAAAGATAAAATATTAAATCAGGAAATTTTCTTAATATTTTGTAGTATGGTGATGTCTTGTGTTTTTCAATACACCTTTCACAAACCGATTTGTGTCCATATTTGATATGACATTTACAATTGCATAGTTCGGTACTGCTCAAAACTCAAGTGTTTTCCAGATCTATCTTATTTAAATAATTTCAGGTTTTACTAATCTAATTGCAAAAATTTTTTATCAATTACTGTACAGGTGATCGTATTGAATAATGATTCACTCTTAGGAAGAAAGCAAGATCTATATTCTTTGCTTAAATCGCAACATGAAGCAGAAATGAAAGAAATGAATCATTACATGTCGGTATTGAGTAGAACGAACAACAGTATAATACGAAACTATATCCACAAATTACTAGATGATGGATTGCGACACATTGAATATATTTCTACAATGATGTCGGCAATTGAAGGAGCCAGCAGTAGCTTGAATCTGACAAAACAAGGAATTATCAAGTCAATAGAGGAAGAAAAAGAATCGAAGGATTTGTTACTAAAATGCGTTTCACTTGCTGACGATCTAGAAACTAAATCTTTGCTCAAAAGCATTATTGTTGACGAGGAACATCATGTTAAGATCTTGGAACATATTGAAGAGCTAGTGTCCGGTTCTAGTCAACAGCAGAGTTAGAATCAAATTACAAGAATCATGTAAATCTAAACTACTCATGTCAAAAATAATCCATGCAGTAGTACATAGATATATTGAAAATTCAAACTGCTTTGATATCATTGCAAATGACGGAATTACAACGGATATGTTTGAGATTAATAAATCCGATGGATTATTTGTAAAAGCTTCAATCAATGTACGACAAGTTCAGTCTCAAATTCCTGCAATACTACAATCAGTAAGTATTGCAAAAAATCTTGACTACTATCAAAACAAGATATGCCATGAAATATCATCAATTTCTGATACCGAAAGAATCAAAGTGACATTACAAAAATTACGTGTGGTAATAATTGCATTATTTCTAAAACTGAATAAACTTTTGATAGAAATTAAGACACAGGTCTCTTCTGGGCACACCTACAATATTGAAGAGTGGAACAAGAATTCCAAGGAAACCTTGATTATCACATCTTCGATCTTGGTCCTATATCCACAAGGGAAAGCTGAAACTCAAAACCTTGATACTTTAAAGAGGATTTTAGAATACCTTGGTACATCTACGTCTGCGATAGATGACCAGATTTCGTTTCTGTACTAGGAATTTACTTTTTTATGCCACATGCTTCAAGTACTTCTAAACTGTGTCCCATTGGTTTTACCTTGTTAAAAATTCTAATAATGATGCCATTTTCATTTATCAAAAAGGTTGTTCTATTAACTCCCATGTACTCCTTACCCATGAATTTCTTGAGCCCATAAGTACCGTACTTTTTTGAAATACTGTTATCCACATCGGGTGCTAAATAATATGGAATATTCATCTTGTCTTTGAACTTTTCATGCGATTCTTCACCATCCGGACTAACTCCAATTATCTCGATATCGGAGCGTCTGAATTTATCGTAATCTCTAGTGAATTCAGAAGCCTCAGTTGTACATCCTGTAGTAAAATCCCTTGGATAAAAATACAGGACTACTTTTCTTTCTTTAAAGTCAGATAATTTCATCGCTTGATTCCCACTTCTAAATGAAAAATCTGGTGCTGAATCTCCTTCCTTCAATTCACCTGAGCTTATTGGTTTATCAGTTGTCAAATTACCCTGTATCTGCTTTTTCAAGATGGTGTAATAAAAGGTTTAATCGATTAATTATTTTCTGAGAGTTATAAAATTAGTATAATTTTTATTTGAATTTTAGTAAACGTGTAACTAAACTGTAGGAGAATTTTATGGCTAAATATGACATTGTCATTGTGGGAGGAGGACCGGCAGGCCTATCTGCTGCATATACTGCGGCTAGAAATAATGCTACTACTATTGTTCTAGAAAAGGATGATTCTATAGCGCAGAACATTCGAACCAGCGGGGTATCATGGATTGACGATATGAAAAGACTTAATATCCCAGAAAAATGCTACAATCCAATAAAGAATTTTAGAATTATCTCTCCTTCTAAAGATATCATTCTTAAAGGAAGGACACCAAAATCATGCGTCTTAGATGTTAGAGCTACTTACCAATACTTAGCAACACTTGCCGCAAGCGAAGGTGCTGAAATATCGGTTAGAAGTGAAGTACAATCAGTAGTATCTCAATCTAATAAGATAACTGGAATTATGGCCAATACGCCAAAGGGAAAAACAGAATTTGAATCAAAGCTCGTTATTGATGCAAGTGGATTTAGTAGCGTCGTAGCAAGAAAAGGAGGATACGCCAAGAACTGGACAAGATATGGAATAGGAGTTGAATACGAATGTTACTGCGATGAGATAGATCCTGAAACATGGATCCTCATGGTTGGAGACAAATTTTCAGATGCTGGCTATGCATGGGTTTTTCCAATTTCCAAACAACGTGTAAAAATAGGAATCGGTATAGGTCGCCCAGAATCAATTTCAGACCCGATCAAAAAATTAAATTCGATCATGGAAAGCAGAATCACACCACTAGATGAACTTGGCAGAATTCAACCGATTGAATTTCACTATGGATTCATTCCAAATGAAGGTTCACGTCAATCCACAATATTTGATGGCCTATTACTTGTGGGAGATTCAGCTGGTCAAGCAAACCCCCTTGTGCTTGAGGGAATAAGATTTGCAATAGAATTTGGGCGAATCGCAGGCGACATTGGAGCTAAATCACTATCAAAAGGATGTACAAGGGAATCGCTAGAGCAGTACGAGAAATTTTGGAAAGAACGCGTGAGCTCTAAAATAAAATCATCACTTAAGGTTCAGTCAAGATGGTTAAAGATGAATAATGAAACTTGGGACAGAGAAGTTGAAATTATTCAGAAAATGAGCGTTGAAGATTTTGTTGATTTCGTTAAAGCTCAATTTACAACTAGTAGATTAATGAAATTAGCCCTTACCCATCCCCATGCTGCTGCAAAGCAACTGTTTGGTATAATTTTGGACAAATAGTAGTTAAGCAAGATTTTTATATGATTTAGAAAACAGCAAGTTTATCCTTGGCTGGAGAAACCGTTACCCAGTTTGCGCCTATTATGTACATGCTTGGCTTTGGACTACTAGCCTCCGTTCCAGTCCTGTTTTTATCAAAGTTGCTGTCGCCGAGGCGTCGATATAATCCTGTAAAGTTTTTGCCAATGGAATGCGGTCAGATGCCTTCAGGTGAAGGGAGAGCTCATTTTATGATGCAATATTACTCGTACATCTTGATGTTTGTGGTCTTTGATGTCATCTCTATTTTCTTGTATGCATGGGGTGCATCGCTTTTTTCTATTTCACGTTCAGCAACGCTTCCAATAATCGGTTTTCTAGCAGTGATGTTTTCGGCCATGGCCTATGCGCTTTATCTTTCCGGGAGGAAGGGCATTTGGTAGTTTTTGAATCAATCAGTCTAAGCATTAAATATGATGGATTTGAACTATTGGAGGCTGAGATTGATTAATGATAAAAGACCTGGTAAATCCAACTAATTTTAATCTCTTGGTTGGAAAACTCGGAGACGTTCTTATAAGAGCGTTGGATCTTCCTTTAGGATATGCAATAAACTGGGGAAGAATCTGG
>JASKBU010000128.1:0-4755 GCA_033272285.1 Nitrososphaeraceae archaeon
AACATCAGCTGTACCAGCTCCTGGAAATATGTCTAATCTAACATCAGCTGTACCAGCTCCTGCAAATATGTCTAATCTAACATCAGCTGTACCAGCTCCTGGAAATATGTCTAATCTAACATCAGGTTTTGGAAATACGACGAATCTGACCACAAATTCTGGAAATATGACATCACCAGCTGCCCCGGTTAGTAAATTGGAAACATTGATTGACTTGATGAATCAAAATATGACGTATATCAATATTCATACTTCCCAATTCCCGGAAGGAGAGCTGAGAGGTACACTCGTACCAACGAATTCAACGGGTTAAGCGCGCTTTAATCATAATTTTTTCAAAACCCTATTGAATGTTGCATCACATTGGTTCAGCAGGACAAAAGGATTTAAGATAACTTTGTATATTTTATTATAATGTCTTTTTTTCAAAATGATATAAGAACTGTTTTTTCCACCAAGAAACCTCCTAGCCTACAATCTCCGATTTTAATCTGTGGATTTCCTGGAAGTGGATATGTAGGAAAAATTGCTGTAGATCATGTCATAAGTGAACTACAGTCCGAACACTTGGCAGATATTTATTCATCCTCTTTTCCTCCGCAGGTCATGATAAAGAATAGCGGTACCGTTGAACTCATGAAAAATATAATTTATTATGTCCAAGGTAAAGGCAATAGTCATGATTTTTTATTTCTCACTGGAGATGCGCAACCAGTAAGTTCTAAAGTGGAATATCTACTGGGAGAAGAAATAATAAAAGTCGCCAAAAGCTTTGGCGTTAAGCAAATTATTACTCTTGGAGCGTACATAACAGGTATGTTTGTCGATTCTCCAAGAATATTTGGCGTTGCGACAGAGGATGACGGGATAAAACTACTTAATTCATTTGATGTATTAAAAATAGATAATGGCAGTATCTCTGGAATGAACGGTATTCTACTTGGTATCGCTAAAATAAATAACCTAAATGGAATTAGTTTACTAGGGGAAACATCAGGTTACGTTGTGGATGCAAATGCGTCAAAACATCTCCTTAAAAAATTACTAGCAGTAGTTGGACTTGAGATTAATATGGAAGATTTGGATAGAAAAGCAAAGGACACTATAATGTTAATAAAAAGTATTGAACAGAGAATGGGTGACAAAAATGCTCAAAGTGATGATGTTCAGCAAATGGTTCAAAAGAAGCAACCAGAAATTGGATATATAAGTTAATTTGGATTAAATCTGTTACTCGTTATTGATACGAAATTTAGGATTGTACGTAAACTAAAGTTTTACGAGCTTACCATAACGCCCAATATTTAGACTATTTTCTCCCCTAAATGATTGAGTATATCCATTCTCAATCGTGACTTCATCTCCTTCTGTTACCATATTTATTTGGTCATTCCATAATGATAGCTTGATACTTCCACTCTCATCCGAAAGAACTGCATCTGCGACTTGGGCTGTTTCGCCATTTCTTAAATTTACGGTTCTAGGTTCTTTGATTGAATCTATCTTACCTTTTACATTAATCCCTCGCATTCCAGCATGCAACTGATTTATCTTAGTTTCCATCGCCATTTATCAATTACCATCCTTATTCTAATAATAAAGTTTCTGTATTTTCCAGATTCCTGAGAGCTTCCTATTGTAACATTCTTACCAGTAAAGGTGAAATAAGGATAGCAGATTGTCAGTGTTATGGAGGGATAGCGAAGCATGGCCAACCGCGCAGGACTCAAGATGAAATTGCGACCATGAGGGATCCCGTCCCTTAGGGGTTCGTGGGTTCGAATCCCACTCCCTCCATACTAGTCTTAACTCATTATTCGGAACTTTAATTAACAATTGAATATCTTTTCATTTTTGGTTTATGACATTGGAACTAAGGGATTATGATATTATCGTAGCTGGGGGAGGATTAGCCGGTATGATAGTTGCATCTTCCGCTGCTTATTATTCAAAACAATCTCTTAAGATCCTAGTTGTAGATAGAAATGCATCACCACAGATAGGTAAGAAGACAATATCAGGATGGGTGTGCGGTGACGCTGTCGGCAAAAATAGTGTAGATTACATGACATCAAGGATAGGAATAAAGTGGCAGAATCCAGAAATTGAACATCCAGTTAAGGGAGTTATAGCGTTCTCACCAGACCATGAAACATCAATATCGTTTGACGGTGAAGGATATATTCTCAATAGAAAAGTTTTGCCACAAAAGCAACTCAATGATGCACTTAATGTCGGCATAGAAATTAAATATAATTTAGCATTAAGAAATGTGCTAACCGATAATGGCAATGTCATTGGGGTAGAGGGCGAGGATTTAGAAACAAAATCCGTGTTTAAAAAGACGTGTAAAATCGTGGTAGACTGCACAGGAGTTACTTCTGTTCTACGAACAAATCTTCCGATAAATTCACATATTCAAAAGAAGATTAACAGGGATGACCTGGAAGCAACTGGAAGATACATATATAATTTTGAAAATCAAGCAGAAGATAACACGTTTTTTGATCCCGATTATTGTCTAATCCACTTGGATCAGAATATTGCCCCTGGCGGATATGCATGGGTGTTTCCCAAGGGAAAAAGCAAAGTCAACATAGGTCTTGGAGTTCAGCAGAAAGCCATGGAAGAACATAACAGAAAACAGGGACAACGTAAAGATTTGAAGACAAAGATAGATGACTATGTTAAGATGAATCCTGTGATAAAAAATCCACAAATAGCTGATGGTGAATCTGATGATGGAAATAGCTGGGGAACGTGGCAAGTTTCGGTCAGACGACAGAACGATTGCTTGGTGGCCAATGGATACATGTTGGTTGGTGACTCTGCGTGGATGCCAAAGCCACTAGATGCCGGAGGAATCGGTCCGGCAATAATAGCAGCCACGATCGCAGGAAAAGACGCAGTGCAATCGATACAAGCCAATGATCATTCAGAAGAATCACTTTGGCAGTACAATTTGGATTTTGTTGATGCTTATGGGTACAAGACAGCAGGTCTTGAAGTTTTTAGAAGACTCCTACAGAAGTTATCAAACGATCAAATTAACTTTGGGATGAAACACTTTCTTTCAAAATTAGATATCGAAAATATAACGAATGGAGAGCATCCTGAATTTGGTATGGTGGATAAGCTCAACATGTTTATTCATGGAGCCATCAATAAAAGGTTGGCAGAAGATCTTAAGCATACTGCGGATGTAAACAAAAAATTGGTCGTTCAGTATCATAATTATCCCAAAGAGCCGAATGACTTTCCAGAGTGGCAAAAAGGCCTGAGCAAATTAATGTCAGATGCATTCGTAAAATTAGGATGTGTGTAATCGTTACTATTATTTGGAATGTTCTAAACTCATAAGCTTTCTTTCGAATTCCTGTATTCTTTCGATCATGACCGTTCTGCGCTTTTCTTCGGTTATTATTGCCCTAACATTTTCTATCAACAATCGTGAAATATCCAATTTTTTTCTTAATCCGGGCATAAGGTTATCGTAAACAGCTAGTGGATATATAGTACCATAGATCCTGTCCATTAACTCAAACAAAGTATTTACGTTCGATATGCCCTCTGACCTAATCTTATCGATAATCATACGCTTAATTTCACCGATGCAGTCTAGGAGTCCCATGACATATGAGATATCGTATACTTCCAGAGACCTCATACTTGGTATTACATTATCTTCAATTATTGAAAAAAGACAACATGCCTCCACATACTCTTGCTCCGCTACATACAAATATTTTTGAAGATCATCTTTACCCAATTCCCTAAATTGCTGCAACAATCTCTTTGCCTTTTCAATACTCTCAATTGATTCACTTTTTTTGTGAGCGTGCATCGATACTATTGCTTTGCTGCAAAGTATCGTCGCGTCTCGTGTTCCCTTGATAATAGTATTCCTTCTTTCCTCTATATCTTTGAATTTTTTATTGATTTGCTCTACATCAGATTGAACATGCGATAGCATTAACAAACATGTTGTTTGCCAATATATTTATTAATTATTTGAAATCTATAAATTCTATACGATAGACAAAATTAGTATAGTATTTCAAGACGTATTTGTTCAAAAATTTCATTCTTTCTGAATTAAATACTAGTGTGTGGAATGCAAGATATCTTGGTGTATCAAGCACAAACCTATCAGACTATGATACCGAGTAACAAGAAAACTATTCAGGAAGACGTGGTACAATTTTACACCAAATTAAACAGGATTAGAAGAAATAGAGGATATAGTTTTGAACATGTACTTGTCCAAAAACTGAATAATAATAATCCTTGGAGAGCAAAACGTTTGGGAGGATCTAGCGCAAACTTGCCAGATATTATAGCCGTAAATAACAAGGATTCAATATTCCTGTCAATCGAAGCCAAATCTGGAACTGCAGATAGTCTTTATGTTCCTTCGGATCAAATCCAAAGATGTTTTCAAATAAGAGATATGTTCAGGGTTTACAAAACTGCTCATGTTGTTTTGGCATTCAAATTTATGCAAAAAAGAAGAATTAGAGAAGAAGGAAAAACAGTTTACATTCACAGAAAGTTGCAAGAATATTATAAGATAGCAGACAAATATTCTAGAATGAAAGAATATCCAATCATCAAATGTACCTACGACGGAAATACTTATGAAATCAGGAACAGCGAGACCAGGAGATGTAACCTGAAAAACTATATTATGCCTTTTTGACACATATTTAATAGCTCATAATTTTTATTTCTCGATTATTGAATTAACAAACAATG
>JASKBU010000129.1:0-1662 GCA_033272285.1 Nitrososphaeraceae archaeon
GTGGTTTATTCACACATGTTTTATAATATGAATTTCACAGATGACCACCTAAAGTTCCTTTTCAGCGAATCTAGCCGAGTTCTAAAAGATAACGGTTTATTGTATTTTTCTGTCAGAAGCGATAAAGACATGGTATATAATAAAGGGAAACAAATTGATAACAATATCTACGAAATCAATAATTTTCAAATTAGATTTTTTACGACAAAACAAATAAAATATTTCTTAAATCATAATTTTATTATCAGTAGAATAATAGAAGATCATGAGGTACCAGCAAGTTTATACTTTGTTTTTGCTACAAAAAAGAAGATATCTCATTTAAACTAATTTAAACTAAGACACTGATGGGCCGCTTTACCGAGGTTTGACCCATCAGGATGATATTGCATAATGGTAATATACTTTCGTCAACAAAATATAAAAAAGTTAAACCTTTTGGGCTGGTGGGTATAGCCTCGAAGGTTTACGTTGGTCAAGTGGCTTTCGCCAGCGTATTTCATCTTTTTAAAAACTACGTTATCTGAAAGGAAGGACATGCACATTTTTGACACGGATACCTTAGTTTCACTACTAACAAATACTGATGATCCTCTCTATCATGACCACAAACGCATAAGTCGGTCTTGGGTTGGGGACTCTAGGTTTTCAGTCATCCATTTTCGTTCGGCTGTTAATCCATCCAGCATCAATAAGTTTCTTTGTCTCTAAGTTTAATTCGTCATTTGACTGCTCGCTTTCCGCATCAGCCATCCGATTTCTGAAGTCTTCAATCCAGTTAAGCATCTCATCGAGATAATTTCCGTCCATAACTTTAAAGAATGTAGCATCAAAGACTCTGCTATATTCTGGATTTCCGACCCTATCGTCTACCTTTTTCATTCTTAGCATATCACGTAAATCTACAGAAAGCGACTTAAGTGCATGTTTGTCCTTTGCTGTAAGATTGAGTTCCATTATCAAGTAGTCATGCCAACAAATTATAAAACAGTTCAAACTTTTGACAGAATGAGAGCCGATAAGAAACACGATTCTAGTAGGTAAAGAATACTGGTGGGTGTGCATTCAGCCATGAAGCCCAGTGACCACAGATCCCACCAGCAGTCAGATTGCTTTCTGGACTTAACCTAATTCATAATGAATTATCATATACAACAAATTATAAAATAATTTAGATTTTACAGGAGCGAAGAATCGAAGACTGATAAAGATTATGACAATCGAATTAAGATTTTCTTAATGTTACCCGAAAAGTTTACGAGTATTTGGTAATAATTCAGTCGATAAACAAAATATTTTTATTATTAAAAAATACATATGTTTCTAAAATTAACAACTGATGGGAGGTAGTTAATTGATTGATGAACAAGAGACAACCAATTTCCCATCAGTTGGTGTTTAGAATTAGTATTTTTGAGACTGCATATTATAAAAGGGCTTTAGTAGAAAGTTGTAAGAATTTATAAGTTTTCAAAGTCTATTTTACCCAAACTCTTAATATCATGACCGAATATCGCTATTCTCTAATTCGATTCCATCCAATAGTAACAAATTCATTACTGTGCCGTCTCTGATTTTACCTCTTGGAAGGTTTTGAACATACGTGATAAGGCCATACCAAAAAGGCCTATTGATGCTCCTACGATAATAAACATCAATACC
>JASKBU010000130.1:0-2239 GCA_033272285.1 Nitrososphaeraceae archaeon
CCCATGATAATATTCAAATCAAACGGAGTAACTTATGATTTCAAGAAGTTCTCTGTGAGAGCAATTGTTCCTCCGGCTTGAAACAACAATGATGATCTCCTTAACAGAGACATAACCAGCATAAGATCTCTCAAGGAGTAAACTAAATATATCCAATCCTAATACAATTTTTTTCTTAATTGGCCTTTCTGACTTGTAAAAACGGTTACTAATGTTCCAAATCAAATCAAATCCTAACGACCCCGCTATAGTTTAATGGAAAAATGTGTTACAGTCAGCAATCAATGGTATGGACAAGTGCCTTGATATACAATCAGCCATTAGTTGTGAGTCTTCGATATCCACCATAATCAGCAATTGTAAATCACATCCTAATGAGTTGCTAGCATGTAATGATACTAGCTTTGCTAGATATGCTTCTCTCCTGAAAACCGCTCAAGAAATCGAAGAACAACGAATCCAAGCCGCTCAAGAAGGCGCAGAATAACGAAACCGATCCAGACTCAAATTTCAAGAATGTATGGAAAATGGAGGCAGTACAATGGCATGCTAAATAATTTTCTATTTATTATTTTTTTACTCTTGGGTGGCAAATTGTTACACACTATGGTAACTATTCTATGCGTGACATATATCGACTCTTATTTCAGTATTTTAGAATTAAAGATGCATTCTTGTCTTACTGTTGCTCCTCTTCGCCAGAACCAAACTCTGACACATTAATGTCCACAAATTCTGGTCGATTTAGAGGAGAATTGTTTCCGTCTTTACAATCAAGTTTAAAATCTGCTACGCTTACTGTACATACATTATAGGGTTCTCCATCATCTACTGATAAATTCTGAAATGTCATCACATAACTCACCTTATCTTCTCCTTCAGTTTCCGGATTTTCGGCATTGAACATTTTGATCTTGGTCTGATCTTTTACATTGACTAATGTCACAATGTCTTTTGTTGAATTGGTTATTCCAAATAGACTGACAACTACCTTAAATACATCTTTACCGACTCCTGATTCTGCTGACACCTTTGCATTTAAACTGACATTTGTGAAAATCATCGCAACTATTAGACTCGTAATAATCGCTGATTTCATAACATAATAATTGCCTTTCAATAGTATAGTATAAGTATCAACATTCTTAAGTTTTTTAGAAAATTCCTCTGACCAATATGTTCAGAATGTGTTCAGAATGTGACCTGACTGAATAGAGTGATCTATCACTAAAATTTTCCCCGTCTACTATGATGCCAAGAGTGTTACACTCTGTCATATTCTTTTTCCAGTCATCACGTGGCTAGATTCCCAATGATATTTTCCCTTCTTTACTTCTCTTGGCGACAAGGGTGTAAAAATACCTTGAAATATATAAGGTTATGATGGTATCACTAATGAGAACGATAGGGGAAATTTTAGTTAAAATATCCCAAGTTCGGAAAGTTTTGATTACGGTGTTTATACAAGATTATATATAAATTTGACGTGATATATGATAATGAGTGGAATGAGAAACATTGATGCTAGGAACATAGGCTTGAGAAACATAGTTGTAGCAGATACAAGGATATGTTCAATTGATGGCGAACGTGGAGAACTTATCTATCGTGGTTATGATATATTAGACCTTGTAACTCATTCTACTTTTGAAGAAACTTCATATCTATTACTTTTTGGCGATCTCCCCACAAAGGAAGATTTGGCCGATTTTACATTGTATTTGAAAGAGAATAGAGATATTCCGGAAGCAATATACCAAAACTTGAAGAATAGACCGGTCACCGCTTCTCCGATGGATGTACTTCAATCATGTATTTCACAGTTGCCAGATTATGATCTTGATATACAAGACGATTCGAGGGAAATGAATATAAAAAGAGCAAAAATGCTTATTTCAAAAATTCCAACTATTGTTGCAGTCTGGGAAAGGATAAGGAGCGGAAAAGAAATTATCAAACCATCTACTGAAATGACAAACGCAGAAAATTTCTTGTATATGTTGTTTGGTACTAAACCCAAACATGAAGAAGCAAAAATATTTGATATTTGTTTGATACTTCATGCGGAACATAGTTTCAATGCTTCTACATTTGCTGCAAGAGAGATAGCATCTACAAAATCCCATATGTATGCATCTATAACAGGAGCAATAGCAGCACTATCAGGATCATTACATGGCGGTGCAAATACTCAGGTCATGAAAATGCTTTTAGAAATCGGTAAAATAGAAAACGTCGA
>JASKBU010000131.1:0-2152 GCA_033272285.1 Nitrososphaeraceae archaeon
CCTTGTCGGAAAAATATTAGAATTTCTAAAACTAGAATTTAATAGGTAAATAAGTAACGTTATTTTTGAGCCCATTCTATCTCTCATTATGATTTTGACCACTTTCTCATCCATTGCATTAAATTAATTACTGATTCTACTAATTCCTGTCCCTTAGGTGTAAGTCTGTATTCTACTCGCGGAGGTATCTCGTTATATGCTAGTCTTACTAATATCTTACCTTCTTCTAATTCCTTTAATCTGCGAGCTAGAGTCTTGCTGCTAAAGCCTTTCAGTAATTTTCTAAATTCCTTGTATCTTATTGGTTGTGCAGAGCAGCAAAGAGGTATTAACATCTCTATTGTTCCTCTTTTGGTAATTAACTTCCGAATTTTAGCTGTTTCCTTCATCAACATGGCTGCGTTATATCCTTCAAAACTACATTCATTTCTATACATGGGGAGTCGGTTTACTCCTTGTCCTTTTGTTTCCGACATGTCACCTAGTTTACTAAAGTATCCTTCATAACTTAAATAGTTTCTGTAGTAAACAATAATGGTATGAAACAAGAAGTACTGAAGGCAAAAATCAAAGAACGATACGGCAAAATTGCCTTAGAAGGCAATTCCGAGAGTTGCTGCGGCCCAGAATGCTGCAGCTCTACAGAAGCCGACCCCCAAATGTCTTCAGTTGTCGTGGGCTATGATGGCAAGGCGTTAGAATCTATTCCAAAGTCATCAATACTCGGTTTGGGTTGTGGAGCTCCAATTAATTTCGCTAATTTGAAGACAGGAGAAATTGTGGTAGATTTAGGTTCGGGTGCCGGAATAGATGCATTCCTGGCGTCCAGAGAGGTTAAGGATAGTGGTAAAGTGATTGGCATAGACTTTACTGATGAGATGCTACATAAAGCAACTTCTGCCGCCAAGGAAAATGGATTTACCAATGTTGAGTTTCGAAAAGGAGACATAGAAGATAGCATTCCTGTCGAGGATAATTCAGTGGATGTCGCTATAAGTAATTGTGTTATCAACTTGGCTACTGATAAAGTAAAAACATTCAAAGAGATATATCGAATCTTAAAGAAAGATGGTAAAGGAAGAATGATAATATCAGACTTAGTTACCAGCAAAGAGGTCCGTGGAGACTCTGTGAATCCTGAGGATTGGTGTAGTTGCATTGATGGAGCATTAACAAAGGAAAATTACATTAACAGTATAAAGGAAGCTGGATTCTCTGACGTAAAAACTTTGAATGAACAGATATACATTAACGAGTATAAAACTAATAGAATAATAACGAGTGTAGTTATTGGAGCAACGGCAAAATGAAATTTTCTTTTGGAAAATCTAAACTGAAAGAGCCTACTAAAACCATTTTATTTGTCTGTGTAGAAAATGCAGGCAGAAGCCAGATGGCCGAAGGATTCTTTAAAAAATATTCTCCAGAAGGATATCAAGTCGCTAGTGCAGGAACCAAACCTATTTCAGAAATCAATCCTGTTGCAATTGAAGCTATGAATGAAGTAGGCATTGACATTACTAACCAAAAATCTAAAGAGCTAACAGAAGAGATGATACGCACTTCTGATAAGATAATAAATATGGGATGTATGGATAAAGAAGCCTGCCCAAGTCTTTTCTTGAACAATCTATTAGATTGGAATATTGAAGACCCCAAGGGGAAACCGATTGAAAAAGTAAGAGAGATAAGAGATGAAATCGACCAGAGAGTGAAAGAGCTTGTCGCAGGTATCAAGATTCACCAGTAAATTAACAACAACTCAGAAAAAATTTTTTGCTGAAGTTATTGGCACATTCATAGTGGTAACATCAGCTACGGGTTCTGTTGTTCTTGATGCAAAGCTTGGAGGAATATTAGGAATTCCATTTATAGCGTTTGCTCCGTTTGTTGGGGTAGCAATAGGTGTTTATCTTTTTGGTAAAATTTCAATGGCTCACTTTAACCCTGCTGTCACAATAGGATATTTAATTACAGGACATCTACGAAAAAATATGCTAGCTTGCTATCTCGGTGCAGAGATAATAGGTGCTTTGCTTGCAAGTGTTTTTGTAAAGTATGCAATTGGAACAGAAGCCAATCTAGGAGCCAATGCTTCAAACTATAACTTTTCTCTTCCCTTTATTTTCGGGATAGAAGTTCTGGCATCTGG
>JASKBU010000132.1:0-33719 GCA_033272285.1 Nitrososphaeraceae archaeon
AATTCGCGATAAATCCGGAATTATGATGCTCGAGGCGGGGGCTGTAGTTTTGGGCGATCAAGGCCTCGTTTGTATAGACGAGTTTGACAAGATAAAGTCCGAAGACAGATCTGCGCTCCATGAAGTTATGGAGCAACAGACCTGTTCGGTCGCAAAAGGAGGAATAGTGGCAACACTGAATGCTCGAACGTCAATCCTATCTGCAGCTAATCCTAAATATGGTAAATATGATCCGTTTAGAAATATTACAGAGAACGTAGAACCACTACCTATACCGTTACTAACTAGGTTTGATATCATTCACGTTATCAGAGATAATGCTGATAATGAAAGAGATAATCGAATTGCAAGTCATATACTTGAAATCCACAGAGATGTAGAACATGCAGCCCAGTCTGTTATAGAAATAGATCTATTTCGTAAGTATCTGGCCTATGCCAAACAAAAAGAACCAAAGCTTACAACGGAGGCAACTGATATTCTAAGAAATTATTACTTGCAGATGAGAAATGTTGAATCCGAAGGGATGATAACAGCAACCCCTCGTCAACTGGAAGGTCTTGTACGCCTTGCAACTGCAAGAGCTAGATTGTTATTGAAAGACTCTGTGGATAGTGAAGATGCTGACAGAGCGATATATCTTGTTTCACAAATGCTAGAAACTGTCGGCATAGATGTTAATACTGGAAAGGTAGATCTTGGAGTTCTTCAAGGAAAACCCCTTAGTGAAACTTCAAAACTTAAAACATTCACAGATGTCTTTAACGGATTATCCGGAGAAGACAAGAATGATGTTGAAGAAAAGAATTTCATTAATGAACTTATGAAAAGTGGAAAGTTCACAGAAGATGAAGCTAAAGAATTCATAAGAAAGGCAATGCAAAATGGACAAATTTATGAAAGAAGAGCCGGGTTTTACGCAAAAGCTTAGTACAAACAATACCATTTATTTTTACCAGCAAACCCGTGATTGCTAACTAGAGGCATTCAAATGATATTCTACTTTACTAACAAGGCGACCAAGTCCCAGAGTTATACAAGATGACTATGATGATGGGTTTGTTCTTTGCCTCTAAAAATTGTAGATACTAAAAAAAGACAAAAAATTTGATTCACAAAATCCATCTTAAAATTATTAAATCCTAATTTACTTTAACAGAACCACAACATTATTAATATATTAATTGGTACGAATAAAAACAATCTTATCAGATGAAAGAATACTTGGATGAACTTTTAAAATCATTAAAATACGACTCATTATACCCGCCTCAAGAGCTTGCGTTATCAAAGGGTGTAATGAATGGTAACAATGTACTTGTTACAACTCCTACATCAAGTGGGAAGACATTAATCGGATTAATGGGAATGATAAATATTCTAAATATGGGGAAAAAGGTAGTATATCTTACTCCGTTAAAAGCATTAGCCACAGAGAAATTTAATGAATTTAAGGTTATAACAGATTTGAGCTGTTTTAGAAACAGGAGAGTCAATATTGGTATTTCCACAGGTGATTATGACTCTTCTGGAAGCGAATTAAATGACAAAGACGTTATTATTTTAACAAATGAAAAAATGGATTCAATTTTGAGACACGACTCAAATTGGATTTATAATGTTGGTCTATTCATTATTGATGAAATTCATCTTCTTACTGAACGAGAACGAGGTCCAGCACTGGAAATCATACTGACAAAGATCAAATTGATGCCACAAAAACCCCAGATAATTGGAATAAGTGCAACAATATCAAATTCAGATGAAGTGGCCGAGTGGTTGACATGCGAGCCAATTCAAAGTAATTGGCGTCCCACTGAATTGATAGAAGGAGTGTATAATTATGGTAAAGTTACCATGAACGATGGTACGAATTATCATATTGATAATATTGGAATTTCTGATAATACAACTAGCGCCATAACTAGTCTCGCAATGGATTCGATAACCAATGCTGGAGGCCAATCACTTGTTTTTGCAGAGACACGTAAACGCACCGTGTCGCTTGCAAAAAAGACATCGGAAATAGTGGCAAAGTTTCTCGACAAGACTTCTATAAAGTTAGCTCAAAAGGCAGGAGTGGAAATTTTAAAGGAAGGAGATGATACAGAGCTTACTAGAACACTTTCAAGTACAGTTGCAAAAGGCGTTGGCTTTCATCATGCAGGTTTAGGAGCAAAGAGCAGGCAGATTGTTGAAAAAGCGTTCAGAAATGGCATCGTAAAAATTCTTTTTGCTACACCAACACTTGCTGCAGGAGTTAACCTACCTGCCAGACGAGTAATAATTACGAGTATTTTTAGGTATGATTATCAATATGGGGGTAATGTTCCAATGAGTGTTCTACAATACAAGCAAATATGCGGACGTGCAGGAAGGCCTGCTTATGACAAATATGGAGAAGCAATCATTATCGCAGACTCAAGAACCAATCCAGAAGACCTCTATAATCATTTTGTATTGGGAGTACCGGAACCAATAGTCTCTCAATTAATGGATGAAAGGGCCCTGAGGGTTCATGTATTGGGAGTTATAGCCTCAAAGCCTAAAATGTTGAAATCTGAATTACTCTACTTTTTTGAACAAACATTTCTTTCTAAATATCAAGGAAATCAAACCATTAGCTTTGAAATTGAATCGCTCTTGACGTATCTAAGAGATGAAAAGTTAATAATCATGAGAAATGATTTACTTATCGCTACTAAATTTGGTAAACGCATTTCCCTGTTATATATTGATCCAAAAACAGGAATTCAATTCAAGAATAATTTAGATTCTTATGATGGTAACAAATATGATATAAATGATATCAATTCTAACAAACATGAAAATAATAATGTAGTAAATTTCTTATATTGGATTTGTGATTGTTATGATTTTTATCCAAAGCTATCGTTGAGGCAAAACGAAACGGAATACTTTCAAAGGCTATTCGAGAAGCATAGGCTAGGTTCCTATGGACTATTAAATTATGACTATTCACTAAAGAATTTAGTTATATTGTTAGAATGGATTGATGAATCAACCGAAGCGAATTTAAATGAAAAAATTGGAGTTGAACCCGGTGACCTTCACAGGATGGTTGAAACAACATACTGGTTATTACATTGTCTTTATGAAATCGCAAAATTAATCGAAAGAAAAGATCTTTTGCCGGAAATAAATATACTACGGATAAGGATTAGGCATGGTGTAAAATCAGAATTGATTCCACTTATACAACTTGAGGGAATTGGAAGAATTAGGGCAAGGTCTCTATATAGGGCAGGAATTACAGATGTAGCTATGATTGAAAAAATCTCAGAATCAAAATTAGGGTCCATACCAAAAATAGGGGTTAAGCTCGCAAAAAAACTAAAGAGTCAGATCAAGAATTAAAAATGAGTATCATAGGATATCTTTTATAATTACAATAGGTGATTTGATTTACTTCTAGATATTGCTATTTATGGAATTATTGTGTCTGCTGTTTCCTTTCTAGTCATATTTTTTATCACACCTGCTTTTATTAAATATCTAAATAAGAAAGGCAAAGTAGTAGTGGATTACCATAAGCCTGGAAAGCCGAATGTTCCCAGGCCTGCTGGGCCGGTCTTGCTCATAGGAATTGTAATTTCTGAAATAATATTATATTTTTTAATTCAGGACATAATAATAATTTCTGTTGTATTATCAACAATCATCGCATTTATTGTAGGATACATTGATGACAGGAATGCCATGCCAGGTTGGTTTAAACCTGTAGCCTTGATATTTGCTGCTGTTCCAATAATAGTTTTAGGAAGTCATGGTAATTCTCTTGGATTGATATTTGATAGTGCTTTCATACCAATACTGTATATTCCACTTATTTTAGCCATAATGCCGATAGTTGGTAATACAATAAATTCAATTGACGTGTTTAATGGTGTGGCTAGTGGATTTATTATTATCACTATGATGCCATTATTAGTGAGTGTTATTTTATTTGGTAATATTACTGTGTTTCTCATGGCTTTGCCATTACTATTTGGCACCATCGCAATATACCAATATCATAAATATCCAAGTAGGATTTTTCTTGGAGACTCAGGAACATTGTTATTAGGATCAATGTATGCTGGTTTATCAATCGCAGGAAATTCGGAAATTATTGGGGTAATTGCTCTTTTACCAGCAGTAATGAATTCTTTCTTGTTTCTAGCTAGTGTGAAAAAAATAGTAGAACACAGGCAGGTCAAAACCAGGCCAGTCTCAATATCCGAGGACTTTAAATTAGTGGCATCTAAAGAACGCAGCGCACCAGCAACACTAGTAAGACTTATTCTTGCTAGAGGTTCGTTGTCTGAACAGGAAATAATAACTAAAATCCTTATATTAGCAACGTTTTCATCCTTATTGGCATTTATTTCAATAGTAATACAATATTTCTTTATCAAGGGGATAATTTCTTTATGATATTATTTGATCTTTTTATGCTTATTTTTATCATGTGGATAATGATCATGATAGTATCATATTTTTTGATATTCATAATAGGACCATTACATATCGATATATTCCACAATTCTTATGACAGATTGATTACCTCTATAATTAAAGCGTCATCGGCCATCGGACTCGTAGTTGTGTTAATTTTATTATTGGGCATTCTCAAGACAAAGTACTTGCAAAAAATATTACTGAGAAAGTAAAACATGAAAAATTAACATCCAATTATCTTCAAAGTTCAGTGAAATACCTGCGTAATAATAAAATCTAGAATTAGATTGCATTTAATATTTTAATATTAAATGAAATCTATATCTTTGAAACTTTGACCAAGTCTTTGAATTTTATGTCCATTCCATACCGCTTTTCCTCATGTTTCATGTGATTGTATATCTTGAGTAACTCAACGGCATTTTTAAAGAGATTAAATTTACCATTAATTTTCATTTGAATAAACTTGAATACGAGAGCATAAATTTGGAACTTCTTTAATACTTCTGTTCTATATGCGTTAAAATCCGCGATATGTTTGATGAATAATTGAGCACACCATGTTGATGGAATAATTCCTTCACCAAGCAAAGGATATACGGTCCCTATTGATTCACCAACTCCAATCGTTTTCCGACCATCGGTAAAAGGTTCGGAATCTCTCGGTGGACTTATTCTAACAGGACGACCGACTTTCTTTATTATTTCGCATTTATGTTTTTTTAAAAATTGGTCGACATATGCGTTGTTATTTTTTCGTTCATAATCGCCAGCACCAATATGCGCATAGCCATTTTCTAGTGGGAAATACCAAAAATAACCCTTCATTGAAGGAAAAGCTTTCAAATAGAAATCATCAAAAGGAGTGTTGTCTTGATATTTCACCTTGTACTGAATACATGGTATCCACATTTCGTTATGTGGACGTGGTAAATAGTTACGGTGAAAACCCGTAGAATCAACTATGATATCAAACTCAGATTCAAGAATCTCTTTCTTTGGAACGACTCCAAACTGGATGTTTGTACCTCTTGTCATATCCTTGATTAATTTTATTTTGTCATAAGTAACCATCCCTTTCAATCCAACATTAATGCTGTTGTCGGCTTTACTACTATGACCAATATCAACCATCATTTTTTTTCCCTCATGCAAAATGTAGTCATCAAAATTAAGACCACATTGCTTAACCAAATCATCCATTACGTTTTCACAAGTCGCCCAGGCACAAACTGCATCATGCTCTTCAACAGGCATTCTTTCATATCCCTTAACGTAATTATCATGATCATTACCGAGTCCATTCATAAGATAAGCTCCTGCAACTCCCATGCCAACGACTGCTATCTTCATTTGGTAACGACAAATAACATATTGGTAAATAAAAACGTGCTGTTTTTGCCCGACCATTTTATTTCAATTATTTCCTGAGTTGGGTGATAAGTTATATTGGTAATTGGAATTAGAATTTGGCAAAGTAAATGTCAAATATTCCAAGATATGCCAGGATTGGGATGCTTCTACTAGTTATGGGAGCTATACTCGTAGGAATTGGTACTTATCTGAGCAAAGGTTCTTTATCACTTTATGGATTTTTAATGGTCATCTGTGGATTTATCATATATTTTGCTTCTTCAATCGCAGCCAGAAGGAAAAAAATGCAATCATAAGACACCTAGCATGAGCTAAATTATACTCGATTATACAATTTACATTTGTGCGGCCTTCAGAAAAAAGAAATGTCTTGATTTTTAATTAAACTTATAAATTGTAACAAGTTATCGTATGCTGAAGCTAATTGGAAGGTAGGACTATAGGTAATGAAGACAATTTTGATGAACTAGACACGGTCTTTGCAGAAAAGTCAGAAATCAAGAGTGAAACTACCTCTGATACTTCCGAAAATATAGATAAAGGAGATGCAGTGCAAGCTGACGCTTCTGAATTAGACACAAACATGGAAAAATCAGAGGGCACTGAGACAAACACTGAAAATTCTCAAATACAGCCTGATAGTCAAGAATCAGATTCAAAATTTTTTGCAATTAGGACGACAGGTGGTCAGGAGCATATTGTGGTAAATCTAGCACAAAATAGAATAAATTCAAAGAAAATTCCCGTGCGTTCCATATTATTACTTGATAGCTTTAAGGGATATATAATAATCGAAGCTCAAAACTCCAATATTGCCTACGATGCTCTGATTGGGGTAAGACATGTAAAAGGACAGATCCGTGGAGAGTTACCCTACAAAGACATTGAAAACTATTTGGTGAAGAGACCAGTAGTATCCGAATTGAATATAGACGATACCGTTGAAGTCATTGCTGGCCCATTTAAATCGATGAAGGCAAAGATAACCAGAGTTGACTATGAAAAGCAAGAGGCAACTGTGCTTCTACTGGATTCGCCATATCAAATACCCGTGACGGTAGACGCAAATTATCTTAAAAAGGCCTCATAGGCTGGTGCATACTATTAAATTAAAGAACAAAACTCTAAAACTAGTCTGACATGGAACAAAAAAAGACAATTTCTGCTCTTGTAAGTGGTGGCGAGGCTAGTGCTGGTCCTCCCCTTGGACCTGCCTTAGGCCCGCTGGGTATTAACGTATTGCAAGTAGTAAATACGATAAATGAAAAAACTAAAGAGTTTCACGGAATGAAAGTTCCTGTAAAAGTTGAGGTCGATCCAGATACAAAAAAATTCAACGTTGAGGTCGGTGTTCCACCAACTACCGCGCTAGTAGCAAAGGAAGCTAATATATCTAAAGGATCAGGTACAGCAGGAAAAGACTATGTTGGAAATATTTCCATGGAAGGAATTGTAAAAATAGCTAAAATGAAAATTGATGTTTCATATGCAACCACAATAAAATCAAACGCGAAGGAAATTATAGGTTCTTGTGTGAGCAGTGGCATTAAAGTAGAAAATAAACCAGCAAAAGAAATATACTCTGATCTGAACGACGGAAAATTTGACCAAATACTGGTCTAATTTCATTATTTCTTTTATTTGTAGCAAGTTTAAAATATCCCAAAACTGAATTTTAGATCAAGTTTTAGGAGATATGATATAATAAATGTCAGTTCAACAAGGTTCAGCAGGCGGTATGCCTGTTTTAATATTGAAAGAAGGCGCAAGTCAAACAAAAGGACGCGATGCACAAAAAAATAACATTGCCGCTGCAAAATTGATTTCTGAAGTAGTAAAGAGCTCTTTGGGTCCAAGAGGCATGGACAAAATGTTAGTAGATGGATTAGGGGATGTAACAATTACAAATGATGGGGCAACAATACTAAAGGAAATTGATGTTCAGCATCCAGCAGCGAAAATGATGGTAGAAATAAGTAAAGCCACCGATAATGAAGTGGGTGATGGAACTTCATCAGTAGTAGTTTTAGCCGGAGCATTGATTGAAAAGGCCGAAGAATTAATCACAAAGGATGTCCATCCAACTATTATAGTCGATGGATACAGAAAGAGCGCACAAAAGAGCATTGAGATATTTAATCAACTTGCCCAAAAAATTGATGGAGGAAACAAATCCGAGCTAATCAAAGTAGCAAAAACATCTATGCAAACTAAACTGGTTTCCAAGGAATCTAATGAACTATCCGAAATCGTTGTTAATGCGGCATTACAGGTTTCTGAACCGAACGATTCTGGATATCTTGTAGATATTGATGATGTCAAAGTAGAAAAGAAAGCAGGCGGATCATTACGAGATACAAAACTGATTAAAGGAATCGTGCTTGATAAGGAAGTTGTTCATGGAGGCATGCCAAAGAGAATTGAAAAGGCAAAAATTGCACTTGTCAATTCAGCCTTAGAAATTGAGAAAACCGAATTTGATGCCAAGATTAACATTAGTTCACCAGATCAGATGAAGATGTTTCTTGAAGAAGAAAATAAGATGCTAAAGAGTATGGTAGATAAGTTAATTTCGTCTGGTGCAAATGTAACTATCTGCCAAAAAGGCATTGACGATGTCGCTCAACACTATCTGGCAAAATCCAATATTTTGGCCGTTCGCAGAGTTAAGGAAAGTGACATGACTAAATTGGCCAGGGCTACAGGTGCCCGAATTGTTAATAACCTTGAGGACTTGAGTTCCAAGGATCTAGGTGCTGCCGATCTTGTAGAGGAAAGAAAAGTTGAAACTGATAAATGGGTTTTCATTGAAGGTTGTAAACACCCAAAAGCAGTTACCATTCTCATTAGAGGAGGTTCACAGAGGGTCGTTGATGAAGCAGAGCGCTCAGTTCATGATGCTCTAATGGTTACCAAAGATGTTATGGAAAAACCATTCATAGTAGCAGGTGGTGGATCCCCCGAATCTTTTGTTGCAGGAAAATTAAGGGACTGGTCCTCGACATTATCTGGAAGGGAACAATTAGCAGCAGATAAATTTGCAGAATCGCTCGAAGTTATTCCACTCGCTTTAGCAGAGAATGCTGGTATGGATCCAATAGATACACTAACAGAATTACGTTCTAAACAAGCTAAGGGATCGAAGTGGAGTGGAATTGATGCAAGAAGTGGAAAGATTGTAGATATGTCAAAACTAGATATTGTAGAACCACTCAGTGTCAAGGAACAGATTATCAAATCAGCAACAGAAGTCGCATCCATGATTCTTAGAATAGATGACGTAATAGCTTCAAGTAAGTCTGGAGCTGGCGGTCCTCCTGGTGGTGGTATGCCTCCAGGAATGGGAGAAATGTAGGCAATAACAAGTAATGAAGATACAGCCACTATCTCTTTTTTTGTTCATTTTTTAATTCTATTTCAATTACCTGCTTGACCCATTTTCCGGTATGACTTATTTTTTGTAGTCTGTTTAGATATTCAATCCAGGAAATTTCACCATAGGACTTTTTCCAAGCTTCATAATGACCCTGTAGTGACTGTAATGCCTCATAATGATATTCACAATATTGTGGCTCGACAGCCTTCCTCCTACATAGTATACACCTCGTTTCAAGATTCCTTATCATTGTACCTTACCTGATATCACCCACTTCATTGCAACTGCGTCGAAAGTATATGTTGTAAATTGTCTACTTGTTTCAAGATTGTTTACTTGTATGTGTATGGAATCTGTCATATGTTCAATTTTTTCACTGGCATACTCAAACTGTGGACCGATGTCATTGGTTAGCAAAAAAACTATCCTTGAATCTATGTCAGCCGATATTCCCAAAAAAGATAGTATTATTTTTAATCCTTTTCTACCTCTTCTGCGTTTCATTTCGTTAAATAAGGCCTTAAATTTCTGCCAATTATCAAAACCAAATAGTCTAAAGAAATTATCATCGTAAGGCACAGGGAATTCGATTTTTAGCAGAGTTACATACTCGGATTCCTCTACCAAAATTTTTTCATCTACGGCGGAAAACTTAGACAAGGTATTATAGATTACTTCTATCTCAAATGGCGATAATCCAAAGTATTCGAATTTAGTCGCATCATTCAATTCAGATATTGATTGTATTGCAACGGATTAATCTTTTGACATGGATGAATTTCATTGTTACAACTATTTCGGTAGATTTTTAAGTGTACGTTGATACAATTTCGTCGACGATTGAACTCAATTAAGATTCTCGAAAAGGATAATAATCATATTGAAATTGAATTTAATGATATTCCAAGACAATATGTCAATGCTTTAAGAAGATTGTCTATCAGTCAAGTTCCTACTTTTGCAATTGATGATGTAGTGATACTAGAAAACTCATCTGTCATGCATGATGAAGCTATTGCCCATAGACTAGGACTGATTCCATTGCGAACAGATCTAGAGAGATTTGTAATGCCACACCTCTGTGATTGTAAGAGCTCTCTTGGCTGTTCAAAGTGCAGAGTATTGTTAGTTCTAGATGCTGAATCTCAAGACAAGACCAAAGTTATTACTTCTGCAGATTTAATATCTGAAGATGATGTTGTGAAACCTGTCAATAATGAAATACCAATAGTTTCTCTGGCACCAGGTCAAAAACTAAAGTTTGAGGCATACGCACGACTGGGAACCGGGAAAAGTCATGCAAAATGGCAGCCAACTTCTGTAGCTGTAGTGAAAGATAGCAAGAAAGAGGATGATTGCATACTGGTAATAGAGACTAATGGTGCGTTAACACCAGAAGAGATTGTATTAGAAGCTGCAAAGATACTAGGCTCAAAAATAAAGGAATTTGATAATGTTGTTCAATCTTTATCGATTCCAAAGAATATTTAGATATAGATTTATTTGGGGTTTAAGGATAGCGAGTATATTTCATGTTTCCTGATACTTTAAACAATACGATTTGGACCTTGAGGAATGCATCAAAGCAAAATAAAGTGCCGATATGGAAAACTATAATTAAAGAGCTTTCTAGGTCGAGATCTAATAGAAGGCAAGTTAACATTGGTCAACTGGCCCATGTTACTAAGGATAAAGAAGTTGTAATAGTGCCAGGCAAAATATTAGGTTCTGGTGACATTAGTCACAAGCTAACAATATGGTGTTTTGCGATATCAGAAGCAGCTACAAAAAAAATACTTGATGCAGGTGGAAAAATTCTTGCTCTGGATAATTTGATAAAGAAATACCCAGATGGTAAGGGGGTAAGAATAATTGGCTAAGCAACTTGCTGAACAAAAACAAAGGCCTAATCAGATTTTGACTATTGACGCGAAGGATTGTATTGCGGGAAGAATGTGTTCCCATATATCAAAACTTTTGCTCCAGGGTCATCATGTCAGAGTTGTAAACGCTGAAAAATGTATGATTTCCGGGAATAGATACAAAACTATAGAAGAGTATAAAGAGTATCTAACAATTTCGTCTGCTACAAATCCTATACACGGTCCACTTCATCCAAGAAAGCCTGATAGAATTCTTACAAGGATGGTCAGAGGTATGTTACCAAAAAGAAAATCTAGTGGATTGACAGCTTTAAAGAGATTGAGAATCTATGTGGCAATCCCACCAGATCTAAAGAATGCAAAGCTTGAGACATTTGAGGATTCTAAAATAAGAAAACCATCATCATATTTTATAACACTTGGCGAATTGGCAAAACAGATTGGTTGGAAGGGGTTGGATAGTTATGAATAAAATAGATCTTTATCCAGGACAAAGAAAATCAAGCAGAGCTGTGGCCACAATTTCAAAAGGGAGCGGAAAAGTTAGAATAAACAACATACCGGCTGAGTTGCTAAATTCCGAAATGGCAAGAGAATTGGTTCTTGTTCCGCTTAAATTAATAGGTGAATATAGAGATAAGGTAGATATTAGTGTCAAGGTGCACGGAGGCGGTTTTATGGGACAGGCGTTTGCAAGTACAGTTGCAATCTGTCGAGCATTAACAGGTGCCGGAAAGGGTGGAAGAGATCCAAAAGACCATCCCTTTGCAAGAAGTGTACGAACCGAAATTCGTAAAAGGATTACTGAATTTGACAGACACTTGTTATCAGGCGATCCCAGACAAACAGAATCAAAGAAATTTGGTGGATCTGGCGCAAGACGCAGAAAACAAAAATCGTACCGTTAAATTTTTACTCTATTTTTTTATTGTTGATAATCGAACGTTTCTAGCAGTCTAATTACTTTATTATCTGCACATCAGGAATGGCCAAAGATTATTATCTTTTTACAACATCCTTACGATCTGGAGATATATAGAATTCGGATAACTTTTTATCATAACATGCACCACAGAGATATCCTGAAATGTTCCACTCACTCATTGACTTGTACCTAAAAGTCAACTTGTTACCACACAGGGCACATTTTAGCTCATTTTTATCCATCAGTATGAGTCCATTCTAGAGTAAATTAAAAGTTGTGAAAAAAGTCAATTATCATAAGGCTGTCTTTGTAGTTCCATCCATCATCAAATTATTCATAATGACAGCATTATAAGCAATATTTTAAATTAGGACCTTAAGGTCACCATACACACATTACAATGAACGCTAAAGAATCATATCACAAAGTGTTTGATCTTCTTGAAAAGCATCATAATTGGTTTAAATCCTCCATACCTCTAATTGCAAGTGAAAATATTCCAAGTCCTGCCGTACGAGAAGCGATTGTGTCTGACTTTGGGAATAGATATGCAGAAGGATGGCCTGGTGAACGGGTCTACGCTGGATGTATTTACATTGATGAGGTGGAAATAATATGCAATGAATTAGCAAAAAAGGTTTTCAAATCTGAATTTGCTGACTGTAGAGCCACCTCTGGCGTAGTTGCAAATCTTGCAATATATTCTGCTTTTTCTAATCCCGGAGACTACATGCTAGCCGCATCTATTCCCACTGGGGGACATATTTCACATGGTAAGAAAGAACACTCGGGAACAGCTGGTCTTGTGCACGGACTAAATATAGAACACTATCCTTTCTCCAAAGAAGATATGACTATTGACGTTGATGCCACTAAGAAAAAGGTCAGTGAAATGATTTCAAATGGCAAAAAACCTGCTATTGCAATGTTTGGAGGAAGTCTATTCCTTTTTCCTCATCCAGTTAAAGAATTGGCTAGTTTTATGCACGACAATAGCATTTACATCAATTATGACGGAGCTCATGTAGCGGGATTGATAGCCGGAGGACAATTTCAAGATCCAATTGGAGAGGGAACAGATTCTATGACAATGAGCTCCCACAAGACTCTCTGGGGTCCACAGGGAGGAATAATCGTTTCACTAGAGCGGCACGCAGATAGCATAAAGAAAGCTATTTTTCCAGGAAATACAAGCAGCCATCATCTCCATCACGTAGCAGGAAAAGCTATAGCATTAGCAGAGTCCTTAGAATTTGGAAAGGAATATGCAAAACAAGTCATAAGCAATGCAAAAATACTAGCTGAATCGCTTGCAAATTTTGGTTTTAGAGTTTTAGGAGAAAAACGTGGATACACAGAATCACATCAACTGGCTGTAGATGTTTCCAATTTTGGGGATGGGGGAACTATTGAAAAAGAATTAGAGAAAGCAAACATAATTCTTAACAGACAGCTCCTACCCGGTGATATCAAATCTGGTAAACATTATATGCACCCAAGTGGAGTAAGGATAGGTGTTCCTGAAGTAACCAGATTAGGTATGAAGGAAAGTGAAATGAAAGAGATAGCATCGTTTATCAAACAGATTGTAATAGACAAATCAGATCCCAATAAAGTTGGTAGTGCTGTGTCTAAGTTTCGTGAACAATTTCAAAAAGTACACTATGCCTTTGAAAATGCGACTGATGCTTACGAATATATTAAAATACGGACTTGAGGATAAAAACCTCATCGTTAATTGACTATCACAGTATGTCAGATCTCTGAATTCTAAAAAATTTTAGACTTGATTTATCCGATTAACACCTAATCGAATATTTTTTAGTGTGAAACTCTGTTGACTAAATTAGTTAGAAAATCTAGGATTTTATTGATATTTCATAGATTACCATTATCCTTCGTTCTAAAAACGCAATAATCTATATCTACCGTTAATAAGCCCTCGAGAATATTTCAAAAAAGAATCTAATAAACAATAAAAAATCTATATAACATGTCTAATTTTAGAATATTTATGTTAAATTGTATCATAAGATGAAATGAATATAGTCTATGAGTTTATTTATGATGAATCTGACCCTAGAACCAATGAACAAGAAACAACCAACTAAAATTGTGTTTCTGGTAGCGTCGCTGTTGACTTTAATGTTTGGAGTCTCATGTGTTGCTTCTAATAGTCCATTATATGCTGCCAAGAATATCTGGGCTGATGATGACACTATGAAGGAACTTGTGAAAGATATTGACAAAGGTAAGGATAATGACGACAGTATGAATTGGAAGGAATTCAAAAGTTCAAAAATTTTCAAACAAGAAGATATTGAAACACAAGGATGTATAGAAAACAGAGAGGATCTCTCAAATAATCTAGCAGATTATGAAGTGCTTCGATGCTTTGAAGATTCAGACTATGCTTATTGATAACTAAAATCTAGAGCTAGCTCAAGCAGTCAATCCAACTTTTTTTAATTTCTTTTTTTATCGATATCAGTAAATTTACCAAGGTATAGTATCATAAACCTAAATATGCAAAAGATCACATCTTGATAGATTATATATATTAAACACGCCCAAATTAATAATATTAAATGTTTACAAAGATACTGGTGCCAGTTGATGGATCGGATAATTCTTACAAGGCGTTAGAGGCTGCATTAGTCCTTTCAGAAAAATTAGGTTCAAATATTTCTGTACTTAATGTAATGGAACAAGTACCTATAACCCATATCGAATCAGAAAAATTGCTGAGTGAACTATTAGAAGCCTACAAAAAAGAAAATCAAGAAATATTATCAAAATGTTCAGATATTGCTCGTCAAAAAGGAATAACTATCAAAACAGTTCTTCTTCAGGGAAATCCGGCTCCAGTTATTTTGGACTATAGTAAAAAAGAGAATTTTGACCTTGTAATCATGGGAAGTCGAGGAATGGGGAAGTTTAAGGAGTTAATACTAGGAAGTGTGTCAAGTAAGATTGTGCATCATTCGCCATGTGCAATTATGATAATAAAGTAAATTTAGGTGTCTCATGATTCATGTTTATTTCTGTTCTGCTCAAGAAGCTTGGAGATTACGATGGATGACATTATCATTAATCTGATTTGAAGATAGAAAATTGTCCCCAGAACTTGACTCATTTACAATCAGTGAAAAAGAGGGTCTTTACAAGGCCGTTTTTTCTCGAAGAGATATCAGATCTCATTTTGTTGATAAAAAAATTCCGGATGAAACCCTTGCAAAAATTCTAAATGCGGCACATCATGCGCCGTCCGTTGGCTACTCACAACCTTGGGATTTTATTCTGATTAAGAATAAAGATACAAAACTAAAAGTTAAGAATTCCTTTATTCAAGAACGAGAAAAATCTATTTCTTTGCTTGATAACAATTTAGAAAGACAAGATAAATATGTTAAACTAAAATTAGAAGGTATTCTGGAATCTGATATTAATATTTGTGTGACATATGATCCTGAAAGATTTGGACCTTTTGTTTTAGGTAGAACATCCATACCAGAAACAGGTGAATATAGTGTTTGTTGTGCAATTCAGAATTTATGGTTAGCTGCGAGGGCGGAGGGAATAGGGGTAGGTTGGGTAAGCATACTTGCAATTGATGATCTACGATATATTCTAGGAATACCCAAACATGTTAAACCAATAGCATACCTATGTCTTGGATATGTCAATAAATTCGAAGACAAACCCGATTTAGAAAGGGTTGGTTGGTTAAAAAGAACAATACTTTCTAAAGTAATTCATTATGAAGATTGGAATAGCACAGAATCGAATAGTTGGAATAATACAAACAATATCTTAAAGAAACTGGATGACAATTCGGTTTAAGTTTAATGTTATGTATGTTAATAAATAGTAATAAGTGATAATTAAAAAAAAACTGCGATCAAAATTACATAGATACGATAATAAAGAAACTAGTTTCTTGTACTACCTTTAGGGTTTATGTTGGTTTTGATATGTTTGCGAAGTACTTTTTTTATAGTTTTGGTAACAATAGGAATTATTCTGGGATCATCAACTTTCGGAATTATGTAATCATATCGAAGATGAATATCTTCAACTATACTCGCAATAGCATATGCTACAGATACAAGCATAAACTCGCTTAGATTATTTGCCCTAAGGTCGAGAAGAGCTCTGATTACAGAAGGAAATACTACCGCGTTGTTAATCTGATTAGGAAAGTCCGACCTTCCTGTTGCAACAATTTTTGCACCATATTTTAGTGCAGAACTAGGAATTATTTCAGGATCCGGATTACTTAGAGCGAAAACAATAGCATCCTCACTCATGGATTCTATCATATTTCTACTCAAAAGATCGGCCTTTCCAGAAACACCAATAAAAACGTCCGATTCCCTAATTACGTCTTGCAGCGTCCCTCGTAATTTTCTGATGTTTGTGTTAAGGGATATCTCTTTCTTGTATGGGTTATTATTAGTAATATCTGGTCTTCCGCTATATATCGCTCCCTTAGTGTCGGTAACTATAATATCCTTACATCCCGCTGTTTCCAATATCTTGAATATTCCATAACCTGCTGATCCCGACCCGGAGATTACAACACGTACCTCATCCAGTTCTTTCTTTACCAATTTGAGGGAATTTATGAGACCAGCAAGAGCAATTATAGCAGTACCGTGTTGGTCATCATGAAAAATGGGTAATGATATTTCATTACTTAGTCTTTCAACAATTTCTAGGACCTTCGGCGATTCTATATCTTCTATATTAATTGCCCCAAAATTTGGCTGTATTACTTTGACAAACTTGATAATTTCCTCTTTATCTTGAGTGTTAATGCATAATGGAATTGCGTTTATGTCTCCTAAGGCTTTGAATAAAACTGACTTTCCCTCCATTACTGGTAGAGCAGCTTCTGGACCAATATTACCTAGTCCAAGAACTCTTGTTCCATCGCATATTATTGCTACATTATTCCATTTTGAGGTATAATCATAAGCTAATTTCTTACGATGACCTATTTCTAAAGCTACATAAGCTACACCAGGAGTGTATATCAACCCTAGTGTTCCTTTTTCTTCAAATGCATTGTCTAAAGAAACTCTACTTCGGATCTCTATTTTTCCTTTCAACATCTTGTGAAGGTTAATCGAGTCTTCTTTCACTGTCAAATGAATTCCATTCTGAATTCAATTATATTTTATTTTGTATTTGGTATTACATTAGTAAGTTATCCATGTCAGTGTAAATGGAGTTAGGGTTTAACCCCATCTCCCTCCCTATCAAGTTATACATGTTTTATAAATCAAGATTCTGAACATTCACAAGTGTCAAACCATACAGTATCAATAAGAAATAAACGAATGAATGGTGCGGAATTGGAATCGCAATATGCTGTCAAGACGGGAAATCAGAATGAGACTGAGAAACATATTACAGATAGCATAGAATATGAAATCGAATGTCCAAGGTGCTATAATGTTATGACTCTATGCTCAAACTTTGATACTCTCTTCTACAGTTGCGAAGAATGTGATTTCTCATTATATACATTCAAGTAATTCTTAGACAGATTTCAAATATTAAAAATTATTTTGACTTGTATGAATATAATCTCTATCTCTATGTCTATCTAACATGAATTCAAAATCGCTATTTTAAATATAATCCATATTTCCAATCTGAAGATTCCATATCTTTAAGAAATGAAAGCAAAACGTCTTCTAAGATCTGCAGAATTTTATTGCCTTTTTTGATATTTGCTTTTTGAGGCGCGCCTGTAGCTCCAGTAGAAGTCAATTCATCAAATTTCCAAAATATTCTGATATTTTCAGGTAGTTTGGGGACAATTTCCCTTGATGCTAGTTCTATATTTACTAAATCCGGCCGGATTGCGAGAAGTGCAGAAGTCTCTGCTTCACCGCCATGACCAAGTCCGCTCCAAACCTCAAAGAGATCTTTTTTTAGCTGGCCAACTAGAACCCACCAGGCTTCAAGACATGCTATGGTCATGTCTGGATGTTTATTTTTTATCAATCTGGCTGAAATTTCTATTGGGCCGATATTTCCATCGTGACCATTTATTATGAGTACGCGACTAACGTGGTTCTGGACAAGACTTGAAAGTAAATCACAAATTAAACCTACGAGGGTTTCAGGATTAATACTCATAGTCATCTGAAATTGGTCATGGTGTAAACTTACTCCGTATGGAATGGGGGGAAAAACAATAACATTATTTGCCTTAGCCGCAACTCTTTTTGCAACTTCTGTAGGGAAAATAAAATCGGATCCAAATGGCATGTGATTTCCATGGTTTTCACAAGCACCAAAAACCAAAATCGCAACGGTTTTTTCATTTATTGTTTTACGAACTTCTGTCGCATTCATTTCTTCTATAAACCGCTTATGATTTTCCCCTATTGTTGCCTTTGTCATAGACAATAGATGCTTAACATGCTTTTATAAAATCTGCTAACTATCTTTCCTGACGGTAGATAGGTATTCGCCAAATAATCCTTTAGGATAATTGATGCCAAATCCATCATTAACACAAATCCATCATTAACAAATTCTCTAATTTCTCGTCTACAAAGAATCACGTCTTGTAAACTATTCGAATAAATGAGTCAAACATTATAGTACATATCACTAGTGATATGTTTGGTGTCGTATTTATTTAAACCCTATAATATTATAGTATATCCATGGTCCATGCATATGTCTTGATCTGTTGTGATCTTGCCTCGTCAGATAAGGTAGTAGAAGAACTGGGAAAAATTGAAGGTGTAGAAGAAGTGTCCCCTGTTTCTGGAGTTTACGACATTGTTGTCAGAATATCTGCCTCAACGGAGGAGCAATTAAAATCGATATATATGAATGTTAGAAAAATGAACAAAGTATTAACGACAATAACACTAATCGTTTCTAAAACGTTGTGATGTATTATTATAACATTAAATTAATTGATTGCTATTATTTTACTATAGAGCAAAACGATACTTGGTACAGGTACATGACGTTTTCAAATGAATAAAATGAAAATTGTTCGGATACCTATTTATAAAAATGATAGCTATTAATAACCGATTTGTCAGCGCTAATAGGAAATATTGAAATATAGTGGTTCAAAACAACACAACCTCTAAATTTCTCTTAAACTTTATGAATTCATGAGTTTAAATATTAAAAAACTTACAAATTTGTTTTGCAAAAATTGGCCGCAATAGCATTAGTTGGAAAATTAACATTTAATCCTTTAATAACCTAAAGCGTGTAGGAAGGACTACTCGGAATTACTCATATTCACTTCGAATCTTTCAGATTATCTTGAAGAGTTGAACAAATATAGCAGAAAAAACAACAATTATTGCTTACAGATTATTTAAGTATTTCAAAAGATTTATTTATGATAATTTAGAATTTTAAATAATGAACAATTCACGACCGATAGTGAACATATCTCTCTTATTAGGAACAATTATAGCTGTAAGTGCTTTCTTCCTTGTTTTTAATAACATTCCAGTACAAGCTTTACACAAGGAACAACAACTCTTAGAAAGTTTTGATGATCTAGCAGATTTTGCAAATGCTGTAAAAAATGGTGATGAAGAATTAGAAGAAATACCTATACAGTCAATGAAGGATGCAGACATTTATGATGACGCGGATGATAATCTGAAAGACTGTATAGACCTAGCAGCAGAAGTAGGCGATAGTCTTACTGATAAAGAAGTAGTTCACTGCGTAGACGATGTAAACTATTTCAAAAATAAATACTCAAACAGTACTGTTCCTACTAATGCGACTTCTGCAACTACCGGCGTCGCGGATACCGGATCTGATACCACATCAACTTCCGATACTGCTGATACCACATCAACTTCTGATATTGCTGATACCACATCAACTTCCGGCAATGCTAATGATAACAATTTGGTTGATGAATTAGTTAAAACAGGAAAGTTTACAGAAGCTGAAGCCAGAGAATTCGTGACTAGTAATATGCAGAGTGGGGCTGGAGCTGATACTACATCCGATATCAAGACTTCTAATGCACATACCAACACTGCTGATACCAAGACTTCTAATGCAGATACCAACGCTGCTGATACCACATCAAGTTCTAATGCAGATACCAACGCTGCTGATACCACATCAAGGTCTAATAAAGATACCAACACTGCTGATACCACATCAAGTTCTAATACAGATACCAACGCTGCTGATACCAAGACTTCTAATGCAAATGCAGATACCAACACTGATGTTAGTTCTGCGTCCGATGATACTTCCTCAACTAACAACGAAGACAACAATGATCAATCTTCAAATAATAACAGCAATAATCCTGATGACTATGACGACCTTGACGAGTTAGTGAATGACATAAAGAATGGTGACGTAGATACTGACAAAATATCGTTGAGTGCATTCCAAGATTCAGGTGCTTATCAAGGAGCTGATCAAGAAACCCAAGACTGTATAGACCTAGCGGGAAAAATAGGAAATAATCTAGGTGATCAGGAAATAAGGAACTGTTCTGAGGATCCAAACTTTTACAAGAACGAAATATCTAACAACAATGACAACAACGCTGACGACAGCAGCAACAACGCTGACGAGAATAGCGACAGTAGCAACGACAACAACAACTAATGAAAACAGCTGATGATACTGGTAACCAGTATCATCAATCCTTTTTATTTAATTTGATAACTTAAAACAAACAATCCCATACTACTCGCAATCATAATAATCCATACAATCTTACTCCAACTAAAAATTTTCTGACCATCAAGGTTTCCAAATGGAAATAAATTAAACAACGCGATCCAAGAATTAAATAATGCACCTATATAGAAGTAACCTACACTTGCAAATTTGTAAGATAATACCAAAAACATTAATCCCATGACAAGATTAGTAAGCGGTCCAATGAATGCAACCCTTCCAAATTTACTTCTGTCCGATAAGTCTATCATAACAGCACCTGGAGCTATAAATTTGAATGGAATAAATGGAAGTGCTGAAATGGCTGTTACGATTAGTCCATACAAGTTTGCCCGAAACTCTGCCCAACTTCCATAAAATTGAGCTAGCAATTTATGAGCTAATTCATGCACCAGAAAGGCACTAACAAAAATTAACAAAAATTGCCAGGATATATTTCTATATCCATTGAATGACAAACCAACAGCAGTTACTAAAATCGTCGCAATAGACAAGTGAAGTATCTCCATTTTAGAAAATTTTATTTTAAATAATACTTTAAGATTTGAATTCTTTGTATAGCTATTCACCATATTTTTTCTATCTATGTACTCTCTCATAGAAACGCATGAGTGGTTTATTGGTATTCTGTGCAGACTACAGAATACTTTATTACAATAATTACATCTAAAAGGTATACTTTCATTCACATCACAAATTTCACATTTCATTAGCTTCCTATATTCACTCTTTGATCTAGTTTTACATATACTGCTCGATTGTCACATTTAAAAGTGTGTTTTCAATATCCTGGGGTTCATAAAATAATCATATTGAGAAATAGCGTACACTTATGTTGATTGATTTTTAGAGAATCAAATGTGAATCTTACCCTATTTGACAAACTAACAATCGTAATCTATATGAACTTTGTACCACTGTAAATAGAATAGATTTACTTTGTCTAGTGATGATAATTCACACGAAGTCGACGATAAGCTTGTCCAACGATATGATACGATATTAAAAGAGAGTGCACTGCTCAGTACCTTCTCGGGGATCCTCTTTGGATTTTTATTGAATATGGCCATAAATGTGCCCGAAAATTTTGTATTAATTGATAAGATAACTCTTCTTGTTGCTCTATATTCCACTACCGTAGCAGCTTCATTATTTGTCATGCCGGTAGTTTATCACCATTTACAATATCCATATGGAAGTTTTAATAAATTCAAGACTAGAAGTCATAGATTTATCATCTTAGGGCTAATACCTGCCGGTGTAACTCTATACCTTGGTCTTGAATTAGCTATCCACTCCTTATTGGGATCTATAGAATCATTTATCCTTGCTTCGCTACCGTTCATACTAGTTTATTTTTTGTTCAGGGCAAGAAAACGTGATTTTTAAAGAATCTATAGGATCTACTTAATCTATACTCACATAGTAAAAATATATACATATTCATAACGTACGTATAAGGAGTATCATTGAAAATTTCTATAATTGACATTGGTTCTAACACAATCAAGTTAGTAATCTATGATGTCAGGGAGGATAATTCATTTATAGGCATTCACCAAGAAAGCACAAAGGTTAGACTTGGAGAATCTTTGGCATTTTCGGATAGTCTTAGTGAGCAATCGATCCTCAAGAGTATAGACGTTCTCCTATTGTATCGTGATATTATTAGACTTGAATCTACAAATAAGGTTGTTTGTGTGGGAACAAGCGCGGTTAGAGAATCAAAAAATGGCAAATACTTCATAGATCAAGTTCTAAAGAAAACTGGTTTTAAAGTAAGGGTACTTAGTGGAGAAGAAGAAGCTTACTATTCCTATTTGGGCGCTTCAATGGCGACCTGTATTCCAAACGGCCTGTTCTTTGACCTAGGTGGGGGGAGCTTAGAATTGGTTTACACTGAAGATTTTAAGGTAAAAAAGGCACAAGCACTTCCATTAGGGGCGTTACGACTCTCTAGAACATTTGCTAGCCAAGATGGTTCTTTCTCAAAGAAAGATTGTGATAACATGACTCAAAAGATCCTGGATACATTACCCACAAAAAAGGGGTACGGAATTGGGATTGATGCCTCATTGGTTGGGGCAGGCGGAACATTAAGGGCTCTGGGAAGAGTTGATCAAAAGCGGGCAGGATTTCCATTTGAAAAAGTTCATAATTACAGGTTAAAACTAAGCACCATCGAATCTCTTCGAAAGGATCTGAGCACTTTGAAACCCAGTGAAATTTCTAGTAGGTGGCCTATTGATTCGACTAGAGTC
This sequence comes from Nitrososphaeraceae archaeon, assembly GCA_033272285.1. Classification (GTDB taxonomy): domain Archaea; phylum Thermoproteota; class Nitrososphaeria; order Nitrososphaerales; family Nitrososphaeraceae; genus TA-21. The sequence goes on from JASKBU010000132.1 coordinate 22,996, forward strand.
GAAACGATTGTTGCAGGCATCTATGTAATACATAGTATAATGAAAAAATTTGATTTTGATGAAATAATTATTAGCGGCTATGGGATACGAGAAGGAATTTTGGCCTCATTTATTCATAGCCCTAGTACACTTGAAAATCACAACATTGAGAGATTAGAAAAACAGGTAGCAAAATTACTCTCCTACCATTGTCATAAGCAAGATATTTCAAATTTTGGGCTTGATGAAATGGTTCATAATATGATTTATTATGGATTACTAAAGGAGAGAGAAGTTGAGATACTTTCGTACGCGATTTACACATTGTCTACAATACCTGCAACAAACAAGTACTACAGTCTTTTCTACCGATTGTTGGACGAAGATTATCCTCAGCTTACCTATAGAGAACAGGTTATTTTGGCAATATCAATAATCTACTCTAAAAAAATAAGAATTGGAGAGGAACTGTTTCATAAGTATAGTCACCTGCTAAAACCACAGAATCTAAAGTCTTTACAAAAAATAGCACTGCTTCTCAACCTAACTAGAATAATACTTAAGACCAGATCTCAGATCAAGATAAGTCTAACAGAAAACAAGAATGTGATTTTTACTGTAATTCCTACACAAAAATCATTTCCTAGTATTTTACTAAAACAAATTATTGAAAAAGCTGGTAGGATTTTTGATATTCCTGTACAGTATTATATACCAGATAGAACTAACCGATTAAGAAATTCGATGAATAACATTATCTCCTTAAAACCCCAGCTGTGATATTCATGGATTACAAGAAGAACAATACCAAAAAAATCATTCCTCTAAAAGGTAAGCTTATAGTTGTTGAGGGTATAGATGGATCGGGAAAATCTACCCAACTTAGATTACTGGAGAAATGGCTCATTTCAAGGAACATACCGGTATTTTTCACAGAATGGAATTCGTCTGAGACCGTCAAACAAATCACGAAAAAGGGAAAGAAAAGCGGCAGATTAACCCCAATCACCTTCTCACTATTACATGCTACTGATTTTGCTGATAGATATGAAAGGAATATTCTGCCGCTCCTACATGCTGGCTATATTGTTTTGGCTGATCGTTATGTTTATACTGCTTATGCAAGAGACATAGTTAGGGGTTGCAATCCGAATTGGGTCAAGAAAATTTACGAATTTGCAATAAAACCAGAAATTGTGTTCTATTTTAAAGTACCAATAGATATAGCCGTGGATAGAATACTTGCTGGGAGACCAAGGTTAAAGTATTATGAAGCTGGTATGGACTTAAATTTAAGTAATGATCCTTACGAGAGTTACAGGATCTTTCAAAGTAGAATTATTGATCAATATGAAACTTTATCCATATCAGAAAACTTCACTATTGTAGATGGTACAATGGAGATTGAGGAATCACAAAGCTTTTTGAGATCAATAGTAAGCAAGCTTTTACCCTTGAATATTACTAAAAACACTAAGAGAGTTACAAGAATATGAATATCAGATCAATAAAGTCCCTAAAAGGTAAGAAGATGAGGAAAGCAGTTTTTTACGGGCATGCTATTCCCTACCTGGAAGATATTGAAATTAAGGGAAGATTTATTATAATAGAAGGTCCTGATGGTTCTGGCAGAAGTACACAAATTGAACTGTTATCCTCAAAACTTGAAGCAGATGGTCATGCCGTACTTAATGCAGGGTTAAGACGCTCGGAATTAATAGGGCAGGGAATATTAGAAGCCAAGAGAAATTTTGTGCTAGGAAGAAAGACCATTAGCCTATTTTATGCAGCAGATTTTGCAGATCAATTAGAGAACAAGATAATCCCTGGATTAAGATCAGGCTACATAGTTCTATCTGATAGGTACATTTATACTCTGATGGCGAGAGAAGCAGTGCGTGGGATAAGTAGCTCGTGGTCCCATAATCTATATGGTTTTGCTCTTAGGCCAGATATAGTATTTTATCTTGACGTTGATCCAAATGAGCTTGTTCACAGAGTATTCAAAAAGAATTCTTATCTGGACTATTATGAGTCAGGTACCGATCTTAGATTATCCGATAATATGTTGGAATCATTTGTGATGTATCAAAAGTTATTAAGTAAAGAATTTAAGCGAATGCAAAAACGCTATAACATAGTATCTATAGATGGTAATAGATCAGTAAGCGAGATAAATGAGGATCTTCAAAGAAGGATTGATGATTATCTTCAAAGTTTGAAAGTTTGAATTATAACAGCCAATTTAGAAGGAAAAATTTGCCACCTAAATGAACATGAATAATGAATCTTCTCCAAAAATATATTATCAAGTCTGCCCATACCTCTTGTTGAGATAGTGAAAAGGTTCAAGCAGATACTCAGAACTCAGACATTGCCAAGCTAGCATTACTGAACTTTAGGTTCGGATTGGGACAATGCTCACTAGAAAGTAATTTATTTGGAGGTAGATCGATAAGAATGAATGGAATTATTTATTTTGAGACATGGGGAGGCTGGCCAAAGATCATCAATGACCAGTGATCGTATACGTCCCTTAACTTCAGCTGGAAAAGCTGAGATTCATGAAATTGCAAAAGCCCTAAAAATAATTGGATTAAAATTTGATCTGGTAGTTACCAGTCCACTTAAAAGGGCCTACGATACGGCAATGATAGTCTCTGATATCTTCAACATTGGTAATAAAATTCAGGTATGGAACGAATTAGCTCCTGAAGGACAAAGAATCGAAGTATATCGCAAAATATCACACTTAAGAGAGGAATATACTGTACTAATTGTTGGACATCAACCTCTGCTTGGTCAAATGGTCAATGACATGATTCATAACGAAAAATCCAAAGCTTGTAATTTACTCTTGAAAAAAGGGGGAGTAGTGCGAATAAGACTACTTAGAAAGAGTAACATACCTAAAGGTGAGCTCAGGTGGTTGTTAACTCCTAGAATATTAAAAAATATACGCAAAAAGGATATCAAATGATATTATCCATAATGCTATGTTATCCATGTCAGACCGAATTTAAGAATAAGAATTAATGTCAATAATGGATTACAGTTAACAATACTGAATTATAGAATGTTTCATTTGGGTTAACAAAAAGTAAATGCTTTTATCGTTATTAGTCATTAGAACTTAATTCCTTGGGTCTCCATAAGTTGAGCAATTTACCTTTTACTTGAGAATCTATCTCGTTCCAGGAAGCTATTGGAAGCCTTACGCATGCAACAGTACAGGTAGGCATTGTATTCATCGTTCCTGTCAATATCTCTAATAATTGTTCTGAATGTGGATTGTGTCCAACTAGCATAATTATATCATACCTGTCATCCTTTTTTCTTACTGCATTGAGATATTCGGAATATCCTGATCCGTACAGAGAGTTTTCAATTGTAATTTCACCTTGATAGCCAGATGCCTTGGCAACTTTTACTGCTGTAGAGGAGGCTCTGACTGCTGAAGAGCTTATAATGAGTTGAGGGACAATCCCTTCTTTCATTAGCTTTTTACCAATTCTAAGTGCATCTCGCTTACCTCTATTATTTAAAGGCCTATCATGATCAGATAACTCTGCAAATTCCCAACTTGATTTGGCGTGACGAAGTATCAATAATAATTTGGTATGCTTTTTCAAGGGTTACTACTCATAAAATAATAATGTCATCCTTGTATATATTCTGAATTTCTATTTCTTGCTCTATTTTTTCATCAATATTCTAGCAGCTCTAGAACTAATTTCAAATACATTGCTTCTCTTTCAATAGCGTATCTTTGATCGATACTCTTTGTTTTAGCAAGAAGTTGCTCGCATGATCCGAGTTGTACTACTATCATGTCCCTCAAGTCATTATAAAAGGGTTGATTCAAGTATTCAATAAAATATGATGATTGTCTTGATTTAACATCACTGGACATTAATTTCATCTCTCTTAATTGCTCCATTTCAATTAAGTTCAATTTTTGATTATTGCCTCATACAAGAATGTCTTAAATAAATTAGGTTCTATTCTTTTCCTTAATACTATTCTGCAATAGTTATGGGTATGATTACAATCATCTATTCTCTCGCATCTGCAGCAAATCCATGAAACGTATTCTTGACAAATATTGCACGTAGCAAAAGGTATCAAACAAAAGCCACATCCTCTGCAAGATCCCTTATTAAACATGTTCTTAGAAGATAGAGGATTGCTTTATTAGAATTGACGAAGGTAATCTTGTAGATACTACTAGACTATATAGAATGAATTTGTTTATTATTACTATTGATTTATGATTCAATCTATCATTATAGAAATGACCCTGAATTTTCCGCCTCCAAATTCTATACTTCACTTCTAAAATTCTAATCATAGTAATTGACTGATATTCATTATTATTACCTCATTATGGTCTAAAGTGTGTTCGAGAACAAATTAATTTAAATTAAATTAAATTATATCTTCAATTTACTCGTTAACTAGTTTGATATAATAAATATTCCTATTTCCTAGTAACAACAATAAATTTCTAAATGCTATAGCTAAAGTATTATTTACTAAACTCGTTATAATTGTGTTCACGATAAAACCTCTCTACATTTCCAGCTGCCTTGACATCAAGATTGGAAATTACATGTCCTAAACTCCACGTATCATAATCAATCGTTATTGTATTCCACGTTGATGTCATGTTTGGATGATGATTCAATTTTTGAGAAGAATCAGCTATTTTGTACATAAATTCAAATAAAGTGGAAAAATCTTTAAACGTATAAGTCTTATGCAACTTACCATTAAATATTGTCCAACCCGGCAGTTCAGTCAATGCTTCTTTTATCTGAGTAGCCGACAATTCAACATATTTTGGAATCGTATCGTTTTGAACAGAAGCAAGGGCATATTTGATGTCCGATCCATTAATCAAGGCAAGCGATGTATTACTTTCAGATTGACTTCCTAAAGTTTCTTTCAATGTAGACATATGGATCAATGTAATCATAACTAGTAACAAAAGATTTATTATTAGAATAACTTTCTTTCTCACTTTATTTATTAAAATACTGTAATATTTAATATTTCATCATATTTACTATTCAGTAAGCTACCGTTATCCATTTCCGTTTCACCTTTTAATTGTACTGCGACTCAAATATGCGATGATAAAGCAATAATTAGGAGTGTCTATTTCTATCAAATTTTTCTTTATTTATTGATAAATATTTATGGAAATGTACTACGTGATAGTTATAGTTGACCAATTATGACACTAAAATCTTACTGGTTCTTTCGTTTTCAATTCTTGTCTCTACAATATCTGGCATTATATTTCCCTCTTTAGGAGAATTTTTTTCCCCATACATACTGGTAATTCTTGGACTATTATTATTTTTGAATCTCATTCAGCTTAATTTCCAAGATCTCATCTCAACCTTTAAGAAACCAAAATTTCTGTTTATTTTATGTATAATGAAAGTATTAGTAATACCGGTAACAATGTATTTAATAACTAATCAAATCTACCCTAAATATGCACTGTCTGTACTATTATTATCTGGCATTTCTACTGGACTTGGCGCCCCATTTGTTACCAACTATGTAGGAGGTAGACTTTCTATTGTAGTCGCTATGGTGATTGTCACATCACTTGTGGTTCCCTTTATATTGCCAGCATTAGTATATATTCTATATAACACCGAATTTTCAATTCCAGTATTTGATATGATTTTACTACTCGTGATATCCCTAATCGTTCCTCTAATAGGGAGTGGCATTATAAAAAAATATTTACCCACGATAGCTACCAGTATAAACAAAAGCTCACTGTCTATATCAATTATTTTAATGGCATTAATTAACTTGGCAATATTTTCAAAATTTTCAGATTATTTCTATTTGGAATTTACCTTTGTAACTACTACTACTGTTATTGCTTTTGCATTATTTGCAGTATTTGCTATTACTGGTTATCTGATTATGAATCTTAATAATAGAGGTACATCGATGAAATACAAGATTTCAGGTCTTATTGCAATCAGTTATGTAAATAATATACTGGTAACTGTTTTTGCACAACAATTCTTTGGTTCCCAGGTAGCAGCACTTGCTGCTTTTTACAATATGCCATACTACATAGGAATTATTTTCTTAAAAATATTATATTCAAAAATTTTAAAGACTAAAAATAATGAGTAACGGAATATTGGTACATCCAATTTTCATATCGTATTAATAACCCAAACTAGAGTGATCACTTATTTTATGGAACCAATTAGCAAAAATAAAGTGTATGTAACAAGAAAAATACCAGAACCAGGCCCATCGATATTAAAAAAGTATTTTCAATTTAATATGAATCGTGAAGCAGATATACTTGACAGAGACACTTTATTAGAAAATGTCAAGAATGTCGACGCATTAATCTGCATGTTAGGGGATAAAGTAGACTCAAATGTCATGGATGCAGCAGGTCCAAATCTTAAGATAATAAGCTGCTATAGTGTTGGGTATGATCACGTTGATATTTATGAAGCCACAAAAAGAAAAATAATAGTAACAAACACCCCAAATGTATTAGCTAATACCACGGCAGATCTGACTTTTTCCTTAATTCTTTCTGCTGCTAGAAATATTGTCAATGCGGATAGACATGTAAGAATCGGTAATTGGGAATCTGGATGGTCGCCTGATCTCTTTCTTGGGTATGATGTAAATGGAAGTACTTTGGGTATCATCGGTCTGGGAGAAATTGGAATGCTGGTAGCGAAACGTGCAAGAGGATTTGATATGCAAGTAATTTACTATAGTAAAACGCGTAAACGTCAAATGGAATCAGAACTTGATATTACTTTTGTCCCACTAGAGGAATTGTTACGACGTAGTGATTTTGTTTCAATTCACGTATCACTAAACAAAGATAGTTTTCATATGATAGACGAATCAAAAATTAAATTAATGAAAAAAACTGCATTTATTATTAATACCTCAAGGGGTCAAGTCATAAACGAACAACATTTGATTAACGCCCTAAGAAATAAGGTCATAGCAGGTGCTGGTTTAGATGTCTATGAAAGTGAACCTATTTCCAGTTCTAATCCAATAACTCAATTTGCACAAACTGTATTGTTACCACATATTGGAAGTGCTACATTTAAGACCCGATCGAAGATGGCTGAAGTTGCAGCCAATAATATTGTAAACTTTTTTAACGGAAAGGGGATGGTTCACAAAATAAATTAGATTTAATATAGTTGCATCTGATAATATTGAAACTAGCATAGCAAGTATTCAAATTTATAATCATCTATTAAGAATATATCAAAATTTAATTTTAGGGTCATTATTCTTCGATTTCAGGTAAGAATTAATTTTTACCGAAAATCCACATTATTTATCATTAGGAAAGAGTCCCCATTTAAGAACCCTTGTGCTTTCTATAGTCAGCCTTCCTCTCATGCTCTTCCCTAACATGATGGAGCCTGTCCTTCTCATGAATAAACTCCTTGCCACATTCTCGACATTTTATAATATGATGATGGTGAATTTGTCTCATGTGAAGAATTAATTCCTCGTATGTCATGAATTTCAAGTGATCGATTTCGCAGACAAATTTTGTATGATGAAATAAATTCAGATTGTCAGTAAAATTTTCGAATATTGCACTACCTTCTTCATTGTGCGCATCTCTTATATGTCTCTTTAACTTTTCCTTGTCCTCGAATTTCGTGTTACAATATTTACAGATCAAAAGTTTACGCTTATTATCAGTTTCATGGTGTCCGAACCATTTCATAAATAATTAACAAGGCAATCCCTTCATTAAAGTTATGCTGACTTTCTCACCAGATAGCTAACCTATTCTAAATTATTAAAATAATGCTAATTGGTATATGGACAGGTATAGATATGAATTAGAATAATACTATTTCTATCCATTGTATTCCGGGTTTAAAGCGGCATCCAAGCTTAATTATGGTAACAATAATGAATATTCATGACATTCTAAGGTATACTAAGATACTTCAAGAAATACTTATCATGTAGTTTCTCTTAGTGGTTAAATGGTAATTTTTAAATCAAGTAAGACTATGCACAATACTTCAGTAAGTTTGTCAATAGCAGCATTTGTTGCGCTATTTATATCAGGCTTGCTTGTCTACTTACCTGCCACCAATCAGCACAATGCATACGCTCAATTATCTTCGCCTGATAATAACAAAACATTGTTTGTTACAGGTTCTGCCTCAACTCAGATAAAACCTGACAGAGTTACAGTGTCATTAGGTGTGGAAACAACCAATACCAAGGCAAAGGCAGCGTTAGCCGCAAATTCTGAATTGATGAATAAAATCATCAATGCTCTAAAAACAGCAGGTGTAAAGGAAAACGAAACAAGTACATCATCATTCAGCATAACTCCAAATCGTAACTACTCTGTAGATACAAACCAAGGCAAATTGACTGGATTTACCGTTAGCAATTCTATACAGATAGACAGCAGCAACGTAAATGACACATCAGAGTGGGTTGATATTGCAGTTTCATCTGGTGCCAATAATGTAAATAGCATCTATTTTAGTCTGTCAGATAAAAAACTTGATGAAGTTAAGAATGAATTGATAAAGGATGCTATCGAAAATGCAGAAGAAAAGGCAGATATTGCTGCTTCAGCATTGGGATACAAAATTGTAGGAATTAAGACAGTGAGTATTGATCAAGTGACACCCTTCTTTCCCCAGCCAGTACCATATGCTAGCGAATCACTCAAAAATGATGCATTTGCGCCATCAACTCCAATATTGACGGGAGAGCAACGAATATCTTTGAACGTCAATATTGTCTTTCTCATGGAAAAATGAATTTATCATATTTGATCGGAGGTAAGTTTGATAAAAAAAGAAAGGAAGAACAGAATTAAGCCTAAACATATATACAATACTTTACAACTTTTAACTTAATCAAGGATGTCATACTATAAAGCACCACGTTTTCCAGGACGTTTTCCAGGTACTAATAAGATAAAAATCGCTGCGGCAGTTATTACTATAATCATAATTATAGTTGTACTGGCTGAATCAATAGTGATTGTTGAAGCAGGTCATCGGGGAGTTGTGCTATACCTTGGAGCAGTTGAAAATAAGGTATTAGGAGAAGGTGTACATTTCATTATTCCTTTTGTAGAACAAGTCGTTCAAATGGAGGTAAGAACACAAAAATTCCAAGCAGAAGCAACTGCGGCATCAAACGATTTACAAGAAGTACAGACTGTTATTGCATTAAACTATAGAATCGATCCACAAGAAACAAATAGGATCTATCAAGTATTGGGTGTCAACTATGCAGATCGTGTAATATCCCCAACTATTCAAGAATCGGTCAAAGCCAGCGTAGCCAAATTTAATGCAGAAGAATTGATCACAAAGAGAGAAACAGCAAAAAGTGTTATCGCGAATGCCATAAGAAGTACCCTTGCTTCAAATAATATACAAACACAAAATGTATTTATCACTGATTTTAAATTTTCAGATGCTTTCGCTACACAAATAGAACAAAAAGTAGTTGCTTTTCAAAAGTTCCTTACTGAACAAAATAATCTAAGGGCTATTGAGGTAGTTGCAAACCAAACTGTTGCACAGGCTGAAGGACAGGCAAGAGCGAACGCTGCCAAGGCTGGCGGTGAATCCCAAGCAATAAAAATTATAACTCTGCAATTAAGAGAAAGTCCGGAATATCTACAATGGCAAGCTATAACAAAATGGAATGGCCAGATGCCTTATGCACTCGGTAGTAGCAGTGGAGTTCCATTCTTCCAACTACCTTTAGCAAATGCGCAAAATCAAACTAAATAATCTTTATTTTATTTCATTTCCTAATCTTCCATTTCCTTTTTAGGATAGCAACATATGAACCTAGATGCTAAGTCTTTGCTTCCAGAATATCTACACGAATAGTTAGTTTTATCAACTCTGCTTCTAAAACTGAAACTCTAATTTGTGTTAAAATGTTTTGCCTGATTGTGCTTATTAGATATCTTGTAGTGGTATCAGTTGCCTGTTTTTCATATTCCAAATAAAGTTTGTGGCGTTCTGTAACTAATCCATTATATATTTCAAAATCCGTTCCAACCTTATCCATTTCTTCTAGTATTTTCTCATCCGCTACTCTCAATTGTGTAATTATGGGATCTTCGGTCAATTTACCTCAATTTCCCTATTTCTTTAAGAGTAATTTGATGTTTTGGTGGGTATTCAATGCAGGGAAGACATGAAAGCTTACAAACCAACAGACAAGTAGTTTTAATTTCGAAAAATTAGAATATCAATGAAGCTAACTAAAGTTGATTGCCTTTTTCTAATTTTGCTAATATAGGTATCAAGCACGAAATCCACAAGAAAGAAGTCTATTAAATATTTCATCAATCATACGCGTAACGATTTGAGACTTTCATACGATTCTCTAAGTTTTAGATAAAGATCCTTCGTAGAAGGTTCCAGTAGTGCAAAGGAGAGGTAAAAATCCTCAGCCTCACGTAGGTATCTTTTAATCTTATTGCTTACTAGTTTTCCCTCTACTTTTGACATATTGCTAATGAATTTCATATTATTCTCTCTATCGACCAGTTTTATGACTTTCATATCATAGTCAGCAGAGCTTAATCCTTTGCAGTAATTATGGAATCTGGCTACTTGTCTTTGCTGATCATTATCTCCAGGGAAATTTTCAAGGGGTTTTATCTTCAGGTCCATACAAATCTCGTAGACTCTGTTGCC
>JASKBU010000133.1:0-7211 GCA_033272285.1 Nitrososphaeraceae archaeon
TACTTTACTAAAGGGGTCGAAAATCTTAAAATGCGCCAGATGTGGGATTGTTTATCACAACAAACCTAAATTTTGCAGCAACTGTGGATTAGCTCTCATAATCAAGTGACCAGATAATCCACAAATCAAGCAGATAATGACTGGACTCGATGCCACAAAATTAAATTAATGTTCTTGAGTTGACTAATGCCATAACTTCAAGTGGCATGAAATTTTGACCCCACATAACGAAGACACGGTTCAAATCCCAATTAGACCCTCCTATTTAATTAATTACTGAACTATCGATTTTGAGACAAGTTCCTAGGAACAAAGCTAAGATATTATGATACAGGACCCTATTACATGCACCGTCCGAATCCCACAGGACGACATGAACTTACCCCCGGGTGAAAAAATCTAGAAAAGATCATGCTATGATTAAGATTAACTAGTTGAGCATATGCTTGAATAAAGATTATTCTAGCATAGTTTCTACTAAGCTTATTCAAGTATGCATAGAAATTGCTTGATAGTTTCAGCTCAAAAAGATAAACGCTGATTGTAGATGTAGAATCATTAACTAATACTTCAATGCGTTCTAACAATAACTCGTATGACAAAAATGAATCAAAAAGACTAACAAATTTGACAAAGATGAATAAGATTCTCAAATTAAATTTTATGCATTGACAAATTGTATTTGCGGACATGATATAAGTTGTCATTGGATGGATATGCATAAAAAAGGAAGATGTGTTTATCACATTGCAGAGATGGACGCCTGTCGATGTGAAAAATATGTAAAGGATGAGAGAAGGACAACGGAATTGACACTGGAAGAAAGTAACTAGAGATTTTCACTTTTATCCTTGATTAATCTTTGCATGAAAATTCAGAATTATTCTGTAAAAAATTTGAATTAACATAGTTTCTAATATTAGAGTGAAATTTCGCGTATTGATTACTTTGGATAGTTGTCATATTAGCAAAGTATCTATAAAATAGAAACATTACTATAATAGAGTATTTTCTTTATTGATGAATCGTCTAATCTCATAATTAAAGATCCGTTATTGTCCAGGTCTATAACTTCTCCTGAAAATTTTTGAGTTCCGTCGTAAACAACAGCTCTTTTTCCAAACATATCGGACTCTTGTTTCCATCTATCCAAAATTTCCATAGTTTTTCCAGACCTAAGTAAATTGTCGTAATAGTATTCAATTTTGTGAACAACTGAATTTGTAATGTAAGCAAGATCAATATCGTTACCAAATTCCTCTTTGAGGCTAGTTGCCTTGGAATCGACATTTATTGAATTATTTATCAAAGAGCTCTCAATATTTGCATTCAATCCTATTCCCATGATTAATCTCTTTTTTTCACTTTCTAGGTTAACGTCTACAAGTATCCCGCAGACCTTTTTTCCGTTTATCAGTACATCATTGGGCCACTTTAATCTGCAATTAATTTTTGTCGTCTCCTTTATGGCTTCTGCAACTGCCAGTGCACCAATAAACTGAGTGAAAAGAAGATTATCAATACTAAAATCAGGTATAAGAGCAATCGACATCCATAATCCACCACGTGGTGAAATCCAGGGTCTGCCTATTCTACCCTTACCCATTTTTTGGCTCCTGGCAATTATTAAAGTACCATGAAGGGAATCGTTAGGTGGTAACAAGTTTGCATAATCCTGCGTCGAATCCAGATTTTCAAAGAAATAAATTGATTTTACCAATTTACTTGTAGACAGCAATTTAGTTAACCTGGTTTTGAAGACAGATTCATCTGAAACTTCCATTTTTATCACTTATCGAATTGATTATATAGCATGTCCCATATAGTAACGTTCAGGTTCACAGTACGATCTAAAATGTTTCATTTATTTTCATATGAAAAAGCTCAATGCTAGTAGGATCCCGCAAAGCCGTGAATAAATTATTGAATTTCCCATACTTGAAACTAATTGAGTTGATTCATTAAATTTTCTCAATTTGTATACTGCCTTAATTGCAAATGGCATAGACAAAAGTCCCATAACTGAAAAAATGGGGATTATGCCGATGATAGAGCCTCCAACTATCATCGCATATGTTAAAGCAATGATAATGGCAAAGAGTTTTACCGAATTTTCTTTTCCTATGAGGATGACTAATGTGCGTCTTCCGCTATTTTTATCTGCATTATAATCAGGAAATGACGTCACCAAGAGTATCACTGCCGATAATAGGCCCACTATAATACCAACAAAGACAGATGTAAAATTAATTGTGTCACTTTGAATGTAATATGAACCTAATACTATCATGCACCCCTTAATTGCAACGAATAGTTCCCCTAGACCTGCATTTACTATATTTGTTGAATAAAAATAAATAGAAATGATTGCAAAGGTTAACAGAATTACAATTAATATACCTTTGATAGTAACAAAATATAGTCCTATTAATCCACCTAAAATTAAGAAAATTATCCCGGCCAAGTATATCAATTTTGAATTTATCAGATTTTCGGGAATAACACCGGTACCGCCGCTGAATTTTGTTCTTTTTGTATTGGTATCAATTCCTCTTTTAAAGTCTGAATAATCGTTTAACAAATCTACACTGATATGCAAACACAGGATACCGAAATAAGTTAGTAAAGCGTAACCAAACTCAAACTCCCCTGACTTCCAATAATTAATGGCGATTCCATTGGTTACCGCAATAACGGATGCAAGAAGAAACTTTATCCTTATTGCTCTGAACCAAAGGAAAACTGTCCTGTTTATTTTATGGATTTTTTCATAAAAGGTCAACCTTGTTATATGATAAGATGAAATTCAGACTTAAATATTGAATGCTCCCAGTCAACGTAATATGTCTATTTTGAATTCTTCTTTAGTTTCAGATCTAGTCGGTACTCAGGTAGAATGATTTTTAATTGTGCGAATAATTTATTTAAAGCCATTCTTTTTTCATCCCTAGATGATTTGTTTATCAAAACTCAAGCATTTTACATATAACCTACTTAATATAATAAAAGGACCCTATGGTATTTTTCTATCAGTATAACATCATTGGCCGTCCTGCCAGAAAAGTATAGACCTAATCCATTGTCTTTTGCTGAACCTGACTCATAATCTGGAATGGTCTACTAAATTACAATCGATTTATAAATGAGAAATGTGTGTTTTAGTAAACAACAATGAATTTTGATACTTTAGTTCAGATCGCAGTTGGACTATTTATAGTTGGGTTGATTGCAACTATATTCTACGAAAAAATGAAAATAAACACAAATCAAGATGCAGAGGCAGAAAAATCGAGAAGCTGAATGAGTGTCATTGATGAAAATATAATAGAATCTTTCAGAAATGAGGGATTTCAAAATTTAACAAAGATCCAAAAAATTTCTGTCCCAGTAATCTCTCGTAAGCAAAATTGTCTCCTCGTTGCTCCGACGGGCTCTGGAAAAACAGAAGCCTCAATTATTCCAATATTCTCTCTGCTAGAGAATGAACGAAAAAAGGATGTTGATTTTGTAAATGATAATGCAATACTTGTACTCTATATTACCCCGCTAAGAGCCCTCAATAACGATGTACTTCGAAGAATAATTAGCTATGCAAAAAAAAGGAATCTTGATGCTCGAATAAGACATGGGGATACAACGAGAACAGCAAGACAGAAGTTAATACAAAAACCACCTCACATTCTCATAACCACGCCTGAATCATTAGGAATAATCCTAACGCAGGATAAATTCAAATCTTTTCTCAAACACCTCAGATGGGTCATCGTTGACGAAGTCCACGAACTAATAGGGAATGAAAGAGGTACCCACTTGACGGTTAGCCTCGAACGATTGCAGGACCTGAGTTCCCACAATGTAGTAAGGATAGGCCTGTCTGCAACTATTGGAAACTTAAAGGATGCTGCAAATTTTATTAGCGGCAGGAATAGAAAATGCTCCATTCTTGTAGATAATACAATTAGAGATTATGACATTGATGTAAAATATCTAAATGGTCCTATAAGTAACGTAGCAAAATTCGTGCTAAAATATCTTAAGGATAACAAGATTTGTGGATCAGTGTTATTATTCACAAATACTAGAGACGAAGCTGAATACATAGGTACCACAATAAGAAATCAAAACGATATCCCAGTTGAAGTACATCATGGATCTCTTTCTAAAGAAACACGCGAAGAAACTGAAAGTAAACTTAGGGATGGCCTAACTGGCATAGTTGTGTGCACATCTTCGTTGGAATTAGGTCTGGACATAGGATCTGTAGAATTGGTAATTCATTATGGATCTTCCAAACAGGTTTCAAAACTAGTTCAAAGGATAGGAAGAAGCAGACATGTCAATTATAAGTCCGCTAAGGGATTGATAATAGTAAATAGCGCAGATGATGAACTTGAATCCTTATCTATTATCAATAGAATGAGAAAAAGATCAATAGAAATTCAGAAACCTCATACTAACTCATTAGATGTCCTGTCACATCATCTTGTCGGATCTGTAATATCATCGTCAGAACCAAAACAATTAGGCGACGTTTATCAGACCATTTCAAGAGCGTTTCCTTTTAAAGACCTTACTTTTTTGGAAGTGGAACAATGCGCTGTTTTGTTGGATAGCTTTAGAATTATCAAGTATGATTCAAAAAGTCAAACATACGCAAGAAGAATAAAATCATACAAATATTATTTTGAAAATATTTCGACTATACCAAACATAGTAAAGTTTGAAGTTATCGATGTAATAAGAAAAAAGAGAATCGGTACTCTGGATCAACAATTTATCGGCGAATTTGGTGAAAGGGGAAACGTGTTTATCTTGAAAGGAACCCAGTGGAGAATAATAAGTGTCGATGAGAACAAATTGCAGGTTAACGTAGAACAAGTTTTTGGATCTCCAATAAATATACCACATTGGGTTGGCGAAATGATACCAGTGGATCAAGAGACCGCAAGGGAAGTTGGAAATCTCAGAAACAAAGCGCTTGGTCAAAATAACTTTAAACTTCAATCAGATATAATGGATATCTTACAAAAAATTCCCATAGTTCCGGATTTCCAAAATATAGTAATAGAGAGCGTAATATCTAGAAATGCTGTTGTAGTCCATTCAACTTTTGGTACGAGAATCAACAATACCCTATCTTCTCTTTTTTCAACGTTCCTTGCTTCATATATTGGACACCTAGTAGAAACAAAGTCAGACCCCTATCGAATTCTCTTGAGCTCCTCTGTTAGGCTTTCCAGAGCAAATATAGAAAAGATATTGTACGACGAGTATGATGTCGAAGCCATACTCATTACTTCTTTAACTAATACGTATAATCTTAATTGGAGAGTTTGGACTGTATCAAAGAAGTTTGGTCTCTTAGACAAAAGCGCAATTTATGATAAAAGATTGGCGCGTTTTATATACGATAGATACTCTAAGACGCCAATTAGTAAAGAGTCAATAAGAGAATTAACTCATGATAAGTTTGACATAAAAGGGACCCAAGAAATTCTAGGAAAAATAAGAAACAAAGAAATCTCAATACACTGGCTTGATTTACAACAATTCTCACCATTGGCTCAGAGTATTATAGAACATCATTCAAAAGCGTCGTCCTCCCCAGTAAGTATTGAGCGTGGAGTCTTGGAACTTATCAAGGAAAGACTCGATAAGACTAAACATCGTCTAATATGCATAAGATGTGGCAAATGGGAAAGACTGGTTGAAACAAGAGAGGTGGTCGGATCGATTTCCTGCAAATTATGTGGTTCACGATTGATTACGACTACATTTTCCTCCGATTATGAGCTTTCAAAAATAATACTGAATAAATTAACAGGATCGCAGATTAATTCTGAACAGAATCATAAATTCGAAAGGGCGTGGAAAACTGCGTCATTGATTAATAATTTTGGAAAGAAGGCGTTAACGGTATTATCGGGGTATGGAATAGGTGTTGAAACTGCTGCACGGATACTCCGCAACTATGTTGACGATGAGAACCTCTACAAGAATATTTACGATGCGGAAAGACAATACGTTACCACTAGAGGATTTTGGAATGACAGATAGTCAATGATGAGTTTTATACAATTGCTAATCCGTAGTCGATTGAAAAGCTGATGTGCACAATTGAATAAGTTTAACTTATTTGAATGTAATACCAATGAAGACTACTATGTATTCCGATTACTCTAATCTTCTTTAGATGTTACTAAAGCTTGGCAACAACAATATTTCAATCCAAGACAGGCTGTAGATGGATTATTAAAAACTAGTATGGTTAGCATTGAAGTTTTTGTTTTTGTAATAATTTGAATCATCAAAACAATGTACTATTTCACGGTCACCTAAATTATTTCCAATCTTTCCAGCAAAATCTATGCAGTTTTGTACATTTTTGTCGGCCTCTTTGTAGATCTGCGAATCCTTCATTACCGTAGAAGATATTCCATCATCATTCCTATATTTCATGAAATTCACTTTACCATTTTTTATTTCATTCACTATATCTTCGAGCATGTCATATTTTAAGCAGTGCGGTTTCTTTATGAAGTCCTTGTATAGGTAAGGGAATGTTGATAACAGATCAATAATCCCTACCACTAGTAGGAATTTGGTTGTTAATTGTTGTTTCCTATTCATCGATATTCCGATTATTTCTCAACTATTAACATTTGAGGATCTAATTTAAGCAAGACTTACGTGGATCCGTCAAAGCGATTAATCGGGGAAGACCTGGTTCTATCCAGGTAGCCGATTCGACTGTATTATCATTACCAAGTCTAACAAATTGCAAAATACCTAAAATGGACTTGGGTAAAGGAGGAGTCTTGGAGATGGTGCGCGCTGTCATCATTTACAGTATCGTGACACTGTACCAATACTAGTCCTCATTTTGCCAAGCCCGTATTTATCTATACAGCGCATTTGGGAGATATCAGTATTTTGTAAGATTGTTACAGAAGACTAGATTTTCTGTATTTAACAATGGGTATTACAATTATTTGTTGGCAGGGACTTTACAGTAAAATGCAATTAATATTTTAAAAGTGGAAAAAAATGGATTCGTTAAGATATTCGCATTGAACTATATTGAAAGAACACATTAATCCACTTTGATCCTCTCACAATCACGAGATGCTGGTCTCTTGCCACTTCAATTAGAATCTCAAACATCTAGGGACCGTCAAGTCTATGCACGATGATATATGGTTTCCATCGAG
>JASKBU010000134.1:0-22075 GCA_033272285.1 Nitrososphaeraceae archaeon
GGAAGTTGCCCATAGTACGAGAGGAACAGGGCAGCGCAGCCTCTGGTTTATCAGTTGTCCGACAGGGCAGGCTGAGCCGCTAAGCTGTTTAGGATAACTCCTGAAAGCATCTAAGGAGGAAACCTTTCCCGAGAAAAGACAACCTTCTGTAAGGAGAAGGGCAGCTATAGAAGATAGCGTTGATAGAATGGAGGTGTACGCATCGAGCTTTTTGCGAGGTGTTCAGCCTGCCATTACTAATAGCCCAACGCACCTGATTTAGAACTAACTAGATGATGGATTCAATATCATTCAATACGATAGAATTCACTGTAAAGTTCAGTTTGCTCAATGTCAATTGTTCTTTTGTATGACAATCTTTTTTTATTTTTTCGAAATTTCATAATCGTAATAAATAGGTCTTGTAAAGGATTGTTGTAGTGACACACGACAGTCTAAATGGTCTGTATGAAAAAAAAACTCACAACTCAAAAAAAGCTTATGATAATTCTGTTAATGTCTTCCCAGGAGGCATTAATCATAACATTCGTTTTTTCAAACCTTATCCATTTTTCGTGAATAAGGCAAAAGATAAGCATCTTTTTGACGTTGACGGGAATAAGTTTGTTGACTACTGGATGGGACACTGGGCATTAGTCCTTGGCCATTCTCCCACTATTGTTGTTAAGAAGCTTGCTCGACAAATACGTAAGGGCACACTATATGGTACCGCAAATGATATCAGCGTTGAATTGGGAGAAACCATTAAGAAATCGATCCCTACCAGCGAACTTTTAAGATTCTGTACTACTGGGTCAGAAGCTACAATGTATGCTATTAGAATTGCTAGAGCTGTAACCAAAAAAAGGATTATTTGTAAATCAATAGGCGGCTGGCATGGATTTAATACTGACTTGATGCAGTCTGTGAATTATCCATTTGAAATTGATGAAGGAGTAGGTATGACGGGAAGGGAAGGTGATTTTGTCGAATCAATTCCATACAATGATCTTGACCGATCCATCAAATTACTAGACAGTGTAAAAGATGATCTAGCGTGCGTTATTCTTGAACCGATACTGGGTGGTGGGGGTTGTATTCCTGCAAATATCAATTACCTGAGAGGTTTAGAAGAGTACTGTAAAAGGAATGGTATCCTATTTGTCTTGGATGAAATTGTAACTGGGTTTAGATTTAATTTTGGAAGCTATTCGTCTGTCTATCATCTGGATCCAGATATGATTACGCTTGGCAAAATTGTTGGCGGTGGACTTCCGATAGGAGTATTGTGTGGCAAAAAAGAAATAATGAAAGTAGCAAATCCAGTTGAAAACATGAATAAGGAACAGATATGTTATATAGGCGGTGGGACCTTTTCTTCCAATCCACTGACAATGACTGCAGGTTACGCAACTTTAGACTATCTCCGTCAAAATCGTAAGACGATTTATAATAAAATCAATAAGTTAGGAGAAATGGCAAGGAATGGCTTGAGAAAATTATTTTCAGATTATGGATTGAAAACACAAGTAACTGGTATTGGTTCCCTTTTTCTCACACATTTTCTTACAGATAAGGTAAACGAAATAACAAACGCGAATGATGTAGCATTATCTGATATCCAGGGTCTTATGCGATACCACTTCGCGTTGATGGCCAAACACGGAATATTTTTCCTGCCTCGCAAAATGGGTGCGATCTCAACTGTTCACGACGTAAAGGATATAAATAATCTGCTTAATGCCACTGAAAAAATAATTAAATCAGATATCTTTCTGAAAGTCAAAACCTAGAAATCTAAAGTAATTTGACGCGAAGCCTGCATTACCAAGGTTGCATCATGAAGATTGCGATGCGGTGACGTGTCGGCAAATTGGCTGATACAAATTAATTGATATAGTACCAATAATTTCAGTTATAGTTGACGATATTTGAATAAAGACAATTCTTTCTCAACTTTTTCAAGCAATAACACTACACTTGACTTTCAAGATTTTAAATCCCACGATAAAAGAAAAGTCTGGGTAGAAGCATTTGGATGCTCGGCTAATATCGCGGATGCAGAGATGATCAAAGGTATACTTTACAATAGCGGCTATGAATTGACTCCCACTAGGAAGAACTCGGATCTAAACATCATAGTAACATGCGCTGTAAAAGATGCTACTGAACACAGGATGATTTCAAAGATAAAAAAGTACTCAAAGGAAAAACCATTAGTTGTAGCCGGCTGTCTGGCAAAAACAAGCAAAAAATTAGTCGAATCATTTTCTCCGAACTCATCTCTCTTAGGACCACAGTCGTTGAATAGAACGGTAGAAGTCGTTGACGGATCTTTGAATGGCCAGAAAATTGTGGCATTAGATGATTCAATGTCAACAAAGGTAAACCTACCGAAAATGAGACTAAATCCAGTAGTCAGTATTATCCAAATCTCCAGCGGATGTCTTAGTGAATGTAGCTTTTGTCAAACGAAACTGGCAAAGGGTACTCTAACAAGTTATAGAATAGGTGACATACTACGACAGGTTAAAGATGACATAGCATCAAATTGTAAGGAAATTTGGTTAACTTCTACCGATAATGGTTGCTACGGGTTGGATTTGAAAACTGATCTAGTTGACCTATTGGAAAAGTGTTCTAACATTGAGGGAGATTATAAAATCCGCGTTGGTATGATGAATCCAATGTATGTTCCGAGATTTCTAGACAGATTGATTTCACTTTATCGCAATAATGACAAGGTCTTCAAGTTTTTACATATGCCTGTGCAAAGCGGTAGCGAAAGAATACTACGCAAAATGAAAAGGGGGCATACTGCTAAAATATTTCTCGATGTGGTAAAAGAACTTCGGAAAAAAATACCTGAGATAGCTATTGCTACGGATATTATTACTGGATTTCCATCCGAATCTGAGAGAGATTTTGAAGAGACCTTAAGCCTTATCGAAGAAAGTCAACCAGATGTCATTAATTCTTCAAGATATAGTCCTCGTCCTGGAACGCTTGCGGCCAAATATCCAAGACTGAGTACAAAGATTGTTAAAGAAAGAAGTACAAGACTTCATACGATTATTAGGAAAAGCACAATGAGACGAAATCAAATTTGGTATGGTTGGAAGGGACAGATCTTGATAGATGAACTGTTAGATGAGAGGAAAATACAGGGCAGAAATTCTGCATATAAGCCAGTAATAATAGAAATTCCAGGATCAAAAAAATTTGATCCGAAGCAATTGTTAGGGCAGTATCTATCAATAAAAGTGATAGAAATTTCAAATTATTCCTTACTAGGGGAATTAATTTCCCAATTCCCATAATCTTATCAACATTTTTGTACCAAATAAGATACTAGATTTAATCAACTAAATTTTTATTCCAATAGTCAATGTTCTGATTAGGGGTTGATTGGCGGTGTCAGATGATTGTATTGAATTACGAAAGCCTTCGTTATTAGTCGGAATAGGTAAAATCGGTAGGAATGTCGTATCAAAATTAAGCAATGGGGACCATGATTTTGTACTAATTAGTAACAATCAAGAAGAGCTAAATGACTGCAACTCAGTTCATATTGATTGCGACACTTGGATAAATCCTTCAAGCTACAAAATCCGGTCATTTGTAGAGTCTCGTAAAGAAGAGATTTGCTCAAAATTATCAGGTTACAAGACCATCATTTTGGTGACCAGTTTGTCCGATAAATCAGGTATTGCCATTGCACCAGTAGTTTCGCATATTGCAAAATCTATACTTGGCAAAAGAGTAATTTCACTTGTCACCATGCCGTTTGGACATGAGAAGGACAAATTATTTCACGCAAGTGTATCATTAAAAAGAATTTCGCTAAATTCTGACATCAATTTTGTTGTTGACAATGACGCATATATAGAAATAAATCCTCAACTAACAGTAGAAGAATGCTCCAAAGTATCCGATGAAATAGTCCTCAACACAATCAATTTAATTCCTGAGATAGAGATGAATTTAGGAACGAATCTAGTTTCCGGAACGTTGAAAGAGAACAATATTGAAGATGGCATCAAAGATCTTATTGCACAACTTTATTCATCATTGGGAACATCATCGATAACAAAATCTATTTTATATGTAAATGGCGGAAGAAATGAACCAATTGGAAGGCTAAACGAGATTTTGAGTAGTTTTCAAAATTCAATGGATGGAGATACAAATGATGTCTCATTCGTAGTTACTGATTCTTCTAGAAATAATATGCATCTCATTGCGATGATAAAAGGAAGAACAAAATTTGATTCCTACGATCCTCTCAATCAGATACCTGACGAAAACGTTCTAGATTGGGATATACCAGAATCACATCCAAGTATTGACCTACCATTACCGTTAATCGACTAATCAGAAATTCATTTATTTTATGAATTTCAATCTTGTATATTTTTCAGAAATCAGTTCAAAAGATAAAAAAAGATATTCAAAATACCTAACTTTATTTCTATTTACTTTTTCCTTTCTGGTTTGCCTTAACTTTGTCTTCTTTTTGTTCTTCTACTTGCTTTTTAACCAGTTCTTCTGAGATTGTCTCTTCGGATTCTGT
Organism: Nitrososphaeraceae archaeon; assembly: GCA_033272285.1. Classification (GTDB taxonomy): domain Archaea; phylum Thermoproteota; class Nitrososphaeria; order Nitrososphaerales; family Nitrososphaeraceae; genus TA-21. The sequence continues at coordinate 4,553 of JASKBU010000134.1, forward strand.
CTCTGTTCTTCTTTCTTCAATGTATGAGCTGACCACTACTGTATCATCGTCTTCTTTTACCATTCTTAATCTTATCTTCCTTGGTGGGTTCTTTTTTCCTCTTGACCAGATATGTCTATTCAAATCTTGATCTATCTTGACTTTGTCAGTCTGCATATGGCGTTGAGTAAATTCCTTTATGATGTTAATTACTCTATCAGTTCTTCTGTACTTTGGAGTATCCCACGCCTTGGCTAAGTTCACCGTGTATATTCTGGCTGTATTTTCTTCAGACACTTTGTTTCACACCTAACCTACATTTACATCCGATCTTCGCCAAACTCTTCGCTTTGGATTGGTTCTAACATGACGATGGGTTCGAATTATTACCCAGGCTGGCACTGGTCTGTTTTGTTTAACTCTCCTTATTAATCTCTTTTTCCTCGATGTATTCTTTCGTGCAGCCATTTTTCTAGAGTGAGTTTTTTGCCTAATTTTAAGTGTTGGTTTATTTTCTGATTGACTTGAATTAAAAAGGACGCATAATTCTATATCTATGTCTAGACACCCATGCAGATAAAATATTGATTATATTCAGGTATTAGAGATTAGAGTATATGGAGACAGAATCTGTGTGTTCTATCTGCTACAAATTCTTGAGCACAATATATGATACGAAAAAAATGAAACACCTACGCGTGATGCCAAAGGATATCCTGCACAAAGATGGCTGTAAGAGCATATATCACAAAAAACTAACTGATTCGTTTAAGAGCTGACATTATTACAAGGGAATTTTTGGTAATACCGATAGTTGACTCTGACTGTAGTGATTGCTTTTTTGTTTAATTCTTGACTATAATTTTTCCTTCCATAATTCCCGGATGAATCGAACAATAATATCTGAGAACACCTTCTTTATCTGATGCGATTACAGTGCTCAAATCTTGTCCACTTGATATAAATCCGGTATTTACATTCAGCTCGTCAACAATAAAATCATGTTTTCTAAAATCCTGATTTGCGATACTAATTTTTAGTGGTTGATTTACTTTAGCATTAATATCCGGATTAGTAACATTAAATTTATTATCTTTCATCAACAATAGGACACCTTCACTCTTTGACAATTGTATATTATTTTGAGAAATTATGTTCCCAATTCCCCATAACGAACCAACGACAATAAACGAAATTGCAATTATGGCAATGATGTTATTGTTCAAATCAATTTACTATTTTAGAATTTACATTTAACAATATATTAATTGATGAATATAATTCTAAAAATTAAAGTTATAAAGATATAAAATAATTAGAAGTTTCGAATGTAATTGCGATTTGATTGGCTATTCTGTATTGGTTTTTGCGCTTTCATCGGCACTTGCCGGTGCAGTTTCAGTCTGACCCTGATTACTTTCAGCAGAGTCACTGACAATCTCTCCAGTTGCAAATCTATTTCCAACTTGTGTTATCTTTACTTTTACATTTTGGCCGACCTTTCCATTCTTTATGAAACATACAAATCGTTCTACTCTTGCTATTCCGTCTCCTTTTCTGCTTAATTCCGTGATCTGAACATCGTATTCCTTTCCTACTTCCACTGGTTTTGGACCAAACATATCGTTTGTCTTAAATCCGTTGTAACTCATAGTTAACCTTGTCAAATAAATATTCCACATATAAACTGTCAATATTTATCTAATTCAAGTCCCTATTCTGAAATTCTCATTACACAAACCTCTTAGACATTCAATTGCTGACAGTGATGCCAAATAACTTGTCCTGGGATTGGAAGGACTGGGTATATTTTGGACGACGATATGTATTTTTCCAAATGCGCCCTCGCCTACAATTTCGTGTTTATTTACTGAAAGCGTTGGATCTGCAACAATCTTCACTTGTGTCTTTACCAAACCAATCCCTGCCAATGCTATTGATACTGCCACATTCACATTCGCAGGAAAAAGTTCTATAGCATCAACAGCATTACCTTCAAAAAGGACTGTTTCCTTTGAAATCTCATCAATCGTTATTTTTGAGTTCTTGAAATATGGTGCTCCTACAAGTGACTTGGGATTCTTTGTCGTAACAATGGTTAAGGTATTCAGATATTTTTTTACACTCCTTATGGAGTCCAGACCTGCTATGGCACCGGTTGGTATCAATATTCTGGTGTTATTCAAATTCGATAAATTCTGCAACTCTCTCAAATAATCCTCATCAGAGAAGGCACCTACACTCAAGACTATCAGATCTTTTTTTGATTCAATAATTTTCTTGCCATATTCTTTGACCGCTCCTTTTGAAGCACATTCTATTATGATATCTATGTTGGAATAGATCTTTGAGTTATAGAATTCGTCAAAATCTGAGAATAGATGCAATTCGCTGGTATCATAGTCTACTGAGTTGAAAACTGTAGATTCCTTATCAAATAACGCTACAATTCTAGCATTTGGAATCTCATGCCTTCTTGTTGCCGCAATGATTTCTTTACCAATACTTCCATAACCGATTATTCCAACTCTTTTTTCCATATTATTCTAGTTTGCACTTTCTTAATATTTGGTTTTACATCCTTGGTTATACTGCCTGTGGATCAAAATAAATAAGAATGATTTAGAAATTCAGATCAACGTCTTCTGCCTGAACGTTCTGGTTTTCTTTGTCCGGGCTGGCGTCTTTTTTCAAATCTCTTTACAAAGTTGATCTTGTTTCTTAATTTTGATATTGGACTGATTCTCTTTTTTCCCTCTATTTTAGGAGTTTGACCTCTAACTTTTCCTGCCTTTGTTAACGATCCATGAGTTGGCATTTGACAGTTGATTGCTTTACAATATAATATATCTATTACTGCGCACTTTTCATATATTCTCAGGTTAAAATCAAAGTGGCAAGTATTGCCCTCACAATATATGAAATAGGCAATGTTATCCTAAATTATACTACTTTAAATCTATAATTATGTAAAACAAGCGCATCAGATGACATTAGTCCAATCGATACATTTTGACCAGATAAACTTGCTCAAGAAAGAACGAAACGCCATAATTTTGGCACACAATTACCAAGTCCCCGAAGTTCAGGATATCGCTGATTTTATTGGCGATTCGTTGGCATTATCACGGGAAGCTGCAAAAACGGATGCCGACATCATTGTTTTTTGTGGCGTACATTTTATGGCAGAAACTGCCTCAATTTTGTGCCCTGACAAGACTGTCCTGATTCCAGATCTAGATGCAGGATGTTCCCTTGCGTCAACTATTAATTCATCTGAATTAAAGAAATGGAAAGAAGAACATCCTCAAGCTGTAGTCGTTAGTTACGTCAATACAAGCGCAGAGGTCAAAGCTCTTTCTGATTATTGTTGCACTTCATCCAATGCAGTCAAGGTTGTAAACAGTATACCTTATGATACCGACATATTGTTCTTGCCAGACATGTTTTTAGGCTCATATGTAGGACAGGTCACTGGAAGAAAAAATCTGTTCGTGTGGCCAGGAGAATGTCATGTTCATGCGGGTATCACTGCCGCTGACGTTAATAATATTTTCCAAAAATACAGCAGCGCTGAATTCATGGTCCATCCTGAATGCGGTTGCACCTCTTCAACTCTATACAATTTAGCGTCTGGTGATATATCCAAGAAGGCCCACATACTGTCTACTGAAGGAATGATGCAGCATGCTAAAAAATCAGATAGTAGCCAATTTGTTGTTGCGACAGAAACAGGTATAATGTATCGAATGAAAAAAGAAAATCCAGACAAGATGTTCATCCCAGTAAAGGAAAACGCTGTGTGTAAGTATATGAAAAAGATAACAATAGAAAAAGTAGTCGACTCACTACTACACAAGCAATACAAAGTAAAGGTGCCAAAACATGTTGCAGACAGAGCTAGGGTTGCTATCGAGCGTATGTTGAAGATTTCCTAATCGTATAGTCAAATGGATATCTTTAGGGATATCTCTAGCAGGGACGAGATAAAATAACTATATTATCTTGCATTTTCAAAAATAAAACTCCCTCATTTTTATTTTTCTTCTTTGTCTTCTGGATCGGCTTTTGTTACTACACCACTTACTATTTCAGTCGCTGGCCCACCATATTCTTTAAGTTGTGCGTTCTTTTGCCTGTGTCCACAATGGTCACATATTAGATCTCGCATACTGGCAGTCTCTCTAAAATCACCTTTAACTTCAAGATCAACACCAGCCCTGCTTTCTGGGTAAAGATGACCCTGCTTGCATTTAGGACACAATTCAAAATCCTCAGACATGCTCAAGGTAAAGCTAGACTGCTACATAATCTTTATTTTTACAAACTGTCCAATTTTTCTGGTTGACTCGAATTATAGTCTGACGCCCTCGGAATAAAAGTTACCGTGTGGGCCCTCCTGAAATACAACTATTACTTCCTTCTTATCAACTCCTAAGATTTTACAGACACTTTCAGTTATTGCTTCAGCCAACCTATCCTTTTCTCTTTGGGTTTTTCCACCGAATAGCGATACAGTGACAATGGGCATGAATGAATACACCACATTGGTGATTAATATCGCTATAGTTCTCTGGAATTGAAACCTTAAATGTAATCAATCAAAGAGCTAAGAATCAATGAGTTCACCAGAGAAAGATGATGTATTCATGAAGTTAGCGGAAGATGATGGCAAAATTTTAGAACTGGAAAATGTTCATGAAGATTATGAGAAAACACTTGAAATTATGGAAAGAAGATTTTCACTTTTTCGTGAATATGCTGCACAAAGCACTGATCCCGTTGTAACAGAAATTATTCTGACTCAAGCTCAACTCAATAAACTTGAAATGGGTCTCCTTAATGCAAGACATGAACTTCAAACAGATATCGCCAAGCTCACTAGTCATATAGACGAATTAGAATCGAAACGAACTTCTCAGTAAGCAATCTTTATTTTTAGAAATATTCCGCCCAAAAAAAGCTCACCTTTCTCAAATCTGTAAAACATACGCAGAAACAATTAAGAAGTAAGCAAATTAAGTCACCTTACAAATGACTTTAGAAGATAGGGACTTACTTCAGTTTAATGCCAGCATTATTGCAGGGGCATTAATTTTTCTGACCATTTCGGCATTTGTAACGACGCCAGACGAACAACTGTATAGACTATTCTCACAAGGTTACGGTTTAATCATAATACTTGTTTTTATAATATCATCCTGGTTTCTAGTGAATGGAAAAAGAAATTTGGGAATGCGTGCTATGTTCTATGGATTAGGTTGGACAGGATTTGCTGCAATTGTTCTTTTCGTATTAACTATTCTTAATGCTAACGAGCTATTGAAGTAAGGTAAGTCTGAGGTAGGTGGCTATATGTAGTTCCTTATGTGGATTCCTGGGATTGTTCATCGAAGACTCTTCTGGATCCTACGCTATCATACAAACCATAAGAATTTAATTCGTGAAGTTCTTCCTCGGCAATTCCAATTATACTCTTGAGAGCTTCCCGACGAATTGTCCTTATGATATCCCCGTTATTGAATCGTTCTGAAGACGAAATGTATTTGCTTGTGGTGATTGCGGCTGTATGTATACCATCAAACGTAAAAAAGGGGGAAGCAAATGTCCAGTGTGTAAAAGTGAGTATCGTAATAGAATAGAGGGTTTTACATATTAGTTATTAAATTAGAATGACAATAAAGTTATTAACTAAAGAAAAGGGTGTTGTAGGTAACGACACATCGTTACCTATTACTTACTAAGGCTACTGTAATGCACTATCTCCGAATTCATCGTCGTCGCCGTTAGCAGGAGACTCAAGGACGTTGTTGCAAGTAAATTGATTGTCGTGGAATGGATCACTCATGGTGCCAATGTTCTCATATTCATTGACTGCCTTACAGTTATCCTCCTGAATTATCTTGTGGGTCCTCTCGTTACAGTTATTGTCATCATTGTCTTCGCACTCTTCCTTGTCGGCAAATGCTGGTGCTACCTGTGATATTCCTGTTCCTGTTAGCGCTGTCAATATTCCTAAGGACAGTGCTACGAACATTAACATGTTTTTTGTGTTCAAGATTTCTTATCGCAAAATGATACTAAACAGAGTATAAGTGGATTGAGTAAGAACAATTACGAAAAAAATAAGAGTCTTCTCTACTACGTTAAATCTGAATCTAACAATGGAATATTATTCATCTTAATAATATGTAATTTAATTTGTAATTATGGTAAAAATAGAAAAGTTTGATTTTGTTTTTATTTTAACTTCCATCTCTTCTTTAAGAGGGCTACATCCGAAGCAAGCAGAATTTGCATTTTCCTTCTACCTTAGTGAACGTAGCGTAGTAAATAAACTATGGATATGCGGGGTAAAATAACTAATTTACAATAAGGAGTGAATAGATTAATTATGCCACATTTTTCATCGAAAAATCAATAGAATTGCTGGAATGGGTTAATGATCCTATAGATATCATGTCTGGTAATGCCAATGCGTAATCTTTGATATTTGAAATATTCACAGCTCCGGATATTTCAATTAGAACTTTTTCTCGTAGTCCAGATTTTCTCAAATAGGAAATGGTTTTCTGAGCCATCTCGGGAGTAAAATTATCTAACATAATAATATCAGCTCCACTTTTGATGGCCTCTATTGATGATTTCGTATTGCTAACTTCGCATTCTATCATCATATTCTTTCCGGCTTTGAGCCTTGCATTTGTTATAGCACTTTGGATAGAAGTAGTTACCGCAAGATGGTTATCCTTGATTAGTATCAATTCATCGAGAGTATTTCTGTGAGAATGTCCACCGCCTAATATTATTGATTTCTTATCAAAGTATCTTAAACCAGGCGCAGTCTTTCTAGTCCCCATAACTTTTATATCCTTTGAAACAGTTTTTACGATGTCTACAAACTTCTTGGTATCAGTAGCAATTCCACTCATACGCATTATCAAGTTTAATGCTGTTCTTTCAGCCTTTAGAATTGCTCTTGTATTACCATTTATTTTCATGACTCTAATACCTCTTTTTACAATATCACCATCATTGACTAGTGCTTTTGAATCACAGTTGCAAATCTCAAATATTATCTTAGCCTCCTCAAGGCCAGCTACAACCGCAATTTCGGATTTACAAATAATCTGAGAGGATGATTTTAAGTCCTTGTTTACCGTGTATTGACTGGTCAGATCTCCTTGCCCTATATCTTCTCTGAGAAATCTTACAAGGGATTCTCGTAAATTAAAATATTGATTTAGATCTCTTGATTTTCTTTTAAAAGTCAAGTTACTTTTAGTGCATATTTGTGCGGAGTTGATATTTGAAGTGTGGATGCTACCAGCGAGTTCTTTGAATCAAATATTACTATTGTACCAGACCAATCAGACGAAAGTTCAGTTGATTTGCATATAGGACAAACCTTTCCAACAGTAATTGCTCTACATTTTTTACAGGCAAGTTCTTTAGCCATTTAAGCTGGCACTGTTCCTTTCTTTTCCTTTGCCTTATCCTTTTCTTTTTGACCACTGGCGGCTGGGTTCTTGGCTTTCTTTATCTCTTCTTCTATCCACTCGAGTGCTCCCAGAAAAGGCTGTCTACAGGTAATTCCTATTTTGCCCATCGCAGAACCTTTCCCCAGGCTAATGGCAGTAACTCTGGCTCTAAGCTTTGATCCAATCTTCAAAGATTTGGCGGATTGATTTGCAACTATTACCCCTTGTTTTACGTCGCTTTTCAAATAGTCATCAGTTATTTGAGAAAGGTGCAGCAATGCATCAGTTGGCCCAATTCTTACAAATGCACCAAAATCTGTAATTTCAACAATTTCCCCTTCTACTATTTCTTGCAATTTAGGATAAAATGTTAATGCCTTAAAAGATACCTTGTGAAACGTAGCGCCATCGCCAGAGACCAATTTTCCAACTCTGTTTGTCTTGGCATCAATAATCATAATAACATAACCCAACTCTGGATTTATCATACTCTCATATTTTTCCTTGAGAATTTCCATTGTAGTTTCGTTGAGAGATTTTTTCATCATGCTGGGTGGTATCCTAACTACATCGTCCATGTGTATTATCGCAAACATTACTTATTGTCAATTTGTTTAAAGTATCAATTTATGAACCTTTTCATTATTATTAATTTTAGTATCAACACGCATGCCATTGTATGATTTAAATATTCTTTGGAAGAGTACGTTGATATGGTCTCAATTGAGCAAATCATGGCAAAATTACAGACAATAGAAGATCCCGAATTGCATAAAGATATAGTTTCAATGGGCATGATAAAAGACCTTGCGATTAACAATGGAAAAGTTGGATTTACTTTAGAACTTACAACCCCTGCCTGTCCGTTTAACAGCGAGATAGAAGAATCTGTTCGAAATTCTATGATGGACTTGGGCATTAAGGATCTTGACCTCAAAGTAACTGCGAGAGTCATGGAAGGTAGATCAATTTCAATGGACGAATTGCTTCCTGGAGTCAAAAATATACTTGCTGTTGCTAGCGGTAAAGGGGGCGTGGGTAAAACAACAGTGGCAGTTAACCTTGCATTGGCTTTATCAAAGACTGGTGCAAAGGTTGGTTTACTGGATGCTGATGTTTATGGTCCAAGCATCCCACTAATGTTAGGACTCAAGAACGCACCTGAAGTAGTCAATAATAAAATAGAACCTGTCTTGGCTCAGGGAGTAAAAGTCATTTCAATGGGCTTCTTTTATGAACAATCACAGCAAGCAGGAATCTACAGAGGTCCAATCGTGGCTGGAATTGTAAAGCAATTCCTAACGGATGTAAACTGGGGCGAGCTTGATTACTTGATAATTGATTTACCTCCGGGGACTGGAGACGCACCTTTGACATTAGCGCAAACAATACCTATAACTGGAATAATTATAGTAACCACTCCTCAAGATGTAGCTATGAATGTTGCAGTAAAGGCAGTAGGCATGTTCAACAAACTGAACGTACCTATTATAGGAGTCATAGAAAATATGAGTTATTTGGAATGTCAACATTGTAATAATAGGATTAGTATTTTCGGTACTGGGGGAGGTCAGAAAGTTAGTGATCAGTTTAATGTTCCCTTTATTGGAGAAATACCTCTGCATCAACAGATAATGTCAGCAAGTGACAGTGGTAATCCGGTAGCAATTTCAGAACCAAATAATAACCAAGCTGTCTTATTTGACAAAATTGCCCGCACTGTGGCTGGTAGAATTAGTATCATTGCCTCTGAATTACAGGACCAAGAGAAGACTGAAAGTGAACAATCAAAAGAACCCGAAAGTGTCAATACCACCTGATATTCTTCAAGTATTAAAAAAGCCACTAGGAAAGCTAATTTTAGACAGTGATATAACAGAAAAAAAAATACGAAAAGAAATTGCTAACAGTAACTCCAAAATAATAACTGTAGGAGACCGTTCTACTGATAGACTAATTTCATTTGATATTTATCCTGACTTAGCAATAATTGATGGAGTTGAGAGAAGGCAAGAAAAGAGATCCACATTAACCGATAGAATGCTAAATCAAAAGGATAAAGATGTAACAAAAATTTCATGTATTAATCCAGCAGGAACCATTACAAAAGAAGCTATAACTAAAATCAAATTTGCTCTGTCAGGTCAAAAGAATTTTATCTTGCAAGTTATTGGCGAGGAAGATCTCTTGACACTTCCTACTTGCTACTTTGCACCCCATTATTCACTAGTGTGTTATGGTCAACCATTGGAGGGGCTGGTTCTAGTACGAGTCAATGATTCAATAAGGCGAAAAGCTAAAGAATTAATGAAATCAATAATAATAAACTACTGACGGGGTATGATGATGTGGTGGCTGTTTGAAATACAAGTGATTGAAAAACCATAATTTTCTGACCCCGAACCGATCATTTTTATCAAAATTTCAAAATAAAGCTAGAATTTGCAGAGACAGTCAACATCAAACATGACATGAGCATTCACATTTTGACATTTTTACATCAAAGGAGCAATCGTGATCCGACCCACACGAATCGCCCACAGGCCATTCACCTGGACATTCAGTGTGACGATTCCTTTTACAAAAGAAGGTTAATGTCATTTGAATCCAACAACAATACTGTCACTTGAATATTTGAATATTTATGTTTCACGATGGCTAAAAATAACATAAAGTATATTATTTGAATAAATTTTATATTCTAATGCATGAGCAGCAAGGTTGCTATTATTTGTATTACTAAAAATGGAATCAATATAGCAAAAAGAATAAAGGAGAAAATTCCTTCAGCTTATATTTATTCTCAATCTAAACATAAAGATTCTTCTGATGGGATTATCTGGTTTGAGAAAAATACAAAAAACATGGTTGAAGAGATTTTCAAAGAATATGATAGCATTATATGTATTTTTTCATTAGGAGCTGTTATTCGTTTGATATCAAATCTTTTGGTAGATAAGAAGACAGATCCAGCGGTTATAGTAATCGATGACAAAGCTAACTTTGTCATAAGTGCACTATCAGGTCACTTGGGAGGTGCCAACGCATTGTCCAAATCAATTGCAGATAACCTTAATTCAACAGCTGTTATAACCACTGCTGCCGACGTCAATGAAACGATAGCAGTAGATCTCTTGGGGAATAATTTTCAATGGCGTATTGAAAATTACGAAAACGTTACTAAGGTGAGTGCTCATATGGTAAACGAAGAAAAAATAGGCGTCTATCAGGATGCTGGTGAATCCAAATGGTGGGATAAAGAATTACCAAAAAACGTAACAGTAGTTCAAAATATTGATGAATTAAGATCAGATGATTTCAAAGCAGGGTTAATCATTTCTGACAAAATCATAACAGATCCAATACTAGTTAGAAAATCTGTAATCTATAGACCAAAAAGCCTTGTTGTTGGAATAGGTTTTCACTGGGACATTACCCAGGCAGATATAGAAGAAGGAATTATGAAAGTGTTGGAGGAAAATGGGTTGTCCTTTATTAGCATTAGAAATCTCTCGACCATAAATAGAGGCAAGTCTCCTATTTCCTTGGGAGCATTTTCGGATAAACATGGAATTCCTCTTGAGTTTTTTGATAAAGATAAGTTGAGTAATGTGATTGTTCCAAATCCATCTGAATTAGTAAAAAAATATGAAGGTACTTCGAGTGTTTCGGAAGCATCCTCCATACTCAGTTCAGGCGGTGAGCTTATAGTCAGCAAACAAAAATTCCCACCCAATCTCACAGTTGCAGTTTCCCGGATAAATTACAATAAAGTGGGTGCCTCGGTATGAATAGGGCTCTATTACTGATTGATAGGGGAAGCAGGGAACCAGAGGCCAAAGAAGAGTTAGTTCAATTGTGCAATCTGATTAAGGAACAAAGCAGGTACGTCCTTGTCGATCATTGCTTCCTTGAAGTCATACCACCTTATATTGAAGAGGGTATCAGCAGGTGCGTCTCTAAGAATGTAGATTCGATAACAGTCATGCCGTACTTCCTATATCCTGGGATGAAATTGAAAGATTCTGTAAAAAAGACAGCCAAAATATGTTACGATAAGGGAATAAAGGTAGTAATTGCAAAACCCCTGAGCTATCATGACCTACTTATTTCAATCATAAGAGATAGAATAAGCAATGCTAGAGTAAAAAACGGAATAGTACTTGAAGATGACGAGTGCGACATACTTGTTATAGGTCATGGAAGTAGTGACAAAACTGCTAGGACTGCATTTATACACACAGTTAATGAACTAAGACCAAATTTTAGAAGCGTTACTTTTTGTTTTCTGGAATTGGATGAACCACGGATAGCAAAGGGGATAGAAGGAGTACTCTCCAGTAGTCCAAATGTAATAATTATAGTTCCCTATTTCTTACACAAAGGAGCTCATATAAAAAATGATGTTGTTAAAGATATCAATTCCGCTCTAGAAAATTGTAACCCAAAAAAAATTCCCGTGTATATTACGGAACATTTTGGAGTAGATCCAAAACTAGTAAATATGGTTCTTGAAAGGACAAGGGAGGCCGAGGGAAAAGTTGGCTGAAGGTAATGACGAATTAAAGAGAACATACAGGGCAAAATCTAGAGACATGTCAGAAGTTGCCTTTGGTATCGAAGAAAACAGTATGAAAATCATTGAATCTGAGATAGGAATTCATGGTTATACTAAGGCACAATGGAATATTGTTAGAAGGGTTATTCATGCTACTGCTGATTTTGATTTTGCTAAACCTGATAAAAATGGAATTATTTTTTCAACCAGTGCAATTGAAAACGCTTTTTGTGCGTTCAAACAAAGACACCATATTGTTGTTGATGTTGATATGGTTTTGTCGGGAATAAACAAAAAATCTGTAGCAAAAATTGGCACCAATTTGATATGTAACATTTCAAACAAGGATGTAGTTGAAATATCAAAAAATCAGAATAAGACTAGATCCACAGTTGCAATGAGATATTCATCAAAAGAAATTGATGGTGGGATAGTTGTGATAGGAAATGCTCCAACAGCGCTATACGAAGTAATCAAAATGGTAAACGAAGATGCAGTAAGACCCTCACTTGTGATAGGAATACCAGTAGGATTTGTCTCTGCTTCAGAATCAAAACTGGAACTATCAAAGGCCAGTGTGGAGTTTATAACAAATATAGGAAGAAAAGGGGGAAGTCCTGCAGCCTCATCAATAATTAATGCCCTAATGCTGATGTACATCAATAACCTGAATTGATGAGTATGAACACCAAGGCAGCACATACAGCAGAACATGCGTTCATAGGATCGCTTCAGAAAATTTTGAACAAGACATTAAACGTAAGAAAAGTAGAGCATAAGGATTCGTATAATGTAGCTTTTATCAATGCATCAGAAACACAGCTAGATTTTGAAAAGGTATCTATGGCACAGAAGGAGGTGAATCGGTTAATTTTAGAGGGGCGAAAAATATTGCATCATTCATTTCCCTCGCTGAATGAAGCCAAGATGAAGTTACCGAATTTGAGGGCAAATGAAGCAAGATTAGCTGATGCTGATAAGTTTACAGTGGTCGAAATAGAAAACCATGATGTTGCTGCATGTTCTATGGAGCATGTTAATAATTTATCCGAATGTATATTTTTCTTGGTAACTAGTTTGTCAAAGAATGGTTCTGATTTTGAAATCAAGTTTATGGTAGGTAAAAATGCGATGGATGAAGCAGTCAACGCAATAGAAAAAATTAATATGATTTGTGACCAGATAGACGCAAATTACAATACCGTAGAGGCAACTATTAGAAGGCTTTATAACGAAAGAGAACAGTATTACGGGCAGTTAAAAAAAATAACAAATAAGATGCTGAATGAGATACCAATCCAGTATTTTGAAAAAAATAATGTAACTGTAATATCATCAATCTTGGACAATGCAAATTGGCGAATCATTCAAAATTTTGCTGGAGAAAAGATACTGGAACCAAGAACTATCATTATATTAATTAATATGGATGATAGCGATATGGCAAATCTCATATTTGCAAGGAGTGCCGACGTTGACTTGGATTGTTTTAAAATTTTTCAAAATCTCAGAAAGAATCAAGAAATAGGGTTAGGTGGTGGAAAACCAAATTTCGTTAATGCAAAAATAGTTAAACCAATGTCAGACAAAATACTGCAAACTCTAGCCGAGGAGTCCTTGAAATTGTTACCCTCCTGAGTTGACTTTAGCATTGTTATTATTCAACAAACATGATTCTACAAAAACATTACAATGTTCTTTGCTACCCTCACTACTCTAGATTCATTAAGGCAAAACCACAAAATTTATTTTCACTAGTTTCAAACTCGTTTTAATTTGAGTGAGTAATTATTTTTCAAAGTAATTCAATAACGAGTCCTGTCCTGATATATCCTTAAGATCGGAAACTATCACACCCATCCTTCTAATATTATCTAGAGATATGGAATTGTTGGTAATCATCTCGTTTATGATTAACAATGAATTCTTGTTTAATTCCTCTAATGATGCGGAGTATAACTTTAGGCTTTTTGAAATTGATACGTGTTGGAGATTTTCTAAAATTAATATTACAGTAAGTACTTTGAAAGCCTGTCTCTTATTCTTTAGATTCTCAAATACAGATGCACAAAGGGTGGCACCTATCATTTTAATCTGTTCAAATTCAGGCTTGTCCTTCTTTAAGGTAACAATCTTACCGATTTGCTTTGATGTTCCACGAATTTTTATCTGAGAATAATCAATTGCATTTGATGCATTTGCTAAAAACGTGGCAGTCTTGTATCCCAATGCGTCTCTCAACTCAAATATATTTTTCTTTGATATATCGGAAATAGACTTGATCCCCAGAGAATTTAACTTCAATGCTGTTTTTGGACCTACTCCAGGAATATCTTCAATCTTGCAGTTTGAGATAAAATTTTTGGCATCGTCCTGACTGACCACTGTTATTCCATTGGGCTTGTTGACACCTGATGCTATTTTTGATATTAACTTATTAGGTCCCACTCCAATGGAGCATGTCAAATTAATTTGCTCTTTGATATTCTTTTGCAGCGAAGTAGCAAAAATCTTTGCATCATCAAAATCTGAATTGGTTATCTTTGTAAAATCCACATAACATTCATCAACACTGACCTGTTCGAACAAATCTCCGTAATTTTGAATAATCTTCATAGCGTTCCTGGATGTTTCCTGATAATATGGAATATCAGTAGGCAGGAATACTGCTCCTACATCTTTCAGTTTCGATTTTGCCACCTTAATGGGCATTGCCGCCTTAACGCCATATTTTCGTGCTTCATAATTGCATGTACTGACTACCCCAGAATCGTCCTTTCGTCCGGAATAAACACAAACAACACTAGGAATATCTCTTAATTCTGGTTTTCTTATCTCCTCACATTGCGCGTAGAAATAATCAAAATCAATATGAAATATTATTTTCTTTCCTATCTCATTTAAAGAAATACTATTATTCAATATTACTTGTTTAAATGATTCTTGGGATAAAAATTATTCCAGCTTGCGTGTTTGTATGAAAATAAAAGAGTTATTACAACAGCAAAAATTTCATATATTTTATAGTATTTTCTTATAGTCAATGAATTTATTTTCTTGTTGTTGATCTAAGTAATTTTTTCGACATTACGTAAATATAAAAGATTACCAGTTAGTCTTGGATTCAATTTTGATAAACTCGTTATACCAAAATAGAAAATGCCTTTTATTCTCATCACTTTTACTATTGATAGTAGCATCTCCCTTGCAAAGCACATTATTTTTATCTGCTCACGCCGATCCTGACGAAAAAAGCGAATCAACTACAGATACCAAGAAATTATCTGCCGATGAGAAGAAAGCAGATACCGTTGAGAAGAAAGCAGGAGCCGATACAGATATCGATAACAGCAAGATACAAGAGAATAGCGTCCCTGTTGCCAAGATGGTTTACAATAACAAATCATATGAAATGTCACCATTCGTTGTTGTGGAAAATGAAGATTTAAAGAGACTTAACTTCCCACAATTAGCCGATGATTTCCAACCAATAGCCCAAATATCACCAGATGACAATATTTCATTTAGCTTTTTAACAAAACCCCGGGAAATGAATGCGTTCTTTGTTGACTATGATGCAGATACAACAGAAATGACTCCTCTTCACAGAGTAGGGAAGAATCAATTCAGTTTTACAGATGTGTATGGACCGAATACCTTGGAGCTTAGGGTAATATACCCTGATGGGAAATATGTGACGTATACATGCTTGATTGAAGTAATGAAACCAGAGGTAAAAGAAGTCAGTTTAGATTCCAACCTAGTTTCCGACAATAATGATATGATGAATAGTAATGATAATTCATATCCGACAACTCAATCATATAATCCCGATTCCTCTGAATTTGGCCAAACATCTCCAGCAGAGGAACATGTAGTAAATCAATATAATGAAATGTTCGATATGGACAATGAACAAAATACAAGCCTAGATTCCTTAAATTTCGACCAAGAATCGACAAATACTTGTGAATATAATGAAATTCCCATAGTAGATGTACAAACTGATACTAACAATAATAATAGTAATTCTGACATGAACTCTACTAATTCGGATGCTAAACCAAGGTGGGCAACATTGGACCTGGGCCAAGAACAAAATATATGTGGTCTTAAGGTAAGTTTCGCAAACGTAGATAACGAAATTAAATTCTTCACGCTTGAATTTTCAAATGATGGAAAAAAATACACGACAGCAGAGTATTACTCATCAACTGGTACCAACTCAGCTTCTGAAATTTATGATCTAAAGGAAGGCCCCATTAAAGCACGATTTATCAAAATAACTGAATTGGACATTACCGAGTCGATCCAATGGATTTCGGATCTTATCGTTTTAGGAAAGGCTGCATTATGAACTCTGCACTTTAAGATGTAGTTAGCAGTTAGTTCGCCAAAGATTGAACATTTGGGCTGCACAATCCGTATAGAATTTATTTTATGAAATATATCGTAAAAATGTTGGAATATCCTGTTATTGTTGAAAAGGACGGAATAAAAATCGACCCCGAAAAAATGATCGTCGACAAAATGTATTACTGTATTTACGACAATAAAGTCTATATTTTTTACAAAGATGAAGAAAATCTGACGCATTGTTATGAGGTAGATGATCAAACGGTAGTCCAAGAAATCGTCAAGAACCCGAATAATTTGGAAGACATACTTCTAAAGCATTCTAAAGAATGAGAATTTCAAGCTATCAACAACTAATATATTTAGGATTTGGAACTTTACTTATAAATGACTTCAAGTACTGGCACGAGGCGGGCGAATAATGAAATTTTGATAGGAAAGAAGCCTTTGATGACTTATGTGACTGCAACACTAGTACAGTTAGCAAATGAGCCTACCGTACTCGTAAAGGCCAGGGGAAAAAGCATAACGCGCGCGGTTGACGTTGCCCAAATTATAGTGAAGCGTATGGAGAATATGGGATATAAAATTGGACACGTAAAAATAGGAACACAGACAATGCAATCTGAAGATGGAAGAGAGCGAAATGTTTCAACTATAGAAGTGCAAATATCTAGATGATATGTTAGCTTTATGAGGTCTATTAAAACACCAAGAACAAGAACAAGAACAAAAAATCGACTCTCAATTCCCGATGCTCAATTTGTAGTTGCAAATACTGCTAATGGAATTTAGTTGTGCAAGCACCACGATATCAATCGTTCGTTGGAAGGTTGGAAAGAACCATATATCATCTCCTGATTATAATTTAGTCTGTTCGCTTCTACAGTAACATATTGATTCGCTTATAATCAAATTCTTTTTCTGATACCTTTACAGATCAACGCAACGCAGCAAATTGAAAAAAATAACAAATGTTAGAATCAATAAATGGTAATGGAATATTGTTTTCCAAAAATCTTGTCTATAAGCCTATAAATAGGTTTGATATCTCTATAGAATCTGAATTCTTTGATATTGGTTGAATTCGTATCTTCGATTTCAAGAACAAGTCGGAGGCCAAGCGGTCTTAGGAAGACAACGAATGCA
>JASKBU010000135.1:0-5841 GCA_033272285.1 Nitrososphaeraceae archaeon
GACCTGAATTACCCAATAAACCTTCTATAATGCCCTGCCCTTGCTGGCCGGTTTTTTCTTTTAAGAGATTTTTTCCCTCTTGAAAAGTCCTTTGGGCTTGAGTTTTATCACCATTGAAACATTGGTCTGCAAGTTCTTTCTCAACTTCATCTTGTGAAACATTTTCCTGTTTTGTAGTAAATTCGTTTTTCTCATCATCGGAAAAAATATCCCTCAATCCAGATGGTAACATAGACATTAGCCCTGATGCACTCTGTGGCGAAGCTTTTTTCAAGAAGAACCTTATGTAAGCACCGTATTAGTTATAAGACTATACACTTACAAACTCTGGTCACTGGGCTTCATGGCTGAGTGCTCAGCCACCAGTATTTTACCTACTAGATTCATTTAAGATATTTACTGATATATTTACTGATAATCTGGGCCAGCAGTTCTCGGTTACTAATCTTAAAAAACTATTTTGTCCAATGAAAGTATTATGTCTGATAAAAATGAAGAAATTGAGAAAAAGGTTAGCGAACAATCGGGGATTCCGGGACAGAGGAAGGAAGTAAATGTCGAAAACTATCCAGAGGCCCAATCTTTAGGCCAACTTCTTAAGGATGTTAATTTCCCTGTTCGTAAAGAGGAAATTATGAATCATGTAAAACAGAAGGTTGGAACCGATACTCAAGCAAGCACTATTATGAATAAACTCGCGGGGTTAGAGGACAAGGAATATAAAAATGTCGCTGACGTAACGAAAGCAATGGGCATTGTAAGTACATAACTTTCAGACGTGCATCCAGTGCGACGCAATTCACAACTGTTTTATAATTTGTTGATGATAGTAATTTTACAATTCTTTAATCATCCTGGTGGGTCTACTCACTACCACTGATGGCCCATCGGATTTGTTATGCCATCCCAGTAGCGTACATTTTGCTTTATAAATTCAAAAAACCTTATCTCGATCTATCGCGTTTTAATTGACGTTGAAGCGGGATATTTACGGGGCACTACAATAGTGTCAACTAATAAGAAATTTGTTAGCATAATAGATGATGAGATAGATATTACTGTACTTTTTGAGGATGCTATATGTTCGGATATAACTGGAATCTCTGTTGTTAGTTTTAATGATCCTACGATTGCTTTAGAGCATTGTTCAAAAAATAAACAAGCGTATGCATTGGTCATTTCGGATATGAGGATGCCTAATATAGACGGTTTGGCATTGCTAAATAAAGTAAAGGAACTTAATCCCAAGGTAAGAACTATGTTAGTAAGTGCTTACGAATTCCAAAACAATCCTATTTTTGAAACATATCTTAAACAAGGAATCATAGATTCGTTTATGCAAAAGCCGATAAAAATAAATACATTATGTCGCAAAGTCAGAGATGAAGTACAGGCTTATCGACAAAGTATGAAAGAAATCTAAAGTAAGTTCAATTGTCCAGTTAACTTTTTTATAATTTATTGACTAAATATATTATAGCGTTACATGAGACAACAAAATCCATCCTGATGGGCCACACGTTCATCTAGATTGATTTTATATCAGGTTGACTGTGTTTATTCAGATCTCAAAAGATACTATTCAATATTATCGGCGTCGCGAATCTTTTCTGCTTGGAGTTAGCGAAGTGTTATTAAATATATTGGTTATACTACTTGGTAATGATAAAAATAAAATCAATAGCCATTGGAATTGTGGCCATTGGAATACTAACTGTACTTACTATCAGTACATCACATTTAACATTGCAACTTGCTGCTCAGGAATCGGAACAGAAATTTATAGCTAAATTGTCTGGAAAAGAAGAAGTTCCACCCAATGAGTCTCCTTCAACCGGATTCGCCTGGGTAAAAACAACAGACGATAATATACGATACGAGGTAAATGTTACAGACATGGATAAGGTTAATGCGGCTCATATCCATCTTGCAGAGGCCGGAAAGAACGGCCCCGTGGTCCTTACTCTGTTTAAGGGAGGGCCGACTGAACAAGTAAATGGAACCGTAGGCGAAGCGAACGTTACAGCATCTAACTTGGAAGGGCCTATGAAAGGAAAAGACATAATGGATTTGGTTACAGCAATGAAGAACGGTACGACGTATGTAAATGTGCATACGACAGACTTCCCTGACGGTGAAATTAGAGGACAGTTGAAGGACTCAAGAGCAGCAGCAAACATGAGTGCTTCAGCGAACCAAACGGCTTCTGAGTTGGGAAAAAATGCGAGCGAAGTTGGGGGCAAGATTTTAAATAAGACTGGAGAGACCGCTCAAAAAATAGGGGCTGGGGCTGCAGGGGTTTTTGCAAATCTAACTGGAGAAATAAAAGAAGGTTTAAACGGCAACAGCAGCAAGTAAGACTGCCGGGTTTATCTTTTTTATAATTTATTATTTGAAAGTACCATAACTCGTCGCAAAAGGTATCTTCCTGACGGGAGACACTATTAACAATCATTCTTGGCCCATCAGTGTAAACATATTTAATTTATTCCGCTCAAATATTTTTAGTTATAAACACTTGGGTGGGCATGGGTCCATATGATGCGACCTATTGTCCATCCTTGATTTTTATCTTCTAATAATTCGAAATTTCAAAATGGAAAATATTATCAGAACCTCTCCCGTTAAGAACACGATCATTTATCACTGTAACACACTTATTTTATTATTAATGACATTAGAACAAGCATTACAAGAAGATATTGAAGATTCTCAAAGCTGGCTCAATTTAGAAAAAGATGAAAGTAAAAATAATTTAAGATATTTACCGCTAAGCCTTTGTCTATTGCTGCTTGTATCCCTTACTAACGAAGTTCCAGTTCCTTACAAACTAATTTTGTTCTTCTAGCATCTAACGCTTAATAGGAATTTTGCATGTTGTCTTGTTGGATGCCATTTCGAGAGAATACCAACAACTCAAGCATATCTAGATTACGCCAACGAAAGACACTATTCATAATTGCAGCAATTATTATTGGAGCAACTATATTCGTTTTAGTATTCTTTTTTATGGACGAAAATAACGAATTGGAAAATACAAATACAAATACAAACTACCTACCACCTAATTGTTATTCGATAAATGGAGAAATAATATGCCCGAATAAGTGATTCAATTCTTAACATGAATGAATAATATTCTATTCTTAAATTCAGATTTAACTTAGTAAACAAGACTCTCTTCTTTTTTTAGCACTTGTTCTTACTTAATCCACTTATACTTTGTTTAGTATCATTTCGATACCAAACCTTGAACACAAAAAACGTGTTAACTTTTGTAGCCCTGTCCATAGGTATATTGACAGCGCTAACAGGAACAGGTCTGTCACAGGTAGCACCGGCATTTGCTGACAAGGAAGAGTGCGAAGATAATGATGACGACAACTGTAACGAAAGAACACACAAGATAATACAGGAGGACAACTGTAAGGCAGTGAATGAATATGAAAACATTGGTGTCCTCGGTAGTCCCACTAACAACAATCAATTTGAATGCAACAACTTTCTTACGTCTCCGGCCAACGGCGATGCCAATGAATTCGGAGATAGTGCATTAGATGAAGTAGTCGGAACTACTGCATCAGACGAGGTATTCGGTAGTACCACATTAATTCCGGATATACCTTAGCCTTATCAAGTAATAGATAACTACACATGTTACCTACGAAACTTTTTCTTTAATAAAGGAGTGAAGAAATCTAATTTAAGTGGACAGAGAAAGAATTAATAATCTGTGATACATTTGAAAGGAATTTGATAAAATGTTTTCTTATTCACGACTTTACAATTCTGCGGGTAGTAATGCTTGCAGACCTGTATTGATTCATCCTATCCTTATGTCTATCGTATTTGAGCATTACAAACAACTAGACGTGTTAAGAAAATTGGCAGAAGGCTAAAAAGTAAATTTTTTATAATATTTTTGCTTTTAATATCGCGCATCTGCAGAACAGAATCAAATTAAAGCGGTTGCTTGTATTAAAAGATTCCTTAGATAATTAATCCAGTCTTTACAATATTCGTATAATGCAAAAGGGAACACTGCTGCAAACATTAACACGACTAGAATTGATGCTAACGTTTTGGAATCGACTCCCATTCAAAAAACTGGCATCTGATCGGCCATTTTTTTATTTGAGGCATATTTCAAAATCAAATGAAATTACTATTATAAACACTTGCGGAATAATTCTTATCTTTGATTATTTAGGAAAAAATAATTTGAATAAATAAACGATATTTCTACCGCTGTTATAATAATCCTTTGTGTTTTTTATCCAAGGAGTTTAGAGAGTAGATGACTGAAGAATCTTCAGACCGGGATCTCTAGAAGATTTCTATTTAATCATTATAAGCACAGATAATCAAAAGATCAAGTGGCTAGAAGACCTGCCAGATGCAATCTGTGTGAACATACAAGCGAAATGCATGTTTTTGATAAAGACGGTAGATATTGTTTGATATGTAGTCATGAGTCGAGCGGTTCCATCATATCAAATTGCAACATAAATAGAAAAAAGTAAAACTTGCTTTTGTTTTACTACAAGTTTTCTGGCACGTGTTCATTACAATATCGCGTAATTATAGTAGCACCGGAAACTTTCTGTTTTAAAAGATATGTGTTCAAATTTCGACACTTAGAGCAATAGCCGGCCAAGTTGTTGTTATATTCAGCCAGTTTTTTAACAGAGTTGTATCTAAACAAATGGCTTGGTGGAGAAAAAGATGAAAGCGTCTACAAAAGAGAACTTAAGAAAAGAATTGAATTATTAAATTGGGTTTTAGAAAATATGAAAAATGCTAACATTGAAATTTGTAGTTTAATTGAATCCAGGATGAATGAAAGTATTCAGGAAATAAATAAGACCGGTTCAATATTTGACTCTGACAAACTACACAGTGAGTTAAGAATATTAGATTGGATATTCTATCAAGTGTGTAAGCATCAACAAAAAAAATTGGGAAAGGAGTTTGTTGCGTTACCATAAGTGATAAATTCAGGGGTCTTACGTCAAGCTTGAAGCATTAAATAATTTATTGTAATGAGCTTATCATGCCTGAAGACGGTTCTGAAGACAGTTTTGATAAAGTAAAAAAGGGCCTTAAAAAAACGGCAGAAGGAGTCAAGGAAGGAGTTGAGGACACTGCAGAAGGAGTTAAAGAAACCGCAAGAGAGACGACAGACAAAGATACGTATACCAAATCATATGAACGGACTGAAAACAGCGAATATAATAAAGCAGGAGGAAACGACAAGGCCGAAGATATAAGTAAAAAGACGGTGGAAAATCTGAGAGATGCAAAGGAAAATCTACGACAAAAGGCAGAGAAAATTGCCGACGAAGGGACGTCTAGCGAGATAGTTAAAAAGACTAAGGCGGGTGCTCTCACAATATTACGCAAGCCGATAGTGATAATCATAATTATAGCGGCGATAGCCTTAGTTGTTGTTTTGCTTTACACACAGATTCAATTTAATAATCAAGCTAATAAAATTGAGAATAATAATGCACTCTGGAATCAATCCTTAGCAGATCTTCGCAGTGGTAACTCGACAGTAGGGGAATATTGCATCAGCCCTGTTCATGATGAGGATTTCTGCAATCGACTTAAGAGTCTAGAATACATGTAAAACAGTAAGAAGCAAACGTAAAGTTTATAAAAATATGTTCATGCACATTCCGAAACAGAAAAAGTGTCGAAAAACAACAGAATGGTAGTAATTGTAGATGATGATCTAGAAATAACCATTCTCTTTCGAGAGGATTTGAAGCATATTGAAGGAATATCATTATTCACGTTTACAGATCCTATTTTAGCACTAGAACATTTTCAAGTTAA
>JASKBU010000136.1:0-13262 GCA_033272285.1 Nitrososphaeraceae archaeon
TCGGCTAACGGCGATGACAATGGATTCGTAGACGAGATATTCGGAACTAATGTACAATAGCCTAAAGAAGTAACAAGTAACAATATATCGTTACCTAAAACATCTTTTTCTTCAGTTAATAACAGGCACATATGTGAGCAATTAATTTCAAATCAATTATTTACTAGAATCATAAAATATTCACAGTATTTCCTTTCCTAATCTCTGCTTGAATTTCGGGATCTTCATGCTCTCCCTTAACTGAAAATCTGCTCTTACGCTTCTTACCTTTTCTTCGTTGAGTTGTTCGACGGAGAAAAGTTTATTTGTAATATTTAATACCCACCTCACGATTAATAATTCTGTGTCTGGATTGGAGTTATGTCCTAAATGCAAAAAGGGTCATCTATATCCTGTGGTAACCGCTTACGCTAGCGCTAGCGCAGAACCAAAACGCCAATTTAAAGAAACTGGGGGCGTTAGAGACTACGAATGCGATATTTGTGGTCACAAGCAAAAAGCAACAAAACTGAGGCAAAATGTGGACGTAAAAGATGAAGCAAGTGCCAGCGTAAAGAAGACTAAAAAACCAAAACCAAAACCAAAAACAAAGAGAAAAAGGGGATAAATAAATTAAGTTTACATAAAGAAGAAACTAGTTATGATGATTTATTGGATAGTTTGCGTTTAGCATTGAAAGGTTATAATGTAGAATAAAATTACTTTTCCTGTTAGGGTTTCTTCCACCTTTAGTTTTACTTTATTTGCGACACGATTTGCTTCATAAGCTAGGTAAAACCCAACCACTAGGATTATAATAAAAATCATTATGCTGATTTTGGTTTTTATTTTCATTTAGTATGAAAATATAAGTTATCGGATCTCGCTTAAAAGGTTACGATATAGAGCAGATTAGTTCACTAATAACGAATTCATGTTCTGTAAGTTATGAATCAGTTAAACGAGTTGAATGACAAGTATGATGATAGCCACGACAAACTAAAGACTATCGTTATATCAAAGGTAAATTACGACAGACTTATCTTCTTTCAGTTCGGGTTTTATGTGTTCTAATACTACGATACCGGTTGCTGATGAACTAAATCCAGGATCAATTCCAACTGCCTTTAAAGTGTAAAGAGAAACAGGTATCTTATCTATTGAATATTCATTACCTAGTTCAATACAGTGTTGAATTTGTGAAGGTAAGAAAACATTACCTACTCTACCCAAGTATTGGCCGGCATATTCCCTTAAGAATTCGGGTTCATTCTTTTTCTTTTCAATATCCTTTCTGTCGTATATTTTATCAAGACCTACAGTGTAATCTAAAAATATCTTTTCATATTTAGAATTAAGATCCTTTTCTATACATTCGAATAATCCACCTGTTCGGTTAGGTGTGCTAGCTATAATCGTAGTACAATTTGATTTCTCTTCGTACGCGGTTATACTATACAAGAGTTCGTTATTAACTGAAGGTTCAAAATAATCTGCTTCATCTATAAAAAAATAGGAGACATCGGTATATCCTCTTAAATCCTTTACATTTCTCGAAGGCATGCAGATTAAATTTGTATTTTTAATCCATAATTCTGTGAATTTAGATTCGAGTTGTATTAGTGGAAACCTTCGCTCGAATAATGATTGTATTATTTCCTTGACATCGTTGGCATGTTTGAGCATCGTACCGGATACAATCATTATCTTTTTGTAATCTAATTCATTTGAAGAAACAATTTTGTAAGCAAGATATCTTAATACAAGTTCAGTAATTCCTATACCTCTACTCCTTTTAATCCAAATAATACGATTAGATTCTATCTTTTCTATAACATCTAACTCATAATCGTATATTGGATGCTCCTTACCGTTCTTGACAGGTAAGCCGATTATTTTATTAAACTCTAGAAATGTTTTTACCTTTGAAAATATCCAGTTGACTTGAATCAGATAATAAAGGGTTATCAGTATTGTAAAAAGGATCAGATTTTATTTTCTTCAATTCTCGGCTGTGATTTTATCTTTCTTGTTTGCTGCTTGTTGTAATACATATCTCGTTGAATCATAATATGAAGACAGGTAGACTTGGTTTTCTTCAATCTTTTCTAGTATCGGTTATTCTCTATATGATAATTTACCCACATTTCTTTAAGAATAACTCTGAGGGTATCAATTCGATCCCTATGTTGAGTAAAAAATTCTTTTGATGCTATTAGGTTTGGACGTTGGTTTGTTGATTCTTTTATTTCATTCTTTATTCTGTAAAGTTCCGCTCTTGACACTATAAAGCCTCTATCTTTTAGATATTGCAAAGATTCTTTTTCGGACAATTGAAGGCACATAGATTCTATCATAAATGGGATGATTCCGGCTGATTTAGTCTCTTTTCTACGCATTTTTAAACACCTTCTTGATACTTTTTGTCTCATTATCAACTTCGTAACCAATTCTTGTTACATTTTGATTTATGACATCTGCGCGTTTTTAGTCGGACAGTTCCATATCGTAATCAAACTTTGCGCCTCTTGTCTTTTGTGCTGTTGCCATAAATTCATCATCCTGAGTATATTTTCTTATTGTGACTTTATACACCTTAGACAATCCATACTGTAACATCGCTTTTTCGTCAGGAAAATCCCGTATGCCCGTGTATTTGTCGTCATAATCGCTAGTTCTATGTATCTTTACTTTTACCTTGTTTTTAGCATTTGTCGTTTTCATTTTTTTCTCCCGCTTAATTATTATTACGTGTTCTCTCCTTAAGACCTTTTTTATTCTCTAATCTTTTAATTCGTCTATAACACCTTTTCTCGTCTTTATCTATCTTTTCTGTCAATACCTGATTATTACCCGAAGAATCCAATAAGATCACTTGCTTAGGAAATCCTTGCACTTTTGACATAACCAAATACAACCTTCTGCTAGACTAAGTGAATTATCTGAAGTCCTGCAAATTGAGTAATCATCTGGCTTTATTTTTAGTTCCAAGTTTAGTACAACGTCACTTATTTCACAAGCATGTTTTAGTGAAGCACTCATTAGGTTCTTGCATTGTTTAGAAATTTTCTTATCAACTAGGTATTTGATGATAAGGTTGGACATTTCATCCTGTGGTAGTTTTAGAAATGAGGTCAGTTCAAGTTTGTAATGACTCAGGAATTTTTCTAGACAGAATTTATAATATTTTTTAGTATATTCTGATCTAATGAGTTTATAAAATTATAATATACGTCGTTTTGGCTAATATTTGCATAAAAGACCTTCTTCACGCTGATTCTTTAGATCTATTAAAACTAGGTATAAATCTCATATAATCTAAATTAAACCGCAACTGAAGAGCATGAATTCCAGGATCCTTTTGGTTTTCAAATACACAAGACAAATATAAAAAAGGATTCGTTTCAATATGGGTGAATACTTTTGGGACGTTTTTTTGATCCGCATATACATATGTACTCTAGAACTACTGATGATTACGAAATAATGTCAAAGGCAGGTATTGAGGTAATTGTCCAGCCGTCTTTTTGGTTGGGTAGCCCAAGAACCTCCGTCGGTACATTTGAAGATTACTGGGAGCACATGATATCATTTGAAACTCAAAGATCAAAAGAATTTGCTATTGATCACTACGTTTGCTTGTCTGTGAATCCGAAAGAATCAACCGAAAGACCGCTTGCACTAGATGCGCTTAAAGCCATGTCAAAATATTTAGAAAGACAGAGAGTAGTGGCAATTGGCGAAATCGGGTACAATTTAATTAATGACATGGAGGACGAATTATTTCAATTGCAATTAGATATTGCATTAAAAAAAGATATGCTTACGATGATCCACCTGCCCCACGTTAATAAAAAAGAAGGTATCGAACGGACAAAATCTGTTCTTAAAAATAATAACATGCTAGAATTATCAAACAAAATTCTTATTGATCATAACACGGAAGAAACGATAGAGGAAACTTTGGAACTTGGTTGTTGGGCGGGTCTAACTGTTTATCCAGTAACAAAACTTTCTCCGGCTAGAGCAATAGACATAATTGAAAAAAACGGAGTGGAAAAAATTATGATAAATAGCTCTGCTGATTGGGGAGTCTCGGATCCTTTAAGCGTCCCTTTAGTTGCAACAGAAATGAAGAAAAAAGGTTTCAGCGACAATGATATCGAAAAGGTGACACTTTACAATGCATATGAATTTTTTAAACAATCTCCCAATTTCCTATGGAGCCCATAACAAGAAAATATGGAATTTGCATTTAGTACAAACGCGTTCAAAAAATATTCCCTAAAAGACACGATAAACTCTTTGTCTGAAATTGGTTATAGGGGAATCGAGATACTTTGTGACGTGCCACATGCATATCCAAAAACACTAAGTGATGCTGATTGTAAGGAAATCAAGCAATTATTGTTAGATTTGCAAATAAGCATTTCCAATCTAAATGCCTTTACCCTTTTTGCTATCGGGGATACTCATCATCCATCTTGGATTGAGAATGACTCCGAACTTAGGAAATTGCGAATAGAACATACAATAGATTGCATAAAACTAGCTCGAAAATTAGGAGCTAATAATATATCCACAGAACCAGGCGGTCCAACTAAGAATGATGGATTGGGTAAAAATGAACAATTTAAAATTTTTGAAAACGGTATTCGGGATGTATTACCTATTGCAGAAAACGAAAATGTGAGCGTACTTGTTGAACCGGAGCCAGGACTTTTGATTGAAAATTCCCAGCAATTTATTCAGTTTATTAGAAATTTTGATTCAGAATATATTGGATTGAATTTTGACGTAGGACATTTTTTCTGTGTCGGAGAAGATCCAAGTCGACTAATACCCCAATTATCAGATTATATCAGGCATGTGCATTTGGAAGATATTGCTGCGGACAGAACACATAATCATCTTATGCTAGGAAAGGGTGCGATGGATATCTCCTCTGTCATTAAATCCCTCAAAGATATTGGTTACAATGGATTTATTACAGTAGAACTTTATCCTTATCAGGACTGCCCGACATATGCGGCCAAAGAAGCAATGAAGTTTATTAGATCACTTGACTATCTCTAGTCAAGAAGTGAATATTTACGCCATCCGATAATACAATCGCTTTGCATCTACTATTTTATTTCATTTGATACCAATGATTTTTATGAAAAACGTCAGTATCAAAGATTACCTGGCTCTGGTCAGACTTCCAAATCTCTTTACACTCCCTTCAAATATTTTGGTCGGAATGGCTACCGTCTCGTTGTTGGCATTTACACTCACATCATTTTCCCAATTTTTATTACTAGGTACTATCTCAGTTCTTCTCTACTGTGTGGGAATTGTGCTTAACGATCTATACGACTTTGATATAGACAAGAAAGAAAGGCCAAATAGGCCTTTGCCATCAGGTAAAATATCAAGAAGATCGGCCATCGTTTTAGTCGCAATATTTTCAACGCTAGCTCTCATTCTGTCTTTACAGGTCAGCTTTTCGACTCTAGTAATTTCATCAATTTTATTTTCGGTTATTTTTGGATATGACAAATACCTAAAAAATACCCATGCAGGCCCGTTTACCATCGCCTCTGCAAGAGTCATGAATATATTGTTGGGAACAAGTGTAAGTCTTAGAAGTGTTGATAGCTATTCTCAGATTGTTACTCTGACATTCATACTGATAATTACATTTGTTTACGTATCCTTGATAGGATTCATAAGCAGATATGAAGTTCACGGTTTTTCAGACAATACAAAATTATTATTACCTCCAGCTATAGTTGCCACCGTTATTTCTTCAATCATATTGTTTACCTTGATGGGATTCTTCAAACTTGAATCGCTCATAATACTTTCGCTATTTTCATTCATAATGATCATATCTTTCAGCAGAATTTATAGAAGAGATTCCGGAAGGACACAACAAATAGTGCGAAATATGATTTTGTCAATTATTGTACTTGACTCAACTTTTTTGACAGGAATAATTGGAATAGAGTTAGGACTTGTCGTCCTGACGCTAATGGCGCCATTGCTGGTATTGGCAAATAAAATGTATATGACTTGATATGAAACAATTAGAATTAAATTCTTGATAAAATCCATTACTCTAATGGCTAAATATGTAATAATTATCGATATTGTAGGTTTGGAGAAAAGACATATTTCTGAGGCCCTGACACCAAATATTTCTAAAATCTCTCAAGGAAGTGAAACCAGGAATTTAGAAACAGTATTTCCTGCAGTAACATGTACAGTACAGAGCAGCCTCCTTTCAGGTACGTATCCTGAAGTTCATGGAATTATTTCAAACGGATTATTTGATAAACAAAATTATGCAGTTTCCTTTTGGGAACAATCAAGCAATCTCGTTCAGGCCGATAGAATCTGGGATACTCTAAAAATGAGTGGTAGTAGTTATAAGACGGCAGTTCTGTTCTGGCAAAATACCATGTACTCTAATGCAGATATTGTATTAACTCCGCGTCCATTACATATGGACGATAGCATGATAATGTGGTGTTATAGCAAACCACCTCGATTTTATGAAAAAATAGCAGAAAAAATAGGAAAATTTGATTTAACTTCGTATTGGGGTCCGTTTACTTCCAAAAAATCTAGCGGATGGATAGAGCAGGCAACAGAACTTGTATTGGAAAATGAAAGACCAAATTTCTTATTTACATATATTCCACACTTAGATTATTCATTCCAAAAAAATGGGACATCGTACAACAATTTAAAAGACGATCTAAAGTTTGTTGATGATTTAGTTGGAAGATTAATTAAAAAGGTATCTGATATGGGCATAATAGAAGATACACAGTTTATTATTTTCTCAGAGTACGGATTTACAGATGTTAGTTCTGATATTCCATTGAATACTATTCTTAGAGAGAACGATGTTCTTTCAGTAAGAGAAATTGAAGGGCTAGAATACTTAGACCTTGAGTACAGTAAAGCGTTTGCAATGGTAGATCACCAGGTGGCACACATATACATTAAAGAAAATTATAGAAATTCAGTGAGAAAAATTCTAGAAGGGATAAAAGGTGTCGACCTAATATTGGATGATGAGTTGAAGCAGCGATTCAGAATTAATCATTCCAGAAGTGGCGATTTAATAGCAGTTTCAGATAAAAATAAATGGTTTAGTTATTACTGGTGGTATGATCCTTTGAAAGCTCCAAGTTTTGCCAGGAAGGTTGATATTCATAGAAAACCTGGCTATGATCCTGTTGAATTATTCTTTGACCCAACTACAAAGTCAATACCATTGAATGGTAAATTAGTAAAAGGCTCGCACGGAAGATTGCCATTACAAGACGAATCAGGACCGGTTTATGTGTCAAATATGAAAAACATTCCCAAAACAAATGATGCTGAAAATTTGAGTATCGTTACCATAGGCAAATATCTCAAAAGTATGGTATAAACAGCTATCTGATTGTACATGTCCTGGAAGTACTCAATTACCCTATCATCGTTTAGAAATTTGGAGCCAATACAAACTACTCTTGAAAATTTAAGTAATTTAGGATTTAATTCGTTGGAAGTTTATGGAGAGCCTGATTCTCTTGATGTGGATAATCTAACACATCTACTTGATTCATATTCTATTGGCGTATCTGGAGTAACTGGTATGTGGGGACATAGCAGTGGACATTCAAAATTTCGCAATTTGGTTACTGCTAACAATGAATTACTAACAGCCGCTCAGAATTATGTAAAAAAATGCATTTTGCTTTGCCAGAGGCTTGGGGGTAGCACTTTTAATATATGCCTATTTAGCAATAAGCCACTCATTTCTGATAGCAACCACAAAACTTTATTACCACATGAAAAAATAAAATCAGCTTCGTCTGTAATTAGGCCGCTAAGGGAATTAGCAAAATATGCTAGGGACTACAACGTTGAACTCCTCATTGAGCCGTTGAACCGCTACAGTACTCCAGTTTGTTCGGAAGCTAAGGACGCCAAATACATTATTGATCAAATTAACCAAGAAAACGTAGGAATGTTGCTAGACACTTTCCATATGAATATAGAGGAAGATTCAATACATAATGCCATAATACGTTCCAATACAATATTAAAACATGTTCACATATCAGATAACAACAGGAAGATGCCGGGTTTGGCGCACATAGACTTTGAGAGTATTATTGTAGCCCTTAAGAAGATAAAATATTCAAAGTATCTGACATTTGAGCCTACCTTTCAGAGCTCTGACTACAAAAACGATTTAAAATTTGGTCTACAATATTTAAAAAAATTATCGGGAAACTGACACTTGAAAAATATGAATAAAAGATATGCGTTAAACACATTTGGGGTGACTTTTCGGTAGAATGCTAATTTATAACAATGAGAATTTCATAATAAATAACGAATTCGCAAAGAATGTTGAAAAGGGACTAGCTGATAAACCAAAACATATATCGCCCAAGTTTTTCTACGACAAAATCGGATCAAAACTATTTGAAGGAATATGCGACCAGCCAGAATATTATCTTAATCGAATCGAAGCTCAGATATTAAAAAAATCTGCAAGTCAGATCATTGACATATTGGAGGAAAAAGCAATAAGCGTTATTGAACTAGGAAATGGAAATTCCCAGAAAACAAGAATACTGTTACGTCCTTTTCTTGCAAATTGGAAGAATGTTTCTTACTTTCCGATAGATGTTTCACTAAAAATGTTAAAAAAATCTATTAGAGATTTATCAAGAGAGTATCCGAATTTACGAATCTTTGGCGTCTGTTCAGATTATATCAAAGGACTAATCAAGATAAATGAATTTATGAAATTTAAAAGAAATATTCCTGATAAAAGGTTAATAATATTCTTAGGATCAAGCATTGGAAATTTTGATCCCAAAGAAGCGAACGCATTTTTGCATTCTTTATCAAAATATATTCGCAATGACGATGCACTATTGATTGGTTTTGACCTTGAAAAAGACAAATCAATATTAGAGAAGGCATATAATGACAAGAAAGGTATAACATCACAATTTAATCTGAATGTCTTGTCAAGAATTAATAAGGAACTTGATGGAGGCTTTGAGTTATCGTCATTTGAACACAAGTCATTTTATAATCTGCGCGAGCATAGAATTGAAATGCATTTGGAATCAAAGTTAGATCAAAAAGTAAGAATTGGAGCTATTGGTAAGGAGTTTCATTTCAAAGAAGGTGAAACCATTCACACAGAAAATTCTTACAAATATTCAAAAAATAAACTTTATGGATTAGTTAAGAATGCAGGTTTTCAAGTGATCGCAAACTTTACTGATCCAAAGAATCAGTACAGTTTAATCTTGCTAAAGAAGATCCCTTACGCATCTAAATCCTGAAAAAGGAATTCTTTCATGTGGTTTGAAATAGTTCCTGTAACTGTTTCTAATTTGAGACCTTGGAGTTGCGAATGATCCTCCACGTAAGACTTTTTGATTAATTGCCCACTTGTCCGTGTATTCTGAAAACTTTGATCTAAATCCAGGATACAAGACATATTCAGAAGAGGTCCATTCCCAGACATCACCTAGCATTTGTTGACAACCATAGTAACTTTTTCCTTGGGGGTAGGATCCAATTTGAGAAGGTGCCCAATTCCAAGATTCCAACAGGTTTGAGTTATGATCAGATGGCAACTTGTCTCCCCATGGATACATAGTCTTTTTCTTCAATTCTTCGTTCCAGCTTGCAGCTTTTTCCCATTCTGCTTCGGTGGGTAATCTTTTGCCTGCCCACTTTGAATATGCATCTGCCTCATAGTAGCTAACATTTGTAACTGGTTCATGTGGTGAAATTTTATTCAGACCGGCAAAATCTTTCTTGTACCAGTACCCTTCCATTTTCTGCCAGTATAATGGTGCGTCCCATTTCTTTTCATTTACAATGTCCCAACCATCTGATAACCAAAATTTGTAATCTTCGTAACCCCCCGCATCGATAAATGCCATAAATTGCTTGTTTGTAACAGGATATGTGTCAATTTCATACGCGTTGAGATAGGTTTTATGTTCTGGTACTTCATTGTCATAACAAAAGTCACTTCCGGAAAATCCGAGTTCATACAGGCCTCCAGGTATTTTCACCATCCCTTGCTCTACGTCAGGATTATCAATACTGTTGGGCCTTTTATTGATTTTAGGTTGATAGTTGTCTTCTGCATCATAAAATCTTTGGAAATAGTGCTGAAGATCATAAATTAAGAGCTCCTGGTGTTGCATTTCATGCTGATTGGCCAATTCAATATCATATACCAAATTACGAGTCAATGAGTTGTTCCTTTCTGTATTATCCAGAAATTTTAGAAAGATCTCTTCGATTAAAGATCTATATTTTAATGTCTCGGAAACTTTAGGTCTCGGGAATTTTCCTCTGTCTGATTTTGGCAATATCTTTCTGTACCGTTGATAATACGAATTGAGATAATCTGTATTTATTGAATAAGCATCCATATTCTGTTTGTATTTTTCAAGTATCTTTTGGAAAAACCAAGTAACATGTGCAATATGCCAGTTTGGAGTACTTCCAAATGGATCAGACTGCATTACTGCGTCTTCTATTGAAATCGGTTCAAAAATAATTGAAGTAGTATTTCTTACATTCAAAAAATCCAGACGTAACCTGTTCACATCACTTGTTGTAACCTGAGTCAATACTATTCATTAATGTACATCATAATATAATTTAATTTTTATTCAACATCACAAATTGAGCTTGATGTGGTAGGAATATAAACACCTCTTCTGGATGTCGGACTCATTTTTGGATTTTCATGCTTTTCGTCGAGTCATCTAATACGCCTTGTAAGGCCTGAATCCAGACAGATATACCTCGTAAATGTCAACGGACAGATTTAAGGTAAACTGTAATAAGTACTGAACTCGGGTTAGTATTAAGGAATGCCATCGTGTCTAGGTACCAAAGAAAGAGAATTTATCAGAGATCTCAGCGAGTGGGATATAGTAAAATTACACAAGAAATATACTTCAAGTTATAGACGTGTAATGAAATATCGACTTTTACAAAAGAGAAGATTTTTAGCACAAGATCTACTGACCATTAATTCAGTTTTAGAGAACTTACAAACCTTGTGAGTCGAGTTTAACTCCATTTAGGGATATGGAACAATTTGATTGATAGAATGAGTAGATACGAAATTTCTTGACATTCATTTAGATGAAAGTTAGATTCAAAATGATCTTAAATGAATAAGCAATATTATGATGCGGGCTATATTAAATCGTTCTTTTTCAAGGTAATAATTATTTACTAGCTTGTATTACTACTCGGGGGTCGTTATTGAAAATATTTTTCGATCTTTAAGATCCAATCAATTTTACATTATGATCGAATTATGTTTCGGATATCTATCAAGTAAATGCGAAGAATGGTATTATGTATTTTATGTTGACAAATCTTACTAAACACTAAATGTTTATATACTATGGTTGTAACTTGTTTATATAGTTACCTGCTCAATTGGCTATTAGCCAGAGAAAATTATTAATTATCTGTAGTTTCAAAATATTACGTTCCTTATCAATCTGATGGGAGATTGGTTTATCTGCTGCATAACTCGGTAAACAACCTCCCATCAGTTTTGTATTTCTCTATTGATCATGAAATTACTGTAGCAAAGCTCAAATATCATTGAAATCTAAAAAGTAGTATGGCAGTTTTATGTATACTTTCTGGAGAGGGATTTACCAAAGAACAGTACGAAGAAATTAAAAAAGAAGTTGACTGGGAACATACTAAGCCCAAAGGAGAAATATTTCACTCTATTGGTTTTGGTAATTCTGGGAACTATCATGTTGTAGATATCTGGGAATCTGAGCAAGATTTTAACAACTTTATTAATAACAAAATAAAACCAGCATATGATAAGATTAATGCTCCTGTACCAAAGGGAGAAATAATTCCACTTCATAATGCTAATGCTTTCCAAGGTATGGACCCTTATAGAGTCGAGTAAGTAACTGTTTTTAACTTTTTTATAATTTAGTGTGCATAGAGATAAAGCGCTCAACTCTTCATTTTGCGGTAAATGTGGATTTTCTTTTACAGTAACCAAACCTAAAACGACTATCATAGAACAGGATCCCTTAGACAGTGAACTAAGGATATTGGATTGGATCATTCCTTTTTCTTCTTCTTTTTTGATTTTTTCAAGGTTTGATGGCCGGACTCATGAAGGATTGAGGTGGGTCGAGTCATATGGATACCACGTTAATACTAATAAAAAAATGTGTTGCCGTGATAGAATTTAAGCAAGGTTGGGTTATTCGACATTTTGAAGCGGATAAACTGCATAGTGAATTAAGAATTCTAGTCTGGTATTCTATCAAGTTTGTATAAATAAACAGTCCTTAGAGAAAGAACTTAGGTAAGCCAACTTATTTTGTATTAACCAGTTGTGATTACTTCTTTCTTTGGTCTTTGTTTTACAGATTTGATTCTAATCTATCGGCTTCTTCGTCACTTTTTTTAGCGCCTTCTGAATCTCCAAGCCAACGTAACAATTCGGCTTTGTTTTTCCACGTTTCTATACTTTTATTGTTAATCCGTAGTGATCGGTCTATGTACTTCAATGCATCATCAAATTTTCCTCTTTTACTCATGACATTTGCTTTGTTACCAAGTGCATCGGTATTATTCGGATCTATCTCCAGTATTTCATCAAGGCATTTATCGGCGTCATCAAATTCCTCCAAAAGAAAATGTGCAATAGCCTTATACAGTAGTGTTTGAATATGCTGAGGACGGAGTCTAAGAGACTCTTGATAGTCTAATATGGCATCTTTGAACATCCCTTTCTGTCTGTAAAGATATCCTCTGTTGTGCCAAATTTGAGGTCTTGACGAATCTAGTTCTAAGGCCCTATCGTAGCCATTCATCTCTTGCTCCTGGTCTCCCTCATGATAATAAACGGTTGATAAGTTTATCCACACTTCAACCATATTGGGATACAATTCAGTTGCTTGTATGAGATTTTTTTTTGCATTTTCCCAATCCCCCGTTTTGCTTTGTGCAATTCCTAGATTAGTTAAAGCCACATGACTCTCTGGATCCAACTCTAAGGCTTTTTTATAATATTTAATTGCCTGTTCGCTTTTCCCTTCAGAGGTGAGAGAATACCCCATGTTAATCCAATAGTGTGGATCATTTTCATTATCGTTTCCCATCAAATTTTGTTATTACGTCAAATAAATAATTGTTATCAAGAACTAGAATCATGCAAAATATTTACTGATAGTCCTTTATCAATTGCT
>JASKBU010000137.1:0-2689 GCA_033272285.1 Nitrososphaeraceae archaeon
GCTGCTTATTTCTTTCAATCTTTTTTGGACAAACTCAAAAGAATTTACCCGATGATTTGTATTTAATTACTTTTGCAGAGGATAAAATACATGCTCTATAAATTAGAAAATATTTTAATCGAACTAAATCTTATCAGAAAACAATGTCTGAAGAACAGAAAGAACAGAAATCTACCTGGTTAGCAAAAGAATTTCCCACTGAATGGTATTTTACTGAAAAATTCGTAGACAAATTATTTCATATTCTTGATAAAATGCCCCATGATACTCTTGTGAATTTCCTAGAAACGCCAAATTTATTCGACAAATCTACAAAGGGAAATGATTCGGATGACAATCCTGCAGCCAATGTGAAAGTTAACCCAAACTTCATGGCGCTATTCGGAATTATGGCCTCAACAATTTCCGAAACTATGTCCGAAGTCTTAAAAGAATCACAAATTAGTTCGTCCAGTAAATATGGCGAAATACTTAGCAGAATGGTAAAGGGGAGGTTAGCCTTGGATCATCCAACAGTTGACACTTCGGACCACAAGAAATGTAACAGTTGTGGCACAGAAAATCGTGGTACGGCAAGATATTGTGACAACTGCGGTCTTAGTTTCCAAGGATAACGTAGTGGTAAACATAGGTAAGCCGAGTTCATTATTTTTCTGATATTTTTCGGGAGGTCATTTGCAGACAGACAATAAAATCTTGAAAAAAAATAATTGTTCTGTGCAGAGAATGGTTAGAAAACAGCTCTGAATGTTAATAGTGTGGTAACTTAATTAAATGAGGGCTTCAAAAAATCAGACTTCTAATGGGTGAATCATACCAAGGAAGAATCCGTCAACTGACTCCAATTTTCCAACCCAGAACATAGTTCCGGCACCTGGTATCACTTGAGCCCCATTGTAGATCTTAGCATTTCTCAGAAATATATGGTTAAATTCAATACCATTTTCAGATTGCTGTTCTAAAGCCGCTTGTTCTTGTATATCATCGAAAATAACCGTTAAGGCTTTTTTGCTAACGTTAGGATCATCGCTGGTTGGATCTTTTACACTTTCTACCAATGATTTACCAAATTTTTCGTAGAAAGGCTTCATACCGATCATCATTCCAGAGACAATAGTTCCATGTACGTTTAATGTAATTCCCATTTCATTTTTTTCGTTGGGATTGATAAATGATGCTAATATCTTCAAGAGATATATGCGTCCATCAAATTCGTGCTTTACTTCAAATTCATTCGACAAAATCTACAAGTAAATACATTTTCCTGCTTAAAGAAGATTTTCGTGCTTCCAGAATTAAGTATTTTATTAGGATGATTCTTGTAGAGCATTTGCGGCCAGATTGTCCTGTTTGTCGTTTGGCAACTGATTCGCTAGTTTGTTGACAGATATAAACATGATATTAAATGCACTACAAAGTCTACTACGATAGTCCGTGTTTAGTGTTTTGTTACTTTCAATCAGATTGACTAAAGAATATCGTTACATGAGCATATCTTACGATAGAAAAGTGGCAAAAAGGCAATAGAGAGAAATGAAGAATATGGATGAAAGAATTCGTGTAAGAATGGAGGAAATAAAACTCTTGTTAGGTATGTCGGGCCTTCCTGAATTTTATGACGAGGACGAGATTGAAAGAATCGCGCGCTTACCTATTGAGTCGTCATTGCCTTTATTAACTCAATTATCTCTGCAAATATGGTTTCAAGAAGTTAGACAGGAAGAAAAGGAAGAAAAAGAGAAATCCCAGGAAGAAAATGTTTGATTGAATACCAGATAGGCAGATATGGTCCGTTAAATAAATAAAATTTTCCTGCTTAGTATTGATTTTCAATACAATAGTGAGACAGGCAAAGCGGCGAAAATTATTAAAGTAAGCTAATTTTTCCGAGCTTGTCAGCTCAAAATAGCTCATCTTCTCAAAAGGGTTAAGACCAAAATAGGAATAAGTAATGTCTTAGATATTATTCATGATTGTTTACATGTATGATAAATTATACGAAGCAGCAAAGTTAGACCTCGAGTCGGTTAAGATCTTAAATGACAATGATCTTTTTGCACCTGCAATTTACCATTGTGCCCAGGCGATTGAAAAGTGTGCAAAGGCGATCCACGCTTATTATATGATAAAATTACAACATGTGTCTCGACATGATGTAGGTGATAAATTAAGAAAAAAATACGGGCACAATTTGCTCGAACCCACAAGAGTAATTGTCAAATCTTTGCTCGAGTTGTATATTGAGAGCGAGGTTAGCCAAGACAGGAAAAAAGGAGAGTTAAAAAAATTACAAAAAATAGTTGGACCTAAAGAACCACACATTCGTAAAGTTGTTCGTCATTTTTATGTGTTAGTGAATGTAATTTACAGTAGATATAATTTTATTATTAATGAAAAATACGACGAAATAGATCCGATACAGCAACTAATTAAAACGGAAGTCTCAGACGTGAATAAAAAATATCTCAGGTTTCTCTATGTAGTATTAAATCTTTCAGGCATTTTAATTCGTTTGGAAGAATATTCAAGGTATCCAATGCATGATCTGTCATATGATAATATTAATTTACTAAATAATATTATTAACAAATCTGAGATCAATAGAATATTTATTATGATTGATGACCTAGTCGGACTAGTGCCTGATGTATGGAATCAAATTGATTACTTTAAAAATAAAATCAATAAA
>JASKBU010000138.1:0-17394 GCA_033272285.1 Nitrososphaeraceae archaeon
AATGAGCCACCTGCAGTATAGAGTCTTTTTACATGGCCAATTGAGATACAAAAATCAAGAAATGTATTACACAAGTCGAGAAGTTCTCTATGGTCTTCCGGCTGAACCTCGCCTGTGAGAATCAATAGCTTTTCTCTTTTTGCAAAATAAATTTTGTAAGTGTCTTTTGCGGATGCTACAATACCATCCTTGACATTAACCCACGGTTTAGGATTTGAAATAATATTTGCAATATGTTCAGTCTCTAGGTTACTTGCCAAAAATGAAGATACTAATCCACCAACTCTACCCATATCAGGGAGAGAAGCAAATATCGTAAAGGAATCTACTTTCTTTTTTACCAGAATATCTAGAATTACCATTTTGCATCTATTCTCCATATGCCTACCCTGGCAAGGAACTCGCTTAATATTTTCAAAATAAAGAGTTTAGAGTTTGTCTTCTTCTTTTACTAAATTATCTACGGGTTCTCCCTCAGGCAAAGGTGCATTCTTATCGACTTTATATTTGAAAAGCTCGTCCCAGTCCATCCCCAAAATAACGTTTCTTCCTACCGCAATGACTTTTGATTTAGGAACATCGAACCTATAATCACGTTCGCCAAAGATAATGATCTTGTCATCAGTTTCCTTCATAACATGTCCAACATGATCTTCGTTTGCTATTCGCACTCCTTTGTTGAAGAGCGTCTTGGCATATTCTTTCATATATGTTTTCAAATCAGTAGTTCCGTCAGAGCCCCAAGGATCTACGTACTTTGTTGTAGGCAATGGTGCATCCCTATCGACAGAGTATTTTTTGGCAATTTCATCAAATTTTAATCCTACCAATACATTTTTGCTTACGGTCTGAATTTCTGATAGTGGTATGTCGTATCTTTCCTTTCCATCTCCAAACACAACGATTTTGTCATCAGTTTCTCTTACAACATAGCCAACATGAGGTGCATCTAGTGCAATTACTGCCCTATTGAAATATTTTCCCGATGTCATATACTATTTTCAATATCTACTATGCTGTATATTAATAAATAGTTACAAAGACGTATTCAGGCTGTTGCGGCTGGTCAAGGTGTGAATAGCGGATTTTGAATTTCTATACCTTCTTTATTAGGCTCTGTTAGATATTATAATTTGTTTTAGCGATTGAGGCAGTTCCAATTTGATTTCAGCACAAATGCTATTATATCCAATTGTACTCATTACATATAACAAGAAAACAATTGAGAGTTCCTTTAACTTCTCTAAAAAAGAATAAACTAAGCGTCCCTGCCCTTGATGAAGTGGCGTTGGAAAAATTAAGGAAATACTATAGATTTGAAAAAGAAGAAGAATTAATCGATTTTTTGAAGATACAGTGTATGCACGATTAGTAATCATTAATTTTTCCCCAAATTCAATTTTTCATTATAATTTTTTGAAATACTTAAGTGCGATTAGATATTTTAATATGGTATGGAAAAAGCAAAAGTAAAAAAATATCCACATTACGATGATGAAACTTTAGAAAAGATGAAAAGATACTACAAAATTGATAATCAGGACGAACTTTTGCGATTCATAAAGACTCATGGACTAAAGAATTATGATATTGAATTAGAAAACTCATGAGGGATGTTTAGTAATGGAATTGGAACTTTGTTATTAGGGTAGAGTTATTTGTATTTCTTAGACCTCGTATCACAAATAAACACCTCACAAATAAACACAGGCTTTTTAATCCAAGATTTCGCAGTGGTAATGATTGTAGCTGCTGTTATGGTATTTGTTACCCACAAACTAAAACAGCCGATGGTAATTGGATATTTATTAGCAGGTATGGTAATTGGACCATTTACTCCTCCATTTAGTCTGATACACGAAGTGGCCACAATCAATACGCTAGCTGAGCTTGGAATAATCATACTTTTGTTTGTAATAGGAACGGAATTTCCTATTACTAAGCTAAAATCTGTTGGAAGGGTTTCAATGATTGTGGGTATTGCAGAATCATTGGGAACTTTGTTAATTACGTTCTTCGTATCACAAACACTTGGATTTTCGCAATTTGACTCGATGTTTCTGGCACTGGCTATGTCTGTTACTAGTACTGTGGTTACAGTAAAGATATTAGAAGAATTGAACATGATAAATGAAAAATCAAGTGTATTGATAATGGGTATACTGATAGTTGAAGATGTTATAGTCATTACCACTTTAGGTATTCTACAATCTCTGGCTCTGACAGCTGCAGTATCATTTGTCCACGTAATAATTTCGGTAGCAATAGTAGTGGGATTCATCGCTGGTATACTAATTCTAGGTTCGAGATATCTACCGCCATTGATAGACAAGCTGGCTAGAAAAACTGATTATTCTGTATTGATTATTGTTATACTTGGTCTGGCATTTGGTTTATCTTTTGTTGCAATTGAGCTTGGATTATCACCAGTTATAGGCGCATTTTTAGCCGGTGTGCTTGTAGCCGAATCAAATAGTGCCGGAATAGCACGGGTCATAACTATTCCTCTTCGAGACGTGTTTGCAGCGTTATTCTTCGTTTCAGTAGGTGCCCTTGTAGATGTGTCAAAAATTCCTCTTTTTATCATTCCAGCATTAATCCTTATTGTCACGTCATTTATGGCAAAAATGTTGATTATTATCCCTGTCTTAATTAAAGCAGGATACGACACTACGACGGCCGTTAGAACAGGTCTTGGGTTGTCATCGGCCAGGGGCGAAATGTCATTGATAGTTGGAAAAGGTGGTCAGGATGTAGGCGCTGTCTCGTCATATGTTCTTCCTATCTTGGGAGTTGTAACAATTGTTACCACTTTTGTTACCCCCTATATATTGAAAATGGGGGCTAAACTGAACATATCATCGGGTTCGAGCCCTGACAAGAATTAATTGGAATCGAAATCTAGAATCGTCAATGCACTGAATCTATCTTGAATTTATAAAGCGTTTCAGAGTAGTGTAACGAATGATTTAGGAATGATTTAGGACACCAGCAACTCTTACGGTGTGTTCATTTGGAGGAATAAATATGTTAGTTGTGATAGTTTTGCCATTTTTTGTAATCTGCTCATTCTGTACTCCCAAATTATCCAAAAATATCGTTACATTGTGATTGTTATCTAACTGTGGTATCTTTAAGGTGATGATACCTCCCAGTGGATTATAGTGATCAGCGGTAAAAGATATGCTATCAGTTGACTCATTATATCCGAAATCGCTTATTTTTGCGACACTCTCCAAGCCATATGGCAAAAACTTTCCATTACCCAAGTCAAGAGTGTTAATTGGAGAGTTTGGATTAAATCCTGCACAACTGAAATAATTTGCATTACTCGCTATAGCATAATCCGGCCTTGCTGAAAAATGCTTTATCTCTCCAGGATTTAGTGTTGAGATAGTATTAGACTTAATGGAATCAATTTGGCTTCCATTCTTGTCATGAACTGATGCAAAGACGTTAATGTTCTTCACTACAACATCGCCTACGTTCTTCAGTGTACCGACAAGTTCCTTGTTTTGGCCTACTGGGAAATTGGAATAGTTTTGCACGATGACATTGTAATAAGGCTCATTTCCATTTTTCATTTCAAGTAAATACGGTTTACCTAATATATCATAGTCGTCACTAATCTTGAATTTAAAGGGAGATTCCTTT
Organism: Nitrososphaeraceae archaeon; assembly: GCA_033272285.1. Lineage (GTDB taxonomy): Archaea > Thermoproteota > Nitrososphaeria > Nitrososphaerales > Nitrososphaeraceae > TA-21. The sequence goes on from JASKBU010000138.1 coordinate 3,655, forward strand.
CCTGGAAAAATAATTTTACTGAATGAAGTATCCCGTAATATGGTTTTTGAACCATCAATTTTATTATGGACGTCTAATCCTACTGTGACCTGTTCTGAAGTTGTGCCAAGATTTGTCACAACCCCTATGACATTTAATTTGCCATTAGAATCGACAAAGGAGGTTCCGGAAGAGATTTCGATATCCTCTCCATAAACAAAACTAGGGTTAAACTGGTAAACATACGCAGTAAACAAGAAAGAAACCAGACTTATTAGGATTAAATTCACAATAGTAAATACTCAAAGGGAAAATAAATATCATTACGAAATGAAACGCATAACACTCTTAAAAAATCAAAATATATCTAGATTTTTTTACTAGATATTCTGTCATATGGTTTCATTACTTCCGGGAGTTTTTCTATCAGATCCGTGGCTACTAAATGAAGACCGACCTGTTCAGTTGCTGCAGTGGCAGCCATCCCATTGAAATAAACTGCAAGAGCAGACGCCTCAAAAGGTGAGTTCATCTTTGAATAAAGCGCGGCTACGAGGCCCGCAAGTACATCTCCGGTTCCTCCAACAGTCATAGCAGGAGTACTTCTTTTTATTAATGCAACCTTTCCTGTCGGGTCAGCGATAATATTCAACCAGCCCTTTAGTATTACAGTAATCTTATATTTTGTAGCCATTCTTGAAACGGTTGATATAGTTTGTTCTTCATTGATTCCCACATCCTCATCAAAAATTCTTTTGAATTCACCTGCATGTGGTGTTACTATGGTATCAGTTTCTGTAATTTCTTTAAGAACTTGCGGAATTAGCGATGAAGCATCGAGTACTAGTTTTATTCCCTTTTCCTTAAGTTTCTTGATAAGTGAGTTTATCGCTTCAACTTTGGATATTGTCATCCCCATTCCAATAGTCGCAGTGTTAGGTATCTTTGGTAGACCCATAACCAAACGATTTGCAGATCCAACTGTAAGAGAGTTATCTACCATCGGCAATGCAATGAGATTTGGCGAGTGGGATCTTATTGCATTGATAATAGTTTTAGGAACCGCAGTATAAACCAAGTCAGCGCCAGCACGCAGTGCAGTTAATGATGCCAACAAGGGAGCACCATGATACAAACTACTACCGCCTACGACAAGCACTATCCCATTATCTCCTTTCCTACAATTTTCATACCGAGGCGTTACCCGGTTAACAACATAGTCCCTTGTCACAGGAATTAATTCAGTCAATGTTTACTATGCTATGTTACGCCTTTGCCAAAAACCTTCCTAAATGTATAAGAACTTGACTGATGAATGAAATTCACTAATATCGTTCTGGTTTGCCATGCTATAGATTTACAGAAAAGTCAGTAGATTGCCAAATTGAATTGATTAAATTATTCGATGTCAGATATTACAAATGTTATTGAATGCCTAATTTAATCAGCATTCAGCAGCTTTGCGACTAGATTTGATGAGTGAATTATTCTATAAACTGAAACCATCGCTTGCTTTTCTTTTGAAGAGATCCAACAATAGGTATGCTCTTTCCACATTGTTTGCAACAATTTCTATCATCCAAGTTCCATCCCTCAATATTGAATCCAAATCTTTGAATTACTAAACTATTACATTCAGGACAGTAAGTGCTTTCCAACTTATGTCCTGGGACATTGCCAATGTAAGCATAGTTCAATCCAACTTGTTTTGCTATTTCATAATGTTTTTCCAGAGTCAAAACAGGAGTTGATTCAAACTCCATCATCTTGTAGTCTGGGTGAAATCGCAAAAAATGGACCGGAGTGTCAGGTCCAAGCTCATCATAAACAAACTTGCAAAGCTGTCGTGCAGAATCCAATTTGTCACCAACTTGAGGAACGATAAGATCAGTTATCTCTATATGAATATCAGTTTTTGATTTTATTTCCTTTAGAGTTGAAAATATCGGGTCTGAATTAGGAATTCCTATATAGCGTCTTACAAATTCTTGATTTCCACTACCCTTAAAATCAACAGTAATGCAATCCAAAAATTTCGACATCATATTAACTGATTCAGGGGTATCGTATCCGTTAGACACAAAAACGTTAAAAATTCCTTTCTTATGTGCTTCAATACCACAGTCCTTTGCAAATTCCATAAAAATTGATGGCTCATTATAAGTATAGGCGATACCCTGCGCACCGTAAAGTTGTGCCTTTTCCACAACCTCTGACGGAGTCATTTCGGTTCCTTCTATTTTTCTTCTCTGAGAGATGTCAAAGTTTTGACAGTATTTACAAAGCCAATTGCAACCTGTCGTAGCAATTGAATATATTGATGAGCCGGGGTTGTAATGAATAACAGGTTTCTTCTCAATCGGATCTACATGTCCTGCAATTACCTTTCCGTAGACATATAGCCACAATTTCTTGTGATTAACACCTCTAATTCCACAAAGGCCTATTTTTCCTTCAGGAATTTCACATTTTCTGGCGCAGGCAGTACATCGAATTCTGCCATTTTGTAGCTCTGTGAACAGCTCAGCTTCTTTACCAATTATTTCTACAGACGCCATCATAATCATATAAGGCAAAGAACCTTATAAATCAGACTAGAGGTAGATGAGATTCTAATAACATCCACTACATAGCAAAATGTATATCATGGCAATATCCAGTTTTTTGCTCGTAGACTAATTCCACTGGAAATGTTTCTTTTAAGATCAACATTCTAGAGTCCATACCAAAGACTATAAGATAGCCAGCACAAGTTTTATATGAAGAAAATAATCCAATTTTCTATCGCTCCGATGGTGTAGGCCGGTTAAGCATTTCGCCCTCTCGAGGCGACGATCCCGGGTTCAAATCCCGGTCGGAGCATTGAAACTACAAGATTCTGCAGTCCGGTAAATCTCTTCATCTACACTTGATTTAACTCAAGAGTTATAGGGGGACTACCAATGTCATCATCATCTTGTAGCACTTCAACCGACAGGTGTGCAAAGATATTATTCTTGCTTCTAATCTAATTCTGTGTTTTTTTAAAGAACTAACGACTTGGCACTATTGTTTTTTTTCCGAATTATTACTGAATGCCCTTCTTTGACATGGTGATAGTAATGAAGTTTAGACAATTCATTAATACTGGCATCGGAGAAGTAATCTTCATTGTATTTAGCCAAAATTATTTTGCAGTCTTGACAGTAGATCTCTTTAAACGACACTCCTTACATTTAGCATTCTCAGACCCTTTTTATTTAACTATTTTCTTTCCTTTAGCGTCAGAGTTGTCTCTTGTTTTTTATTTTCATTAAACCTCATGTTACTGAGTTTATAATAAATTACTTCACCGCGTCTTTCAACTACTGCAGCTATTGCACTTTTCCCCATTGTTTCTATTTCACGTACATTTTTTGAGAGCTCACCGACATTGACATTAATACCTTCATTAACGCAAAAGACGACAAATTTTGCTTGTTTCTTTTCATATCCACCTCTTTCATACACTCTGAAATCTGCACCAAATCCAAATCCTTCCTTTGCAACGTATCCCCTGCTCCTTAAGTCTCTATATACTAAAAATTTTGTAACGATATCCTTATCATATTTTAATACGTGTTTGAGAAGATCGCTAAAGCTGACCACACTCCCATTTGTTATGATTAACTTGTTAAGGTAGAGAAGATAGAGAGCTTCGTATGTTTCTAACAAATAATTATTATTGTCTTTGTCGCCAAACCCTTTATTGCGAAGCTGATCTTGAGATCTTGAATCTTCAATCTTTATCATGCATTTTCTTGTCAAGGCCCCCTCGATTACATTTTGAAATTCAGCGTTTTGATCTGCTTCTGAAGACATAACGATTAAATCACTCTGAAAGAGGCATTTAAGTATTAAAACAGGTTATGAATTGTGAAAGGAGTTAACTATAGAGAAACTAAAGGAATGCCCTATGTAAGGAGAGAATACATTTCTGGGAAACCTCAGCTTAAAATTGCAAGGTTTTCGTCAGGGCAATCTAAGGCAGATTATGATTATAAGCTTGAATTAATTGTTAGTGAGAAAATGCAGATTAGACACAATGCTCTTGAGTCAGCAAGGCTGGCTGCAAATAAGAGAATGGCCCAAGCAGGAGATATGAGCTTTTTTTCTAGGCTTACTGTATATCCTCACCTGGTTCTGCGTGAAAATAAAATGATTGCTACTGCTGGTGCAGACAGATTGCAGGAGGGAATGAGGAGAGCATTTGGCAAGGCCACTGGGCTTGCTGCCAGGGTAAAGCCAGATCAGTCAATATTTGAAGCGTATGTTTCAAAGACAAACCTCCAGCTGGCAAAGGATGGTTTCAAAGTTGCATCAAGCAAATTAGGCTGTCCGACAAGTGTCAAGATAACTTCATTAAAAAGCCAGAACGTTCAGGACAATTAATATCGGATATAAAGCCCTTGACGCATATCAAGATTTATTTGATTGTGCAGTACTCTACGTGATTTACGATAAATTATATTCCGCCCATACCTCGCCATTCAAATTCGACGTGGCTTGCAATGTAAATGAATTACTATGATTTGGTAAAATATAGATTAGTTAAATAAAAATCATTTCAAATTTAAGGAACGAGAATCAAGAAATTACTATTTTTAACTTCCTAAAACGAGTACGTCTGTACGGCTGACATAAATCGTACATTACAATCTAAAAGATGGCGATGAATTTTAGTTCGTAGTCCATGATTGAATAAGTAAAATCTTTTTTTAAACTAGCTCTGTCTGGCTAGCAAATATTTGATGGAAAGGCAATTATATGCTATAGGACAATAAGTAATATGGCAAGTATGAAAAAAGACTTTATTGTAGCACGTATTGAGGCTGCACAGGATGGAGGTCCTTATGTCTACGTCGGATTCAGTGACCCTAATGATTACAAGACCGATAAACCAATGAACCCATTCGGTTCAAATGTTATGGCATTTTCATCGCCAGAAGACATGATGAAAAATCTTCCAAAAGCTATGGGGAATATTTCTAGAATGATGTCCGGTGGAGGTGTTAGTGATTCTCCAACATTCAAAATCAGTGTAAGGGAGTACGAAGATATTGGAATTAGAGTGGGCGATAAAGTTACAATAGAAATTCGAAAATCAGACACCAATCTATACACCTAGTCATACATCTGCAAAAGTTGCAATTCTGCCAACTGTCCTGAAAATAGGAGAAAAGTTTATCCTACTAGTTCATAAAAGCCATACTTGGAAATAGATGCTCAGATCTATATCAGACCTTGATGATATTCAATATTATGGAAAGAAAGTCTTAGTAAGAGTAGACTTCAATATAACAATTAACAACGGTGCTGTTACTGAAGATTACCGCATTAGGAGTGCAATTCCCACTATTGAATATCTCATTAAAAGAGGAGCAAAGGTCATTTTGGCTTCTCATCTTGGCAGACCTAAATTCCGTGATCACAACAACACACTTGCTCCAGTAGCTGTGAGATTGAAAGAAATTCTCAACAGGAATGTTGACTTTATTGACGACTGCATTGGTCCTGAGGTGCAGGCTAAGATCGACAAGCTAAATTATGGCAGTATTTTGCTTTTAGAAAATCTGAGATACTATTCAGAGGAGCAGGATAATGATCCTGAATTTTCAAAGTCCATATCATCATTAGCCGATATTTACGTTAATGATGCTTTCAGCACATCTCACAGAAAACATGCTTCAACGTATGGGGCTGTAAAAAATTTTGAAATCCGATTGTCAGGATTCAGTTTAAAGAAAGAAATAGAATATCTTTCAATGATAAGATATAATCCAAAAAAGCCATTTACACTTGTAATCGGAGGTTCCAAAATTAAGGATAAAATCGGAGCATTGGAAAATTTACTACCAAAGGCAGATAAATTACTGATTGGTGGTGCAGCAGCTTACACGTTTCTTAAGGCAAAAGGATTTAAAATTGGTAATTCGCTATTTGATGAGGAACACTATGATTGGGTGAAAAAAGCCCTTTCGTCATACGGTGATAAAATACTCCTTCCAGTTGATCATATAGTCTCATCTGAGGAAAACTCTTTTTCAACCGTTACTGGTGATATACCAGACGGAATGAGTGGATTTGACATAGGTAATGAAACTTCTATGATGTTTTCTTCTGAAATTGGTGGAAACGGATTTGGTACCATTTTTTGGAATGGACCTATGGGAATGTTCGAAGTCAGTCAATTCTCTGCGGGGACTATGAGTGTAGCAAAGAGCATGGCTCTTGCTTTTTGGAGGGGTGCAATGACACTTGTGGGTGGTGGTGATTCCATTGCTGCTCTGAAAAAATCAGGTGTCTCAGAAAACGAGGTAACTCATTTATCAACCGGAGGTGGGGCAACTCTCAGATTTCTGGCGGGAGATAAAATGCCCGGGATAGAAGCTCTCGAAAGGGCCAATTAGTTTATGAAACATGTACTTTTATTGAATTAAGAAATGATATTTCATTATTTTCCGCTCCTATCATCAAGGTATACTCACGATTTTCTAGATCAGCTGAAGGAGTAAGCAAAAAAGTTACATTCTTTGTTTCACCCGGGCCCATTGAGAATGAATCTTGGCTGAACGAAAAAGAAGAGTTTCCAAAATTACCTGAATTTGTAAACGTGGATGAAGCAATCATCTTAAGGTCTACTTGCTGGTTAGCCGATACGACCAGGGGTATTTCAATAGTTTCTCCACGCTTGATATTGAATTCCTTGGAGCTGCTATCCACAGCAAATGAAAGCGGTTTTGAACTATTCAACATGCCTAGTTTGTTTTCTGTCCATTCTGAAAACCACAATTGGTTATTTTTTCCTATCGAAAACTGAAGAGTGTTAGATATGCCACAAGAACTTTCATTAGGGGTACAGGGCGCCCACAAGCTATTCTGTGTAGGTATCCAATATTCAACTAATGTTCCATTTGTAGGGTTGAATTTTGCGATTTTGTTACCAATATGTTCGTTGAACCAAAGATTCCCCTTTACATCCATCCTGATCCAGTAAGGCAAGGTATAGCTGAAATCCTTTGGAATATTTGCTGAGATCCGCGAAAGTGGCGAAGTACTAAATTCCGAAATTTTTCCATTGGTAGAATTAACCATAAAGAAAATACTGGTTCCATGGTCAGTTATCCAAGGATTACCCTTTTCATCAATAGCAATCCCTACCGGGGAATCAAGATGGTCAGGTAATTCATAGGGGGTGAATGTCTTCGTAGCAAGATCAAACTTGAACAATTGGCCTTTAACTCCGAACGCGAGTACAGATAACCAAATGACATTTCGATCCCTGTCTATGTCAATTGAACCAGTACTTACCAAGTCTGGATCTATTCCATTGAATGATGATAGTGGAATAGAAATATTCGAAATACCGTGCGGCGACATATTTCTCAAATCTGAGACGTTTGCCGACCAAAGGGATTTTGATCGAATACCTACGAAATAGATTTCATCATCACCGTTGAATGCAATTGAAACGGGATAGATTGTATCAAATGCTGAAGGTCGTTCCGGTACAGGAAAGAAACTAAAATTCTTATTTTCTTGTTCATATTTCCATATTCCATTTTGTTTTTCATCAGTGAACCAGATATTTCCTTTTGAATCTGTCTTGACATCCCAGGTTTGTGACATGTCAGTGGGCTTTGATCGGCTGTCCCAACCAGGGATTTCAAACTCTTCACTTTTGTTATTGTTAACATCGAATTTTCCAAGAGTCCCTAATTTGGTGGATATATACCAAACTGAATCGTTATCTGCCAAAATACCTAACGGCATTTCGCATTTCTGCGGAAGTAAATATTCAGTAATGAATGAGTTTTTATTGAGAGTAGAATTCATTCCACAAAATTGACTTTGAAATTGTAAGATCGCTTGGTTTCTTGAAGCACTTTCAGATTTAGAAAACTGATCTGTTTGACCAAATGAGATATTATTTTCATTGAATTCAAATGCTGCAAGAAACACAAAGACAATTGCGACCGCAAATATGGATACAAGAAGCTCAGCTTTAGCATGGAACCTATTTCTGAACATTTTTTAGCGATTTCAAATATTTAATATTTGTAATAAGAGTTTTTTTATTCAGATACCGATAAGAAATTTAAATAATAAATTTAATTTTCCAGTAATATGAAATCGGTTACAAAATATTTAACATTTCATGTTGAGAAGAGATTCAAATTGGTAAATATAACACCCGAGATAGAAAAAATTGTACAGGACTCGAAAATTAGTGATGGTCTTTGTTTAGTTAACTCGATGCATATTACATCAAGCATTTTTATTAACGATGATGAAAGAGGTTTACACGCCGATTTTGAAAGATGGCTTGAGAAACTTTCACCTCATTTACCCATTAAACAGTACTTGCATAATGATACTGGAGAAGATAACGCTGATGCTCATCTGAAACGTCAAGTGATGGGTCGAGAAGCAGTAATAGCCATCACTAATGGTAAGCTTGATTTTGGACCTTGGGAACAAATCTTTTACGGAGAGTTTGATGGTCGTCGAAACAAGCGCGTACTAGTCAAAATTATTGGGGAGTAAAGTAGTCACTTGTGGTAATAGCACTGGGACACATGGGTTAGTCGAATGTCGATTATTTTCATGTTTTGATTAGTCATTATGCAGAGTCGATTGATTTATTAGATCATTGCTGGTTTTTGTGTTTATGGAGTCGTATCGCGTAGACAAAGACTCTTTAGGAGAGGTCAAAGTCCCCACTAATGCATATTATGGACCATTCACTGTGAGAGCTTCTAACCAATACAAAGTAACAGGTCAGAGGTCACACGTAAATATGATAAGGGCATTTGTAATGATAAAGCGTTCTGCAGCACTGGCAAACAGAGATTTAAAAATTTTGGCTGGAGAAAAAGCCGATGCAATAGTAAAGGCATGCGATAAAATACTATCTGGAGATTTATTGGATCAATTCATAGTGGATGCTATTAATTCAGGTGCAGGAACGGCATTTAACATGAATACAAACGAAGTTATCGCCAACAAGGCTCTTGAAATTAGTGGACACAAAATCGGTGATTATTCATTTATTAATCCAAACGATGATGTAAATAAGTCTCAATCTAGTAACGATACATTTCCAACAGCTATGCATATTGCGTTATTAATGAATTTGAAAGAAGTTGAAGATTCACTTAATTTGCTCATAGCTTCGCTTGAAAAAAAAGGGGTGGAATTCAAAGACGTCATTAAAATAGGCCGAACTCACCTAATGGATGCGATACCTGTTACACTTGGTGAGGAATTTAGTGAATATGCCTTTTCTCTTAAGAGAGGTCTGGATAAAATTAGCGATACAAGTTCTGATTTAGAATATGTTGGCCTTGGGGGAACAGCGGTCGGGACCGGAGCTAACGCACCTCCAGGCTACAGTAGGATTGTAATCAAATACCTATCTCAAATATCTGGATTGAATTTAAGGCCTTCTCAGAACTATTTCTTTTCCTTACAAAGTAAATTTGACATCACAATGTGTTCTTCTATTTTGAGGAACATTGCAATTGAATTAATAAAAATGTCAAATGATTTGAGATTAATGGCATCAGGCCCTATTGCAGGGTTGTCCGAAATTACAATACCTGCGGTACATGCTGGCTCGTCTATAATGCCAGGTAAAGTAAATCCATCACTGTCGGAGTGTCTTAACATGATTTGTTTTATAATAGTAGGTAACGATGTTTCGGTTGCTCTTGCTGCTCAGTCAGGTCAATTTGAATTAAATGTAATGTTACCAGGAATGATAAAAGACATGTTGGAGTCGACTGATATGTTAAAAAACTTTCTGGGAGTTTATGCAACAAATATGATAGATGGATTGAAAGCAAATGAACAGAAACTAGCTTCGTTTGTAGAAAAAAGTCCCATATTGGTCACTCTGCTCAATCCGCATATAGGATACCTCAAAGCATCTGAGATATACAAAGAATCTATGACAACCAACAAGAGCATAAGAGAATTGATCCTTGAAAAAGGACTGATGACAAAAGAAGAGCTGGACAATGCCCTTTCAAAGAAAAATATTCTTGGTTCAAAATAATAATCGATTTATTAATGAATGTGATATTGAGATGTTTTCGTGTTTAATTCAATCGATCAATCAATCAATAAATGTATAGAGTGAGGTCGACTAGTTGGTGAATAAAAGACTCTTAATTACTATGTCCTTTGGAATATTGGTAACACTTGTTGTTTTTTTGGGTCTCCAGGATTCTCAAAATCGACCCTCGTTGTCGAGATTACCAATTTCTCCAGATGTGGCCATAGCAAGGGTAATCAGCACGTACAATTTATCAGAAGACCGGTTAGACAAACCTCCCCACTATGTTTATGTAAAGTCTGACGGGAATGTGTATGAGTCAAATCCGGAACAAAACGATATTGGCAAAATTATCGGTCATACGGATACTACTAATACTGGCGGTAGTCATTTTGCATGGGAAATAAATGACTTGCAAGGAAGGCAAAAGTACTATGTTGATGCGGTAATCGCCGAAATAATTTCTAACTCTAGCTACAGGTAATTGCATTGATTTAGCAACCAAATTATAAGACCTACAATTTGCATAATCTCATGCAGGTTGAGGGCAGAATAATTATCTGCGATGCTATAGATGAAATAGGAATATCTATATTGAAAAAAGCGGGTTTGGTTGTCGATTACAAACCCGATGTTGAGTCTGATGAATTAATAAATTCTGTAAGAGACTGCGATGTAATAATAGTTAGAAGCAGAACCAAGATAACAAAGGACATAATTGACGCTGCTCCAAAAGTCAAAATCATTGCCAGAGTAGGCGTAGGATTGGATAATATTGATACAAATTATGCGGATACTAAAGGAATTAAGGTTTTAAATGCTGCTGAGGCAGCAATGAATGCAGTATCAGAACTTGTAATTGGCCATATGTTATCACTATGCAGAAATATTCCAAAGGCCAACGATGGGATAAAGGTAGGCAAATGGTTAAAAAAAGAACTCGTTGGTAGCGAGCTTCGAGGAAAATATTTGGGAATAATTGGAGTGGGAAATATAGGAAGAAATGTTGGTAGAATAGCAAAATGTCTCCGTATGAACTTGATAGGCTACGACATTTTTCCCATAAATCAAGAATATGTTAGAGAAGTAGGAATGATAAAAACGGATTTAAAGACGCTACTTGAAAATTCAGACTTTGTCACGTGTCATGTACCATTAACTGCTGAAACTAAACATCTGATAAATGTAGAGACACTGTCGTACATGAAACCGACCGCCTATCTCATCAACACATCTAGAGGAGAAATAATAGATGAGCAATCTTTGTTTACTGCGTTAAGTGGGAAAAGAATCGCTGGAGCAGCACTAGATGTTTTCGAAGTGGAACCTCCAACCAACACCGAGTTACTACAACTGCCAAACATCATTTGCACTCCTCATATTGCTGCTCAAACAAAAGAAGCGCAGGAGCTTGCTTCCACGGTCATAGCAGAAAAGGTAATCCAGACGCTGCTGACCAATAGATGAAGTATTAAATCATCAAAAAACGATTTATTTTTACTCTTTTTTATTTGTAGTATGGCGAGTCAACAAAATACAGATATTAAGGTCTTGTCTGGAGTTATCTGTAATATGCATCAGTACATGGCCGATATGTGGACGAAGATGTGGAAGACCAACTCGGAGGAATTAAAGAGTAGAGCTATGGCATGGAGAAAAGAACCCACCATACATAGAGTAGACAAACCTAGTAGATTGGATAGAGCTCATAAACTTGGGTACAAAGCAAAACAGGGCATCATTGTAATTCGCACAAAAGTTGGAAGAGGCGGAATGAGAAAGCAACGTCCCGTATCTGGTAGAAGGCCAAAGCACCTAGGTGTAGTTAGAATTAAGCAAGCAGAAAGTATGAAGCTAGTTGCACAACGAAGAGTAAACGAAAAGTATCCTAATCTGGAAGTTCTGGGTTCTTATTTCCTTTATAAGGATGGTAAAAACATATGGTACGAAATTATATTGGCAGATCCATCTCATCCATCAATAGCAAGAGACGTAGAATTCAAAAAGAGACTAAGGGCATTTGCTAAATAATTTGATGTTAACTAGAATAACTATTAATTTTTTCAGTTAGCAAATCTACTAATTTTATTAATTCTTGGCTTGCAATGTCATTATCCAATGTGACATAATAGTATCCCCCCGATCGAATCGGAATAGTCAAAGTTATCACCTTCTGATTTACGGTTAGAGTGTATAGCGTGTTGCCCAAGACAGGATCAAATGCTTTGCGTAACCGATTACGGGTAGCCTCAATAAAATGTTCATTTATTGCATGTTCAACATTAAGTAATGGTACGAGGCCTGCGCGTAACTGTCCGGCAATCGTTCTTCCAAAATTATTTATTATACCCACGTAGCGCACTTTTTGTGACGCTAAGAGTAAGTCATGACATCTTTCTTTGTTCTTGATAGACTCCTCTCGTGCAAGCAGATTGTTCTCCTTTTTTTCCATAAGCAAATAAAGTAATTTTACTAGTTATATTTTTTAATGTCATGATTCTGATTCCGATCAATAGGTTTTAATGGTCAATTGTAATTGATTACAAAGATATATCCAAAATGAACAAAAATACGATATATAGTTTGATTGGAATTGCAATTATTATTGGAGGCGGTCTACTTTCTATTCACACATTATTTGGATCCTTTAATCCTTTTTATGTAGTAGTTAGTGGTAGTATGATTCCGACAATAAACATAGGCGACATCGTAATAATTAAGAATAATTCATTTGATACTTCATTTAACAATCTTAAAGTCGGAGACATTATAGTTTTCAGAGCACCTGAAGCTAAAACGGAAGATGGAAAACCAAAAGTTATAGTGCACAGAATAGCTGAAATTGGCAACTTTTTTCAAAAAGAAGTCATTAGAACAAAAGGAGATGCAAACCCTTATTCCATCCCAGGAATAGACTACCCACTATTTACAGAGAATTACGTTGGAAAAGTTGTATATGCAGTACCAAAGATAGGAACAATTTCAATGATTATAACTCCTCCTATTAATTACGTCATAATGGCAATCATAATCGGACTGTTAATCTATTCCATTAGACCGAAAAAAGTACAACGTGACAATGAGACGGTCTAACTTTTTATTATCTTTGTCAAATTAGAATGTAAACCCAACCGTCTTTGACCTCTGTGCCATATGTCTTGAGAGGTTCTTCGGCCGGTAAATTCTCAGGTACCCCGCTTTCTAGATTAAATCTAGACATGTGGAGCGGACAGGTAACCGTATTATCGTCTTCATTCAAGAATCCGGTAGAAAGATCGGCATATGCGTGTGTGCATATCCTATCAGTAGCATAGATTTTGTTTTTTATTTTTGTAATTAGAATTTTTTTATCATTGTGATCAAAGTCTAACATGTCACCGCTATTTAGTGTCTTTATCTCACATACCTTAATCCATGAACTCAAAATAAATCACATTTAGCAATTTTTCCATCTATCTATACTTATAATGTTTCTCAAATATGTCTTCTGTCTCTCTATATCTGGATTTTTCAATTTCAAGGATATGTTCCATTGCCTCGTCAGTTTTGAGCATCAAAGGTTTTCCGAGCCATTTATTTTCCATAAGATAGTTCACCCAAGCTCTAATCGTCGGACCCATTTTGCGAGATAAAGGTTCCAAAAAGCCGCTAACAATTTCCCTTTTTGATTCTTCGTTACTAAG